>DASRGA010000045.1:0-39043 GCA_035651295.1 Gaiellaceae bacterium | reverse complement strand
CTTCGACGACCTCGACCGCCAGCAGATCGCACGCATCGCAACCGAACAAAACCGCGACCAAGAACAGGAGGTGGCCGCAGCGTAAAATCGCTCGCCGGAGCCTACGCCGAAGCGAAGTTACAGCGTTTCGGGGACGTCACCGGGTCACTCGGCGACGGGCTGGACTAGGTGCCGAACCGCGGCGAGATCTGGCTGGCCGACTTTGATCCCGTCCGAGGCCGCGAACAAGGCCGCCAGCGGCCCGCGCTGATCATCTCCACCAACCAGTTCAACAACGGCCCGGCGGGGCTCGTGGTTGTCGTTCCCTTCACAACGCGGGAGCGTCAGCGAATGCCCCTCCGGGTCCAGGTCGACCCGCCCGAGGGCGGACTTCGCGAGCGATCTTGGGCGCTTTGCGAGGCAGTGCGATCAATCTCGACCGCGCGCCTCGTTGAAGACGCCGCCTGGGGCACGGTTTCTGAGCGCACGCTTGCCTCGGTCGAGTTCCGCGTCCGGACATTGCTCGACCTCTAGAGGCTGTGCGAGCTTGGGGCCCTCGGTTGCCCGAGGGCCCCGGTGCGAGCTCAGCGAAGCGGTGCGGACCGGTAAACCGGATACGTCCGGTACACGGTCGGCGACGAGGTCACGCGGCGGCGGCGCGAGCGCGAGACCCGGCCGACGATCGACACCAGCGTGAAGACGAGCAGCACGGCGGTGCCGAGAGTGATGATCGAGCCGGTCTGGAGGAGCGAGGTCATGGCGGCGACTCCCTCGAACGAACAGGACAAGGACGTGCCGCAGACGTCCGGCTGAGTATCAGGGCGCACCCGCCCTGCGCGCCATCGCTCGCGCGAGGGATTCGAGCTCGCTAGAAGAGCCGCTCGTGCAGGCGGCGGTAGAGCGCGTTCACCCGCGCCGTCAGCGGCCAGCGCCGGCCCGTCGCCGCGAAGTACGTCAGCGCGTAGCCGGTGACGCCGCCGACGACGACGAGCACGGTGGGGGCGGGGAGGAGTGCGAGCAGCCAGCCGCTGCGGCTGCCATCCGCGACCTGGACGAGCACGAGCGCGAACACGAACACGCCCGCGAGCGCGAGCAGCCAGCAGGAGGCGGCGAGGGCCACGATGCGGCGGCGGTCGAGGAGCCGCGCCACATCCGGGGCTCTCGGCTCGGCGGACACGCCAAGAGGATCGGCAGGCGAGCCGGGGCGGCCACACCCTCGTGGGAGGGAACGGCGCGCCGGCGGGTCGCGACGGAGGCGAATCACTCGCCCGAGTGATGAATCGGGGCGCCCGGATGCCGAGGCGTATCCCGTGAAAGCGGTACCCCGTCTAGCGCTGCTCGCGGCCGTGCTGGCCGCGCTCGCCGTTCCCGCGGGCGGGGTCGCGGCGTCGGCCGGCGCGCAGGGGCAGACGAGGCTGCCGGCGCTCGAGTCGTCGATCCTCTCGGCGCTGAACGGCGTGCGCGTCACGCACGGCCTGCGCCCGCTGCGCATCTCCCCGGGCCTCACCGCCGCCGCGGTGCAGCACACCGCCGAGATGCTGCAGGACGACTACTTCGACCACACCTCCGCCGACGGGACGGCCTTCGACCGCCGTGTCGCCCGCTACTACCCGTTCGGCTCCCGCTACCACCGCTGGGCGGTCGGCGAGAACCTCGTCTACGAGGCGCCCGACCTGACGGCCGCCGAGGCGGTGTCGCTGTGGATGGCGAGCCCGGAGCACCGGCGCAACATCCTCGACCCGACCTGGCGGGACATCGGCATCGCCGCCGTGCACGGCACCGACGCCGGGGCGACGTTCGGCGGCGGCGACGTCACGATCGTCACCACCGACTTCGGCGCCCGCACGTAGCGTCGCGCCCGCAGAACGGAAAGGTCGGGGCGCGGCCGGAAGTCTCCCTCCCCCCGCCGGCACCCCGACGGTGGAGGTATCGGCAGCGACTCAGCCCTGCTTGAGCGTGCGCAGGATCTCGGCGGCGATCTCGAGCGCGATTTCGGCCGGCGTCTCGCCGCCGAGGTCGAGGCCGACGGGGCCGTGCACGGAGTCCGCGAGCGGCCCGAGCGCCTCGCGCCGCTTCTCCTGCGTCCGGCGCGAGCCGAGCGCGCCGACGTAGAAGGCGCCCCCCTCGACGGCGGCACGGAGGGCCGGCACGTCGAGCCGCTGCTCGTGCGTCAGCGACACGACCGCCGTCTCCGGGTCGACGTCGAGCTCGCCGGGCCACCCGACGAGGATCTCGCCCGCGCTCGGCACCCGCTCCGGAGTCGCGAGCGCGGGCCGCGGGTCGACGACCACCGTGCGCCAGCCGAGCGCCCGGCCGATCGCGCACAGCGCCTCCGCGATGTCCCCCGCACCGACGGCGACGAGGCGGAGCGGCGGCGCGACCCGCTCCGCGAACACGTCGCCCTGCAGCGCGGTGACCGACGATACGCCCTCCTCGTGCCAGCGGCGGCCGGCGTCCGGCCCGGCGACCTGCACGAAGCTCGTCCCCCGCTCGATCGGCGGCGCGCCCGCGAACGGCTCCACGAACACGTCGATCTCGCCGCCGCACGGCAGGCCGACCGTCCACGCCTGCTCGTCCGTGATCCCGTAGGTGTGCACCTGCGGCGGCTCGCCGTCGAGCACCGCGCGGCAGCGCTCCGCCACGTCCGCCTCGACGCAGCCGCCCGAGACCGAGCCGAAGAGCCGGCCCGAGCGCGTCACCGCAAGCTTCGAGCCGAGCGGACGCGGGGCGCTTCGCCGCGTCGCAACCACGGTCGCGAGCGCGACCTCCTCGCCCTCCGCGCGCCACTCCTCCGCCTTGCCGAGCACCTCCTCCATCTAGCCTCATGGTATGGGAGACCCCGTCGACGAGCTGCTCGCCCGCGCCGACGCCGGCGAGCTCGGCGACCCGCTGCCGGTGCTCGCCTACCTCGCCGGCGAGGGCGTCGAGCTCGACGAGAGCGAGCTGAACGGCGCGCGCCGCCGCGCCCTCCTGCTCGTCGCCGCCGGCGGCGACCCGCACCGCGAGCTCGGCGTCGACGACCGCGCCGTGAAGGCGCTCGCCGCCGACCTGCACACCGACGAGCGCCGGGCCGCCTTCGGCCGGGCGCTCGACGCGATCGTGCTGCGCGTCCGCGACCTCCCCCGCGCACGCGAGGCGGCGCTCTTCCTCGCCGCCGACGTTGACCTCGCCTGGCGCCTGTGGGCGCTCGCGCTCCTCGCCGAGGAGCTCGGCGGGTGACGCCGGCCGTCGACGCGGCGACGCGCGCCGGCATCCGCTTCCGGCTGCACGAGTACGAGGGCGTCGACGTGGCGGACGGCGACTACGCGGTCGCGGTCGCGCACGCGCTCGGACGGCCTGCCGGGCAGCTCTACAAGACGCTCGTCGCCTCGATCGGCGGCGCCCTGCAGGTCTTCGTCGTGCCCGCCGACCGGCAGCTCGACCTCCGCGCCGCCGGGAAGCGCGCCGAGCTCGCCGGCAGGGCGGAGGCGGAGCGCGCGACCGGCTACGTCGTCGGCGGCATCAGCCCGCTCGGCCAGCGGCGGCGGCTGCCGACGACAGTCGACGACTCGGCGCTCGCGTGGGAGACGATCCTCGTCAGCGCCGGCCGGCGCGGCCTGCAGATCGAGCTCGCGCCGGGCGACCTCGTCGAGCTCACCGGCGCCCGCGTCGCGCCGGTCGCGAAGGTCCACCCGTCCGAGTGATCGACCTTCTCCGCGGGAGCTCCGATCGAGAGGGTAATGCGGCTCGTTGTGCTTCTCGCTGCCGTCGTGGCCGCCGCGGGCGTCGCGGGGACCGCGAACGCGTCCCAGCTCGTCGACCGCAACGCGAAGAACGTCAGGCTCGCCGTCAACGCGAAGGGCGAGGCGCTGATCACCTACACGGACGCGGGTGTCGTCAAGCACGTGCTCGCGTGGGGCGCGATCAACGCCATCGCGCCGACGCGGGCGCGGCCGCAGGTGGAGCTCAGGCTCGACTACGCCGGCGGCTGGGGGAAGTACCACAGGCTGTACTGGAAGACGTTCGGCTCGCAGTGCGGCAGGTACGACGGGCCCGCGCTCGCCTGGAAGGTCACCGCGTGCAAGGCGCCCGACGGCTCGTACTGGGCGCTCCAGTCCTGGCAGCGCGAGCTGCCGAACTACGGCCTGTCGGCGACCCCGGCGCAGGCGGTGTGGGAGCTCCGGCTCTCCCACTGGACCGGCGAGCTGCCGGTGCTGACGATCTCCACCGACTGGGCGTGGCACCAGTGGGACCACCTGTTCGGGACGTTCACCTACAACGGAAGCCCGGTCTACGGGTTCAGGTCGACGTCGGCCGGCAACCCGCTCGACTCGTTCGGCCGCAACATCTACGTCGACACCTACGACTCGGCGTACGGCAGCGGCTGGCACCGCGAGAACAGCTTCCTGACACACACCGGCGACGGGGTGTTCTGCTACAGCTTCAACCCGCACGGCGCGAACCCCGCCGGCCGCGGCACCCGCTACCGCGCCACGGTCGAGGGCCCCGGCGTGACGCCGGACGTCATGTGGGAGGGCAGCGCGCCCGGCCCGTACGACCAGGCGGCCGACCTGCAGGCGAACGAGCAGATCACCGCGCTCGGCGACAAGCAGTGCCGCGCGAACTGACCTCGTAGCTGCCGCTAGGCTCGCGCCGTGGCGGAGCCCGGTGCCGAGCAACGGTCCCTCTTCCGGCGCTGGCCCTCGGGCGTCGGCGTCGTCGTCGCCGAGACCGGCGGCCGCCGGCACGCCTTGACGGTGTCGACGCTCGTCTCGCTCTCGCTCGAGCCGCGCCTGGTCGGCATCTCGATCGCCAAGCAGGCGTCGCTGCACGAGCTGCTGCGCGACGCCGGCGAATGGGCCGCCTCGCTGCTCGCCGGCGACCAGGAGGAGCTCGCCAAGCACTTCGCGCGCAGCGTGCCGCCGATCGCGCTGTGGCAGGGCGTCGCCGTCCGCCCGGACGACCCGCGGCTGCTCGCGGGCGCCGCAGGCTGGCTCGTCGCCCGCACGGTCGCCGAGCACGACGCCGGCGACCACACGTTCTTCGTCGGCGAGCTCGTCTCGCTCGAGGAGGGCACGGCGGCGACGTCGCTCGCCTACGTCCATCGCGGGTACCGCGCGCTGTGACCCGGGCGGTCGTCTTCGACCTCGACGGCGTGATCGTCGACTCCGAGCAGGTCTGGGACGACGTGCGGGAGCGCTACACGCGCGAGGTGGGCGGGAGGTACTCGCCGCAGGCGGCGCACGACATGATGGGCATGAGCTCGCACGAATGGTCGCGCTACATGGCGGACCGGCTCGGCGTGCCCGGGACGCCCGCGGAGATCAACGCCGAGGTCGTGCGGCGGATGCTCGCCCGCTACGGCGAGGCGCCGCCGCTCCTCCCCGGCGCCGTCGAGGCGGTGCGGCGCGTCGCCGCGCGGTTCCCGCTCGCGATCGCGTCGTCGTCGAATCCCGAGCTGATCTCCGTCGTCGTCGCAGCCGCACGGCTCGACGACGTCTTCCCGGTGCGCGTGAGCTCGCAGGAGGTCGCCCGCGGCAAGCCGTCGCCGGACGTCTACCTCGAGGCGGCGGCGCGGCTTCGCGTCGAGCCGTCGCAGTGCGGCGCGGTCGAGGACTCGCACAACGGCATCCGCTCGGCCAAGGCGGCCGGCATGTTCGTCGTCGCCGTCCCCAACCCGCACTACCCGCCGGACGCCGAGGCGATGGCGCAGGCCGACGTCGTGCTCGGCTCGATCGCCGAGCTCGAGCCGTCGCTCTTCGCCTAGCCGCGCCGCGGGGCGTGCGAGGACGAGTACACGTCCTTGCGCGCGATCCTGCCGTCGACGACCGGCAGCACGTCGACGCCGTCCCACTCGAGCCGCTCGCCGTCCCTCGTCGCGTTCGCCGTCCACTCGCTGACCGCGAAGTCCGCGCCGACACGCAGCGAGCGGCCGGTGAAGCGCAGGTCCGGCCACGCGGCGAAGATCCGGCCGATGTGCTCCCGGACGGCCTCGGCGCCCTCGACGCGCTCGGCCGCCGTGTGGTTGTGGAAGACGATGTCGGGATGGTGCAGCGACGCGACCGCGTCGAGGTCCTGGCGGTTCCACGCGTCGTTGTACTCGCCGATCAGCCGCTCGATGCTCACGGCAGCTCGATCATCTCACCGTCGGCGGGCACGTGCACGCCGGGGAGGCCGCGGTAGGCGTCGCGTGGCTCGACGCAGTGGTTGATCGCCTCGAGGTGAACGACGACGATCGGCGCGTCGGTCGCCGCGCGCACACGGCGCACGTCGGCGGCGTCCATCACGATCGGATCGCCGTGCACGAAGCGGGCGCCGCCTCCGTGGACGACGACGGCCCGCGGGGAGTGCGCCGCGAGTGCGTTCGCGACGTCGTCGCACCAGACCGTGTCACCGGCCAGGTACACGCCGTCGAGCACCCAGCCCGACACGGGGCCGAGATCGTCGCCGAGCTCGCCGGTGCCGTGCCGCCCGCGCGTCATCGGGATCCGCTCGTCCGCGGTGCGCACGTCGACGAAGCCGAGCCGCCGCAGCGCGGCCGCGCTCTCCGGCTGGGTCAGGATCGGCGTGCTCCTGGGCAACGCCGCCGCAGCGGCGGCGTCGAAGTGATCCGAGTGCAGGTGCGTGACGATGCACAGGTCGACGCCGGCGACGACGTCGGCGGCGGGGAGCGGAAGCTCGACCAGCGGGTTGCGCAGGTCGTTCGGCGTGTCCTCGATCGGCGGTCGCGTCCCCGCCGGGTCGAGCATCGGATCGACGAGCACCCGGCCGTGCGACTCGGTGTCGAGCAGCAGCGTCGCGTGGCGGACGAGCGTCAGCTTCACGCGCGACCGAGCAGGACGCAGCCGTTGTGGCCGCCGAGCCCCATCGCGTTCGAGAGCGCCACGTCCACCTGCGTCACGCGGGCTTCGTTCGGCACGTAGTCGAGATCGCACTCGGGGTCCGGCTCGCGGTAGTTGATCGTCGGCGGAAGCACGCCCTCGCGCAGCGCGAGCACGCACATGATCGCCTCGATCGCCCCGGCCGCCCCGAAGGTGTGGCCGGTCATCGACTTCGTCGACGAGACGGCCAGCCGGTAGGCGTGCTCGCCGAAGACGTCCTTGATTGCCTTCGTCTCGGCGGCGTCGCCGAGCGGGGTGGAGGTGCCGTGCGCGTTGATGTAGCCGACCTGCTCCGGCTCGACGCCGGCCCGCTCGAGCGCGGTCCGCATCATCGAGGCGACGCCGGTCGCCTCCGGCTCCGGCTGCGCCAGGTGGTGGCCGTCGTTGGAGGCCCCGTAGCCGAGCACCTCCGCGTGGATGCGCGCGCCGCGGCGCTCGGCGTGCTCCCAGTCCTCGAGCAGGAGCGCGCCGGCGCCCTCGGCCATCACGAAACCGGCGCGCGTCGCGTCGAAGGGGCGGCTCGCGTGCGGCGGGTGCTCGTCCTCGACGGCGAGGCCGCGCATCGCGGTGAAGCCGGCGAGGATCAGCGGGATGATGCACGCCTCGGTGCCGCCGGCGAGGACGGCGTCGGCGTCGCCGCGCTTGATCAGCTCGGCCGCCTCGCCGACGGCGTGCGAGCCGGTCGCGCAGGCGGACACGATCGCGTAGTTCGGGCCCTTGATCCCGAGCGAGATCGCAAGCTGGCCGGAGGCCGAGTCGACGAGGACGTTCGGCAGGAAGTTCGGCGAGACGCGGTCGGGGCCGCGGTCGCGAAGGACGCCGGCCTGCTCGACGATCCCGGGCACGCCGCCGATCGCCGAGCCGAACACGATCCCGACGCGCGTCGGGTCGAAGCCGTTCAGACCCGCGTCGTCGAGCGCCTCGCGGCCCGCCGCGACGCCGAAGAGCACGTTGCGCTCGAGCTTGCGCGCGTCCTTGGCGGAGACGACGTCGGTCGGGTCGAAGCCTTTCACCTCGGCGGCGACGCGAACCGGCAGCCCCTCGACGTCGAAGGCGCGGATCCAGTCGATGCCGCTCTCGCCGGCGACCGCGGCGCGCCAGGTCTCGGGCGCGCTGAGGCCGAGCGGTGTCACCGCCCCGATGCCCGTGACGGCAACGCGCCCCATCGGCGCTGAGGCTACCCGACCGGACCGCCACTAGGCTTCCCTCCGGATGCCGGTCGCAGCCGTCCCGTTCCCGCCGATGGAGGCCGAGCTCGTACGCGAGCTGCCCGAGGGCGACGGGTGGCAGTACGAGCCGAAGTGGGACGGGTTTCGCGGCGTCCTCGAGAATGCGGCCGGCGAGCTCGCGCTGTGGTCGCGGAACGGGCGCCCGCTGCTCCGCTACTTCCCCGAGCTGCGGCCGCTCGGCGAGCTGCTGCCGCCGGTCTCGGCGCTCGACGGCGAGATCGTGATCGTGCGCGACGGCGTTCTCGACTTCGACGCGATGCAGATGCGGCTGCATCCGGCCGAGTCGCGGGTGCGCCGGCTCGCCGCGGAGATCCCGGCCGAGCTCGTCGTCTTCGACATGCTCGTGTGGGGCGGGGAGGAGGTCTGGCGGCTGCCGCTCGAGCAGCGGCGTGCACGCGTCGAGGCGCTGCGCGGCTTCCGGCTCTCGCCCGCGACCCGGTCGGCCGCCGAGGCGCGCGGCTGGCTTGCGCGGTTCGAGTCGCTCGGCCTCGACGGCGTCGTCGCGAAGCGGCTCGGGGCGCCGTACCTCCCCGGCTCGCGTGACGGCGTCGTGAAGGTGAAGGAGCACAAGAGCGCGGATTGCGTGGTCGTCGGGATCCGGTTCAAGAAGGAGCCCGCCGACGTCGCGACGCTGCTGCTCGGCCTCTACGCCGAGGACGGGCGCCTCGACTATGTCGGCACGTGCGCCGTCGCGGCGCGCTCGCGGGCGGAGGTCGCAGCCCGCGTCCTGCCGCTCGTCGACCCGTCGTCCGAGCGCCGGTTCTCGGAGCCGAACCGGTGGGGGAGCGGCGACCTCGAGCAGGCGGCGCTGCGACCGGAGCTCGTGGTGGAGGTCCGCTACGACAAGGTGCAGGGGAACCGGTTCCGGCACGGCACGAAGCTCCTGCGCTGGCGCGAGGACAAGCGCCCGGAGGACTGCACGTGGCGCGAGCTGCGCCCGCCGGCCGCCGCCGCGCCGGCCGGCGTCGAGGCGCTCTTCGCCGCCGGGCACGGGTCGCCGTGACACTTCCGTAACCCTGGTCTGACCAGGGGACTGGTCTCGCCGGGGCGTGTCCGAAGGGCCTACGCCGCGCCTGTGAGCACGGGTTTTGCGCGAGGCTGTGGACAACGTGCCCGTTGCGGCCCTCGTTCGTGACCTGGTCTGACCAGGGGACGTGGCGCCTCCAGCCTCGGCCGAAGGGCCTACGCGCCGGACCGGGAGGCGTTGACGGCCGTGTCAGGAGGCCGGCGAGGCCGGCGCGGCCGGCGGCTCGAGCCCGAGCCGCTCGAAGCGGCTCCGCAGCGACGGCGGGTTGCGCCACATGCCGCGCATCGGGTCGCCGAGCTCCGCGACCCGCGCGGGCACCGTCTCCACCGTGAACGCCGCCGGATCGACGCCCGCGACCTCCTCCCAGCGGAGCGGCGCGGAGACGCGTGCGTCGGGGGTGGGGCGGATCGACCACGCAGACGCGATCGTCCGGTCGCGCGCGTTCTGGCCGTAGTCGACGAACACGCCGACGCGGTCGGCGACCCGCCAGGTCGTCGTCGCCACCGACTGGTCGCCGACCCGCCGCTCGACCTCGACGGCGATCGCCTTCGCAAGCCGCCGCACCTCCGGGAACACGAGCTCCGGCCGGATCGGGCACAGGACGTGCAGCCCGGTCGCGCCCGAGGTCTTCGGGTAGGAGCGCAGCCCGAGCTCGTCGAGCACCTCCTTGACGACCAGCGCGATCTCGCGCACGAGCGGCCACTGCCCCTCGAACGTGGGGTCGAGGTCGATCAGCAGGTAGTCGGGCTTCTCGATCTCCGGCACGCGCGAGTGCCACGTGTGCAGCTCGATGCAGCCGAGGTTCACCACCCAGGCGAGCGCCGCCGCGTTGTCGACGATCGCGAACACCGTCGAATGCCCGCTCGGGAACGAGACGTGCACGTCGTCGACGTAGTCGGGATGATTCGCAGGCACGCGTTTCTGGTGGAAGAACTCGCCGTCCACGCCGTTCGGGAAGCGCTTCATGTGGAACGGCCGCCGGCGCAGGTGCGGGATGACGACGTCGGCGAGTCCGACGTAGTACGACACGACGTCGCCCTTCGTCAGGCCCCGCTCGGGGAAGAACGTCTTGCCCGGATTCGAGATCGGCACTTCGCGGCCTCCGACGCGCACGGACCGGAGTATCGTGAGTGCATGCTCGATCCGCACCAACCCACCGTCCACGTCACGCTCGAGCCGCTGGACGACTTCATCGTCGTCGAGCCGCTCGACGAGTCGGAGCTGCCGAGCGGGCTGATCGTTCCGGCGAACGAGGCGGCGCAGGTCGCAACCGGGATCGTCGCTTCCGTCGGCCCCGACGTCAGCGCGATCGAGCCCGGCGACAAGGTGCTCTTCCCGCGCGGCGCCGGCTACGAGGTCCGCCTCGTCCGCTCGTCGCACCGCGTCCGCGTGCTGAAGCGCGAAGAGCTGATCGCCCGCATCCACGACTAGCGGCACGCGACCGCTAGTCTGTCGCGGCGTTCGGAGGGGTGGCAGAGCGGTCGAATGCGGCGGTCTCGAAAACCGTTACCCGTCGTTCGGCGGGTCGAGGGTTCAAATCCCTCCCCCTCCGCTTCACCGCTCCCTGACCGGAGCGACGACCCGCAGCCGCAGCGCCTGCTTCGGGCAGCGCGCGACCGCACGCCGCGCGTGCGCTTCGAGGCCCGGCGGGATCGGCGCCGGGTCGATGATCGGGTAGCCCCAGTCGTCCTCCGAGATCCGCTCCGGAAACAGCTCGGTGCAGAACCCGTGCCCGTCGCAGGCGATCGGGTCGACGCTGATCGTGGTGAGCCGCTTCACCGTCGTGCGGCGGGGACGGGGAGGAGCGCGCGCGTCCGTCTCGTGCAGCGGCGGCGGCGATGGTGCGCCACGTCGTCGGCGAACACGTCGAGCGCGCTGCCGACGAAGCGCACGACGCCGTCCGGGTGCCGGCACGCACCGCGGCCGGCGACCTGCGCGCTCCAGCGGGCGAGCTGCTGCTCGGCGCGATCGTCGCCGGCGGCGAGCCGCTCGAAGGCGCCGGCGATCGCCGGCAGCCCGTGCAGGCACGGCCCGCACTGGCCGGCGCTCTCGCCCGCCAGGTAGCGGACGACCCGCGCGCACTCCGCGAGCCCGCACGTATCGCGCGGCAGGGCGACGATCGCTCCCGCGCCGAGCACCTCCGGCGTGAGCTCGAGCGAGTCGACGTCGACAGGGGCGCGCCACGCGCCGAAGTAGCCGCCGACGAGGACGGCGGAGACGCTCGTCGTGAAGCCGCCCGCGTCCCGCGCCAGCTCGCCGACCGTCGTCCCGAACGGGATCTCGTAGACGCCGGTCTGGCCCACCGCGCCGCTGAGCGTCACGAGCGCCGTGCCCGGAGCCTCCGCCGTGCCGACCGAGCGGAACCAGGCGGGGCCGTTGCGCACGACGAGCGCGAGGTGGGCGAGCGTCTCGACGTTCTGCACCAGCGTCGGCGCGCCCCGCAGGCCGCGCTCGAACGGGTAGGGCGGCTTCGTCGTCGGCCGCGCGGGGCCGCCGCCGAGCGCCTGCAGCAGCGCGGTCTCCTCGCCGCTGACGAACCCGTCGGGCACCGTTGCGAGCTCGAGAGCCACCCCGTCTCCGCGGCGCTCCGCGACGGCCCGCGCCAGCACCGCCTGCTCCGACCGCGCGCTGCGGGCGACGGCGACGACGGCGGTGCGCGCCCCCAGATAGCGTGCGGCGGCCACGGCTCCGTCGAGCACGAGATGCGGCGTGTAGCGCAAGAGCACCTTGTCCTTGCCGCTCGCGGGCTCGCCCTCGACGCCGTTGCCGACCACGACCGGCGCGCCCCCGCGTCCGGCGACGCTGCGCAGCTTCGCCGCGACGGCGAACGCCGCCCCGCCGCGCCCGCGGAGCGAGGCGCGCTCGGCGAGATCGGCGAGGTCGGCGGCGTCCGGCAGCGGCCCGAACCGCTCGAGGTGCGCGCTCCACGCGGGCCCGCCGTCGATGCCGGCGAGCAGCCGCTGGGCGATCACTCGCTCTCCGCGCGCGACGACGCGGCGACGATCCCGTTCACCGAGCCGCCGGCCGCGTCGATCGACAGCACGAACGCGAGCCGCAGCCGCTGCCCCGCACTGTCGCGCACGAGCGCTTCGACGCGCGACCCGGCAAGCGCGACGACCGAGCCCGTGTAGACCGCGCGCGTGGTGGCCGGCACGAACGACACGCCGCTCGCCGTCATCGAAACGCCGCCGCCCGTCGGCTCGCCGCGCAGGTCGATGCGCGCCGCTCCGCGCGGGCCGCCGCGGAGACGCAGGACGATCTGCACGTCCACGAGGCCGCCGGCGGCCGGGCGCTCGGCGACCGTGCCGGCGATCGCCGAGACGAACGAGCGCGGCGGGGCGGCGACGGCCGGGCTGCGGCGGACGAGCGACGCCTGGACGGCCGCGGCCGCCGCCGGATGGGCGCGTGCGAGCACCGCGGCCGGCGTCCCCGCGCGCCTCGCCCAGCCGGTCTGCGCCGGCCCGCTGCGGTACCAGACGACGATCGCCACCGGCAGCGCGAGCGCCGCCGCCGCGGCGACGGCGCGGACGCGGGCGGGATCCCTGGCCTGCAGCGCACGGGCGAGCACCGCCGCCGCCACGACCGCGAGGCAGGCGAAGCCGAGCAGCGCGAACCAGCCGAAGCGCGCGTCGCTGCCGGTGCCGAAGGAGTGGACGAGCGCGACCGGCCATGCCGCATAGGCGAGCCAGTGGACGAGCCGCCACGCGCGCGCCGGCACGCGCCGCCGCGCGAGACTGGTCGCGACGAGCGCGAGGAGCAGGTCGAACGAGATCGTCCCGAGCGCGAGCCACAGCGGACGGTACGGAGACGAAAACGGCACCACTGCCGCCGCGAGCGAGATCGGCGCGAAGCCGTCGGCGACCGTCGTGACGATGTGCAGCGCGACGAACCCGATCGAGAGGAGGGTCAGGTTGCGATGGGCGTCCGCGACCGCGAACCGCGGCCAGTTGCGGCCGCGCCAGCGCACCGCGACGCCGATGCCCATCAGCACCGACGCGGTGAGCAGAAGCAGCGCCACGGTGCCCGTGCCGCGGGTCACGTACCAGAGCGTGCGCGTGCTTGCGATCGTCATGAGCTCGCCGAGACCACCACCGGCGGCGCCGACTGCACGACGGCGGGCGCGGCGGCGGGCGCCGGGCTCGCGGGCGGAGGCGGCGCGGTGCTGCGGAGCCCGACGAGCGGCGGCACAGGCGCGACGACGGGAGCGGCCGCGGCGGCGGCCGCCGTCGGCGGCGGCGGAACGGCGTGCGCCGGGCGGCGGTGGTGCGTCGAGCCGGCCGCGAGCGCGGTGAAGACGCCGGCGAGAGCCGCGGCCGCGCCGACGGCGGCCGCGGTGACGCCGCGGACGCGTCGCAGGGCCGCGCTTCTCGCCGCGATGGGGTCACGCACGGGAGAGACGGTTCCCGATCGGGATGAGACACCGATGAGGTGCGCCCGGCTACTCGGCGAGCGCGCCGACCGGCGGCTCCCGGTGGGCCGGCCCCGCCCGGAGCGGCACCGACAGCCACACGTCGGCGCCGGGCCCGCAGCCCACCTCGCCGCCGTGCGCGTGCGCGATCGCCGCGACGATCGCGAGCCCGAGACCGGTGCCCGGCGTCGAGCGCGCGTCGTCGCCCCGGCTGAACCGGTCGAATGCCCGTCCGGCGAAGCCCGGCGGGAAGCCGGGGCCGTCGTCGCCGACGTGCAGCTCGAGCACGCCCGCCGCGTCGCGCGCCCACAGCGAGACCGTCCCCTCGCCGTGCGTCAGCGCGTTGTCGACGAGGTTCCCCACCGCCTGCTCGAGCCGCAGCGGGTCGCCGTCGACGAGCGGCGTCTCCGAGGGGACGACCTCGATCGACCGCCCCAGCGCTTCGGCCCGCGGCAGGAAGCGCTCGCGCACCGTCTCGAGCAGCGGACCCGGGTCGACCGCCTCACGCCGCAGCGGGATGCCGTCCTGGTCGGAGCGCGCGATCAGCAGCAAGTCCTCCGCGAGCCTGGCGAGCCGCTCGGTCTCCTCTGCCGCCGACCGCAGGGCGTCGAGGAGCTCGTCGCGCGTGCGCGTCCGCCGCAGCGCGAGCTCGAGCTCGCCGCGCAGCAGCGAGAGCGGCGTGCGCAGCTCGTGGCTCGCATCGGCGACGAAGCGCCGCTCGTGCTCGAGCGCCCCCTCGAGGCGGTCGAGCATCTCGTTCAGCGTCACCGCGAGCGCGGAGATCTCGTCTCCGCTCGGCGGCACCGGCAGGCGCGCTCCGGGGGTCGAGGCGGTGATCGCCTTCGCCCGCCGGCGCATCGCCTCGACGGGGCGCAGCGCGGCGGCGGCGAGGGCGTAGCCGAAGAGGATCGCGACGAGCAGCGCCGCCGGTGCGGCGAACAGGAACTCGCGCGCGAGTCGATGCAGCGTCTCCGTGCGGGGCGCGATCGACCGGCCGACGACGAGCGCCGCACGTCGGCCGTCGACGCGCACCGGCACCGCGAGCAGCCGCCAGTCGCCGCGCAGGCCGGGGATGTCGCGGATCTCCCAGCGCCGCTCGCCGGCGACGACGCGCCGCAGCTCGCCGCCCCGGAGCAGCGGCGGCAGGGTCGCCGGCGAGGCGTCCTCGGTTGTCCCGTCCGGCAGGAGCGCCTGCGCGATCGCCGGGCCGTCGCTGACGTCGCGGTCGAGCAGCTGCCTGCCCTCGTTCGCATGTGACCTCGCCTCGGCGGCCTGCGCCTGCAGGTTCTGGTCGACGGACTGGAGCAGCGCGCCGCCGACGCGGACGTAGATGACCGTGCCCATCGTCGCGAACACGATCGCCATCAGCAGCGCGAACGGCAGCGTCAGCCGGACGCGGATCGGCAGCGAGCTCACGACCCGTCCTTGCGCAGCCGGTACCCGACGCCGCGCACCGTCTCGATCGAGGAGCGTCCGAACGGCCGGTCGATCTTCTCGCGCAGGTAGCGGATGTAGACGTCGACGACGTTCGAGCGGGCCTCGAAGGCGATGTCCCACGCCCCCTCGATCAGCTGCAGGCGCGACAGCGTCAGGCCGGCACGCCGCATCAGGAGCTCGAGCAGCGCGAACTCGCGGGTCGAGAGCTCGATCTCGGTCTCGCCGCGCCACACACGGTGCTCGGCCGGGTCGAGCCGCAGGTCGCCGGCGGTGAGCACGGTCGGGCGCTCGACGACCCCGCGGCGTGCGACCGCGCGGACGCGCGCCAGGAGCTCCGCGAACGAGAAGGGCTTCGTCAGGTAGTCGTCGGCCCCCGAGTCGAGCGCGGTCACGCGGTCGCGGACGGCGTCGCGGGCCGTGAGCATCAGCACCGGCGTCCACAGCTCGCGCTCGCGGATCCGCCGCAGAACCTCGAAGCCGTCGAAGTCCGGCAGCATCACGTCGAGCACGATCGCGTCGTACGGCGCCGTCTGGGCGAGCAGCACCGCCTCCTCGCCGCGCGACGCGACGTCGGTCGGGTGCCCCTCCTCGCGGAGCGCCCGCGCGACGAGCGCCGCGAGCTTCGGCTCGTCTTCGACCACAAGCACGCGCATCGGCGGGATTGTTCCTGCGCGCCCGGGCGGCTGCCGGGGCCTCTCATCCGCGCCTCATGGGAGGCTGGTCACCTGGGAGCCATGGACACGCCGGTTGTGATCGAGCGCGCGGACGCCCGCGGACGGGCCGCCCGGGTGCTCCGCGGCGGCGCGGACGGCAACGCGCGGCTGACCGCGGTCACCGCCGCGGTCCTGCTGGTGCTGCTCGCCGCCGAGGGCGCGACGATCCCGCTCGTCGGCACGCACCTGACGCTGCACATGGTGCTCGGGCTCGCGCTCGTCCCCGCGGTCGTGCTGAAGCTCGGCACGACCGGCTGGCGGTTCGCCCGCTACTACGCCCGCGACCCGCAGTACGTGCGCCGCGGCCCGCCGCACCCGTTCATGCGCCTGCTCGTGGCGCCGCTCACCGTCGCCTCGACGGCCGTCCTCTTCGGCACCGGCATCCTGATCGTCATGCTGCACCCGCAGCGCGGCCTCGTGGTCGGCCTGCACAAGGCGAGCTTCGTGGTGTGGTTCGGCGCGATGGCGGCCCACGTGCTCGGGCACGTGCTCGAGCTGCCGCAGCACCTTCGCGTCGACCGCGAGCGCGACCTTCCCGGCGCGCGCCTGCGGTCGTATCTGCTGGCGGCAGCGCTCGTCGCAGGGGCCGTCGTGGCGCTCGCCGCGCTGCCGGCCGTCCACCACTGGGTCGACTGGGCTGCGACTCATCATCGCCACGACGGGTAGAGCCGCCGCGGCCGCGGCCGCGATCGCCTGCCTCGCCGCCTGCGGCGCGGCGCAGGCGCCGACCGCCGCGACCGGCGCGACGACGACCGCGGCGGCGACGACCGCCGCGAAACGGCCCGCCGCGGCCGTGCGGCGGGCGGTGCGCCGCCCGTCGTCGCCGGCGGCCCGCCTGCTCGGCCTGCCGCCGGTGCCGCCGGGCCCGGTTCCCGGGTACGTGCTGATCGCCGACCGCAACAACGACCGCCTGCTGATCGTCTCGCCGTCGGGCCGCGTCGTCTGGCGGTTCCCGCGGCCCGGCGACGTGCGGCCCGGCCAGTCGTTCCACGACCCCGACGACGCGTTCTTCACGCCGGGCTACCGCGCGATCTCGATCAACGAGGAGTTCAACGAGACCGCCAGCCTCGTCGCCGTGCGGGCGCACCGGATCGTCTGGAGCTACGGCCACGCCGGCGTCGCAGGCTCGAGCTTCGGCTACCTGTCGAATCCCGACGACGCCTATCTGCTGCGAAACGGCCTGCTGATGGTCGCCGACATCAAGAACTGCCGTGTGCTGTTCGTCAACCACGCGAAGAAGGTCGTCCGCGAGATCGGCCATGCGGGGGACTGCACGCACGACCCGCCGGCCGGGCTGTCGTCCCCGAACGGCGCGACGCCGCTTCCCGACGGCGGCGTCCTCGTGACCGAGATCGGCGGCTGGGTCGACCGGATCGACCGCTCGGGCCGCCTCGTCTACACGCTGCGCACGCCGACGACGTATCCGTCCGACGCGCAGCTCCTTCCGAACGGGAACATCCTCGTCGCCGGCTTCAACACGCCCGGCCGCGTCGACGAGCTCAGCCCGTCGGGCCGCATCGTCTGGACGTACGACCCGCCGTCGGGGCCGGGCGCGCTCGACCGTCCGTCGCTCGCGGTGCGCTGGCCGAACGGCCTGATCGCCGTCACCGACGACTGGCATCACCGCATCGTCGTGATCGACCCGCGGACGAAGCAGATCGTCTGGTCGTACGGCCACCTCGGCGTGCCGGGCACCGCCGCCGGCTACCTGAACAAACCGGACGGCCTCGACCTGCTCCCCGCCGCGGTCGCCGCCGCGCCCCGCGCCGCGGGCGCACGCCTGCACGTCACGAGGGTCGGGTCGCTGCCCGCGCCCCTCTCGCGCGCGGCCGCCGTCGCGCTTCCCGACGGGCGGATCCTCGTCGCCGGCGGGCTCGTCGGCGGCTCGTCGACCGACCAGGTGCTCGCGGGGCTCCCCGGGGCGCTCCGCCGGATCGGGAAGCTCCCCGTTGCGGGTCACGACGCGGCGGCGGCGCTCGACGGCGGCGCCGTCGAGGTGTTCGGGGGCGGCCAGTCCGTCTCCACCGACACCGTGGTGCGGATCGATCCCGCGACCGGCGCGGCCCGTGTCGCCGCCCGGCTCGACGAGCCGCTGTCGGATCTCGGCGCCGCCGTCGTCGGCGGCAGGCCGTACCTCGTCGGCGGCTACACCGGCTCGCGCTTCGCGAGCGCCGTGCTCCGCTACCTCGGCGGCGGGCGCACGGCGACGGCGGCGCGCCTCCCGGCCGGCCTCCGCTACGCGGGAGTCGCGGCGCTCGGCGGCACGATCTACGTGGCCGGCGGGCTGACGACCGGCGGCGAGACGGCCGCCGTCGACGCGGTCGACGTCGGGACCGGGGCGGTCCGCCAGGTCGCAACCCTGCCGTCCCCGGTCGCCTACGGCGCGCTCGTCGCCTTCCGCGGGGCGCTCTACCTCGTCGGCGGCAAGTCGGCGGCCGGGGCGCCGCTTGCGAGCGTGCTCCGGATCGACCCCGCCTCCGGCGGCGTCGCACGCGTTGCGACGCTCCCCCGGCCGCTCGCCGAGCCCGCCGCCGTCGCGCGCGCCGGCGACATGATCGTCGTCGGCGGCGAGGGCAGCGACGCCGTGTACCGGCTCCGCCCCTGATCGCCGCGGGCCGCCTGCCCCTGCTGCAAGACTGTGCCGGCCGCGGAGAGGTGTCCGAGCGGCCGAAGGAGCGCGACTGGAAATCGCGTACGTGCCGAAAGGTGCGTCGAGGGTTCAAATCCCTCCCTCTCCGCCTCGTCCGAAGCCCGCCCCGGCGGGCTTCGGCGCGCAGGGGCTCCGGCAGGGGCTGCGGTACGATGCGCCCGCCCGGAGAAGTGGCCGAGTGGCTGAAGGCGGCGCCCTGCTAAGGCGTTAGGTGGGGAAATCCCTGCCTCGAGGGTTCGAATCCCTCCTTCTCCGTCAGCCTCAAGCCGCGTCGGCCGAAAATCACCCTTCTGGTGGATGCGCCGGGGCCGGTCGATGCGTCAGATTGGGGTCAAGCCGGCTCCCCCTGACACCGGCGGACTGACGTGACTGCGGCGAATCCCGCCTTCGGGCGGGTTTCGTCCGTTCAGGGGCCGTTTCGGCCCGCCGGCGCTCAGTGGGTCGAGGTGTAGACGAACGCGGCCACGTCGTGGATCTGCGCGTCCGTCAGCCGGCCCTTGAAGGCGGGCATCGGCCCGCCGCCCACCTCGACCTGGCGCACGATCCGGTCGTAGGCGGGCTTCAGGCTGTCGAGGTTCGGGCCGACCGTCCCGGTCGCCCCCGCCGCCTTCAGCGTGTGGCAGCCGTTGCAGCCGGCCGATGCGAAGACGGCCTTGCCGGCGACGGGGTCGCCCTGCACGGCCGGGGTGGCCGCGGTCGTGGTCGGAGCAGGCGTCGAGCTCGCGGTCGTCGTCTGCGCGACGGGCCCGGTCGCCTCCTTGCTCTCCTTCCCGAACACGAGCACGGCGGCCATCATCGCGACGAAGAAGGCGATGCAGAGCACGACGTACCAGCCGAGGCCCCGTTTGCCCGGGAAGTCCGGGTTGCGCCGCGTCAGGAGGAACGACGAGACGAGCGCGAAGACGATGAACGCGATCCCGACGGCGGCGAGGCCGATCTTGTGGCCGGCCGACAGGCCGGCGACGACGACGTCGATCGTCGAGAGCATCGGTGCCGGAAGCTACCGGAACTACCCGAGCGACGCGTCGCCCGCCGTCGGCTCGGCGAGCCCCGTCTCCGGCGGCCCGGCGGGCTCCGGCTGGGCCGGCCGCAGGTACAGCAGCTCGTAGAGCGCGGCCGCGATCACGCCGCCGGCGAACGGCCCGACGTACCACACCCAGAAGTGCGTCCAGTGGTTGTTGACGAGCTCCGGGCCGAACGCGCGGGCCGGGTTCATCGCCGCCCCCGTGAGGACGCCGCCCATCAGGATGTCGAGCGAGATCGTGAAGCCGATCGCCAGGCCGGCGATCTGCTTGAACGCGCCCCGCTCGTCGACGGCCGTCGCGAACACGACCCAGACGAGGAAGAACGTGAGCACCGTCTCGATCACGACGCCGGCGCCGGCGCCGATCCCGCCGCCGAGCGCGGGCGCGCCCAGGTGGTTGGAGTTCTCGATCGACGCGGGCAGCACCCAGTGCAGCAGGAGCGCGCCGCAGGCCCCGGCGGCGAGCTGCGTGAGCCAGTAGGCGACGGCGAGCTTCGGCGCGATCCGCCGCGTGACGAAGAAGCCGAGGGTGACGGCCGGGTTGAAGTGCCCGCCCGAGATGAAGCCGACCGCGGAGACCATCACCGCGATCACGAGGCCGTGGGCCAGCGCGATGTCCGTGAGCGTGCGGGCGAACGCGATCGAGCCCGCGCCGACGAAGATGAGCGCGAACGTCCCCACGAACTCCGCCGCGCACCGCCTGATGTAGTCGCCTGCCAGCATGGGGAGGACGTTAGGAAACGCGTCGGATGGATCTACCGGGCGAGCCAGGCGTCGAGCACGCGCCGCTCCTTCGCGCGGTCGAGCCCGACGCCCTCGACGGCCGGCGCCTCGCCGGCGTCCACCCAGGCGAGCGTGTCGCGCACCGTCTCGGCGAGCGGCCGCGGCGCGAGCCCGGCCGCGAAGGCCGCCGCCGGGTCGACCGCGAGCAGCCCCGCGTGCGCGGGGTCGTGCGTCCACAGCGGCAGCTCCAGCCATTCGCCGACCTCCTGCGCGGCCAGGAAGTCGGGGTCGACCCACACGAGGTCGGGCCGCGCGCCGGCGACCGCGGCGCACGTCTCGAGCAGCGCCGCCCGCGTCGTGGGGCGGTCGACCGCGTTGAAGGTGCCGGCGAGCCGCGTCTCCGCCGCGAGCACGATCCAGGCCGCGAGGTCGCGCGCGTCGATCACCTGCGCCGGCGCCCCGGGCGGCGCCGGCGCCAGCACGCGGCCGCCCTCGCGGACGCGGACGGGCCAGTAGGTGAACCGCCCGGTCGGGTCCCAGGGGCCGACGATCAGCCCGGGCCGCACCACGAACGCGTCCGGGAAGCGTGCGCGCACGACGTCCTCGCAGTCGGCCTTCAGCTCGCCGTAGGCGCTGCGCCAGTCCTCGGTCGGCTCGGCCAGCTCCGCGACCGGCGAGGACTCGGTCGGCGGCGTCGACGCGTCGGCGTACACCGAGATCGACGAGACGAACGTGTAGTGGCCGGCGCCGTCCAGCGCGTCGATCGTCTGCGCGACCACGCGCGGCACGTAGCCGCTCGTGTCGACGACTGCGTCGAACGAGCGGCCGTGCAGCGCGGCGAGGCCGCCGTCGCGGTCGCCGCGCAGCCGCTCGACCCCGGGGAACAGGCCGGGCCGCGTCCGGCCGCGGTTGAACAGCGTCACGTCGTGGCCGCGGGCGAGCGCCGCCTCGACGGCGTGGCGGCCGAGGAACTGCGTGCCGCCGAGCACGAGCATCCGCATACGCTGCAGCCTATGGAGCCGGCGATCCGCCAGGCGGAGCCTGCCGACTACGCGCGCGTGATCGCCGTCGTCGACGAGTGGTGGGGAGGGCGCGAGATGGCGGCGATGCTGCCGAAGCTCTTCTTCGTCCACTTCCGCGACACGTCCTTCGTCGCCGAGCAGGACGGGCGCCTCGCCGGCTTCCTGTGCGGCTTCCGCTCGCAGACGTACGACGACGAGGCCTACGTGCACTTCGTCGGCGTCGATCCGGCCGTCCGCGGCTCCGGCCTCGGCCGCAGGCTGTACGAGCGCTTCTTCGCGGCGGTCGCGCCGCGCACCGTCGTCCGTGCGGTGACCTCGCCGGTCAACGAGCGCTCGGTCGCGTTCCACCGGGCGCTCGGCTTCGAGGTGGAGCGGGTGGACGAGGACTACGACGGCGCCGGCGAGGCGCGCGTGCTGCTCGTGAAGAGGCTGTAGACACCCGGGCGAGGGATGCGGCGGCGCGGCTGCGGCGCCGACACCGTCACCCGTGGGGGCGCCGGTCTACCGGGGCGAGTTCGGCAAGCCGCAGGCCGAGCGGCTCCTCTGGCGTGCCGGCTTCGGCCCCCGGCCGGGCGAGGCCGAGGAGCTCGCGAAGCTCGGGCTCGAAGGCGCCGTCCACCGGCTGACGAACCCGGGCTTCGAGAAGCTCGTCGGCCCGAAGCCCCACGACGCGAAGGGCCGGCCGCTCGCCCCCTACGACGCCTGGGGCCACGACCACTGCTGGTGGCTCGACCGCATGGTGCGCACGTCGCGCCCGCTCGTCGAGCGGATGACCCTCGTCTGGCACGACTGGTTCGCCACCTCGAACGACGGCGTCGGCAGCCAGCGGCTGATGCTCGAGCAGAACGAGCTCTTCCGCCGCCACGCGCTCGGCTCCTTCCACGACCTGCTCTTCGAGGTCACCGCCAACCCGGCGATGCTCGTCTGGCTCAACGGCACCGAGAACGAGAAGGGCTCCCCGAACGAGAACTACGGCCGCGAGATGATGGAGCTCTTCACGCTCGGCGCGGACCGCGGCGCGTACACCGAGAACGACGTGCGCGAGCAGGCGCGCGCGCTGACGGGGTGGACGAACCGCTGGAGCCGCAGCCGCGGCGAGTACGACTTCCACTTCGACAAGACGCGGCACGACACCGGGCTGAAGCGCATCTTCAGGCGGAGCGGCGCGTTCGACTGGCGCGGCGCCTGCAAGCTCTGCCTCGAGCATCCGCTGCACCCGTCGTTCTTCGCCACGAAGCTCTGGTCGTACTTCGTGCCGGTGCCGCCGAGCCGCCGGACGCTCGCCGCGCTCGAGGCGATCTACCGGGACGGCTACCAGGTGAAGCCGGTCGTCGCCGCGATCCTCATGCACCCGGCGCTCTACACCGGGCCGCGCATGGTCAAGCCGCCGATCGTCCACACCGCCGGCCTGCTGCGCCGCATCGGCATGGGCATCACGACCACCGACTGGGCGTGGATCGGCTCGCTGACCGGACAGCAGCTCTTCTACCCGCCGAACGTCGCCGGCTGGGACGACACGCGCTGGCTCGACACGGCCACGTTCCGCGGGCGCTTCATCGCGGTGCAGCGCATCCTCAGCGACCGGAAGCTCGACCCCGCGAAGGCGAAGGACGCGCAGACCGCGGACGAGGTGCTCGCGCGCGCCCTCCGCTTCTGGAACGAGCCCGCGCTCAGCGACGGCACCGCCCACCAGCTGAGGGCGTTCGCCCGGCGCGCGATCGCCGACGCCGGCTCGGCGGACTGGAAGCAGAAGCAGTACCCCGTGATGGTCGAGCAGGCCCTGCGCCAGCTGATCGCCGTGTCCCCCGACCTCCAGACGTCGTGACGGGCCCGGGCCGGATCGTCTGCGACGAGTGCACGCGCGCCGAGGCGCTGCGGGCCGTCGCCGGGCGCGGCCTGCCCGCGATCGAGCCCGGGATGCCGGTGCCGGCCGGCACCGGCCTCACCCGCCGCGGCTTCGTCGTGCGCTCCGCCGGCCTCGCGCTCGCCGTCTACGGCGCCGGCCGGCTCGGCCTCTTCGACGAGGGGATCGCGGCCGCCGCCGCGCAGCGGTCGTCGAAGATCCTCGTCACCGTCTTCATGGGCGGCGGCGCCGACTCGCTCTCGCTGCTCTACCCCGAAGGCGACCCGCTCTACCACCAGCTCCGCCCGACGCTCGCCGTCGACGGCGGCACGCAGTTCAGCGAGGACGCGCGCCTCTACTGGCATCCGGGCCTCGCCCCGCTCGCGCAGCTGCACGCCGAGGGCAAGGTGACGGTCTTCCCGTCGATCGGCTACGACCATCCCGACCAGTCGCACTTCACCTCACGCCACTTCTGGGAGGTCGGCGCCACCGACACGCGCCTCCTCACGGGCTGGCTCGGCCGCTACCTCGACGCCGCCGGCACGAACGACAACCCGCTGCAGGGACTCTCGCTGACCGGGTCGCTGTCGCCGGCGCTCGCGACCGCCAGGGTTCCCGTCGCGGCGATCGACGGGCCCGGCCAGTACGACTTCTGGGTGCCGGGCGTCTGGGGCACGGTCGAGACGCGGATGCTCGACGCGCTCGGCGCGCTCGGCAGCGTGCGCTCGTCCGACCCGTCGTTCAGGACGGCGGCCCGCGTGACCGCCCAGTCGAGCACGCTCCGCCGCCAGCTCGAGCCGTTCGCGAAGGACCCGCCGACGAAGCCGGCGACGCCGTACCCGACCGGCGACTCGTTCCCGCAGCAGCTCGCGGGCGTCGCCGCGATGATCGGCGCCGGCCTGCCGCTCCGCTGCGTCGCGCTCGACGCGTCCGGCGCCTACGACACGCACGCCGGCCAGGTCGCGGCGCTCGACCCGGCGCTGCAGATGACGGGCGCGTCGCTGTACGCGTTCCAGCGCGACCTGGAGGAGCGCGGCGTCGCCGACCGCGTGCTCACGCTCGTCTGGAGCGAGTTCGGCCGCCGCGCGAAGGAGAACGGCTCCGGCACCGACCACGGCGCCGCGGGCACCGCCTTCCTGATCGGGACGCGCGCCGCCGGCACGCAGGTGGGCGAGTTCCCCGGGCTCGCGAACGGGCTCGACGACGACGGCAACCTCAAGCCGACCGCCGACTTCCGCGGCGTCTACGGCGCGCTCCTCGAGCAGTGGCTCTCGTTCGACGCCGCGCGCGTGATCCCGGACGCGAAGAAGTTCCAGCGGCCGACCCTCGTCAAGTGAAGCTGCTGGCCGCCGCGTTCCTCGCCGCGGCGAGCGTCACGGCGGCGCACGCCGCGACGCGGCCGCCGGCGCGGCTGCAGGTCGTCGCCCGCGAGTACAGCTACACGCTCTCGCGGCTGACGCTGAAGGCGGGGCCGGCGCTGATCGAGCTCGACAACTTCGGCGAGGACCGCCACGACCTGCGCGTGCAGCGCGCCGGCGCCCGCCACGTCGCCGGCCTCGGCGAGATCGCTCCCGGCTCGCGCGCCACGCTCGCCCTCGACCTGCCGCCGGGGCGATACTCGTTCTGGTGCTCGGTCGCAGACCATCGCGCGCGCGGCATGCGGGCGACGCTGACCGTCAGCCGCTGAGCCTCGACGACGTCGGCGACCCGGCCGGCAGTCCCGTCGTCTACCTGCACGGCGGCGGCGACTCGCGGCTCTCGCGCCACCCCGACGACTCGATCGCCGCCTCGCTCGGCGTCCGCCTGCTGGCCGTCGACCGCTGCGGCCCGGCGGTGCGCCGGCCGACGCTCCGGGCCTGGGCGGAGGCGCTGCTGCCGCGGCTCCCGGTCGACGAGTTCGCCGCCGTCGGCTGGTCGGCCGGCGGCCCGCACGCCCTCGCGCTCGCCGCCGTCGCCCCCGAGCGGGTGCGCCGCGTCGTGCTCGTCGGCTCGATGCCGCCGCCCGACCTCACCGGCCTGCTCGCGGCGGACGTGCAGGCGGCGATGCGGCTCGCGCGGGTCTCGCCGCGCGCCGCCGCCGTGCCGCTCGCGCGCTGGGGCCGCGCGGCGACGCCGCCGACCGGCCTGCCGGCGACCGACGAGGCCTACGCGCGCGGCCGCGCCGAGTCGTTCCGCCACGGCGGGCTCTGGCTCGCCTACGAGCTCGCCTATCTCGGCCGGCCGTGGGGGTTCGAGCTCGCCGGGGTGCGCGCGCCGGTGACGCTCTGGTGGGGAAACCGTGACAACGTCTGCCCGCCGCCGATCGCCCACGAGTACGTGCACCGGCTGCCCGACGCGACGCTGCGGCTCGTCGAGGACGGCCACCAGCTGCTCTTCTCGCGCTGGCGCGAGATCCTCAGCGACGCGGTGCGAGCACCGCGAACTGATCCGTGACCTCGAGCCGCGACGAGGCGAAGCGGAAGAGCGCCGCGGGACGGCCGCCCGCACGCCCCGGCGCGCGGACGCCGGGGACGCGCTCGAGCACCCCGCGGCGCACGAGCACGCGCTGCAGGTTCGTCGCCGACACGTCGTGGCCGAGCGCCGCGACGTAGATCTCGCGCAGCTCGGAGATCGTGAACTCGGCCGGGGCGAGCGCGAAGCCGGCGTTCGTGTACGAGAGCTTCCCGCGCAGACGCGCCTCCGCGGCGGCGACGAGCTCGTCGCGGCTCGCGCGCGCCTCGACCCACGCGCCGGGGAGCTCCCGGTCGGAGGGCACGAGCCCGAGGTAGACGGTCGCGAGCGTCCCGTCACGCTCGAGCCGCGTCTCGAGCTGCTCGTGGTGGGCGAGCGCCGAGACGTCGACCGCGCGGGCGAGCGCGTCCTCGAGCGCCTCGCCGCGGCGCATGCGCACACGGCCGGTGAGGGCCTCGAGCCGTCCGTCGCGCACACGCAGCACGACCCCGACGACGGTGTGCCAAGTAGAATCCGCCACGGTTTTCGTCTTGGAGTCTAAAACCCCCGGAGAGAATCGTGAAGAAGCTGATCGCCGTTCCGCTCGTCCTCGCCCTCGTCGCCGCCGCCGCCGGCTGCGGCGGCTCGAAGAAGTCGTCCCCCGGCACGACCACGACCGCGTCCGGTGCCTTCCGCGTCGGCCTCTCGACCGACACGGGCGGCCTGAACGACCGGAGCTTCAACCACCTGGCCTACGTCGGCCTCCAGCGGGCGGCGTCGCAGCTCGGGGTGCAGACCCGCGTCGTCACCGCGGCGTCGTCGTCCGCCTACATCCCGAACCTGACCGCGCTCGCGCGGCAGGGCTACGACCTCGTGATCGCGGTCGGCTTCACCGAGATCGACGCGCTGAAAGCCGTTGCCAAGCAGTTCCCGAAGACGCACTTTGCGATCGTCGACGTCTCCGACGCGGACGAGGGAGGCCTGAAGAACGTCGAGGGGCTCCTCTTCAGGGAGCAGGAGGCCGGCTACCTCGCCGGCTACGCGGCCGGGCTCGCCGCCAAGGACCGCGGCGGCAAGGTCGTCTCCAGCGTCGGCGGCCAGAAGCAGCCGCCGGTCGACCGCTACATCGCCGGCTTCCAGGCCGGAGCGAAGGCCGCCTTCCCCGGCGTGCAGACGCTGAACGGCTACTCGCAGGACTTCACGATCGAGGCGAAGTGCAAGGAGGTCGCGCTCGACCAGATCTCGCGCGGCTCGGTCGTCGTCTTCCAGGTCGCCGGCGGCTGCGGGCTCGGTGCGCTCGACGCGGCGCACGAGCGGGGCGTGTGGGGCGTCGGCGTCGACGCCGACCAGGGCTACCTCGGCTCGTACGTCCTCACCTCGGCGCTGAAGCGCGTCGACACCGCGGTGTTCGACGCGATCAAGGACGCGAAGAGCGGCCACTTCCGGGGCGGCACCGACGCCGTCTACGGGATCAAGGACGACGGCGTCGGCATCGGCGCCTTCTCCGCGAAGGCGCCGAAGGGGATCGCGGCGAAGGTCGCCGCGGTGCGCAAGGAGATCCTCAGCGGGAAGATCTCGAACATCCCGACGACCGTGAAATGAGGGTCGACCGCCGGCTCGGCATCGTCCTCGTCGCGGCCGCCGCCGCGCTGTGGGGGCTCGACGCGTGGATCCGCGCGCCGCTCGCGCAGTCGACGGCGGTGGCGACGATCGTCTTCGGCGAGCACGTCGTGCTGGCCGCGCTGACGCTGCCGTTCCTGGCGGGCGCGGTCGCGGCGCTGCTGCGGCTCGGCTGGCGGCACGTGCTGGCGGCGTTCGTCGTCGGTGCGGGCGCGTCGGCCGTCGCGACGATCCTGTTCACGCAGGCGTTCGTGGAGGGGCACGACTTCGTCACGCCGGTTGTGCTGCAGAAGGTGCAGCCGGTCGTCGCGGTGCTCGCCGCCGGCGTCGTCCTCGGCGAGCGGCCCCGGTCGCGGTTCGCGCTCTACTTCGTCCCGGCGCTCGCGGGCACGTGGCTGATGGGCGTGCCGCACCCGTTCGACCCGACGGTGCACGGGCTGAAGGTGACGCTGTACGCGCTCGCCGCGGCGACGCTCTGGGCGCTCGGCACCGTGCTGGGCCGCTACCTCGCGCGCGACATGCGCTTCGAGCACGTCGCCACGCTGCGCTTCGCGTTCGGGCTGCCGGCGAGCGCCGTCGCGCTGCTCGTGCTCGGCGCGCCCGCGTTCGCCTCGGGCCACGACGCGTTCTGGATCGCGGTGCTCGCGTTCGTCACCGGCTTCCTCGCGCTCGGCCTCTACTACTACGGCCTGCGCGTCACGCCGGCCGTCGCGGCGACGATCGCCGAGCTGGCCTTCCCGGTCAGCGCGGTGCTCGTCGGCTACTTCAAGTTCGGGCAGACGCTCACGAGCTGGCAGTGGCTCGGGGTCGCGGTGACGAGCCTCGTCGTCGCGTTCCTGCCGGCGCGGCCGGTCGAGGAGATCGAGTACGTGCCGGACGCCGCTCCGGCCGGCGCGGCGGCCTAGCTCTCGCCGGGGTCGCCCTCGGCGGCGAACGCGCGCGCGACGTCGAGCGTCGAGATGACGCCCACCGGCAGCCCGCGCTCGGAGGTGACGAGCAGGTGCTGCGTCTGGTTCTCCTCCATCAGCCGGGCGGCGTCGAGCAGCGACGCGTCGGGCGTGACGGTGACGACCGGCGACGCCGCCACGGAGCCGGCGTTCGTGTGCGTGCCGATCGCGCCGACGAGGTCGAGGTCGGAGACGACGCCCCACGGGTGCAGGCGGTCGTCGTTGCCGAACACGACGATCGCATGAACGTGGTGGCGCGCCATCATGCGGGCGACGTCGCGCAGCGGCGTCACGGGAAGGCAGGTGAGCACGCCCGGGGTCATCGCCTCTCCGACGGTGCCCGTGCGCAGCTCCGGGATCGTGACGCTCATGCCCGCTCCCGGAGCCGGCGAAGCCGGCGCCTCCGCTCATTGGTGAGCTCCGTCGAGCCTACGCTCATGTCGGTACCTCCTCGCTCGTACGCGCGATGCCGGCGTCGACCGCCGCCCCGGAGACGGCGCGCGCGACGGCCGGTGCGACCGCGCGGTCGAACACGCTCGGGACGACGTAGTCGGCGGCGAGCTCGTCCTCCGGGATCACGGCGGCGAGCGCGTGCGCCGCCGCGACCTCCATCTCGCCGGTGATCCCGCGGGCGCGCACCGCGAGTGCGCCGCGGAAGACGCCGGGGAAGGCGAGCACGTTGTTGATCTGGTTCGGGTAGTCGGAGCGGCCCGTCGCGATGACGGCCGCGAGATCCTCGATCGCCTCCGGGTCGATCTCGGGGCGCGGGTTCGCGAGCGCGAACACGATCGGCGCGTCGGCCATGCGCTCGACGCCGGCGCGCGTGATCGCGCCCGGAACCGAGAGGCCGACGAACACGTCGGCGCCCTCGAGCACCTCGTCGGCGCTGCCCCGCCGGTTGTCCGGGTTCGTCAGCTCGGCGTACTCCTGCTTCGCCGCGTTCAGGCCCTCGCGGCCGCGATACAGCGCGCCGCCCTCGTCGCAGCCGACGATCGTGCGCGCCCCGGCGCGCAGCAGCGTCTTCGTGACGGCGGTGCCGGCGGCGCCCGCGCCGGTGGTGACGATCTTCACGTCCTCGAGCCGCTTGCCGACGACGCGCAGCGCGTTCAGCAGCGCGGCGAGCACGACGATCGCGGTGCCGTGCTGGTCGTCGTGGAAGACCGGGATGTCGAGCTCTTCGCGCAGCCGCTCCTCGATCTCGAAGCAGCGCGGCGCCGCGATGTCCTCCAGGTTGATGCCGCCGAAGCCCGGTGCGATCGCCTTGACCGCGGCGACGATCTCGTCGGTCGAGCGAACCGACAGGCAGATCGGGAACGCGTCGATGTCGCCGAACTCCTTGAACAGCATCGCCTTGCCCTCCATCACGGGCAGCGCCGCCTCCGGGCCGATGTCGCCCAGGCCGAGCACGGCCGAGCCGTCGGTGACGACCGCGACCATGTGCTGCTTCGTCGTCAGCGCCCAGACCTTCTGCGGCTCGTCGGCGATCGCGCGCGACACGCGCGCCACCCCGGGCGTGTACGCCATCGAGAGGTCGTCGCGCGTCTTCACCGGGACGCGCGGCACGACCTCGATCTTGCCCCCGAGATGCAGCAGGAAGGTGCGGTCGGAGACGTGCATCACCTCGACGCCGGGAACACGGCGGACGGCGGCGGCGACCTCCTCGATGTGCTCGGCGTCGCCGGCGAGCACGGTGACGTCGCGCACCTTCGTCGACTTCTCGACGCGGACGATGTCGATCGCCCCGAGCGACGCGCCGGCCTCGCCGACGGCGGCGGCGAACCGCGCGAACGTGCCCGGGCTGTCGTCGAGGCGGATGCGGAACGTCGCGCTGAACGAGGCGGAGGGGTGCATGGCAGAAGCGTAGGCTACGGCGGCTGCGTCTCTCGTCGGGGGAAACTACGAGCGCATGGACGTACTGATCTGCGACGTGGGCCCGCGCGACGGGCTCCAGAACGAGCCGGACGTGCTCGCTCCCGCCGTGCGGGCGGAGCTCGTCTCGTCGCTCGCGGCCGCCGGGGTGCCGCGGATCGAGGCGGTCTCGTTCGTGCGCGACGACCGCGTGCCGCAGATGGCGGGGGCGGAGGAGGTCGTCGCGGCGGCGGCGCGCGGCGCGGCGGAGCTTTCGGGGCTCGTCCTCAACATGCGCGGCTGGGAGCGGCTCGCGGCGACGAGCGTCGACCGGGTCAACTGCACGCTCGCCGCGACCGAGACCTTCAACCGGCGGAACGGCAACGCCTCGCTCGACGAGGCGGTCGAGCGGGTGAACGCGGTGCTCGCGGCGGCGGAGCGGCCGTCGACGGTGACGGTCTCGTGCGCGTTCGGCTGCCCGTTCGAGGGCGAGGTCGACCCCGGCGCCGTCGCCGGCCTGTGCGAGCGGCTGCAGGGCGCCGGCGAGCTCGTCCTCGCGGACACGATCGGCGTCGCGACGCCGCGCCGGGTGCGCCGGCTGGTGGAGCGCGTCTCGATCCTCGGCCCGCCGGTCGGCGCGCACCTGCACAACACGCGCAACCAGGGGTACGCGTCGGCGTGGGGGGCGCTCGAAGGCGGCGCGGCCGTGCTCGACGCGTCGGTTGCGGGTCTCGGCGGCTGCCCGTTCTCGCCGCACGCGACCGGGAACGTCGCCACGGAGGACCTCGTCTGGCAGCTCGAGCGCGACGGCGTCCGCACCGGGGTCGACGCCGACGCGCTCGTCGAGGTCGCCCGGCGGCTCGAGTCGCTGCTCGGCCGGCGGCTCGACGGCGCCCTGCACCGCGCCGCCGCGTGGCCTCAGCCCGGCGGGGCCTCGCGCGGCGAGACGTAGACCGAGACGGGGTTCCCGCGCAGCGTCGTGCGGCGCTCGAGCTCCGCGCCGAGGCGCTCGGCGACGTGGATCGAGCGGAGGTTCTCCGGGTGGATGAGGTGCACGACGCGCTCCGGCCCGAGCGGACGCAGCGCGAGCGCCGCCTCGGTGGCGTAGCCCTTGCCCCAGTGCTCGCGCCGGATCGACCAGCCGAGCTCCAGCTCGTCGCCCCAGCGGAGCGCGCGCCGCACGTAGCCGCTCCAGCCGACGACGTCGGAGCTGTCGAGCACCGTGTACATCCCGATCGTGCCGTCGTGCTGCGCGACCCACCGGTCGAGCAGGGCGGCCGCCTCGGGCCGCGTGTGCGCGCGCGGGACGATCAGGTAGCGGGTCGCCTCCTCGTCGGCGAGGAACGACGCGAACAGGTCGAGGTCGTCGTGCCGCACCCGCCGGTAGCAGAGCCGCGCGCTCCCGAGCTCGCCGATGCCTGCCGACTCGACCACGAGCCGAGTGTCGTCCCGCGCACCGGCCGGGTCAAGCGGCCCGCGAGGCCCGCCGGGACAGACCCCCGCTGCCTGCTACGGACAGGGCGCCGAGTGGCTGCGGACGCGCACGAGCTGGCCGGGGCCGTTCGCCGGCGACAGGGCGTAGAAGCCGCTCGGCAGGTCAGGCACGCGCCAGGTCGAGTGGCGCAGCGCGATCCGGTGAAGGTCACGCGGGCACTCGAGCCGGTTCACGACGAGGACGCGGACGGGCCGCTCGAAGCGGACGACCTCGCCCCGCCTGAGCGTCACCGCGCCCGCGCGCACCGCCGCCGCCTTCCCGTCGACGGTGAAGGGCGCCGGCGGCGCGCTCATCGGCGTCGTCGTGGGCGGGCGCCCCGTCGAGCCGGACGACGCGGAGTACACGCCCCCGAACAGCGCCAGCAGCACGAGGAGGAGCAGCGCCAGCATCGCGCCTACGCTACTCCGGTGAACCGCCTCGCCGCCGAGACGTCGCCGTACCTCCTGCAGCACGCCGGCAACCCGGTCGACTGGCTCCCGTGGGGCGACGAGGCGTTCGCGCGCGCCCGGCAGGAGGACCGGCCGATCCTGCTCTCGATCGGCTACTCGGCCTGCCACTGGTGCCACGTGATGGAGCGCGAGTCGTTCGAAGACCCGCTGACGGCGCGCGTCATGAACGAGCGCTTCGTGAGCGTCAAGGTCGACCGCGAGGAGCGGCCCGACGTCGACTCCGTCTACATGGACGCCGTCGTCGCGCTGACCGGCAGCGGCGGCTGGCCGATGACCGTGTTCCTGACCCCGGCGGGCGAGCCGTTCTTCGGCGGCACCTACTTCCCGCCCGAGCCGCGCCACGGGCTGCCGTCGTTCAAGCAGGTGCTGCTCGCGGTCTCCGAGGCGTGGCAGGAGCGGCGCGACGACGTGCTCCGCTCGGGCGCGCAGCTCGTCGAGCACATCCGCAGCGGCGCGGCGCGCGAGGCGTCGCCCGACCCGCTGACGCCGGCGCTCCTCGCGGCGGCGCAGGCGAACCTGCGCCACGGCTTCGACGAGCGCTGGGGCGGCTGGGGGCGCGCCCCGAAGTTCCCGCCCGCGAGCGCGCTCGAGCTCGCTCTGCGCCGCGGCGAGGACGAGCTCGTGCGCCGGACGCTCGACGGGATGGCGGCCGGCGGCCTGCACGACCTCGTCGGCGGCGGCTTCCACCGCTACTCGGTCGACGAGCGGTGGCTCGTCCCGCACTTCGAGAAGATGCTGTACGACAACGCGCTGCTCGCCTCCGTGTACCTGCACGCCGCGCGCCGCTACGGCGACGAGCGCTACCGCGCGATCGCCGACCGCACGCTCGACTACGTGCAGCGCGAGCTCGCGCTCGACGGCGGCGGCTTCGCCTCGGCGCAGGACGCGGACACGAACGGGATCGAGGGGCTCACGTTCACGTGGGCGCCGGGCGAGGGCGCCCCCGACGAGCTGCTCGAGCCGTTCGAGGACGGGCGCTACGTGCTCCGCGGCGAGCTCGACGACGAGACGCGCGCCCGCCTCCAGGAGCTGCGCGAGCGCCGGCCCAAGCCCGCCCGCGACGACAAGGCGATCGCGTCCTGGAACGGCCTCCTGCTCGCGGCGCTCGCGCAGGCCGGCCGCGTCGAGGCGGCCGAGCGGCTGGCGGCGTTCCTGCTCGGCCCCCTCTCGACCGCCGACGGCGGCCTGCACCGCACCTGGCGCGGCGGGGTCGCGAAGGGCACGGGCTATCTCGAGGACTACGCCGGCGTCTGCCACGGCCTGCTCGAGCTCCACGCCGCGACCGGCGACCCCCGCGCGCTCCGCGAGAGCCACCGGCTCGCGCTGCGCGCGATCGCGCAGTTCGGCGACGACGAGGGCGGCGGCTTCTACCAGACGCCGAGAGACGGAGAGCCGCTCGTGGCGCGCAAGAAGGAGCTCGAGGACCAGCCGGTCCCGAGCGGCAACGCGCTGCTCGCGTCCGTGCTCCTGCGGCTCGGCCGGATCTGGGGCGACGACGAGCTCGAGCAGCGCGCGGTGTCGGTGCTGCGGCTCGTGCGCGACCCGATGGTGCGCGCCCCGACCGCGTTCGGCTGGATGCTCGTCGCCCTCGACCAGCACCTCGCCCCGCACCGCGAGCTCGCGATCGTCGGCGACCGCGACGCGCCGGTCGCGCGCGCGGCCCTCGCCGCGGCGCGGCCGACAGACGTCGTCGCCTTCGGCCCGGCGGAGGACGTCCCGCTGCTCGCCGGCCGCGGAACGGTCGACGGCCGCACGGCGGTGTACGTGTGCGAACGCTTCGCCTGCCGGGCTCCCGTCACGGAGCCCGGCGAGCTCGAGGCCGCTCTCGCTACGGAGTAGATTCACCGCGATGGCGCTCCTCTCGATCCGGAACGTCACGCGCCGTTTCGGAGGCATCGTCGCGATCGACGACGTGTCGCTCGACGTCGAGCAGGGGCGGATCGTCGGGCTGATCGGGCCGAACGGCGCGGGCAAGACGACGCTCTTCAACGTGGTCACGCGGCTGTACCGGCCGGACGAAGGCGAGCTCGACTTCGCGGGGCGCAGCCTGCTGCGCACGCCGCCGCACCGGGTCGTCAGGCGCGGCATCGCGCGGACGTTCCAGAACGTCGAGCTGTTCCGCTCGATGACCGTCCTCGACAACGTCCTCGTCGGCGCGCACACGCGCACGCGGCCGTTCCGCGGGAACGCGGCGAGCGCACGCGCGCTCGAGATGCTCGACTACGTCGGGCTCGCCGGCATCGCGCAGCGGCCCGTGGCCGCGCTGCCGTTCGGTACGCAGAAGCGCGTCGAGCTCGCGCGGGCGCTCGTCGCAGAGCCGCGCCTGCTCCTGCTCGACGAGCCGGCCGGCGGCCTGAACCACGAGGAGGTCTCGGCGCTCGGCGACTTCATCCGGCGGCTGCGCGACGACTTCGACCTGACCGTGCTGCTCGTCGAGCACCACATGGGGCTCGTGATGGGGACCGCGGAGCGGATCCACGTGCTCGACTTCGGGCGCAAGATCGCCGAGGGCACGCCGGAGGAGATCCGGCGCGACCCGGCGGTGATCGAGGCGTACCTGGGCGCCGAGACCGCAGCGGCGTGAGCCTCCTCGAGCTGCGCGGCCTCGAGCCCCGCCGCGAGCGGCGGGCGGTGCTGCGCAGCCTCTCGCTCACGCTCGACGAGGGGGAGCTCGCCGCGCTCGTCGGCCCGGCCGGCGCCGGGAAGACGACGGCGCTCCGTGCCGTGTGCGGCGCCGTGCCGACGCACGGGAGCGTGCTCGTCGACGGCGAGCGGATCGTGCCGCACACGCCCGAGCGCCTCGCGCGCGAGGGCGTCGTGCACGTGCCCGACGATCGCGGGACGCTCGGCTCCCTGACCGTGCTCGACAACCTCCGGGTCGGCGCCTGGGTGCGGCGGGGGACGTCGGCCCGCGACCTGGCGCGCGTGTTCGAGCGGTTCCCGGAGCTGTACGAGCTGCGCGCCCGCCGCGCACGCACGCTCGCCGACGCCGAGCAGGAGCTGCTCGCGCTCGGACGCGCGCTGATGGCGCACGCGCGCGTGCTGCTCGTCGACGAGCCGTCGGCCGGCGCGCTCGCCGTGCTGCGTGCGCTTCTCGCAGACGGCGCCGCCGCGCTCGTCGCGTGCGAGCGGGCGCCCGAGGGTGCGCGCGTGTTCGAGCTGGCCCGGCCGTGAGCGGAGCCGCGGCGCAGATCGCGTCGGGTCTCGCCGGCGGCGTCGTCTACGGCCTGCTCGCTCTCGCGGTCGTGCTCGGCCACCGCGCGACGGGCGTCGTCAACCTGGCGGTCGGCGCGCAGGCGACCCTGTCGGCGTACGTGTGCGCCGCGCTCGTCGGGCACGGCTGGGCGCTGTGGCCCGCCGCGGGCGCGACGGTGGCGCTCTCGTTCGCCGGCGGGATCGCCGTGCACGCGCTGCTCGTCCGCCCGCTGCAGCGCGGGCAGCTCGTCGAGGCGACGCTGCTCAGCGCGGGCCTGCTGCTCGTCTTCGCCGGGCTCGCGGCGTGGATCTGGGGCGGTGCGACGCGGCCGTTCCCGCAGGCGTTCGCCGCGGGCCCGGCGACGATCGCCGGCCAGACCGTCGAGCGGCGCGATCTGCTCGACCTCGGCGTCGGCCTCGCCGCGGCCGCCGCCGTCTGGCTGGCGCTCGCCCGCACGCGGGCCGGGCTCGGGCTGCGGGCGGCGGCGGCGAGCCCGCTCGGCGCGCGCTACCTCGGCGTCCCCGTCCGCGGCCTGACGACCGCAGCGTGGGGGCTCGCGGCCGCGGTGGCCGCCGTCGCCGGCCTGCTCGCGGCGAGCCGGCTCGGCCTGCAGCCGGCGCTCCTGCGCAGCGCGCTTCTCGCCGCGCTCGCCGCAGCTGCCGCCGGCGGCCTCGACTCTGCGGGCGCGGCCGTGCCGGCGGGCCTCGCGCTCGGCGTCGGCCTCGAGCTCGCCGGACGGCACGTCCACTGGCTGCACGGCGGCGTCCGGCCGGCGCTCGCGCTCGCGGTGCTCGCGTTCGGGCTGGCCGGGAGGCGCCGATGAGGGTCGCCGAGGCGGGCCTCCTGACGATCGCCGTGCTCGGCCTGCGGCTTCTCCTGCACGGCGCGCGGCGGCCGTCGCTCGGCCAGGGCGCGCTGATGGCGGTCGGCGGCTACACGACCGCGCTGCTCGCCGCCCGGCACGGCGTCGCCGGCGCGGCGACCCTGCCGGCCGCCGCCGCCGCCGGCGCGGCCGGCGCCCTGCTCGTCGCGCTGCCCGCCGCGCGCCTCGCGCCTCGCTACCTCGCGCTGCCGTCGCTGGGGCTCGCGCTCGCGCTGCCGGCGCTGCTCGCCGGCTTCGCGCCGGTGCGGCTCCCGCACGGCGAGAGCGCGCTCGCCGCCGCCGCGCTCGCGTGGGGCTGCGCCGGCGCGCTGCTCGCGGCGGCGATCGTGCTGCGCCGGCGCGTCGCGCAGGCGCCGTGGCCGGCGGTCGCGGCGCTCGCCGGCGCGCTCGCGGGGCTCGCCGGCGGCCTGCTCGTGCTGCAGCAGGGCGCGGCGTCGGCCGCCCTCTTCCCGGCCCGCCTGTCGCTGCTCCTCGCGGCGGCGGCCGCCGGGCCCGGCGGCCCGCCCGGAGCGGTCGCCGGCGGCTTCGCGGTCGTCTACCTCCCGGATCTCGTCGGCCTCGAGCGGCACGGCCCCGGGCCGTCCACCGTCGCGTTCGGCGTGCTGCTCGTCCTCGCGGCCATGCTCGCCCCCGCCGCGCGCCGCCTGCGGCGGTGAAGGAGGTGCGAGGCCGGGCGCGAAAGGTCCTGGCTCGTGCGCCGTCTCGCGCTCATCGTGACCGCGGCAGCGCTCGCCGCGCCCGCCGCCGCCCACGCGGGCGTCAACCCGCAGATCGCCGGGTTGCAGGTCGCCCTGCGCGCGCACGGGCTGTACCTCGCGCCGATCGACGGCATCGCCGGCCCGCGCACCGCGGCCGCGGTGCACCGCTTCCAGCGCCAGCACGGGCTGCCCGTCGGGTACGCGGACCGGCGCACCCGGATCGCGCTCGGACCGCTCGGGCGGCCGCTCTTCGGCTCGCGGGTCCTGCGCCGCGGCGACTTCGGGCTCGACGTGTCGGTGCTGCAGTTCCTGCTGACGCGGCGGGGCTTCTACTCGGGCGCGCTCGACGGCTACATGGGCGCGGAGACGACCGCCGCGCTGAAGCGCTACCAGCGCTCGCTGCACCTGAGCGCCGACGCCGTTGTCGGCCCGCGGACCGTGTCGGCGATCGCGCGCCGGGACGACGTGCCCGTCGCGGCGGCGCCGCAGCCGTCAGCCGCCGCGGCCGCCGTCGCGCTGCAGGTGCACGTCGTGAAGGTGGGGGACACGCTCACCGCGCTCGCGGCGGCCGCGCACACGACGATCGCCAGGCTCGCCGCGCTGAACCACATCGACCCCGCGAAGCCGATCGTGATCGGCCAGAAGCTGAAGCTGCCGGGCGCGCCCGCCTCGCTCTCGGCGTCGCGCGCCGACGTGCGCGGCATGCTCGACGCATGGTCGGCGCGGCTCGGCGTCGACCCGCACCTCGTGCGCGCGCTCGCGTGGATGGAGTCGGGCTACCAGACGCGGATCGTGTCGGACGCCGGCGCGCGCGGCGTGCTGCAGACGCTGCCGACGACCCGGGCCTACGTGGAGAGCGTGCTCGCCGGCCACCCGATCGCGCGCACGGTCGACGGCGACATCGAGGTCGGGGTGCTCTACCTCCGCCATCTCCTGCAGGTGTTCGGCGGCAGCGAGCGGCTCGCGCTCGCAGCGTGGTACCAGGGCGAGCGCGCGGTGCGGGCGCACGGCCTCTACCAGGTGACGAAGCCGTTCGTCGCCGACGTGCTCGCGCTGCGGGCCCGCATGTAGCGGTCACGGCTCGACCTCGAGCGCGAGCAGGTCGTCGACCGTCTCGCGGCGGCGGATCAGCCGCGCCCGCCCGTCCGCCACCAGCACCGCGGCGGGCCGCGGCACGGCGTTGTAGCTGGACGACATCGCGAGCGTGTACGCGCCGGTCACCGGAACGGCGAGCAGGTCGCCGCGGCGCGGCTCCGGCAGCTCGACGCGCTCGATCAGCACGTCGCCCGACTCGCAGTGCTTGCCGGCGACGGCGTACACGCCGGCCGCCGGCTCCTGCGCCCGGTTGGCGAGGAGGGCGGTGTAGCGCGCGTTGTACATCGCCGGGCGCGGGTTGTCGGACATGCCCCCGTCGACCGTCACGTACGTCGTCGCGGCGCTTGCGCGCTTCACGCCGCCGACGGTGTAGAGCGTCACGCCCGCCCGCGAGACGAGCGACCGGCCCGGCTCGAGCACGAGCCGCGCCTCCGGCAGCCCCTGGAGCTGCCAGGCGCGGCGGAGCTCGCCGGTGAGGCCGCCGACGAACTCGCCGACCGTGAACGACGGCTCCTCCTCGACGTGGCGGACGCCGAGCCCGCCCCCGAGGTCGACGACGCGCGGCGTCCAGCCGAGCTCCTGCCGGAGCCGCACGCAGAACTGGGCGAGCCAGTCGACGGTCATCAGCGAGGCGCCGAAGTGCTGCAGCTGCGAGCCGACGTGGACGTGCAGCCCGTCGGCCTCCGGCGCCCGCCGGATCGCCTCGACCGCGTCGTCGGGCGGCAGCCCGAACTTGGAGCCGTGGTGCGCCGTCTTCACCGCCTCGTGCGTGTCCGCCTCGATCCCGGGCGTCACCCGCACGAGCACCCGCGAGCCGCCGGCGGCGCGGAGGCGCTCGAGCTCGTCGAGCGAGTCGAGCACGACGAGGGCGCCGGCGTCGACCGCGCCGCGGACGAGCTCGTCCTCCTTGTTGTTGCCGTGCACGACGAGCCGGTCGCCGGGGACGCCGGCGCGGAGGGCGAACGCGAGCTCGCCGGCGGTCGAGACGTCCGCGCCGAGCCCTTCCTCGGCGAGCAGCGCGAGCACCGCCACCGACGGGAACGCCTTCGTCCCGTAGACGACGAGCGCGCCCGGCGCGGCCGCGAGGTACGCGCGCGCCTGCGCCCGCAGCGTCTGCTCGTCGTAGACGAGCAGCGGCGTCCCGAACGTGCGTGCGAGCTCGGAGGAGGGGACGCCGCCGAGCACGAGCTCGCCGCTCTCGAGACGCGCGCCGTCGGGGAGGAGGTCGGGGGTCACCGCGCCATTCTGGCGATTCGCCGCTCACTTGACTTTCTTCCTGCACGGGAGAAGGATCGGCGCGCGGCGCGCAGACGCCGTGATGAGGGTTAAGCCAAGAGGGAGGGAGATCTTGCAGGCATCCGTTGTCCGGCTGCGCCGTCGGCGGCAGCTCGGCCTGGTCCTGCTGCTGCTGGTCGCGGTCGGCGCTCTCGCCGTGTCCGCGACGACGGTCGCAGCGGGGGCGAACAG
>DASRGA010000044.1:0-27382 GCA_035651295.1 Gaiellaceae bacterium | reverse complement strand
CCTCGACCGGTCGCGGGTCGAGGTTGTGCGCGAGCGCGTGCAGGTGCCGCCCGGCGGCGCGGCCGACCAGCGAGCAGAGGACGCGCTCGGGGAGCAGGGCGACCTGCCGCACCGTCGTCACCCCGCCTGCGTGCAGCTTCGCCGCCGTCACCGGCCCGACGCCCCACAGCCGCTCGACCGGCAGCGCGTGCAGGAAGACGAGCTCGCGCTCGGGCGGCACCACGAGCAGCCCGTCCGGCTTCGCGACGCCGCTCGCCACCTTCGCCAGGAACTTCGTGCGCGCGACGCCGACCGTGATCGGCAGCCCGACCGTCGCCCGCACCTCGCGGCGGAGGCGCACGGCGATCTCGGCCGGCGTGCCGGCGCTTCGCTCCATCCCGCGCACGTCCAGGAACGCCTCGTCGATCGAGAGCCCTTCGACGAGCGGCGAGCATGACTCGAACACGCGGAAGACGGCCTTCGACGCCTCCGAGTAGGCGCCGAAACGGGGCCGGACGACGATCGCGCCGGGGCAGAGGCGGCGGGCGCGCGCCTCGCCCATCGCGGTGCGGACCCCGAACGCCTTCGCCTCGTAGCTTGCGGCGAGCACCACCCCGCCGCCGACGATCACTGGCCGCCCGCGCAGCCGCGGGTCGTCGCGCTGCTCCACCGACGCGAAGAACGAATCCAGGTCGGCGTGCAGGATCGAGCACACGAACAGATGTTCGCACAGACCGATCGGCTAGGTTCGGGCGCGTGCGGATCGGGCTCTTCGTCACCTGTCTCGTCGACACGTTGTCTCCGCAGGTCGGGCGGGCGACGGTGGCCGTGCTGGAGCGGCTCGGGCACGAGGTGGTGTTCCCGGCCGCCCAGACCTGCTGCGGGCAGATGCACCTGAACAGCGGCTACCGGGGCGAGGCCGACCGGCTCGCGGCCCGCTGGGAGCGCGTCTTCGACGGCTTCGACGTCGTCGTCGCACCCTCGTCGTCGTGCGTCGGGACGCTGCGCGAGACCTACGGGGTGGAGAAGGCGCTCGAGCTGTCCGAGCTGCTCGTCGGGCGGCTCGGGGTGGAGGACGTGGGCGCGCGGTTCGAGCAGAGCGTCGTCTACCACCCGACCTGCCACTCGCTGCGCGTCACCCACGTCGGCGACGCGCCGCTTCGCCTCTTGCGCAACGTGCGCGGCCTGGAGCTGCGCGAGCTCTCGCGGGCAGAGGAGTGCTGCGGGTTCGGCGGCACGTTCAGCGTCAAGAACGCCGATACGTCCGTTGCGATGTGCGACGACAAGTGCGCGGCGGTCGAGGCGAGCGGGGCGGCGGTGTGCACGGCGGTCGACGGGTCGTGCCTGATGCAGATCGGCGGCCGGCTCGCGCGGCGCGGGTCGCTGCCGCGCACGCTCCACCTGGCGGAGATCCTGGCGGCGACGTGACGGGCTTCCCTGAGGCGGCGCGGGTCGAGCTGCGCGACGCCCAGCTGCGCGCGAACCTGCGGCTCGCCACCGACACGATCCGCGCCAAACGCGGCCGGGCGGTCGAGGAGCTGCCGGACTGGGAGGCGCTGCGCGCGGCCGGCCGGGCGATCAAGGAGCGGACGCTCGAGCGGCTGGACGAGCATCTCGCACGGTTCGCGGACGAGGCCGAGCGGGCCGGCGCGATCGTGCACTGGGCGGCCGACGCCGCCGAGGCCAACGCCGTCGTCGCCGGCGTCGCGAAACGCCACGGCGTCGCGGAGGTGGTGAAGATGAAGTCGCTCACGACCGACGAGATCCACCTGAACGACGCGCTCGCCGCCGAGGGGATCCACGCGCTCGAGACCGACTTCGCCGAGCTGATCCTGCAGCTCGACGGCGACTGGCCGTCGCACATCCTCGTGCCGGCGATCCACCGCAACCGGCGCGAGATCCGCGACCTGTTTGCCCGCACGATCGCGCCCGGCCTCGCCTCCGACGACCCGGCCGCGCTTGCCGAGGCGAGCCGGCGCTTCCTGCGCGAGCGCTTCCTCGGCGCGAGGCTGGGCGTCAGCGGCGCCAACTTCGGCGTCGCCGAGACCGGCACGCTCTGCATCGTCGAGTCGGAGGGCAACGGCCGTATGTGCACGACGCTCCCCGGCGTGCTCGTCACGATCCTCGGCATCGAGAAGCTCGTGCCCACCTTCGCCGACCTCGAGGTGATGCTGCAGCTGCTGCCGCGCTCCTCGACGGGCGAGCGCATGAACCCCTACACCTCGCTCTGGACCGGCGCGACCGAAGGGCAGGAGCTGCACGTCGTGCTGCTCGACAACGGCCGCACCGACGTGCTCCGCGACCGGGTCGGCCGCCAGGCGCTGCACTGCATCCGCTGCAGCGCCTGCCTCAACGTCTGCCCCGTCTACAGCCGCACCGGCGGCCACGCCTACGGCTCCGTCTACCCGGGCCCGATCGGCGCCATCCTCACTCCGCAGCTCGTGGGGATCGAGAACGCGCCCACGCTGCCGTTCGCCTCCAGCCTGTGCGGCGCCTGCGCGCCTGTCTGCCCCGTCAAGATCCCGATCCCCGACCTGCTCCTGCACCTCCGCGCCCGGGCGCCGAAGAAGCCGGCCGAGCGCGCCGCGCTCGCCGCCGCCGGCGCCGCCTTCCGCCGCCCGCGGCTGTACCGCCTCGGCCAGCGGCTCGCCCGTCGCGGCCGCCGCGCGCTCCGCCCCTGGACGACGACGCGCGACCTGCCGCCGGCGACCCGCAGCTTCCGCGACTGGTGGCGCAGCCGATGAGCAGCCGCGAGACGTTCCTCGCCCGCGTCCGCGACGCCCGCGGCGAGCCCCGCCCGCTCGCGCCCGTCCCGCGCGACTACCGCCGCCGCGGCACGCTCGACGCCGAGGCGCGGGTCGCGCTCTTCTGCGAGCGCGCCGCCGAGTACCGCGCGCGCGTCGAGCGCACCGGCGACGTCGCCGCCGCCGTCGCCTCGACCGGCGCCCGCCGCCTCGCCGTCCCCGACGGCGTCCCCGCGGGCTGGCTGCCGGCGGCGGTCGAGCGCGTCCCCGACCACGACCTCACCGCGCACGCGCTCGACGCCCTCGACGGCGTCCTGACCGGCTGCACCCTGGCGATCGCCGAGACCGGGACGCTCGTTCTCACCGCCGCCCCCGCCGAGGGCCGCCGCGCGCTCACCCTCGTCCCCGACCTGCACGTCTGCGTCGTCGAGGCGGAGCAGATCGTCGAGCTCGTGCCCGAGGCGTTCGAGCGTCTCGCCGGCGTCCGCCGGCCGATCACTCTCGTCTCCGGCCCCTCGGCGACCTCCGACATCGAGCTCGACCGCGTCGAAGGCGTCCACGGACCGCGCACGCTCGTGGTTGTGGTGACGCCGTGACCTTCGCGCCGCTCGCAGGCATCCGCGTCGTCGACCTGACGTCGTCGCTGGCCGGCCCGACGTGCACCGAGACGCTCGCCGCGCTCGGCGCGGACGTCGTCAAGGTCGAGCATCCGACGCGCGGCGACGAGGCGCGCGCGTGGGGGCCGCGCTTCTTCGACGGCGGCAGCGTGCTGTTCTTCGCCGCCAACCGCTCGAAACGCTCGCTCGGCCTCGACGTCAAGGATCCGGACGGCAGGGCGGCCCTGCTCCGGCTGCTCGACGGCGCCGACGTCTTCGTGCAGTCGATGCGCGCCGGCGCCGCCGAGCGGCTCGGCCTCGGCGCCGGCGAGCTGCGGCGACGCAACCCGAGGCTCGTCACCTGTTCGATCGAGGCGTTCGGCCGGCAGGGGCCGCTCGCCGGCGAGCCCGGCTACGACCCGCTGATGCAGGCGTTCGCCGGCATCGTGTCGATCACCGGCGAAGCCGACCGCCCGGGCGTGCGCGTCGGCGCGTCGCTGATCGACATCGGCACCGGCGTGTGGGCGGCCCTCGGGATCGTCGCGGCGCTCCTGGAGCGCCGCGACACCGGACGCGGCCGCGACGTCGGCGCGGCGCTCTTCGACACCGCCCTCTCGCTCGTCGGCTACCAGCTGGCAGCGGCGATCCGCTCCGGCGTCGCGCCCGGCCGCCACGGCACCGCGTTCCCGCTGATCGCGCCGTACGAGGTGTTCGCGACCAGCGACGGCGAGCTGATGGTCGCGGCGGCGAACGACAGGCTCTTCCGGACGCTCTGCGACCGCATCGGCCTGCCGGAGCTCGCGGACGACCCGCGCTTCGCCACCAACCCCGACCGGCTCGCGCATCGCGGCGAGCTCCTGCCGCCGATCAGGGCGCGGCTGCAGGCCGAGCCGTCCGCGTACTGGCTCGAGCGGCTCGCGGGCATCCCGGTCGCGCCGGTGCAGGACCTCGTCGAGGTCGGGGAGCACCCGCAGACACGCGCGAGCGGCATGCTCGCGCAGGTCGGCGGGGTCGAGTCGGTGCTGCCGCCGCTGCGGCTCGACGGCGAGCGTCTCGCACACGACGCGCCGCCGCCGCTCCTCGGTCAGCACTCCCGCGAGGTGCTGCAGGAGGTCGGCTACACCGGCGAGGAGATCGACGCGCTCGTCGCGCGCGGCGTAGTAGGGTCGAGCGCATGATCCCGCTCCCCCAGAAGATCGTCTGCGTCGGCCTCAACTACCGCGACCACGCCGAGGAACAGGGCGTCGAGCTGCCCGAACGGCCGCTCCTCTTCGCGAAGTGGCCGAACACCCTGATCGGCGACGGTGACGAGATCCGCCTCCCCGCGATCTCGCACAACGTCGACTACGAGGCCGAGCTGGGCGTCGTCGTCGGCCGCCGCGCCTCGGGCGTCGACGTCGCCGACGCGCTCGACTTCGTGCAGGGCTACGTCGTCGCGAACGACGTCTCCGGCCGCGACCTGCAGTTCTCCGACGGCCAGTGGGTGCGCGGGAAGTCGCTCGACACGTTCCTGCCGGTCGGCGACCTCGTGCCCGCGAGCGAGGTGCCCGACCCGCAGGCGCTGCCGATCCGCGCGATCCTGAACGGCGAGGTGATGCAGGACTCGCACACCTCGAACATGATCTTCGGCGTCGCCGAGATCGTCTCGTTCGTCTCGCAGGCGATCACGCTCGAGCCCGGCGACCTGATCATCACCGGCACGCCGGCGGGCGTCGGCGCGTTCCGCGACCCGAAGGTGTGGCTGCAGCCGGGCGACGAGATCGCGATCGAGATCGACGGCCTGGGCCGGATCAGCAATCCCGTCGTCAGAGGCTGACCGGCCGCATGTCGTACGTCGTCGTCGTGCGGATGCGGGTGAAGGACGGCGAGGAGCAGCGAGCGCTCGAGCTCCTGCGCGAGCTCGCCGCCGAGACGCGTCGCGAGGCGGGCTGCGAGGCCTACGTGCCCTGCGTCGACCCCGAGGACGCGCGGTCGCTCGTTCTCTACGAGCAGTACGCCGACCGGGCGGCGTTCGAGGCGCACGGCGCGAGCGACCACTTCCAGCGGCTCGCCGCCGGGCAGCTGTGGGGCCTGCTGGACGGGCCGCGCGAGCGCTCGTTCTTCGAGACCGTCGTCTAGCACGGCGTGAGGCGGGGGCCGTTCCTCGTCGCGCTGTTCCTCGCAGCGCTGACGCTCCGCCCGCAGCTCGTCGGCATCGGCCCGCTCCTGCCGAAGCTCAAGGCCGATCTGCGCCTGTCGCACGCGGCGGCCGGCCTGCTCTCGACGATCCCGATCCTCTGCATGGGGATCTTCGCGCCGCCCGCCGCCCACCTCGCCGCGCGCCTCGGCTCGCGCCGCGCGATCGCGGGGGCGGTCGGGCTCGTCGGCCTCGCCGGCGTCGGGCGCGCGCTCGTCCCGGGCGCCGCCGGCGTGATCCTGCTCACGTTCCCGGTCGGGCTCGGGATGGGGCTCGCCGGGGCGATGCTCCCCGTCGCCGTGAAGGAGCGCTTCCCCGACCGGCCCGGGTTCGCGACGGGCTTCTACACGGCGGGCATGACGATCGGCTCGGCGATCGGCGCGTCGCTCGCCGTCCCGCTCGCCGACCTCGGCGACGGCTGGCGCACGCCGCTTCTCGCCTTCGCCGGGGCGTCCGTGGGGCTCGCGGCGGTCTGGGTCGTGCTGACGCGGCGCGAGGCGCCGCACGTGCGCCTCGACACGAAGCCGTTGCGGCTGCCGTGGCGGAACCCGCTCGCCTGGCGGCTCGTCGCCGCGTTCTTCCTCATGTCGTCGTGCTTCTACGGCCTCAACTCGTGGCTGCCCGACGCGTACGTCGAACGCGGCTGGAGCCAGGGCTCCGCCGGGGCGCTGCTTGCGATCATGAACGCGCTCAACATCCCTGCCGGCTTCCTCGTCGCGTGGGCCGCCGACCATGTGGGGCAGCGCCGGATCTGGCTCGCGGGCGCGGCGGCGCTCGAGCTCGCCGGCATCGCCGGGATCCTCGCCGTCCCCGCGGCGGGGTGGCTGTGGGCGGTCGTGCTCGGCATCGCGATCGGGCCGCTGTTCCCGCTGACCATGACGCTGCCGCTCGACGCGGCCGAGCTGCCGGCCGAAGTGGCGTCGTTCGCGGGCCTGATGCTCGGCGCGGGCTACACGCTCGCGGCGGCCGCGCCGCTCCTGCTCGGCGCGCTCCGCGACGCGACGGGTGGATTCACGGCGGTGCTCTGGGCGCTCGCCGTGATCGCGGCCCTGCTCGTGGCGGTCGACGCGTCCTTCAGCCCGGCGCGGCTCGCGGCCGGGCGGGCCGCTCACGGGTCGACGTAGACCGTGACCACCTCGGTGTAGAACTCGATCGCCGCGCGGCCCTGCTCGTGCGGGCCGAAGCCGCTCGACTTGATGCCGCCGAACGGGACGTGCACCTCGGCTCCGGCGGTCTGCGAGTTGACGTGCAGGAGGCCGGCCTGCGCCTCCTCCTGGAAACGTGTCGCGGTTGCGAGGCTCGACGTGAAGATCGACGCGGACAGGCCGAACGGCACCGCGTTCGCGCGCGCGATCGCCTCGTCGAAGTCGGCGAAGCGGTACAGCGTCGTCACCGGTCCGAACACCTCCTCGCACGACAGGTACGCGTCGTCGCCGACGTCTTCGAACACGGTGGGCTGAACGACGTACGACCCGTCGCCGGCGCGCACGCCGCCGGCGATCACCGCGCCGCCCTCGCTGCGCCCGCGCTCGATCGCGTCGAGGATGTCGTCCAGCTGCGACTCGTTGACGATCGGACCGACCTCCGTCTCGGGATCGAGCGGGTCGCCGACCTTGCCGCGTTCGATTCGCGCGAGCAGGGCCGCACGGAACTCGTCGTAGACGCCGTCCTGCACGAAGATGCGCCGCGTCGCGGTGCACTTCTGGCCCGCCGACCAGAAGGCGCCCGCGTAGGCCGCTTCCACCGCGCGCGGGACGTCGGCGTCGGCCATCACGATCAGCGGGTTGTGGCCGCCGAGCTCGAGCTGCACGCGCTTGCCGGTTCTCGTCGCCTCCTCGCGCACCCAGTGGCCGGTGGCGACGGAGCCGGTGAACGAGATCGCGCGCACGCGCGGGTCGCGGACGAGCGCGGCGCCGGCGGTGGAGCCGCGTCCGGTCAGCACGTTCAGCACGCCGGCGGGGAGGCCGGCCTGCTCGAACGCCTCGGCCACGTGCAGGCCGGTGAGCGGCGCTTCGTAGGCGAGCTTCAGCACGACCGTGTTGCCGTACACGAGCGCGGGTGCGAGCTTCCAGACGGGGATCGCGATCGGGAAGTTCCACGGCGTGATCAGCCCGACGACGCCGAGCGGCCGGCGGCGCGTCCAGACCTGCGCACCGGTCAGCGACTGCTCGTAGAGCTCGCCGACCGGGCGGAACGCCTCCGATGCGAAGTAGCGGAGGATCTGCGCAGCGCGCGCCGTCTCGCCCCGGGACTCGCGCAGCGGCTTTCCCATCTCCGCCGACATGTCCCGCGCGATCTCCTCGGCGCGAGCCTCGAGCGCCGCCGCCGCGGCGACGAGATAGGAGCCGCGGCGGGCGAGCGGCAGCCGGCCCCACGCCGGGAACGCGTCGGTGGCCGCCGCGACCGCGCGCTCGACGTCCGCCTCGGACGACGACGCCAGCTCGCCGACCGTCTCGGACGGGCGCATCGGGCTCGCCTTCGTGTACGTCTCGCCGCCGGCCGCGGGCGCCCACTGTCCGCCGATGTAGTTGCCTTTCATGCCGGGCACGCTAGCTGCCGACCGTATTCGTCAGCGTCCCGATCCCGTCGATCGTCACCTCGACCACGTGCCCCGGCGCGAGCGTGTAGTCGTCGGGCGGGACGAGGCCCGTCCCGGTGAGCAGCACCGACCCGGGCGGGACGGGGTTGTCGCGCACGACCCACGACACGAGTTCGCGCAGGCTGCGGCGCATCTTCGCGGTCGTCGTCTCCCCGGCGAAGAGCTCGGCTCCGTCGGCGTCGGCAATCAGCAGCCGGATCGTCCACGGCGCATCCCAGTCGCTGGGCGCGGCGAGCGCCGGCCCGATCGCGCACCCGCCGGCGAAGATCTTCGCCTGCGGGATGTACAGCGGGTTCGCGCCCTCGATGTCGCGGCTCGACACGTCGTTGCCGCACGTCACGGCCACCGGCTCGCCGCCGGCGCCGATCACCACGCCGAGCTCCGGCTCCGGCACGGTCCAGCGCGAGTCGGACCGCACCCTGATCTCGCCGCCCGGGCCGACCGTGCGGCGCATCGCCGCGTCCTTCAGGAAGAGCTCGGGCCGCTCCGCCTCGTAGACGAGCGCGTACACGTCGCGGGCGCCGGTCTCCGCCTCCTCGAGCCGCGCGTCGCGGCTCCGCTCGTACGTGACGCCCGCGCACCAGATCTCGGGCGCCTCGACCGGTGGGAGCAGGTGGAGCTCTTCGAGCCTCGCCTCGGCGGACGTTGCGCCTTCGCCGCGCAGCGCGGCGAGCGCGTCGTCGTGGTCGAGCACCTCGACGACGCCGCCGTCGCGCAAGAGTCCCGCGCGCGGTGTCCCCGCGTGCAGCGCCCGAACGACGCGCGTCAATACGTCGCCCGTCCGCCCGAGATGTCGAAGCAGGCGCCCGTCGCGAACGTCAGCTCCTCGCTGGCAAGGAAGCAGATCAGCGCGGCGACCTCGTCGGGCTGCCCGATGCGGCCGAGCGGGATGCGGGCGGTCATGTAGTCGATGTGCTCCTGGGTGATCTGGCCGAGGATCGGCGTGTCGATCACGGCCGGCGCGACGCAGTTGACGAGCACGCCGGAGCCTGCGACGTCCTTGCCGATCGCCTTCGTCAGCGCGATCACGGCCGCCTTCGACGACGAGTAGGCGGCGGCCATCGGGTTGCCTTCCTTGCCGGCGATCGAGGCGACGTTGACGATCCTGCCGTAGCCGTTCGCCTTCATCTTCGGCAGCGCGGCGCGGTTCGCGTAGAAGACGCCGTCGAGGTTGATCGCGTGCACCCGGCGCCATTCGTCGTCGGAGACCTCCTCGGTGTGCTGCGAGTCGCCGCCGACGCCGGCGGCGCAGACGAGCACGTCGAGGCGCGGCAGCCGCTCGACCGCGGCCTCGAGTGCGCGCGGGTCGCGCACGTCGTCGCCGTTGGCGAGGTCGTACACGTGCACGTCGGCCCCGCCCTCGCGCAGTCGCTCGACGGTCGCGGCGCCGATCCCGCTCGCCCCGCCCGTGACGAGCGCGACGCGGCCCTCGAACCCGTAGCGGTTGCCCATGCGGCAGTTGTATCGGCCGCAGCGTCGCGAGGCGCGGCGAGGCGCGGGTCGCGGGCCGCGAGGCGCGGCGAACGCAGGGCGCGAACGGGTCGGCGGCGCCACCTCGCGTGGGTCGCAATCTGGTCAGACCAACGTGCGGCAGGGCGCGTGTTGTCCACAGCCGCACGCAGAATGCCTGCTCGGAAGGGGGTGCCCGGCCGCTTCGGAGACGGCTTCGCGAGCCCCGTCCCTTGGTCAGACCAGTGTGACGAAACTGTGACCGCCGCGAGGGTGGGTTCGGTGCGCGAGGGTCGGCGAGCCCGCAGGCCGGGCAGCCCGCGCGCCGAGCGACCTGGCCGGCGGTCGCGCGCGCTCAGGATCCGCGCGGGCTCGTCGTGCGCGGGATCCGCGCGGGCTCGCCGCGCGTCTCCGGCTCGCGGGCCGACGCGGCACGACGGTACTGTGGGCGGATGGCGTACGAGTCGATCGCCGAGCTCGAGACCGCGCTCGCCCGGTCGTCGTACCTGGCCGACCGCGGGCTCGCGACGGCGCTCTACCTCGCGCTCGCCCTCGAGAAGCCGCTCCTCCTCGAAGGCGAGGCCGGCGTCGGGAAGACCGAGGCCGCGAAGGCGCTCGCGTCGTCGCTCGGCGCGCCGCTCATCCGGCTGCAGTGCTACGAGGGCCTCGACGTCGCGAACGCGGTGTACGAGTGGAACTACGCCCGCCAGCTCCTGCACGTACGCGCAGCCGAGGCCGGCACGGTGGACGAGGCGGAGCTGTTCAGCCGCGAGTTCCTGATCCGCCGACCCGTGCTCGAAGCGCTCGAGTCCGAGCGGCGGTCGCTGCTCCTGGTCGACGAGATCGACCGGGCCGACGAGGAGTTCGAGGCGTTCCTGCTCGAGGTGCTCTCGGACTTCCAGGTGACGATCCCCGAGCTCGGCACGATCGAGGCGCGGCAGCGGCCGTACGTGATCCTCACCTCCAACCGGACGCGAGAGCTCCACGACGCGCTCAAGCGGCGGTGCCTCTACCACTGGATCGGACATCCGTCGGTCGAGCGCGAGATCGAGATCGTCGAGCTGCGCGTGCCGGGCGTGCCGGAGCGGCTCGCCGAGCAGTCGGCGCGGTTCGCCGCGGAGCTGCGTGCGCTCGACCTGCAGAAGCCGCCGGGGATCGCCGAGACGATCGACTGGGTGCGCGCGCTCGTCGCGCTCGGCCGCCGGGAGCTCGACGCCGAGCACGTGCAGGCGACGCTCGGCTCGCTGCTCAAGGTCCACGAGGACGTCGTCGCGGTTCGCGACGAGGCGCTCGCCGGGCTCCTCGCGCGCAGTGCCTAGCGCGGTCGTCCGCCACGTCGTCGTCTTCGGGCGCGTGCTCCGCGAGGGCGGGCTCGAGGTCGGGCCGCGGCGCATCGCCGACGCGCTCCAGGGGCTCGACCGCGTCGACCTGAGGCGCCGCGACGACGTCTACTGGACGCTTCGCCAGACGCTCGTCTCGCGCCGCGAGGACCTGGAGCCGTTCGACCGGGCCTTCGACGCGTGGTTCCTGCGGGCGCCGGTCGAGCCGCCGCCGGGCGCCGCCGAGCCGGCTCAGCAGCCGCAGCGAAGCGGAGGCGGCCCCGGGGCGGAGGCGGAGGTTGACGGCGGCCGGGTCGAGCTCGGCGGGTGGAGCGACGACGAGCTGCTGCGCACGCGCGACTTCGCCGCGATGAGCCCGGAGGAGCTCGCCCGCGCCCGCGTGCTGATCGAGGCGATCGCGCTCGACCGGCCGCGCCGGCGCACGCACCGCCTGAGGCCCGACCGCCGGGGCAGGACGCTCGACCTGCGTGCGCTCGTCCGCGCGTCGCTCGCCACCGGCGGCGACCCGGTCGCGCGTCCCTTCCGCAGCCGGTCGGCGGCGCCGCGCAAGCTCGTGCTGCTGCTCGACGTCTCGGGCTCGATGGAGGCGTACGCGCGGGCGCTGCTCGTGTACCTGCACGCCGCCCGCGGCTCGGGCCGCGGCGTCGAGACCTTCGCGTTCGGGACGCGGCTGACGCGGATCACCGCCGAGCTCGCGACCCGCGATCCCGACGTCGCGCTCGCGGCCGCGGCACGCCGCGTGGTCGACTGGTCCGGCGGCACGCGCATCGGCGCCTCGCTGAAGGCCTACAACGACGGGTGGGGGAGGCGCGGGCTGACGCGCGGAGCCGTGGTCGTCGTGCTCTCCGACGGCTGCGAGCGCGGCGACACCCGGCTGACCCGCACCGAGCTGGCGCGGCTCGCCCGGCAGGCCTACGCGGTCGTCTGGGTCAACCCGCTCAAGGGCCACCCGGGCTACGAGCCGCTCGCGGCCGGGATGGCGGCCGCGCTGCCGTCCGTCGACCGGCTCGTGTCCGGCCACGACGTGGCGAGCCTCGAGGCGCTCGGTAACGTTCTTCGCGGCATCGAGCGGAGGCACGCGGCGTGAGCCGGATGCGATGAAGGAGATCGTCGAGGAGGTCGAGCGGTGGCGCCGCAAGGGCGAGCGGATCGCCATCGCCACCGTCGTCGCCACCCGCCGCTCGGCGCCGCGTCCGGTCGGCGCGAAGCTCGCCGTCTCCGAGAGCGGCGCGATGTGCGGCTCCGTCTCGGGCGGCTGTGTCGAGAACGACGTCGCCGTGCAGGCGCAGGAGGTGATCGCCTCCGGCGAGCCGCGCCTGCTCACGTACGGCCTCAGCGAGGATCAGGCGCTCGGCGTCGGGCTGCCCTGCGGCGGCGAGATCGACGTCCTGCTCGAGCCGTTCGAGTGAGCCTCGCCGACGCGCTGCTCGAGGTCGCCCGCGGCGACGAGCGCGCCGTGCTCTTCACCGTGCTGGACGGGCCGGCCCGCGGCCGCAAGCTGCTCGTGCGCGCGAACGGCGCGACGCTCGGCGACGCGCCCGCCGGGCTGGCCGGGATCGCCGCCGGCGTCCGGCGCAGCGGCATCGTCGAGCACGACGGCGTGCGCGTCTTCGCCGACGTGTACGGTCCGCCGCCGCGGCTCGTCGTCGTCGGCGCCGTCGACACGGGCGAGGCGCTCTGCGCCGCCGCCCGCGCGCTCGGCTGGCACACGGTCTGCGTCGACGCGAGGCCCCGCTTCGCGACGCCCGAGCGCGTGCCGAGCGCGGAGGAGATCGTCGTCGCGTGGCCCGACGAGGCGTTCGCCCGGCTCGCGCTCGACCGCGAGACGGCCGTGGTCGTGCTCACGCACGACGACAGGTTCGACGTGCCGGCGCTGGCGGCCGCGCTCCGCAGCGACGCCTTCTACGTCGGCGCGCTCGGCAGCCGAGCCGCCCAGGCGAACCGCCGCGAGCGGCTCCGCGACGCAGGAGTGACCGACGGCGAGCTGGCGCGCCTGCACGGCCCGGCCGGCCTCGACGTGGGCGCCGAGAGCCCCGCCGAGACCGCCGTCTCGATCATCGCCGAGGCGCTTGCGGTGCGCGCGCACCGCGACGGCGGCCCGCTGCGCGCGTCGGCCGAGCGGATCCACGCGGAACGGTAGAGGGCGCTCGCTAGGATCGAGCCGTGGCCGTCCCGATGCCGCTGCTCGAGCTCGACTCCGACGCCGAGTCGCGGTTCCCGGTCGACGACCCGGCGACCGGCGAGACGCTCCTCGAGCTCCCGCGCATGGGCGCGAGCGAGACCGAGCGCGCGCTCCGCGCGGCCGAGGAGGCGCTGCCCGCCTGGCGCGGGCTGCTGGCGAAGGACCGCGCGCGCATCCTGCGGCGGTGGTCGGATCTGATGCTCGAGCACAGCGAGCCGCTCGCCACGCTGCTCACGACCGAGCAGGGAAAGCCGCTCGCCGAGTCCCGCTCCGAGATCGCGTACGCCGCCTCGTTCCTCGAGTGGTACGGCGAGGAGGCGAAGCGCGTGTACGGCGACACCATCCCGACCTACGCGGCGGACCGCCGCGTCGTGGTGCTCAAGCAGCCGGTCGGCGTCACCGCCGGCATCACCCCGTGGAACTTCCCGGCGGCGATGGTGACGCGGAAGGCGGCGCCCGCGCTCGCCGCCGGCTGCACGATGGTGCTGAAGCCGGCCGAGCAGACGCCGCTGACCGCCCTCGCCGTGGCCCGGCTCGGCGTGGAGGCGGGCCTGCCGGCGGGCGTGCTCGGCATCGTCACCGGCAGCGCCGAGGACGCGCCGGTGATCGGCCGCGTGCTGACCGGCAGCCCCGTCGTCCGCAAGCTCGGCTTCACCGGCTCGACCGAGGTCGGGAAGCTCCTGATGGCGCAGTGCACCGGACAGGTGAAGAAGGTGTCGCTCGAACTCGGCGGCAACGCGCCCTTCATCGTCTTCGACGACGCCGACCTCGACGCCGCCGTCGACGGTGCGATCGCGTGCAAGTTCCGCAACTCCGGTCAGACGTGCATCTCGGCGAACCGCATCTACGTGCAGGCGGGGATCCACGACGCGTTCGTCGAGCGGCTCGTCGAGCGCGTCTCGCAGCTGAAGGTCGGGCCGGGCCTCGACCCCGACGTCAACATCGGGCCGCTGATCGAGCGGCAGGCGGTCGAGAAGGTCGAGCGCCACGTCGCCGACGCGCTCGGCCGCGGCGGCGAGCTGCGGACGGGCGGCGAGAGCCTCGGCGGGCTCTTCTACCGGCCGACCGTGATCACCGGCGTCGGCGCGGGCGCGGCGATGGCCCGCGAGGAGACGTTCGGCCCCGTCGCCGGGATCGCCCGCTTCGAGAGCGAGGAGGAGGCGGTCCGGGCGGCGAACGACACGCCGTTTGGGCTCGCGGCGTACTTCTACAGCCGCGACCTCGGGCGCGTCTGGCGTGTCTCCGAGGGGCTCGACTACGGGATCGTCGGCATCAACACCGGCTTCGTGTCCTCCGAGGTCGCCCCGTTCGGCGGCATGAAGGAGTCGGGGCTCGGCCGCGAGGGCTCGAAGTACGGGATCGACGAGTGGCTCGAGCTGAAGTACCTCTCGATGGCCGGTCTCTGAGGTGGTCGCCGCCGGCGGCTGCGCCCGCTGATGCGCCACGGCGGGAAGCTGCTCGCCGACCAGCTCGCCGTGCACGGCGCGGAGATCGTGTTCTCCGTGCCGGGCGAGAGCTTCCTCGCCTTCCTCGACGGCCTCGTCGACAGCCCGCTCAGGCTCGTCACCTGCCGGCACGAGGCCGCGGCCGCGAACATGGCCGAGGCCTACGGCAAGCTCACCGGCCGCCCCGGCGTGTGCGTCGTCACGCGCGGGCCGGGCGCGACGCAGGCGTGTGTCGGCGTGCACACGGCGTTCCAGGACTCGACGCCGCTCATCCTCCTGATCGGGCAGGTGTCGTCGGGCGACGCCGAACGCGAGGCGTTCCAGGAGGTCGACTTCCGGCGGATGTTCGGGCCGCTCGCGAAGTGGGCGGCGCAGGTCGACCAGGTCGACCGCCTCCCCGAGCTCGTCGCGCGCGCGTTCACGACCGCCTGCGCGGGCCGCCCCGGCCCCGTCGTCCTGGCGCTGCCCGAGGACGTGCTCGCAGCCGAGGCGACGGCGCCCGACGCGCTGCCGTTCCACGTCGTCCGCCCCGCGCCGGCGCGCGCGGACGTCGAGGCGCTCGAGGCTCTTCTCGCGCGGGCCGAGCGGCCGTTCGCGATCGTCGGCGGCGGCGGCTGGACGCGCGAAGCCGCCCGCGGCGTGCAGGAGCTCGTCGAGGCGAACGAGATCCCGACCGCCGCCGCCTTCCGCCGGCAGGACGCGATCGACAACGACTCGCCGGTCTATGCGGGCGACGTCGGGATCGACCTCAACCCGAAGCTTGCCGATCGGGTGCGCGACTCCGACCTGCTGCTCGTCGTCGGCCCGCGCCTGGGAGACGTCACCACGTCCGGCTACACGCTGCTCGACGTCCCCAACCCGCGCCAGACGCTCGTCCACGTGCATCCCGGCGCCGAGGAGCTGGGACGCGTCTACCGGCCGGAGCTGCCGATCCTCGCCTCGCCCGAGCCGTTCGCGGCCGCGGTCGCAGGCCTCCGGGTCGAGCCTCGCTGGCGCGAGTGGACGGCGTCTGCGCGGAGCGACTACGAGCGCTGGCAGCAGCCCCCCGCGACCGCCGGTTCGCTCGACCTCGGCGCCTGCATCGAGCACCTCCGGCGGCGCGTGCCCGACGCGATCGTGACGAACGGCGCCGGGAGCCACACCCTGTGGATCCACCGCTTCTGGCGCTTCCACGACTTCCCGTCCCAGCTCGCGCCGACGAGCGGCGCGATGGGCTACGGCCTGCCCGCTGCGATCGCGGCGAAGGCCGTGTCGCCGGAGCGCACCGTCATCTGCTTCTCGGGCGACGGCGACTTCCTGATGCACGGCAGCGAGCTCGCCACCGCGATGCAGCACGACCTGCCGATCGTCGTCCTGGTCGTCGACAACGGCATGTACGGGACGATCCGCCTGCACCAGGAGCGGACCTATCCCGGCCGCGTGGTCGGCACCGATCTCCGCAACCCGGACTTCGCGGCCTACGCCCGCGCCTTCGGCGCGCACGGCGAGACGGTCGAGCGCACCGACGAGTTCCCCGCGGCGCTCGAGCGCGCCCTCGCCGCCGGCGGGCCGGCCCTGCTCGCGTTGCGCGTCGACCCGGACGTGATCACGCCGCGGGCGACGCTCACCGCGATCCGCTCGGCGGCCGCATGACGCGCGACCGCTGGAACGCGCTGATCACCGAGGTCGAGCCGGCGCCCGCGCGGCCGGGGCCGCTCGCCGGCGCCCGCCTCGTCGTCAAGGACCTGATCGACACCGCCGGCGTGCGCACGACCTACGGGTCGCGCATCTACGCGGACCACGTCCCGGAGCGGACGGCCGGCGCCGTCGAGCGCCTCGTCGCCGCCGGCGCCGTCGTCACCGGCAAGGCCAACCTGCACGAGTTCGCGTGGGGCGTGACGAGCCAGAACCCGTGGTACGGGACGGTGCAGAACCCGTATCTTCCCGGCCGCACCACCGGCGGCTCCTCCGGCGGGAACGCCGCCGCGATCGCGGCCGGCCTCTGCGAGCTCGGGCTCGGGACGGACACCGGCGGCTCGATCCGCCTGCCGGCGGCGTGCTGCGGGCTCGCCGGCATCAAGCCGAGCTGGGGCCGCATCCCGGTGGACGGGGTGTTCCCGCTCTGCCCGACGTTCGACACGGTCGGGCCGCTCGCGGCCTCCGTCCGCGCGGCGGCCGCCGCCTGGGCGGTGCTCGCGGCGGCGCCGGTCCCCCGGCCCCGGCTCGCGGGGCTCACCGTCGGCCTGCTGCGCCGGCCCCCGTCGGTCGGCGGGCGGGCGCTCCCCGCGAGCCCGGCGGCCGAGGCGTACGCCGAGCGGCTCGAGGAGCTCGGCGCGCGTGTCGTCGACGCGACGATCCCCGAGCCGCCTGCGGACACCTGGCCGCTCTTCTTCCACGAGGCGGCCGAGTCGCATCGCGCCACCTACCCGGCCCGGGCCGACGACTACGGCGAGAACGTGCGCACGAAGCTCGAGCTGGCGCAGGCGGTCGAGCCCGGCGACGTCGAGCGCGCCCGCTCGGCGGTCGCGGCGTGGCGCGGCTACCGGCCGGAGGTCGACCTGTACGTGGCCCCGGCGATCGGGATCGAGGTGCCGCCGGTCGACTGCCGCGAGCTCGACGTCCGGCTGCAGCTGACCGCCTTCCTGCGGCCGTTCAACGTGCTCGGCTGGGCGGCGGTCGCCGTCGGGAACGTGCAGTTCGCCGCGCCGGCGGACGAGGTGGCGATCGGCGCCGCCCTGGCGTGGGAGGCGGCCGCGTCACCCGGCCCCTGAGCGTCGGGCGCCTCAGCGGCGTGCTGCGGCGAGCAGCTCGGCGGCGCCGATGCCGCGGATTGATGCGTCGACGAGTTCGATCGGGTGGAAGGCGGGTGTGGGTTGGTTGGCGCGGCGGAGTGCGGCTGTGACTTGGACGAGGCAGCCGGGGTTGCCGCTTGCGTAGGCGTCGGGGCGGGTGGCGAGCAGCTGGGCGGCTTTGCGGTCGCCGAGCGCGGCGGCTGTTTGCGGCTGGGTGATGTTGTAGATGCCGGCGCTGCCGCAGCAGAGTTCCTGTTCGCCGGGTTCGACGAGTTCGAGCGCGGGGATCGCGGCGAGCATGGCGCGCGGTTGTGACTCGATTCGTTGTGCGTGCTTGAGGTGGCAGGGGTCCTGGAGGGCGACGCGCAGCTCGAGCGGCTGGCGTTCGGCGGGTGTGGGCGCGGCGGCGAGGAGTTCCGAGACGTCGGCGGTGTTTGCGATTCCGTGGTCTTTCAGGTGGGAGCCGCAGCCGGCGGCGTTGGTGACGATCGCGTCGTAGCCGGCGAGGGCGTGTTCGAGGTCGCGGGCGCGTTTGACGCCTTCGTCGGGCCGGCCGGCGTGGGCGTGGAGGGCGCCGCAGCAGCCCTGCGCCCGCGGCACGTGGACGTCGTAGCCGTCGGCGGCGAGCACGCGGGCGGTGGCGGCGTTGACGCCGCCGAAGACGACGCTCTGGACGCAGCCGGCGACGATGGCGACGCGCGGGCCTCTGCCGGGGAGATGGGCGGGCGGCCAGGACGGGTCCGACCAGGGCGGCGCGAGCCGCTTCAGCGGCCTTAGCGGCCCCGGCGCCGGCAGGTTTCGCAGCGCGAGCGCCGCGCGCAGGCGGCGGCGGTGCGGGAAGACGGCGAAGATCGCCGCCCGGACGAGCCGGTCGCCGAGGCCGCGCCGGTGGTGCTGCTCGACGTGCGCGCGCGTCGATTCGATCAGCCGGTCGTACTGGACTCCCGACGGGCAGGCGGTCACGCAGGCCATGCAGCCGAGGCAGCGGTCGAAGTGCCGGACGACGGTGTCGGTGAGCTCGAGCGTGCCGTCGGCGAGCCCGCCCATCAGCTGGATCCGCCCGCGCGGCGAGTCCATCTCTTCCCGCCAGAGCGTGTAGGTCGGGCAGGTGGGCAGGCAGAAGCCGCAGTGGACGCAGTCGGCGATCAGCTCGGGCTGCACGCTGCCTCCCCGGACAGGGCTTCCAGCACCCGCTCGGCGAGCGGCGGCCAGGCGGCGTCGGTGACCTCTTCGACGTAGGCGACGCGCGGCCCCGGCCGGACGAGCGGCGCCGGGGCGCCGTCCCAGCGGCGGCGGCCGGGCAGCGAGGCCTGCAGCGCTCGGATCTGCTCCCACGGGTCCGACTCGGCGCCGGCGAGCGCGGCCGCCTGCGCGTCGACGGCGCGCTGTGAGCCCTCGAAGAGCGCGTACAGCTCGCCGCCGACGACGTCGACCGCGCTCGGCGTCAGCCCGGAGCGGTGCAGCTGCGGCCAGCGCGCCGCCTCGATCGCCACCGTCCGCGCCGCGGCGGGCAGCGGGTGCAGCCGCAGCGCGAGCCGCTCGACCGAGCCGAGCCGTCCGCGGGAGCCGCAGAAGAGCTTGCCGAGGTCGTAGCCGGCGACGTTCTTGACCACCTTGCCGCCGGAGCTCGCGCGCGTCCCGTCCGGCAGCACGACGGTGACGCCGAGCACGAGGTCGCGCATCGTCCCGAAGCGGTGGCGCAGCGGCCCCGACAGGTCGCCGGTCAGGCAGTCGGCGAGCGTCGGGTCGCCCGGCGGGTCGAGCGAGAGCCGCTGGCCGTGCTCGGCGAGCGCCCGCTGCAGCGCCGACAGCCGCAGCTCGCCGCGCACGACGCAGGTCAGGTCGCCCGGCTCGTGCTCGACGATCAGCTCAGAAACGCTCGCCACGGCCCGCCAGCTCGAGGGGGTGGGCCCGGTAGCGGCCGGGCGCCTCGCCGCAGAGACGCGGCGTCGGGAGGACCTTGCCGGGATTGGCGAGGCCCGCCGGGTCGAACGCGCGGCGCAGCCGCCGCATCGCCTCCAGGTCGTCCTCGCCGAACATCAGCGGCATCGCGCACGCCTTGTCGGCGCCGACGCCGTGCTCGCCGGTGATCGAGCCGCCCGCGTCGACGCACGCCTCCAGGATCAGCCCCGCCAGCCGTTCGGCGCGCTCCGCCTCGCCCTCGACGCGCCCGTCGTAGAGGACGAGCGGGTGCAGGTTGCCGTCGCCGGCGTGGAAGACGTTGCCGACGCGCAGCCCGTGCTCGGCCGACAGCGCGTCGATCCGCCGCAGCACCTCCGGCAGCCGCGTGCGCGGCACGACGCCGTCCTGCACGTAGTAGTCGGGGCTGAGGCGGCCGACGGCGGCGAACGCCGCCTTGCGGCCCCGCCAGACGGCGGCGCGGTCGGCCGGGTCGGACGCGACGCGAACCTCGACGGCGCCGTTCGCGCGGCACAGCCGCTCCACCGCCGCCAGGTCCTCCTCCACCTGCTCGACGGGGCCGTCGAGCTCGACGATCAGCACCGCCCCGCACCCCGGCGGGTAGTTCGCGCTCACCGCCGCCTCGGCCGCCTCGATCGTGATCGCGTCCATCATCTCGATCGCCGAGGGCAGGATCCCGGCCGCGATCGTCCCCGAGACGGCGGCGCCGGCGGCGTCCGTGTGGTCGAAGCCGGCAAGCAGCGTGCGCACCGCCGCCGGCGCCCGCAGCAGCCGCAACGTCAGCTTCGTCGCGATCCCCAGCGTCCCCTCCGAGCCGACGAACACGCCCAGCAGGTCCGGCCCGTCGTCCCAGACCGACAACTCGACCAGCTGGCCGCTCGGCAGCACCACCTCGGCGGCGAGCACGTGATTGACCGTGAAGCCGTGCTTCAGACAGTGCGCGCCGCCCGCGTTCTCGGCGACGTTGCCGCCGATCGTGCACACCTGCTGCGACGACGGGTCGGGCGCGTAGTAGAAGCCATGCGGCGCCACCGCACGCGTCACATCCAGATTCGCGACCCCCGGCTCGACCACGATCTCGCCCGCGTCGAGGTCGACCGAGAGGATCCTGTCCAGCCGCGCCAACGAGACGACCACCCCGTCGGCGACCGGCAACGCACCGCCCGACAACCCCGTGCCCGCACCGCGCGCGACGAACGGCAGCCCCGCCTCCGCGCACAGACGCACAACAGCCTGCACCTCCGCCACGCTCCCCGGCAGCGCAACGAGCGCCGGCACGACACGCCTCCCCGTCAACCCGTCACAGTCATAGGTGCGCAACTGCTCCGGCTCGCGGATCACCTCGGTCGCCTCGGCGAACCGCGCCACGAGCTCGCGGGGAAGGGCCATGGGGGTGACGCTACCGTAGGATCGGATCGCCGCCGATGGCACGCCCGGTCACCCTCTTCACCGGCCAGTGGGCCGACCTGCCGCTCGAGGAGCTCGCGCAGCGCTGCGGCGGCTGGGGCTTCGACGGCCTCGAGCTCGCGTGCTGGGGCGACCACTTCGAGGTCGACCGGGCGCTCGCCGACCCCGGCTACGCGAAGGGGCGACGCGGGCTGCTCGAGCGTCACGGCCTCGACGTGTGGGCGATCGGCGCGCATCTCGTCGGCCAGTGCGTCTGCGACCGCATCGACGAGCGCCACCGCGCCATCCTGCCGCCGGAGATCTACGGCGACGGCGAGCCGGAGGGTGTGCGGCGGCGCGCCGCGGAGCGGATGAAGGACACGGCGCGCGCGGCCGCGCAGCTCGGCGTCACGCAGGTGAACGGCTTCACCGGCTCGCCGATCTGGCACCTCCTCTACTCGTTCCCGCCGAACGACTTCGGCGAGATCGACCGCGCGTACGGCGAGTTCGCCGAGCGCTGGGGGCCGATCATGGACGTCTTCGACGCGGAGGGCGTCCGCTTCGGCCTCGAGGTGCACCCGACCGAGATCGCGTACGACTTCGTCACGACGCGGCGGACGCTCGAAGCGATCGGCCGCCGGGAGGCGTTCGGGATCAACCTCGACCCGAGCCATTTCGCGCCGCAGTTCCTCGACGCGGCCGAGTTCGCGCTCGAGTTCGGCGACCGCATCTACCACGTGCACGTGAAGGACTCGCGGCGCCGCCTCGACGGGCGGCGCTCGATTCTCGGCTCGCACCTCGACTTCGGCGAGGTGGAGCGGGGCTGGGACTTCGTCTCGCCCGGCCGCGGCGACGTCGACTTCGAGTCGCTGCTGCGGGCGCTGAACCGGATCGGCTACCAGGGGCCGCTCTCGATCGAATGGGAGGACAGCGGAATGGATCGCGACTACGGCGCGCGCGACGCGCTCGCGTTCGTGCGCTCGCGCGACTTCGCGCCGTCGAGCGTCGCGTTCGACGCGGCGATGCAGAAGGCGGGCAGCGGCAGATGAGCGGCGACGCGCCGGAGATCGGGGTCGGCCTGCTCGGCTATGCCTTCATGGGGAAGGCGCACTCGAACGGGTACAAGAAGCTGTCGTACATGGCGTGGCCGCCGCCGCTCCGTCCGAGGCTCGTCTCGATCGCGGGCCGCGACGAGGCGGCGGTGTCGGAGGCGGCGCGCCGCTACGGCTTCGAGCGCCACGTGACCGACTGGCGCGAGCTCGTCTCCGACCCGGAGGTGCAGCTCCTCGACAACTCGGGGCCGAACAACCTGCACGCCGAGCCGACCGTCCTCGCCGCCGAGGCGGGCAAGCACGTGTTCTGCGAGAAGCCGCTGGGCCGGACCGCCGACGAGAGCTACGACGTCTGGAAGCGCGTCGAGGCGACGGGCGTCGTGCACATGACGGCGTTCAACTACCGCTTCGTCCCGGCCGTCCGGCTCGCGCGGCAGATCCTCGAGGCCGGCGACCTCGGCGAGGTGCTGCATTTCCGCGGCCGCTACCTGCAGGAGTGGGGGCCGACGACCGCCGACGTCTGGCGCTTCCGCGCCGGCGAGGCGGGGTCGGGCGCGATCGGCGACCTCGGCGCGCACGTGATCGACCTGGCCCGCTACCTCGTGGGCGAGATCGCCGCCCTGTCCGCGTCGGTGAAGACGTTCACCCCGGGGCGCGAGGTCGACGACGCATTCGAGTCGGTCGTCGAGTTCGAGGGCGGCGCCGTCGGCACGATCGAGGCGACCCGCTTCGCAGCCGGCCGCAAGAACGGCCTCGTGTGGGAGATCAACGGGACGAACGGCTCGCTCGTGTTCGACCTCGAGCATCTGAACGAGCTGCGGCACTCCGAGGGCACGAAGGGCTTCCGCACGATCCTCGTCACCGAGCCCGAGCATCCGTTCGCGCAGTGGTGGTGGCCGCCGGGCCACATCATCGGCTACGAGCACACCTTCGTGCACGAGATCCAGCACGTGCTCAGCGCGATCGCAGGCGAGCATGGGATTGCGCCGCACGGCGCGACGTTCGAGGACGGCTACCGCGCGGCGGAGGTGTGCGACGCGATCGTCCGCTCGGGACGCGAGGGCAGGAGGGTGGCGGTCAGCTACCGGAGCTGATGGCGACCCCGGACGACCTCGACGCGCGGCTCGCGCGGCACGGGGAGTGACCTCCGTCGACCTGAACGCGGACGTCGGCGAGGGGGCCGCCGCCGACGCCGAGCTGCTCGCGCTCGTCACCAGCGCGAACGTCGCCTGCGGGTTCCACGCGGGCGACGCCCGGACGATGCGATCCGTGTGCGCGGCGGCGGCCGCGCACGGCGTGTCGGTCGGCGCGCACGTCTCCTACCGCGACCGTGACGGCTTCGGCCGCCGCGAGCTGGGCGCCGACGCGGCGACCGTCGAGCGCGATGCGCGCGAGCAGATCGCGGCCCTCCAGGCGGCGTCGGGCGGGCGCGTCGCGTACGTCAAGCCGCACGGCGCGCTCTACCACCGCGCGACCGTCGACGACGGCGCCGCCGCGGCGCTCGTCGCGGCGGCCGCCCCGCTCGCCGTCCTCGGCTTCCCCGGGTCGCGGCTCCTCGCACGGGCGCGCGAGGCGGGGCTGCTTGCGGTCGAGGAGGGGTTCGCCGACCGCGGCTACGGCGCCGGAGGCGGGCTCGTCCCGCGCGGCGAGCCCGGCGCGGTGCTCGACGCGGAGGCGGCGGTGCGGCAGGCGGTCTCGCTCGCGGGGCGCGTGGGCTCGCTCTGCATCCACTCCGACACGCCGGACGCGGTGGAGCTGGCGCGGCGCGTCCGCGCGGCCCTCGCCGCCGCCGGCGTCGAGCTGCGCGCGTTCGCATGAGGGTCCGCCCGGCCGGCGACCGCGCGGTGCTGTTCGAGGTGGCCGACAACGCCGAGGCGGTGCACCTCGCCCGTGCGCTCCGTGCGCGCGGCGACCTCGTCGACGTCGTCCCCGGGCATCGCACCGTGCTCGCCGTCTGGGAGGGCGGAGACGCGCCGCGCCTCGACGGCGTTTCCGTCGAGTCGGCGCCGGCGCCCGCGGAGGCGCGTCTCGTCGAGATCCCGGTCCGCTACGACGGCCCCGACCTGGCGGACGTGGCGCGGCTCGCCGGCGTGTCGCCCGAGGAGGTCGCCGCCCGGCACGCCGCCGGCGTCTACACCGTCGCGTTCCTCGGCTTCGCGCCCGGGTTCGCCTACCTGCTGGGCGGCGACGAGCTGCTGCACGTGCCGCGGCTCGCTTCGCCGCGCGAGCGGGTGCCCGCGGGGAGCGTCGCGGTCGCGGGGCCGTACTCGGCCGTGTACCCGCGCGAGTCGCCCGGCGGCTGGCGCCTGCTCGGACGGAGCGACCTCGTGCTCTTCGACCCGCAGCGGACCGAGCCGGCGCTGCTCGCGCCCGGCGACCGCGTCCGCTTCGTCGCGGCATGACGAGCGTCGCCGTCCTCCGCGCGGGCCCGCTTCTGACCGTGCAGGACCTGGGACGTCCCGGGCTGGCGCACCTCGGCGTGCCGCCGTCCGGCGCGGCCGACCGCGCCGCGCTCGAGCTCGGGAACGCGCTCGTCGGGAACGCGCCGGGCGCGGCGGGGCTCGAGGCGACACTGGTCGGGCCGACCCTGCGCTTCGACGGCGGCGCGCTCGTCGCCGTGACCGGAGCCGATGCCGGCGCGCGGCTCGACGAGCGCCCGCTGCCGCCCGGCGTCGCGCGCGTCGGGGAGCTGCTCGAGCTCGGCCCGTGCCGGGGCGGCGTGCGCGCGTACGTGTCGATCCGGGGCGGGGTCGCGGCGGAGAGCGTTCTCGGCAGCCGCTCCCACGACCAGCTGACGGGACTCGGCCCGCCGCCCCTGCGCGACGGCGACGTGCTGCCGCTCGGGCTTGTAACAGACTGTCACGAACCGCTGCAGCACGAGCCGGCGCGCCGGGACGAGCTTGTAACAGACTGTTACTTGCGGGTCGTGCCGGGGCCCCGCGACGACTGGTTCGCGCCCGCCGCGCTCGAGGCGCTCACGCGCACGACATGGCGCGTCTCGCCGGCGTCGAACCGCATCGGCACCCGGCTCGAAGGGCCGCCGCTCGAGCGGACGCGGCAGGACGAGCTTCTGTCCGAGGGCGTCGTCACCGGCGCGATCCAGGTGCCGCCCGGCGGGCGGCCGATCCTGCTCGGTCCCGACCACCCGACGACGGGCGGCTACCCCGTCCTCGCCGTCGTGGTCGCCGACGACCTGTCCCGCGCGGGGCAGCTCGCCCCGGGGGCGACCGTTCAGTTCTCGATCGTGACGAGCGTGCCGATCGGCGTGTAGGGCCACACCTTCGCGGCGGCGGCGAGCGGCAGCTCGACGCAGCCGAGGCTCTGCGGCGTGCCGAACGACGCGCGGTTGAACGCGTGCAGCGCCTCGCCGCCGTGGAAGTAGCTGATCCAGCGGATGCCCTTGTCGTCGTAGTGCGACCCGTCCGGGTTCGTGCCCTTCATCTCGCCGACCGGGATGTGCTCGAACACCGGGAACGTCCCCGGCGCCGTCGGCGTCGCCGGGATGCCCGTGTTCCCCGGAGACGTCAGGACGACGCGGCCGTTGTGCCACAGCGTCAGGAGCTGCGGCAGCTGCGTGTGCACGTAGACGTAGCTGTAGCCGTCGGTTCGCCGTTTCCCGGCGAGCGCGTCGGCGAGCAGCGCGCGCCAGACATGCGGGCCGGCGAAGCCGTCGACGGTCAGGTGGTGCTCGTCCTCGAACATCATCACCGCGCCCCGGGTGATCTGCGTGATCCTCGCCGGGTCCCAGAGGCGTCTCAGCTGCGGCGGCGTGTTCGGGTAGCGCCACGTGAACCGTCCGGCCGGCGGGTCGACCGCCGCGGCGACCTGCGCCGCGCGCGTGCCGGCGACCGGGGCGTGGTCCGGCTGCCAGTCGACGGGCAGGTACCCCTCCTGGGCGAGCAGCTGGTGCAGGCGGAGCAGGCTGCCCTCGGCGATCGTCCAGCGCAGCGTCCGCCCGGCGCTCGTCGCGCGTGCGAGCCGCAGCGACAGGCGGCCGCCCATCGGCAGCCCGAGCCCGCCCGGGCGGAAGACGAGGGTGTGCGCGTCCGGCTCCGACCAACGGCCGGCGGCGGCGGGTGCGAGCGCCGGGCGTGCGCCGCCGAGCACCTGCGCCACCGGCTCGGCGAAGACGAGCCGGACGGCGGCGAGCGGCGACACGGTGGCGCCCGGCGCCGGCGAGACGAGCACGGCCGGCGCGCGCGTCTTCGGGAACCACGTCACGCGCTGCGCCGCCCCGAGCTGCTCCCAGCTGCGCGCCGCCGCGGCGACCCGCACCGCGCCGGACGGCGCCGGCGGCCGCCCGAGGTCGACGCTGCGCCGGCCGCCGACGGCGACCGTGCGGCCGCGCACGACGACACGGTCGACGGGCTGGTCGAACCGCAGCACGAGCTTCGCGCCGCGGGCGAGCGTCACCCAGCGGTCGGCAACCGAGGCGACCGGCGTGCGGATCGTCAACCGTTCGTGGCGGAAGCGGCCCGCGACGCGGGCGAGCCAGCCCGGGCGGCGCACGACGACCTCGACGCGGACGGTCAGCCCCGCGGGCACGGCCGTCTCCGGCACGAGCCGCCCGTGCTCGACCCCGATCGGGAACTCGACGCCGCCGGCGGTGAACGCCCTCGCCGAGACGAGCGAGCCCGCGAGGGGCTGCAGCTCGAGCCGGGCCAGCGCCGTGCGGTCGGCGACGAGGCTCGCCCCCGACCAGAAGCGCACGGCCGCCGCGACGCCCGCCGCGGCGAGCGCCCCGACGAGCAGCAGCCCGAGCAGGAGCCGGCCGGCCGTCCGCCGGCGACGTCTCCGGCTCGCACCCACGCGCCGACGACCCCCCATCGCCCTTCCATCGTACGGATGCCCGGGGCGGGTTCCTGCTCGAAAATCGTCAAGGCGGCCCGGCCGGGAGCCGATACCCACCGAATGTCGGGCTTCGCCACGGCGCTCGTCGACGCCGACGCGACGGCGAGCATCACCCGCGCGGTACGCGGACGGCTCCTGCTCGCGGCCGCCGCGCTGATCGCGCTCGCCGCCGGCGGCGCGTGGGCCGGCGAGCGGCACGGGCTCTACGGCAGCGCCGGCGCCCTCGGCGCGTTCGCGGCGGCGATGCTCGCCCTCTTCGCCCTGGTCGGCCGGCGTGCGGTCGGCATGCTCGAGCGCGCCGACGCGCGCCGCCGCGCCGTCGAGGCCGGCTACCGCCAGCTCGTCGAGGAGCTGCCGCTCGTCGTCTACATCGACGAGGTCTCCGACAACTCGGCCAACATCTACACGAGCCCCCAGGCCGAGGAGCTGTTCGGCTACACGGTCGAGGAGTGGACGAGCAACCCCGACCTGTTCGTGAACATCGTCCACGAGGAGGACCGCGAGCGCGTGCTCGCCGAGGTGCACGCCGCGAACGAGGCCGGGCAGCCGTTCGCGTCGGAGTACCGGCTCGTCGCCCGCGACGGCCGCGTCGTCTGGGTGCGCGACGAGGCGTCGCTGCACCGCGGCAAGGACGGAGCGGCGGCGTGCTGGCAGGGGTACCTGATCGACATCACCCGCCGCCGGCTCGCCGAAGAGGAGCTGCGCGCGCTCGCGGTGACGGATCCGCTGACCGCGCTGCCGAACCGGCGCAGGCTGCTCGAGCGCCTTCGCGCCGCCGCGGCCGGCGGCGAGCGGCAGTCGCTGCTCTTCCTCGACATCGACGACTTCAAGACGTTCAACGACAGCCTCGGCCATCGCGCGGGCGACGCGCTGCTCGTCGAGGTCGCCGCGC
>DASRGA010000043.1:0-33532 GCA_035651295.1 Gaiellaceae bacterium | reverse complement strand
GGACGGCGGCAGCCCGAGCTCGCTTGGCCTCCCGGGCGACCCCACGAGCTACTTCGACCTCTCGTGGGGGTCGGCGGCGCCTCCGCCTCCATCCTCGGACTTCGTCGTCAACACGGCCGCCGACAGCAACGACGGCTCGTGCACCGTCAACCTGTGCTCGCTCCGTGACGCGATCGAGTCTGCGAACGCGGGCGCGCCGACTCCGGCGACGATCACCTTCGACATCCCGGTTCCGACGATCACGCTCGACGCCAACACGAACGGCGCCCTGCCTGCGATCACGACCCCGGTCACGATCGACGGCTCCGCCGGCAACTCGCCGGGAGTCGCGCTCACGTCCACCACCGGCCAGCTCTCGACCGGCCTCGACCTCGTGGGCGGATCGAGCACGGTCCGCGGGCTGAGCATCTACGGCTTCTCCGTCGGGATCATGCTCGAGCAGAACGGCGGCGACACGGTCGCGGGCAACTGGTTCGGCCTCGACTCGAGCCACAACGTGGTCGGCGATCCCGAGGGCGTCGAGGTCGACGGCGTCTCCGGCAACACCATCGGCGGAACGTCGCCGGCCGACCGCAACGTGTTCGCGACCCAGGATGGCGTCGACGCCTTCGGCATGTCGAGCAGCGTCGTCGAGGGCAACTACTTCGGCTACGACTCGGACGGGACGACCTTCACGGACTCGGTCGGGCAGGCCGTCACGCTGCAGAGCGGCGGCGGCAACAACACGATCGGCGGGACGGCGGCCGGCGCCGGCAACGTGATGGCGACGTTCCAGAGCGCGATCGTCGTCAGCGGCTCGACCGGCAACACCGTCGAAGGGAACTCGATCGGCGTGAATGCCGACGGGAGCAACGTCGACGGCGTGGACATCGGCGTCGAGCTCGACGGAGGCGCCACCGGCAACACGGTCGGCGGCTCGACGACCGCCGCCGGAAACGTGATCGGCGGCGCCGCGGACACCGCCTTCCAGGTCGACGACGGCGGCAACACGGTCGAGGGCAACTTCGTCGGCACCGACCGGACGGGCGCCCCCTTCGACACGCCTCGGCCGAACAGCCAGGGTCTTCGCCAGCTGCTCGGCTCGAGCAGCCCGAACGTCTACTCCGGGAACATCGTCGCGAACACCTCGTCGTACGGCATGGAGTTCGACAGCGGCACCGCCACCGTCAGCGGCAACACGATCTTCGGGAGTGGGGCCGTCGCGATCGACCTCAGGGAAGCGTCGGGCGTGAAGATCACGCAGAACTCGCTGCACGACAACGGCTCGACCGGCATCCTGTACGAGTTCCTCGGCGGCGATACTCCGCCGGCTCCGCCCACGGTCTCGACGGCGGCGATCGGAGCGACCACCGCGGTCGCCGGGACGGTTCCGACCCCGGACGGCGGCGGCGCCTACGACGTCGAGATCTTCCGCAGCTCCGGCAGCTGCTCCTCCGCCACCGAGGGCGAAACCTACCTCGGCACGATCCACGTCACCGGCAACGGCGGCACCTCGACGTTCTCCGGAACCGTCTCGGCCGCGGGCGCCGGCAGCGCGATCACCGCCACCGCGACGGATCCGAGCAGCAGCACCTCCGAGTTCTCGACGTGCTTCGACGCGACGGTCAACCAGACCGGCACGCTCGTCGTCAACACCACCGCCGACACCGAGGACGGGGCCTGCACGGTCGCCCTCTGCTCCTTCCGCGACGCGATCGAGGCCGCGAACGCGAGCCCCGGGCTCGACACGATCGACTTCGACTTGCCCGGCGGCGGCCAGCAGACCATCACCCTCGACGCCTCGCCGTCGGGGCCGGGGCCCTGGCCGGCCATCACCGACCCGGTCGTGATCGACGGCACCTCCGAGCCGGGGATCACGCCCAGCAAGGTGGGCGTGACCGTCGTCGGCGGCGACCGGCACGTCGCCGCCTTCTGCGGCATCGACCTCGCGGCCGGCTCGGACGGCTCGACGATCCGCGGCCTCGCACTCGTCGGCTTCCAGGCCGAATGCCGGAGCGCGGCGCTCCTCGTCGACTCGACCGGCAACACGATCGCCGGGAACTTCATCGGCCTGCAGGCCGACGGGACGGTCCCGGACCACAGCGGGCCCATCTCCCAGAACGCCTACGGAATCGACGTCACCGGCAACGGCAACACGATCGGCGGCAGCACGCCGGCCGACGCCAACGTCGTCGTGGACGCCGCGGCCGCCGGGATCTTCGTCGACGGCTCGAGCGACTTCCCCGTCTTCAACACGACGATCGAGGGGAACATCGTCGGCCTCCTGCCCGACGGTGCGACGCCGGCGCCGAACGACGGCGGCGGCGTCGAGGTCGCGTTCGGGCAGAACACGAAGATCGGCGGCCCGAGCGCCGCCGACGGAAACGTCATCTCCGCGAACGGCACCGACGGCGACATCCTGCTCGGCACGTTCGGCGACTCCGACGGCAGCAACACGCTCGTCCAGAACAACGTCATCGGCCTGACCGCCGACAGGTCCGCGGAGCCGTACGGGTTCTCGACCTCGGAGAACGCGATCCAGATCACGGACCACGGCTTCAACACGATCGCCGACAACGTGATCGGCGGGACCTACCAGGGCATCGACATCTGCAACTCCCCGCAGAACACCGTCGTCCGCAACATCGTCGGCTCGAATACGGCGAGCCTCGGCGGGCCCGACTTCGGCGTCGGCAACGAGGGCATCTCGATGGAGAACGGCGCGTGCCAGGAGGTCGGGTTCGCGACCGGCGAGACGATCGGCGGCGACGCGGCGGACGGAAACACCGTCGTCCACTCGCAGCTGCACAACATCGCGGTCGACGGCAGCCAGAGCGAGGTGTCGTACAACACGGTTCGCTCGACGAAGGGCGGGCCGAACATCCAGGTCGCCGGCGACGACAACCGCATCCTGTCGAACACGATCGCGAGCGCCCACACGAGCGGCTCGCTCGTCGGCAACGGCGTCCAGGTCGACAGCGGCACGGGCAACACGATCTCCCGCAACTCGATCGACCTCAACGACGGCCTCGGCATCGACCTCGGCAGCGACGGCGCCGTGACGCCGAACGACGCCGGCGACGGCGACACCGGCCCGAACGGCCTGCAGAACTTCCCGGTCATCACGTCGGCGACGATGAGCGGCGGCCAGCTGACCGTCGACGGCTCCCTCGACTCGGCGCCGTCGAACCTCCCGTACGACATCGAGATCTTCCAGAGCCCGAGCTGCGATCCGAGCGGCAACGGCGAGGGCGCGACCTTCGTCGGCGACTTCACGATCCCGGCCGGCCAGCAGACGTTCCACCAGGTGCTCGCGGCGACGGGCGGCGGCACGTCGATCACCGCGACCGCGTCGGCCCCCGACGGAAGCACGTCCGAGTTCTCGGCGTGCGCGACCGCGGCCGCTTCCGGCGGCCTGCTCGCCGGCAGCGTCACCCAGCCGACCGGCGACCACCAGGACCTGACCGCCGCCGGTGCGACCGACTGGGCGCTCTGGGGCACCGGCAGCTCCGCGTCGCTCACGCCCGACGTGCGCAAGCAGGGCGGCTCGGCGATCAGCGACCTGACGCCGACGCACGACACGGACGGCGCCCCGCGGAACTTCGGCCAGTTCCCCTTCGCGGTCGGCGACTTCGGCTTCGACTGGTCGGACGGGACGCCGGCCGCGTCCGGCTCCGGGGTGACGGCAGGCCTCGCCCCGGCGGCGCCCGGCGAGGGGCTCACCTTCACCGTGCCGGCGGGCACGGCGCAGCAAACGCTCACCGTCTGGACGTCGGCGCACTACGCCGACGAGATGGTCACCGCAACGCTGTCGGACGGCAGCGCGCAGCCGTTCAGCTACACGCTTCAGGCGCTCCCGGGGATGATCTTCAACGGCAACGAGAACGTGCCCGCGGTCTTCCAGCTGACGTTCGCCGCCGCAAGCGCCGGCCAGCACCTGACGGTGACGGTGAGCGAGTCGCAGGCCAACGGCTGCTGCGACGACGCCGTGCTCTACGCGGCCGCGCTCGCGCCCGCGAGCGGCACCGTCACCGGCGGCGCCGCGACGCTGAGCGGCGGCAGCGTCCAGATGTCGGGCTCGAACGACCCGGTCGACCAGATCCCGCTGTTCGCGTTCGAGCCGACGCCGCCGAGCACGCCGCCGCTGCAGATCAACGGCCTGCAGATCAACGGCCTGCAGATCAACGGCCTGCCGATCGACGACCTGCAGATCAACGGCCTGCAGATCAACGGGCTCGAGACGCACTCGACCCAGATCAACGGCCTGCAGATCAACGGCCTGCAGATCAACGGTCTGCAGATCAACGGTCTGCAGATCAACGGCCTGCAGATCAACGGGCTGCAGATCAACGGCCTGCAGATCAACGGGCTCCCGATCGTGAACCGCACCGACTACCCGGACGGCTGGGCCGACCTGCTCGGGAAGAGCCTGGAGGGGAAGCCGCTGCAGACGATCACGCTGCAGGACGTCCTCGACCAGCTGAAGGGAACGGACGAGCCGAAGGCGAACGGCCACAGCCTGTTCGAGAACATCCAGAGCCTCACCGTCGGCGACCTCGACTTCTCGGGCAGCCCGATCGGCCGCGAGACGGTCGGCGCGCTGGCGCTCGGGTCGCTGCAGATCAACGGGCTGCCCGCCGACCTGCGCGACGCGATCGAGAACCAGCTCGACAGCTGGTGCCTGTCGGTCGTGCCCGCCGGCGACCCGAACGGCGTCTGCGGACCCGGCGGCACGCTCGGCACCGCGAGCCTCTTCCAGCTCGGCCTCGCCGGCGCCCCGATCCAGGGGCTGCAGATCAACGGCTTGCAGATCAACGGGCTGCAGATCAACGGCTTGCAGATCAACGGCCTGCAGATCAACGGCCTCGCCGCCTCGGCCTCGGCGATCGCCGACATGCAGATCAACGGCCTGCAGATCAACGGGCTGCAGATCAACGGCCTGCAGATCAACGGCCTGCAGATCAACGGCCTGCCGGCGAACGTGCAGAACGAGGTCTTCGACTGCACGAAGATCGACTGCGCGACGGCGACGATCGGCCAGGCCACGACGGCCGGGGCGATCCGCGACGGCGCCACGCTCGGCCAGCTCGACGTCGGCAGCTTCCTCGACGGCATCACGATCGGCAGCCTGCTGCAGAACGTCCTCGGCAACGACAGCATCTACAAGAACACCGTCACGTTCGGCGACCTCGTCGGCCTCCTGATCAAGCGCGACGACGTCCCGTGGGAGACGCTCACCCCGCATCAGCTCGCCGCGTTCGACCCGAGCCGCCCGACGCTCGGCCTCACCGCCGCCTTCACGCTGCAGGGCAGCGGGACCCTCCCGGCGACCGTGAAGGTCAAGCTGCCGGCCGGCTTCGACTTCGACTTCGGCACGGCCGCAACGCTGACCCCGGACGGCGGCACCCCCGCCGCGATCGCCGATCCGGTCGAGGCCTCGGACGCGAACGGCACGACGCTGACCTTCACGCTCCCCGCGATCGATGCCGGAACGCCCTACACGCTCGACTTCCGCGTCCGCTCCGGCACGGACGTCGGGCAGCAGCAGGCGAGCGTCAGCGTCAGCGCCGGCGGGTTCACGACCCCCGACGGCACCTCGGCGCTGACCGTCACGGACGCGTATCCGAGCCTCTCGCCGGCCGCCTCGCCGGAGCTCACGCCGGGCGCGGGCGTGCAGATGTCCGCGCTCCCCGACCAGGGAGACGTCGACTACTACAAGGTGCCGATGCCGGCCGCGGGCACCCGCGTGCTCGTGCACCTGACGAACCTGCCGGCCGACTACGACCTCGCGCTCTACTCGGCGACGTCGACCTCCGTGCGCACCACGTCGTCGACCGGGCCGCCGCTGCAGGACGGCACCGTCCCCGACACGTCGATCAACCTCCAGGGCGGGCCGAACGCGCAGCTGCAGCCCGACCCGATCCAGGACGTCCCGAACCCCGGCGGCGGCATGAGCCTGCAGCTCGTCGGCGACAACCGCGGCACGGACGACGAGGACGTGGCGTTCGTCTCGCCGGGCGGCGGCGGCGACGTGCTGATCGCCGTCTACGGCTACCACGGAGCCTCCGGCCCCAGCCCGTACTCGCTGCGCGTCACCGAGCAGGCGCCGCCGGCCTCCCCGAACTGCGCGCCCGTCGCCTTCCCGCACGCCGGCGACGGGGTACCCGGAACGCTGCCGTCGATCCCGACCAACCTGAACACGCTGATCCTCGTGAACGAGAAGCGGCTCGGCGACCAGTCCGGCTCCGCAGACGCCTCGGCCGCGATCCAGAAGCTGCAGGATCTCGCCGCCGACACGGCCCTCGGCGTTCGCGGCCTCGTGCTGCCGGTCGAGTCGATCCCGGGCGTGCAGGCGGCATACGACACGTGGGACGCGAACCCGTGCAACGTCGCCGACGCAAACGCGATCGCGAACCTGATCGCGGACGAGATCGCGCTCGTCAAGGCGTCCAACCCCGGGCTCCGCTACGTCGTCTTCGCCGGCGGCGACGACCAGATCCCCTTCTTCCGGACGCCCGACCTGACGCGCATCGCAAACGAGAGCGGCTTCGCCTCCAGCTTCGCGCCGAACCAGTACCAGGCCGCGCTCGCCGCCGGCGACCTGCTCACCGACAACCCCTATCTCGACACGCAGCCGACACCGTCGAGCGGCGGCGACCTGTTCGTCCCGAACCTGATCGGCGGCCGGCTCGTCGAGACCGCCGGCGACATCACAGGCGCGGTCACGAGCTTCGAGAGCGCCAACGGGACGCTGCACACCGCGAGCGGCTTCGTCTCCGGCTACGACTTCGTCAGCGACGGGAGCCAGCAGGTCGCCGACCGGCTGACCAATCTCGGCGTGAGCGTGTCGACGCTTCCCACGCCGCTCTCGCCGACCGCCAACTGGTCGAAGAGCGGCCTGCTCGCCGCGTCGTTCCCGAACGCCTCGATCACCGACTGGAACGGCCACTTCGACAACACGCGCGCCCTGATGGCGAACGGCACCGACCTGCTCTCGACCTCCGACTTCGGGACGACGGCCCCGAACTTCGACGGCGGCGTCTTCTTCACGATGGGCTGCCACGCCGGCTTCCAGACCTCCGACGTCGTGGTCGGCGGCGCCGTGCTCGACTGGGCCCAGTACTTCGCCGGCCGCGGGACGCAGTTCGTCGGCAACACCGGCTTCGGCCTCGGCAGCACGGACGGCATCCTCTACTCCGAGGAGCTCATGTCCGACTTCGCCGGCAGCCTGACGCCGGGCACGACGATCGGCGCCGCCCTGACGCAGGCGAAGGACGACTACTTCCTCTCGCGCACCGCGTACAGCTCCTACGACGACAAGACCCTGTCGGAGGCCGAGCTCTACGGCCTGCCGATGTACAGCATCGGCACCGCGCCGGCGTCGCTGCAGGCCGCGCGGCTCCAGGCGCCGCGGACGCAGGCGCCGCTCAGCCTGCCGTCGCCCGATCCGGTGCACGGCGCCGACAGCTCGTCCAGCCCGTCCCGGACGACCCTGGCGCCGTTCCCGGGCACGGACGTGCAGGCCGCGCCGTTCGCGGTCACGCCCCACTTCGACATCCCCGTCAACCACGGGGCGAACGGCGACTACTACACGAACGGCGGCCAGGCCCAGGCGCCGAACTACGCGCCGCTCCAGCCGTACGTCAACCTGCCCGCGACGCGCAGCGAAGGCACCGCGCACGGCGTCGTCATCGACTCGCTGACGAGCGACGACCATCTGGGCTTCAACCCCGACAACCTGCGGCCGATCGTCGACCAGAGCGCCAACGAGCCCGAGCCGCAGTTCCTCGACGAGGCCTCGCCGGCGAAGATCCCGACCCTCGTCTCGCTCGACACGCCGGACGGGCTCTCGCAGAGCCTCAACCTGACGACCGGCCAGTTCTTCACCCAGTCGAGCGGCGACCCGGACACGAACGTCGAGCGGCTCTGGACGCAGATCGGCGGTCGCGTGACCTACTCGTCGAGCTCCGACTTCACGCCTCCGACGATCGACCAGATCGCGTCGTTCCTGACTGGCGACGGCGCGGTGGCGTTCACCGGCAAGTTCAGCGACGTCGACCAGAACGGCAACCCCGGCCACGTCGTGTTCGCGCAGATCGTCTTCGACGCCGACAACGCCGGCCACTGGGCGACCGTGCAGCTCGCTCACGACGCGGCCACCGACACATGGTCGGGCGGCGCGCCGTTCACCGGCGACCATGTGCAGTTCTTCGTCGAGGCGTGCGACGACGCGGGCAACTGCGGGTTCAGCTCGAACAAGGGGCGGTACTTCGACGCGCAGCCGCTGCCGGCGCCGACCCAGAACGGCGGCACGCTCACGCTCGCGCCGCAGGGGCAGAAGAGCGGCTCGTTCTACACCGGCCCCGTCACGGTCGACGCGACGAGCAGCGATCCCGCCGTCACGGTGACCGTCAGCGTCGACGGCGGCCCCGACCAGGCGCCTGCGGACGTCGACATCGCGACCGACGGCGCGCACACGATCACCGCCCACGGATCCGACGGGTCGACCGCGAGCACGGTCGTGCTCGTCGACCGGTCGAACCCGACGATCGACCTGCATGCGCCGGACTTCACCCGGACGGGCGGCGACGGCACGGTGCAGTTCAGCTGCGCCGACGGCGGCTCCGGCGTCGCGTCGTGCACCGCGACCGACAACGGCAGCCCGATTCTCAGCGGCCACTCGGTCGACACGAGCTCCGCCGGCAGCCACGCGATCGTCGTCACCGCGATCGACAACGTCGGCCACCAGAGCACCGCCTCGACGACGATCCAGGTGCTCGACGGGCCGACGAAGCCCGGCACCCCCAGCGCCTCGCCGAGCCCGAACGCCGGCACGTTCACGGTCAGCTGGGGTGCGTCGACGGAAACGAGTCAGACGATCACCTATCTCGTCGAGCGCGCTCCGCTTCCCGCGGGAGCGCCGTGGACGACGGTGGCAAGCGGCATCAGCGCCACCTCGACGCCGATCACCGGCCTCGCGCAGGGTGTCTACGAGTTCAGGGTGACCGCGAGCGACGGCCATTTCACGAGCACGTCCGACACCTCCGCGCAGGTCGTCGTCGACACGACCAACCCGACCGTTGGCATCGGCCCCTGCCCGACCACCGTGCATCTCAACGCGTCCGGTCTGACCGTCCCGTTCACGGCGTCCGACAGCGGCGGCTCCGGGCTCGTCGGCCCGGGCAGCGGCTCCGTCGCCCTCGACACGAGCTCGGTCGGCCTGCACAGCGCCACGAAGACGGTCGCCGACAACGCCGGCAACACCGCGAGCTCGAGCTGCGACTACACCGTGATCGGGCCGCCGAGCGCGCCCGGAAAGCCGTCCATCTCCTCCGGGCCGCAGTCCCCGAACCAGGGCGCCTTCACGCTCACGTGGGGCGTCTCGACCTCCGCGCCGCTCGGCGACACGCTGACGTACACGCTCGAGCACAAGGATGCCGCTCACAGCGCCTACAGCGTCGTCGCCTCCGGCCTCACGTCCCCGAGCTACACGTTCACCTCCGGCTCACCCGAGACCCAGGGCACCTGGACGTACAAGGTGTTCGCGACGGACCTCGACCTGCCCGGGTCCGACTCCGTCGCCTCCGACCCGGTGAAAGTCGACCGCACGAAGCCGGCGCCGCCGCTGCTGCAGGCGACGACATCTCCCGTCGCGGGCTCCGGCGGCTGGTTCCTCGACACGGTGACGGTCGACACCGTCGCCCAGGGCGACCCGACCCTGCCCGACAGCAGTCCGGGCAGCGGCATCGACGCCGCGCTGACGACCGGGCCGCAGACGAAGTCGGCGAGCGGGACGTACGCGCTCTCCGGCACGGTGACCGACAACGCCGGCAACCAGAGCGACCCCGGCACGGGGACCTTCAAGGTCGACGCGACCGCTCCGACGATCACGATCTCGAACTGCCCGGCCGCTGCGCTGGCGCTCGGCGCGTCCTACACGCTCAACTGGACCGTGGCCGACAACGAGTCCGGGCCGGTGAGCCCGACCGGGTCCCTGTCCCTGGCGACCAACCACGCCGGAACGTTCACCGCCAACGCGACCGGCGCCGACAAGGTCGGCCACTCCGTGACGAAGCCGTGCCAGTACCAGGTCAGGAGGGGCACTCCGGTCATCACCTGGTCGAACCCGGCGCCGATCCTGTTCGGCACGCCGCTGGGCGCGACCCAGCTCAACGCGACCGCGAACGTCCCCGGCACGTTCGCCTACAACCCGCCGGCCGGCAGCGTCCTCCAGCCGGGCACGCAGAGCCTCTCGGTGACGTTCACACCCACGAACACCGCCGACTACGACAGCGCCGCGAAGACGGTCCAGATCGTCGTCGGGTTCTCGCAGCCCTGCCTGACGACGACGAGGTCGACGTCCGTCACGGTCGCGAGCGGGCAGGCCTTCTGCATCGGCCAGGGCGGATCGCTCAAGGCCGGGATCACGGTTCAGCCCGGCGGCGCCCTCTACATCAACGGCGGCTCGGTCAACGGGTCGATCAACGCGACGAGCGCCAAGGCCATCCAGGTGTGCGCCGTGACCATGACCGGCTCGATCAACTCCGCCGGTGCGACCGGGCGCGTCGTCGTCGGCGGCCCGTTGTGCTCAGGGACGAACTCCGTCAACGGCAGCGTCTCGATCACGAACGGCACGGGCGGAGTCACCTTCGTGGGCAACTCGATCAACGGCTCGCTCACCATCACCGGCAACACCGGTGGGCTCGCCTATTCGGGCAACACCGTCACCGGCAAGGTGACGGTCAAGAACAACAGCTGAGCCGCCGTCAGGGCAGCGGCACGTCGGGGAACGAGACGACGCCGAGCCGCTGCATGATCTGCTCCGCCTCGGCGAGCTGCTCGCCGGACGCGAACCCCGTCATCCCCATCACCTGGAGCGTCCGGGCGATCTCGTAGTCGGCGCCGGCCTCGCGTGCCAGCCGGAGCGCCGCCTCGAAGTGGGGCGGCGCCTCGTCGCGCCTGCGGCCCTGGACGGCCGCGACGGCGAGCAGCCGCTCGAGGAGGACGGCGCGGGTCCCGGTCTCGCCCGTCTCGCGCATGCGCTCGAGGCAGTCGGCCGCGAGCTCCGCCGCCTCGGCGTGCCGTCCTTCGAGCACGAAGGCCTGGGCGCGGCGTGCGTCGGCCTCGACCAGGTAGCTCTTCGAGCCCAGCTCGGCGAGCTGCCGCGTCGCCTCGTCGAACAGCCGGTGCGCGTCGGCGAAGCGCCCCTGCTCGGCAGCCAGATGGCCGAGGTAGCAGAGCACGAGCGCCTCGCCGATCGGGAACGTCGCCGCGCGGTAGGTGCGGAGCGCGTTCTCGAGCAGCTCGTGCGCCTCCGCGTGCCGGCCGCGGTGCAGCAGCAGCTCGCCGTGGTTCGTCGACGTGTGGCCGGTCGTCAGCACGTCGCCGGCGCGGCGCGCCGTCTCCTCGGAGCGGCTGTACAGCTCGACCGCACGATCCCACTCGCCGTCGTAGAACGCGCGCACCGCCATGTTGTTGAGCACGGTTGCCTGGCGGTGCAGCACGCCGAGCTCCTCGAAGATCGGCAGCGCCCGCTCCAGGAAGTCGCGCGCGGGACCGCCGCGGTCGCCCTCGGCGGCGGCCCGGATGTAGTACGCGTCGGCGAGCGCGCGGCGGTCGTTCAGCGGCAGCGCCCGGTCGGCCGCCGCGGCGGCGGCCTCCGCCGAGTCGTCGATCCGCCCCTGCCGGTACAGCACGATCGCGCGGCCGAGGTGGAGCTGGACGCTCTCAGCAGCGTCGGCGAACGGCTCCGCGTCGTCGTACAGCGCGAGCGCGTCCTCGTAGCGCCCCTGCCGCTCGGCGACGACGCCGCGCTTGCGCTGCAGGCGCGCCTTCGCGCTCGCGCCGCCGTGCTCGAGCGCCTGCAGGTACGCGGCCTCCGCCTCGTCGTAGCGCGCCGCGAGCTCGCGCACGTCGCCGAGCGCCTCGCACACGCGCGCGAGCTCCTCCGCCGGAGGCGCGAGCCCGGCCGCGGCGGCGAGCGCGCGCTCGTAGAACGTGCCCGCGTCGACGTTCGCGTACTTCGAGCGCGCGTCGTCGCCGGCGAGCACCGCGTAGCGCCACGCCTTCTCGTGCGCGGCCGCCGCCAGGAAGTGCAGCGAGAGCACCTCGGCGTCGAGATCCGGGTCGGGCGAGCGCCGCTCGAGCGCCGCGCCGACGAGCTCGTGGATCTCGCGCCGCCGCGTGTAGGAGAGGCCGTCGTACGCCGCGTCGCGCACCAGGTCGTGGCGGAAGCGGAGGTGCTCGGGCCCTTCCCACTCGACGAAGTCGGCGAGCCGCGTCCACTGCTCCGGATCGCCGACCTCGTCGGGCACGATCTCGGCGAGCAGGTCGAGCGGGAAGGAGCGCCCGATCACCGACGCGTGCCGCAGCAGCAGCCGGTCGGCGGGGTCGAGGGTGTCGATGCGCGCGGTGAGCAGCGACTCGACCGTCTCGGGCAGCGCCTCGGCGTCCGCCGGCGCCAGGGCGAGCTCGCGGATGAAGAGCGGGTTGCCGGCCGCGCGCGCGGTGAGCGCCGCGAGCTGCGCGTCGGAGAGCGTCACGTCTCCGGCCGCCGCGAGCGCGAGCTCGCGCGCCGCATCCGCGCCGAGCGGCTCCAGCGCGAGCACGGTCGCGGCGCCGCCGAGCGGCGGCCCCGCCGGACGCCGCGTGGTGAGCACGAGCCAGGGCCGCGGCCCCGGCTGCGCGAGCTTCGCCAGCACGAGCTGCGACGCGTCGTCCAGCCAGTGGGTGTCCTCGACGAGCAGGAGGGTCGGCATCATCAGCATCCGCATCAGGAACTGCTCGAGCACGTCGTGCAGCCGGTCGCGGCGGAACGCCGGCTCGGTCTCGTCCACCTCCGGCGTCGAGGCCACCTCGGCGTCGAACGGCAGCGCGAGCAGCGGCAGCCACATCGCGAGGTCGGGCATCGCCGCCTGCGTGAACGCCGTCAGCTTCGCTCCGGCGACGTCGGGCGCGTCCTCGGGGAGGATGCCGACGAGCGGGCGGAGCAGCGGGCCGAGCGGCGCAAACGGGGTGGCGGCCGAGTACGGCTCGCAGCGCGTCCGCAGCACCTGGAAGCCGAGCGCGCCGGCCACGAGCTCCTCGACCAGGCGGCTCTTGCCGACGCCGGCGTCGCCCACGAGCTCGACCGCGCGGCTCTGACGGAGGCGCGCCGCGTCGAGCGCCTCGCGCAGCGCGGCGAGCTCGGCGCCGCGGCCGACGAGCGGCAGCTGCGGCCGGGTCTCCTCGACGCCCTCGGCGACGAGCGCGCCGACGGAGTAGCCCGTCACCGGCCTCGCCTTGCCCTTCATCAGGAACTGGCGCGACGACGTCTCGAACTGGGCGCGCGAGCGCTGCAGCACGTCCGCGGTGGCGAGGATCTCGCCCTTCGCCGCGCGCGCGGCGAGGCGCGCCGCGAGGTTGACGGTGTCGCCCATCACCGCGTAGGTGCGGCGGGTGGGGGAGCCGATCGGCCCGGCGAGCACCCGTCCGCGGTTGACGCCGACCGCGACCGGCGGCCCGGCGTGCGCGTCGACGATCGCGCGCAGCGCACGCAGCATCCGCTCCTCGTCGTCGCCGCCCGACGCGGGCGCCCCGGCGACGAGGTACAGCTTGCCGCCGTCGCGGTCGATGTCGGACTCGAGCCAGGTGATCGAGCGTGCGTGCGTCTCGCTCGACACGACGTCGGCGAGGTCGCCGAGCGCACGCGCCGCCTCGTCGAGCGACTCGACCAGCTCGTCGGTGCCGGAGAACTTCACGAACGCCGCCGTCGCCTGCCGGTGCTCGGCCTCGACCGCGTCGTCCTCGATCGGCGCACGGAGCGACGCCGGCACGAGCTCGGCGAGGTCGCCGGCCGGCCCGTCGTCGCCGGGACGGGGCGGGAGCTCCTCGGGCGTCGCCTCCGGGCGGAGCAGGAACGCCCCGTCGCGCTCGGCGCCCACCATCCCGACGAGCGCCTGTGCGCTCCGCGGCGAGACGAGGATCTCGCCCGACTCGGAGGCGTCCTCGAGCTCGAGCGTCAGCGACGCGGACGGTCCGCAGACGACGAGCTCGCGATGGTGGCGGCCGAGCAGGAAGACGTGGCACGGCCCGGAGACGAGGCCGCCCGCCATCCCGAGCTTCACCGGGCCCACGCTCGACTCGCCGCTGCCCGCCTCGGCGACGAACGCCTGCATCGCGAGCGCCGCCTTCGCGCCGCGCACCTCGTGGCCGTCGCCCTCGAAGAGCAGGAGCAGCGCGTCGCCGCGGAACTTCAGGACGTCGCCGCCGTAGCGCTCGGCGATGTCGATCAGGCCCGAGTAGCAGCGGCTGATCAGCATGATCAGCTCCTCGGCGCCGAGCTTCCCGCGCTCGGCGAGCCGCTCCGACAGCGCCGTGAAGCCGCTGATGTCGAGCCCGAGCAGCGACGCGTCGAGCACGCGCGCCCGCTCGCCCGGCGCGACCGCGTCCCACCGGGCCGCGAGCCGCGGCACGAACGGCCGGTACCCGCCGAGGGTCGTCACCGTCATCGGCCCAGACTACGACAGGTCTCTCAACCCGTGTTCCGGAGCGCGGCCGCGATTCCGGCGATCGAGCGCATCAGCGGCAGGCGCGCGCTCTCGTCGCCCGAGCGGTGGCGGCGGAGCAGCTCGACCTGCAGCGCGTTCATCGGGTCGACGTACGGGTTGCGCAGCTCGATCGAGCGGCGCAGCGTCGGCTGCCGCTGCAGCAGGCTCGCCTCGCCGGTCGCGGCGAGCACGCCGGCGACGGCGCGCGCATGCTCGCGCTCGATCGTCTCGAAGCGGGAGTCGCCGCCGGCGAGCGGCAGGTAGCCGCGCGCGATCGAGAGGCTCGACTTGGCGAGCGTCATCTCGAGGTTGTCGACGAGCGCCCGGAAGAACGGCAGCCGCCGGTAGAGGGCGGCGAGCGTCCCCGCGTCCACCGAGGCGAACGCCGTCCCGGCGCCGAACCACGCCGGGAGCAGCACGCGGTTCTGCGTCCACGCGAACACCCACGGGATCGCGCGCAGCGAGGCCAGGTAGTCCTCGTCGCCGGGGCGCCGCGCCGGGCGCGAGGCGATCTCGAGCAGCGCGAGCTCGTCGACCGGGGTGAACGCGCGGAAGAAGGCCGCGAAGCCGGGGTCCTCCCAGACGAAGGCGCGGTAGGCGGCGCGCGACTCGGCGGCGAGCGCGTCGAGCAGCGCTCGCTCGCCGGCGTCCGGCGGCTCGGGCAGCCGCTCGGGGAAGGTCGCGAGCAGCGTCCCGGCGAGCGCCGCCTCCAGGTTGCGGTGCGCGAGCCCTTCCAGGCTGTACTTGAACGACACGGTCTCGCCCTGCTCGGTGAGCTTGAGGCGGCCCGGCGGGAAGCCGGCCGGCTGCGAGGCGATCGCCGCGAAGGTGGGGCCGCCGCCGCGCCCCGCGCTGCCGCCGCGGCCGTGGAAGATCGTCAGCGGGACGCCGTGGCGCCGGGCGACCGCGGCGAGCTCCTCCTGCGCGCGGTAGATCGCCCACTGGGCGGCCAGGTAGCCGCCGTCCTTGCCCGAGTCGGAGTAGCCGACCATCACCTCGAGCGGCTCGGGGCGCTCGGCCAGCAGCTCGTCGACGATCGCCGGCGCCGCCGCGAGGTCGTCGACCGTCTCGAAGAGCGGCACCACCTCGAGTCGCGAGAGCGAGCGAGCCCGGCGCACGTCGCCGGCCGACGACGTGCCCGAGACGACCAGGCTGCGCACCGCCTCGGGCCCGTGCCGCTCGCCGGCCGCGGCCGCCGCCGCGGCGCGGGGGCTGTCGAGGTCGCGCGCGTGCACGCGCACGTCGAGGCGTGCGAGGTGGAACCCGAAGATCTCGACCATCCGCTCCAGCCGCGCGAGCCGGCCGTCGGCGACGCGCCGGCCCTTGTTCGCGGCGAGGCTCTCGCGCACGAGGCGCAGGTCGGCCAGCAGCTCGGCTGCGGACGCGTACCCGTCGTTGCCGAGCCGCCACCACATGAACGAGAGCTTGCGGCGGTAGGGCTCGAGCTCGTTGCGCGAGCCGATCTCCGCGGCGTAGCCGGGCAGCTCGCGCTCGTCGCGCGCCAGCGACGCCTCCAGCTCCGGCGACACGCGCACGAGCGACCGCGCCGAGGCGACCGCGACCGCGAGCGCACGCACCTCGCTCCGGTAGCGGGCGAGCGCGAGCGAGCGTGCGCGTGTGAGCGCCTCGTCGATCGACGCGGGGCCCGCGCTCGGGTTGCCGTCGAGGTCGCCGCCGATCCACGAGCCGAAGCGAAGGGGCGGCGGCGACCCCGGCACGCGGTTCAGCCACTCGCCGTAGAGGTCGGTCGCCGCGTCCATCAGGCTGTGCTCGAAGAACCAGAGGCCGTGGCGGATCTCGTCGGTGACGCGCAGCCGGTCGTGGCGCACCTCGTCCGTCTGCCAGAGCAGCGTCACCTCCTCCGCCAGCCGTTCCTCGACGGCGGCGAGCTCGGCGGGCGCGAGCCGCGGGTCGTCGAGGTCGGCGAGCAGTTTTGCGATCCGGATGTGCGCGAGGAGCACCGTCCTGCGCGTCGCCTCCGTCGGGTGCGCCGTCAGGACGAGCCTGATCTCGCTGCCGCGCGCCCGCTCGAGGTCGGCGCCGGCGAGCGACGCGAACGCCTCCTCGAGCGACTCGCGCCCCGGCCTGCCGCGGCGCGCGTCCTCGCGGCGGCGGCGGAGGCGGTGGTGCTGCTCGGCGAGGTTCGCAAGCTGGAACCAGAGCCCGAACGCCCGCAGCACGAGCCCCTGCGCGTCGTCCGGCAGGTCGGCGCCCGCCTGCGCGACCGTGCCCGCACGCCGTGCGGCCCGCGCTTCCTTGCGGATCGCCTCGACCAGCTCGAGCAGCCACGGCCCCTCCTGCTCGACGAGCACCGCTCCGAGCACGGCGCCGAGCAGGCGCACGTCGCGCCGGAGCGGGGCCGTGGCATCGGTCACGAATCGAGGCCGAGCGCGCGCAGGACGTGCGCCGCGTCCGGCTCGACTGTCGTCACGCGCGCGCCGCTGCCGACCGCCGGCTGCGGGCGGGCGCCGCCGACGACGAGCACGACGCGGCTGCCGGGCGCGATCTCCCCCTGCTCGACGGCGCGGGCGAGCGCGCCCAGCGCGGCGCCGCTCGAGTCGTCGGGGGCGAGGCCGGTCTGCTCGGAGAGCAGCGTCGAATAGGCGGCGATCGCCTCCTCCGCGACGGCGATCACCGCGCCGCCGGTCGTGCGCGCCGCGCCGAGCGCGAGGTCGCCCGACGACGGGTCGCCGACCGCGAGCGACGGGACGTGCGTCGAGGCGCGGACGCGCGAGATGCCGCGCCGGTCGGCGAACGCCGCAGCGATCGGGCTCGAGCCGAGCGCCTGCGCCGCGAACATCCGCGGCACCGGCTCGCGGGCGAGGCCGGCCCGGACGACCTCGGCGAACCCCTGCGTCAGCTTCGCGAACAGCGTGCCGCTCGCGGCGGGTGCGACGACGGCGTCGGGCAGGGCGAAGCCGAGCTGCTCGGCGATCTCGAACGAGATCGTCTTCGCTCCCTCGCTCGCGTACGGGTGCAGGTTGCCGCCGACGAACCCCCACGGGAAGAGCGCCGCCAGCTCGAGCTCGAGCCGGCGGCAGTCGTCGTAGCTGCCGCGGACGGCGAAGACGTGCGCGCCGGGCCGTCCGGCGGCCGCCTCCGCCGCGCCCCCGTCCTCGGGCGCGAGCACGACCGCCTCGAGCCCGGTCGCGGCGGCGGCGGCGGCGACCGCGACGCCGAGGTTGCCGGTCGACGAGCAGCAGAGCGTCGTCACGCCGTGGTCGAGCGCGGCCGAGACGGCGAGCGCCGCGACCCGGTCCTTGAACGAGCCGGTCGGGTTGTCGCCCTCCAGCTTCAGCGAGAGCTCGATCCCGAAGAGACGGGAGAGCTCGTCGGAGCGCACGAGCGGCGTCCAGCCGGCGCCGATCTCGATCCGCGCCCCGGCGGGCAGCAGCCCGTGGTAGCGCCAAAGCGACTCCGGCCCCGCGGCGACGGAGTCGCGCGTGACGACGCGCCGGACGCGCTCCCAGTCGTAGACGACGTCGGTCGGCCCGTCGCAGCGCCGGCAGAGGTCGACCGGCTCGGCCGGCGTCACGTCCTCGCACACGCGGCAGCGCAGCGCGAACGCGCTCATCGCCTCCCCGTCCTTCCTGTCGAACCTAGCCGGTGGGACGGGGTGCGGCGGCTAGGCCGGTTGCGCGCAGGCGATCGCCGCGATCATGAAGAACGGCTTCAGCGGCGTGCCCGGCACAGGACGACCGAGTCTACCCGCAGCCTCCGCCGCCCGCCACCGCCGGCAGCAGGAGCAGCGTCGCGGTCGCGGGCAGGGCGGTGTCGAGGCCGTCGAGCAGGCGGATGTCCTCGCCGTCGACGAAGACGTTGAGGAAGGTCGGCACGCCGTTCCCCTCGAGGACGCGCGGCGCGAGCGAGGGGTAGGCGGCGACGAGCTCGTCGAGCGCGCCGCGGACCGTGCCGGCCGCCACCTCGACGGTGCGGTTGCCGCCCGCGTCTGCGCGGAGAACAGGTGGGATCCGGACTTGCGCCATGTCGCTATAAAAGATAAAGCATTAGGGACCCGTCCGAAGGAGAACCGTATGAGATCAGGCCCCCGCGAGGGCTTCCGCTGGGACAGGCAGACGATCGTGTATGCGATCGAGCTGTGGCATCGCCGACATCTGAGGACGCCGACGGTCGCCGAGTGGGAGACCGCGGGAACCGACCATCCGTGCCGCCAGACGGTGCTGCGCGTGTTCGGCAGCTGGAACGCCGCGATCCGCGCCGCCGGCTTCCGGCCGCGCCCCCGCGGCCAGTCGAAGGAGCGCTGGGCCCGCGCCCGCTGCCCCGAGACCGGGCGCTGGATCTCGGCGTCGGGCCGGGCGGCCGCGTAGCCGCCGCTCAAGGCGGCGCCGGGCCCGGCCGATACCTCCGGTCGTGATTCTCGGGACGATCCTGCTCGTGCTCGTGATCGGGGCCGGCGTCGCCGGCGCCTGGAAGTACAGGTCGATGGTCGTCGGCGACGACGACCGGAGCGGCCGCCCGCCGCTCGCCGACGAGCTGCTGGTCGAGCTCGCCAGGCGGCGCGACGCCGGCGAGCGCTAGGCCGAGGCGGTCAGGAGCGGCTTCGTGGTCGGCGCGCCGACGCCGCCCGCCCGTTCGAGCGTCACCGCGACCGTTGTGCCCGGCTCGACCCGGCGGCCGACGAGCACCGACCCGCCGCCGCCGTACAGCCCCGCCGGCTCCGGCGCCGCGCTGCCGCGGATCACCCAGAGCTCGTACGTCTTCCCGGACGGCGCGTGCGCGAGCGAGGCGACGAGCGCCGCGCGGCCGTCCGGCGCGACCACGAGCGTGCCGCGGACGCCCTGCAGCGCGACGTGGCGCGCGCCCGGGTCGGCGAGGACGGCGAGCAGCCGGTCGCGCCGGCCGAGGTCGTTGTGCAGCGACGCCGTCCAGACGGCGAGGCCGGCGATCGTGCACGCCGCGACGGCGGCCGCGGCGGCGATCGGCGCGAGCACCCGCCGGCGCCGGTGCAGCGGGACGACGTTCGGCCGCTCGCGCCGCGCCTCCCCGAGGATCCGCTCGCGCAGCTCCGCCGGCGCCTCGGCGGGCGGGGCCGTGTGCGCGATCGCCGCGGCCGCGCCGCGCAGCGAGGCGACCTCGTCGCGGCAGCGTTCGCAGGTGCGAAGGTGCGATTCGAACGCCTCGACCTCGGCGTCGTCGAGCGCGTCGAGCGCGTAGGCAGCGGTCAGGTCGTGGGGCTCGTCCGCCATACCGCCTCCGGTTCGTCGAGCAGGTCTCGCAACCTCGCGAGACCCGCGAACATACGGCTCTTGATCGTCCCGAGCGGCTGCGCCAGCCGCTCGGCGAGCTCCGACTGCGTGTACCCGCCCCAGTACGCGAGCTCCAGCACCTCGCGCTGCTGGTCGGGGAGCTTCGCGAGCGCCTCGCGGACGCGCTCGCGCTCGAGACGCTGCCAGACCGCCTCGTCGGCGGCCCCCGTTCGTTCCTCGGGCGCCTCCGTCTCCGGCGCCGTCCGCCGCCGCTGCTCGCGGCGCACGAGGTCGACCGCCCGCCGGTGGACGAGGGTCAGCAGCCAGACGCGGGCGGAGCCCTTCTCCGAGTGGAAGCGGCCCGCCGACCGCCAGATCTGGAGGAACGCGTCCTGGACCGCGTCCTGCGCGAGCGCGGGGTCGCGCAGCGTCCGCAGCGCCATCGCGTAGGCGACGTTGCCGAAGCGGTCGTAGAGCTCCGCGAGGGCCGTGTCGTCGCTGCGCGCGACGAGGGCGACGACCGCTTCGTCGGAGAGATGCGCGAACTCGCCGCTCGGGCTCATGCCTGGGGTTCGTCTCCGGCACCGATTCGGTTCACGCTAGTTTCCAGAGCGGATGGCGACCCGCGTGATCGAGACCGAGAGCGAGCTGCGCGAGCTGGTCGGGACGCCGAGCGAGCTGGTCGCGGCCAAGGTCGCCGACCGGCTGAACGACCTGACGCGCCCGTTCGTGGAGCGCTCGCCGTTCGTGTGCGTCGCCACGGGGCGGCCCGACGGCGGCCTCGACGTGTCGCCGCGCGGCGACCCGGCCGGGTTCGTGCGCATCCTCGACGACCGGACGCTGCTCCTGCCGGACCGCCCCGGCAACCGCATCGCCGACACGCTCACCAACCTGCTCGCCGACCCGCGGATTGCGCTCCTTTTCCTGATCCCGGGCGTCGGCGACACGTTCAGGGTCAACGGGACGGCGACGGTCGTCGCCGACCCCGACCTGCTCGCGGACAGCGCGGTGGAAGGCAAGGTGCCGAAGCTCGGCATCCTCGTCCGGGTCGAGGAGGCGTACACGCAGTGCGCGAAGGCGCTGCTGCGCTCGGAGCTGTGGAATCCGGAGCGCCACATCGACCGCAGCGACCTGCCGAGCGCGGGCGAGATCATGCGCGCCGTCGCCGACGCGAAGCTCGACCCCGAGCAGTACGACCGCGAGCGGGCCGACCGTTACGCCCGCCGTGAGGGCTTCTACTAGGAAGCGCGGTCGTCAGCCGGGGCGCGGGCGGAAGCCGTCGATGTGCACCGGCAGCAGCCGGTAGGCGGCGACACCCGCGGCGTCGAGCTCCACGCGGAGGATCGCGGTGCGCGACGTGAGTCCGCCCGACGGAAACACGAAGTTGCCGAGCGTCCACGCGACGAGCGCGTGCGGCGTCGGGCGGCTGACGGGCCCGAGGACGTGCGGGTGCGCTCCGAGCACGAGCCGCGCGCCCGCGTTCAGGCACGCCGCCGCGAACGTGCGCTGGCGCGAGTCCGGCTCCGGATGCAGCTCGACGCCCCAGTGGAAGAAGCACACCGCCACGTCGGCGCGCCGGAGCGCGGCGTGCACGTCGGCGGCGATCGCGGCGACGTCGGCGCGCGCCGTGCCCGGCTCGGCCGCCGTCGCCGGGAAGCCGAGCGGGTTCACGTCCGAGTAGCCGAGAAACGCGACGCGCAGGCCGCCCGCTTCGACGATCGCCGGGCGGCGGGCGAGCGCGTCGTTCGCGCCCGCGCCGATCGTCTGCATGCCCGCCGCGTGGACTGCGCGTACGGTGTCCAGCAGCGCGTCGCGGCCGTAGTCGACGGTGTGGTTGTTGGCGAGCGTGAGCACGTCGAAGCCGGCGAGCGTGTGCACCGGCGGCAGCGCCGACGGCACGCCGCGGAACGTGTACTGCTTGACGGCCGCGACGCCGCGCGTCGAGACGGCGGTCTCGAGGTTGCCGGTCGTGATGTCGGCGGAGCGCAGCGTCGCGGCCACGAACGTCCACGGGTAGGCGGCGCCGCGGCTCGCGATCGCCGGGCCGACCTGCTCGCCGAAGGTGACGTCGCCCACGGCGTCGACGACGACGGGGCGGACGAGCAGGGTGCCGGCCGCGCGCGTGCGGCTGCCGGCGCGCACCGTCAGCCGGTGCCTGCCGGCGGCGCCGGCGCGGAACGCGAGCACGTAGCGGCCGAGCCGCCCGGACGCCGTCGAGGCGAGCGTGCGCCCGTCGACCAGGAGCCGGACGCGCTCGCGCGCGCCCGCGAAGCCGGCGACGGCGACGCGGGCGCCGGGCGCCCGCCACGCCGGGAGCGTCGTCGTCACGGTCAGCGGCGGCGCCGCCGCCGCGCGGGCGGCGACCGGCCGGGCGTCCTGCGGGCGCACCGGCAGGGCGATCGCGGCGGCGGCCGCGGCGAGGGCGGCGACGGCGAGCACCCGGCGCATCCCGGGCCTGCTTCGCGCCTAGGCCGCCGATTCCTCGATGCGGATGCAGGCGGCGGGATGGCCGGCGGGGGTAGGGCCGAGCTGCGGGTCGGCGGCCCGGCACGCGGGCACCGCGATCGGGCAGCGCGGATGGAAGCGGCAGCCCTCGGGGATCCGCACCGCGTCGGGCGTCTCGCCGCGCAGCACGAGCCCCGCGTGCCGCTCGCGCGGGTCGCGCCGCGGCACGACCGAGAGGAGCGCCTTCGTGTACGGGTGCTGCGGCGTCCGCACGACCTCCGCCGCCGGCCCCTCCTCGACGATCCGGCCCAGGTACATCACCGCGATGCGGTCGGCGAAGCGCGCCGCCGTCGACAGGTCGTGCGTGATCATCAGGATCGCGAGGCCGTCGCGCTTGAGGCCGTCCAGCAGCGAGAGGACGCCGGCGCGCACCGAGACGTCGAGCATCGAGACGGGCTCGTCGGCCACGAGCAGGACCGGCTGCAGCACGAGGGCGGCGGCGATCGCGACCCGCTGGCGCTGGCCGCCGGACAGCTCGTGCGGGAACCGGTCGAGGAACAGGTCGGGCGGTGTCAGCTCGACGCGCTCGAGCGCCTCGCGGACGAGGGCGTCGCGCTGGCCGCGCGAGCCGCCGAGGCCGTGGATGACGAGCGGCTCCGCAACCGCCTGACGGACGCGCTGGCGAGGGTCGAGCGACTCGTAGGGATCCTGGTAGACCATCTGGATCCGCCGCCGCAGCGGCCGCAGCGCGCGCGCGCCGACCGAGGTGAGGTCGCGGCCCTCGAAGCGGATCGCGCCGCCGCTCGCCGTGACGAGGCGCATCACGGCCTGCGCCGTCGACGTCTTGCCGCAGCCCGACTCGCCGACGAGCGCGACCATCTGACCCGGCTCCAGCCGGAACGTGACGCCGTCGACCGCGTGCACGGTCGCGCGCGGCTTGCGCGTCACGGTCCCCACGAGCCCGCGCGGCACCGGATAGTGCACGACGAGCTCGTCGACCTCGAGCAGCGGCTGCGTCACGCCGGCACCGCCGCGTCGAGGTGGCAGGCGGCCTCGCTGCCGTCGGGCCACGCGGTCAGCGCCGGCGTCTCCGTCTCGCAGCGGTCGAACGCGCGGTCGCAGCGCGGCCGGAACGGGCAGCCGGCGAGCGGGCGGTCGAGCCGCGGCGGCGCACCCGGGATCGACGCGACCGGCTGCTCGAGGTCGTCGAGGTCCGGCGTCGCGGCAAAGAGGAGGCGCGTGTAGGGGTGGCGCGGCCGGTGGTAGAGGTCGTCGACGGGCGCCCGCTCGGCGACGCGGCCCGCGTACATGACGACCCCCTTGTCGCAGAGCTGCGCGACGACGGGCAGGTCGTGCGTGACGAGCACGAGGGCGAGCCCGAAGTCGCGGCAGAGCGCGTCCAGCAGCTCGAGGATCTGCGCCTGCACCATCACGTCGAGCGCCGTGGTCGGCTCGTCGGCGATCAGCACCTTCGGCTCGCACGAGAGGGCCATCGCGATCGCCGCGCGCTGCCGCATCCCGCCCGAGAGCTCGTGCGGGAAACGGCCCGCCCGCTGCGCCGGGATGCCGACCGACTCGAGCAGCTCGCCGACGCGCGTCCGGGCCGCCGCGCCGCGCGCGACGCCGTGCAGCTCGAGCGCCTCCTCGATCTGCGCGCCGACCGTCCGCACCGGGTTGAGCGCGTTCATCGCGCCCTGGAAGACGATCGCGACGTCCACCCAGCGGTGCGGCCGCATGGTCGCCTCGCCCCCGGCCAGCACGTCCTTGCCGTCGAGCAGGATCCGGCCGGCGGCGCTGGCGCTCGACGGCAGCAGACCCATCATCGCGAGCGCCGTCGTCGTCTTGCCGCAGCCCGACTCGCCGACGAGGCCGAGCCGCTCGCCCGGCTCGAGCGTGAACCCGACGCCCTGCACCGCGTGCAGCTCGCCGCCGCCTGCGAGGTCGAACCAGACGTGCAGGTCCTCGACCTGCAGGAGGGGGGTCACAGCGCGTCTCCGCGGCCGACGAGCGGCCGCAGCCGGAACGTCCGCGCAGAGAGGTGGGCGACGCGGAGGCGCGGGTTGAGCGAGTCCTCGAGCGCCCCGCCGACGAGGCTGCACGCGAGGATGATCAGCGCCACGAGCGCCCCGGGCGGCACGATCGCCCACCAGGCGCCCGAGGAGATCGCGGCGCGCTGGAACGCGTTCTCGATCACCTTGCCGAGCGACGTGCGGCTCGGGTCGCCGAGCCCGAGGAACGAGAGCGCGGTCTCGTCGAAGATCGCGACGGCGACGGTCAGCACCGTGTTCGCGATCAGGAGCGGCGCGACCTGCGGCAGCACGTGCCGCAGGATGATCCGCGTGTGCCCGGCGCCGAGCGCGCGGGCGCGCTTCACGTAGACGCGCTCGCGCACGCTCTTCACCTGCGCGCGCAGCACGCGCGCAGTGCCCGTCCAGAGCAGGATCCCGATCACGATCACGATGTGGAACAGGCTCGGCCCCCAGATCGCCGCGACCACGATCATCAGCGGCACGTCGGGGATGACGATGAAGTAGTCGGTGATGCGCATCAGCACCGTGTCGGTCCTGCCGCCGAAGTAGCCGGCGAGCACGCCGACCGAGCCGCCGATCGCCATCGACACGAGCGTCGCCGCGAAGCCGACGACGAGCGAGATACGGGCGCCCCACATGAGCAGCGTGACCATGTCGATGCCGCCGTCGTCGAGGCCCAGCGGATGGCTCCAGGACGGCTGCCCGAACACGGGGCCGACCTGCGTGTGGACGCCGTACGGCGCGATCCACGGAGCCAGGATGGCCGCGACCGCGATCACGACGAGAACGGTCGCGCCGATCGTCGCCGACGGCTGCCGCCGGATCGTCGACCACATCACCCCGCCGCGCGCGGCGGCCGCCTCGACCGCCACCTCGCTCATTCGGTGATCCGCGGGTCGAGCTTGAAGTAGAGGAGGTCGGCGACGAGGTTGAAGAACACGACCGAGATCGTCAGCAGGAGGAAGGCGCCCTGCAGCATCGGGTAGTCGCGCTGCAGCACCGCCTCGTACACCGCCCGGCCGATGCCCGGCCAGGAGAACACCGTCTCGATCAGGATCGCGCCCGCCACGATGTAGCCGAGCGAGAGCGCGATCAGCGTCACGATCGGCAGCATCGCGTTGCGGAGGGCGTGCTGGCGGACGATCCGCCACGGCCGCAGGCCCTTCGCCCGCGCGGTGAGGATGTAGTCCTCGCCGAGCGTCTCGAGCATCGCCGAACGCACGATCAGCGTGTACTCGCCGTAGAGCACGAGCCCGAGCGTCAGCGACGGCAGCGCGATGTGCGACGCGAGGTCCTTGACGTGCGTCCAGAAGGACGGGTTGAGCAGGAACTCGTTCGTCATCCCGCCCGTCGGGAGCACGCCGGCGAAGATGATCACGAGCATCAGCCCGAGCCAGTGCGTCGGCATCGAGTAGAAGCCGAGCGCGGTCGTCACGGTCGCCGCCTCGACCGGCGTGCCGCGCCGCCAGGCGGCGATCACCCCCGTCAGCGTCCCGATCACGATCGAGAAGATCGTCCCGAGGAACACCATCGGGAGCGTGTTGACGAGCGCGGTCCGGAGGTTCGACCAGACGGGCTGCTCGTTCGCAAACGACACGCCGAGGTTCCCGCGCGCGAGCTGCCCGAGGTAGATGACGTACTGCTCGCCTTTCGACTTGTCGAGCCCGAACTGCTTCTTCAGCGCGAGGCGCAGCTCGGGCGTCGCGTGCGGGACCCGGGAGAGGTCGGTGATCGCCGAGCCGGGCGCGAGCCGGAACAGCGCGAAGTTGATCGTCACCGCCACGAAGACGGTGACGATCGCGAACCCGACGCGCTTGATGACGTAGTCCGCGCCCCGCATCGCGGCGCCTACGTCTGGTGCACGCTCGTGAGGCTCACCTTCGAGAGCGAGTTGAACGGCCCCTGTGGGGAGTTGACGAGCCCCGCCCAGCTCGGCGCGTAGGCCGTCACGCTGTCCTCGGTGGCGATCCACAGGTAGGGCTTCTTCGCCTGCAGGTAGGCCTGCATCTGCCAGACGACCGCCCGCCGCTTCGCCTGGTTCGGGGTCAGCTGCTGCTTCGAGTAGAGGGCGTCGTAGCGCTTGTCGCAGAACCCGCTGTCGCTCCAGCCGTTGTACTGGCCGCAGGTGACCACCGAGAGCATGAAGTCCGGGTCGATCAGCGCGACCCAGTCCCACATCGCCAGGTCGAAGTTCAGGTACTTGCCGTTCGGGGCGGTGATCGCGTCGAACGCCGTGCTGGAATCGAGCGCACGCTGCGTCAGCTGGACGCCGATCTTGCGGAAGTCGGCCTGGATGATCTGGAACGTCCGGTTCACGCTCGCCAGGTCGGTCGGCGTGATCACCGTGTACGACATCTTCTGGCCGTTCGCGACGCGGATGCCGCCGGAGCCGCGCTTGAAGCCGAGCCCGTCGAGGATCCGGTTCGCCTGCGCGAGGTCGAACGAGGTCGGCTTGACCGCGGGGTTGTACCAGGAGCCTGTCGCGGCCGGGATGATCGACGCCGCCGGCTTGGCGGTGCCGAGGAACACCACGCGCACGATCTGTGCGCGGTCGATCGCGTGGTCGAAGGCGGTCTTCACCCGCGGGTCGAGCAGCTCGCGGTGCTTCGGCTTCTTCGGGTTCGAGTTGACGATGAAGTCGGTCTGGTCGACGCCCGGGACGTCCGAGATCGTGAAGCCGCTCGACCTGAGCGTCTTGATCGCGGTGGCGGGCACGCTTTCGATCGCGTCGAGCTGGTGCGCCTTCAGGGCTGCGACGAGCGCGTCGTCGTTCGAGAACATCTGCAGGCCGAACTCGTCGATCTGCGGCTTCGGCCCGTAGAAGGAGTCGTTGCGCTGGAAGAGCGCGATCTGGTCCTTCTGGAACTTGACGAGGTTGAAGGGCCCCGCGCCGACCACGGGAGCGTTGTTCGCGAACGTCTTCAGGTCGGCGCCCTTGTGCGCGGTGTACTTGCTCCAGATGTGCTGCGGCAGGATCGCGAGCTGCTGGAACTGTCCGAGCACGTTGCCGACGGGCGCGCTGTAGTGCACGACGAGCGTCGTCGCGTCGGGCGCGTCGGCCCGGGTGATGTGCGCGATCAGCCCTGCGGCGTTCGCCGCGCCGCCCGACTTGTACTTCACGTCGGTGTTGATCGTCCACGCCGCGTCGGCGGCGGTGAGCGGCTGGCCGTCCGACCACTTCGCGCCGGCGACGGTCTTGAACGTCCACGTCTTCCCGTCCTTCGAGGTCGACCACGAGCGCGCGAAGTCGGGCGCGAACCCGCGGTTCGCCCTGTCGTACTGGACGAGGAAGGGGTAGATGTACTCGAAGGTCGAGTAGGCGTCCTGGTTGAACGCCACGTACGGGTTGAGCGAGTCGATCCGCGAGCTCGTCCCGAGCCGGAACGTGCCGCCGGCCTTCGCGCCGGTGCCGCTCGCGGCCGCGGCGAACACCGACACTGCGGCACACGCCGCCACGACCCCCGCCGTCCACCTTCTCCTCATCTCGTCCTCCTCGTTCAGCTCCGGAATGGCGACTGGTCGACCGTCAGGGATCGCGCGTCGGCGTCGAGCGTACAACGAACCCCGAGCGGGAGGGAAGCCAGATGCTTCCCGTGCCCGAGCGGCAGCTTGTAGACGGCCGGGACGCCGAGCGCGCCGATGTGCTCGTCGAGCACGTCCTCGATCGACCTGCTCGCCCGCCACTCGGAGACCGCTCTCGCGTCGCCGTAGTCGCAGCCCTGCATGTCGCCGACGACGACGCCGGCGACGCCGTCGAGCTTGCCGGCGTGGCGCAGCTGGGTCAGGAAGCCGTCGACGTAGTAGGGCGGCGCGAGGTAGTCCTCGAAGAAGAAGATCGCGCCGTCGAGGTCGAGCTCCCACGGCGTCCCCATCGTCTGCATCAGCAGCCAGAGACAGCCGCCGACGAGCGGGGCGCTGACGCGTCCGCCGTGCAGCGTGCGCACGTACGGGTCGTCGGGGTCGCGCGGCACCTCGCCGGTCGCCTCTCCGCGGAGGACGCGTAGGAGCCGCTCGCGGGTGAACGCGCTCGTCTCGCTGGCGCCGACGCCGACGAGGCCGACGCCGTAGACGGTGGCGAGCCCCGCGCGCTGCAGAAGCGCCGTGTGCAGCGCGGTGATGTCGGAGTAGCCGACGAGCGCCTTCGGGTGCTCGGCGATCAGGTCGAAGTCGAGGTACGGGATCGTCTGCGCCGAGCCGTAGCCGCCCTGCAGCGCCTGGACGACGTCCACCTCCGGGTCGGCGAAGAGCGCGTTCAGGTCGCCGGCGCGGCGGCGCGCGTCGCCGGCCACGTAGTCGTCGCGCTCGTGGATCCCCGGGGCGAGCTTGACGCGGTAGCCGCGCGACTCCCACCACTCCACGCCGCGCTCGAGCTCGGAGCGGGCGTCGTACGGGCTCGCCGCCGCGGCCACCCCGATCGTCCCGCCCTCGGGGAGCGGCCGGCCGAATCTCGTCGCCTCGATCACGCCGCTGTTTCTATCCCTTCGAGCGCCGCGACGACGAGCGAACCGAGCGTCGCGAGGTCGTAGCCGCCTTCCTGCACGACCACCGTCGGCAGGCCGAGCGCGCCGAGGATGCGGCCGGCCTCGCGGTAGCCGCCTTCGGTCACCTCGAGCGGGCTCTCCGGGTCGGCGGCGGCCGCGTCGACGCCGAGCGCGACGACGAGCGCGGCCGACCCCGCCGCGAACGCGGCCGCCTCGCGTACCGCGGCGAGCCAGGCGCCGTCGCCGCTCGCGGGCGGCAGCGGCAGGTTGAGGTTCGCCTCGCCGCTCTCCCCGGCGAAGCCGACGAAGTGCGGGAACCAGCCGGCCGCCGGGTCGACGTGCACCGAGGCGGTGCGGACGTCGGCTCGCCCCGCGAACAGCTCCTGTGTGCCGTTGCCGTGGTGGGCGTCGATGTCCACCACCGCGACGGGCGCGCCGAGTCGCGTGCGCAGCGCCTCGGCGGCGATCGCGGCGTTGTTCAGGTAGCAGGAGCCGCCGAACGCGGCGCGCAGCGCATGGTGGCCGGGCGGCCGGCAGCACGCGTAGGCGGCGGGCTCGCCGGCGGCGACGAGCTCGACCGCCGTCAGCGCCGCGTCGGCGGCGGCGCGCGCCGCCTCCCACGTCCCGGGCCCGACGAGCGTCATCGTGTCGTAGGTGAAGGCGCCGGCCCGCGCCCAGACCGCCGCCGGCACGGCGGCCGGCCGCCCGCCGGTCAGCGCGGGGTGGGGGAAGATGTACGGCACGACCCGGTCGCCGGGCAGGTCCGCGGCGGCCCACTCGTCCCACACGCCGCGCAGGTAGGCGACCAGCTCGGGGTCGTGGACGGCGAGGATCGCGGAGAGGTCGTGCGGCTCGGCGTCGACCTGCCGTGCGCCCGCCTCGAGCAGCGCGGCGCGGATCGTCTCGGCGCGCGCCGCAACCTCCGTCGCGGGTGTCCGCACGCCCACCCACACCTCGCCCGCCGGGTCATGGCGCAGGCAGGCGTCGCTCCAGGTGAACGGCAGGCGCAGCGGCACCGCGCGAGCTTAGTAGGCTCGGCTGGTGCCACGGCTCCGCGACGACGGCATCGCGCCGGGGCGGCTCGCGCCCGGCCCGCGCAACTCGATCGCCGACGTCGAGGGCGTGCTCGTCGGCCACGTCACCGTGCGGCGCGACGACCCGGTCGCGCGCACGGGGGTGACGGCGATCGTGCCGCCGTCGCTCGGCCTGCCCGCCGGGACCGCCGTGCTCAACGGGGCGGGCGAGCTGACGGGCTCGCTGGAGCTGCGGGAGTGGGGGCGGCTCGACACGCCGATCTACCTCACCTCGACGCACGCCGTCGGCCGCATCTACGACGGCGCCGTGCGGGTCGCGGTCGACGCGGACCCCGCCGTCGGCGTCGACGACGTGGTGATACCGGTCGTCGGCGAGTGCGACGACAGCTGGCTGAGCGACGCCCGGCACGTGCACGTCGAGGCGGCCGACGCCGGGCGCGCGGTGGCATGCGCGGGCGCCGACGTGGAGGAGGGGGCGGTCGGCGCCGGCGCCGGGATGGTGTGCTTCGACTGGAAGGGCGGGATCGGCACGGCGAGCCGCGCCGCCGGCGGGGCCGTCGTCGGGGTGCTCGTGCTCGCGAACTTCGGCACGCGCGAGCAGCTGCGCGTCGACGGCGTCCCGGTGGGGCCGCTGCTCGGCGATCCGGGCGAGCGGCGGTCGACGCCCGCCGGCAGCTGCATCGCGGTCGTCGCGACGGACGCGCCGGTCGACGCGAAGCAGCTGGAGCGGCTGGCGCGGCGCGCCGGCCTCGGGCTCGCCCGCACCGGCTCGGTCGGCCACCATGGCAGCGGCGAGATCTTCGCGGCGTTCTCCACCTCGACCGCGCGCACCCACCCGGACCGGGAGCTGAACCCCCTGTTCGAGGCGGTCGTGGAGGCGACCGAGGAGGCGGTGCTGAACGCGCTCTGGGCGGCGGAGGACACGGTCGGCCGGGAAGGCCGCCTGGTGCGCGCCCTCCCGCGCGACGAGGTCGTGCGGATCGTCCGCCGGAGGTAGAGGCAAAGCGGACGCGGCGGGCTCTCCGGACGCGCCGCAGTCGTGACGCCGTGAGTGGCACCGCGCCCGCTTCGTGGATCGCATCGGCACCTGGAGGGCCGTGCTTGAGAGCGTTCTCCGCCGCCTCTAGTACCGTGGCCGAGCGTGGACCGTGCGACCTTCTTGCGACGCTCCGCCGCGGGTGTCGGCCTGCTCGCGTTCCCCGCGCTGGCGCGCGCGGGCGGCGGCGCGAAGCTCGCCTCGCTGCGCGCCGCCGTCCGCGGGCCGGTGCTCACGCCGGCGTCGGCCGGCTACGACGCGGCGCGTCAGGTGTTCGACAGCGCGTACGCGTCGATCCGTCCGCTTGCCGTCGTGCAGCCGCTCGACGCGAACGACGTCGCCGCGGTCGTCCACTGGGCGGCGGCGCACGGCGAGCACGTCGTCGCCAAGTCGGGCGGGCACAGCTACGCCGGCTACTCGACGACGACCGGCGTCGTCGTCGACCTCTCGCGCCTCGCCGGCATCGCGGTGAAGCCGGGTCGCGCGACGATCGGCGCCGGCGCGCGGCTCGGGAACATCTACGACCGTCTGAACGCGCACGGCGCCGCGATCCCGGCGGGCTCGTGCCCGACGGTCGGGATCGGAGGGCACGTGCTCGGCGGCGGCTTCGGGCTCGCCTCGCGCGCGTGGGGCCTCGCCTCCGACAACCTGCTCTCGGTGCAGATCGTGACGGCCGACGGCAAGGTGCGGGTGGTCGACGCGCACCACGACCCCGACCTCTTCTGGGCCTGCCGCGGCGGCGGCGGCGGCAACTTCGGGATCGCGACCTCGTTCGCGTTCCGCACGCACGCGGTGTCGCAGGGCGCGTACTTCGTCGGCACGTGGCCGTGGACGCAGGTCGAGGAGGTCGTGGCGAGCTACCTCGCCTGGGCGCCGAAGCAGCCGGACGCGCTCGGCGCGGTCTGTCGGCTCGCCGGCCCGTCGAGCGCGCCGACCGTGCAGGTGTTCGGCCAGTACCTCGGCAGCGCCGCCGCCCTGACGGCCGCGCTCGCGTCGCTCACGCCCCCGGCGGCGAAGCTGACGGTCGCGCCGTCGACCTGGCTCGACCTCGTGCGGCGCTGGGCCGGCTGCCTGTCGCACACGCTGCCGCAGTGTGCGGCGCCGGTGCCGCAGAGCTTCGCCGGCGCCTCCGACTACATCGCGCGGCAGCCGGCGGCGGCGCAGCTTGCGCGCTTCCGCGAGGCGCTGGAGCAGCCGGGCGCGCAGAGCGGCTCGCTGCTGATCGACGCCTACGGCGGCGCGCTCAACCGCGTCGCGCCGGCGGCGACGGCGTTCGTCCACCGCGGCCAGCTCGCCTCGATCCAGTACTTCGCCGCAGGGCCGGGCGCCTCGGCGCGCACGTGGGTCGACGGCGCGCGCGCCCTGCTGCGGCCCGTCGTGTCGGGCGAGGCGTACGTCAACTACATCGACCCGCACCTGACCGACTGGCAGACGGCGTACTACGGCGCGAACCTGCCGCGCCTGCGGAGGGTCAAGAAGACGGTCGACCCGCACGGCCTCTTCCGCTTTCCCCAGAGCATTCCGCCCGCCTGAGCGTCCGTACTTTCCCGCTCGATCGCGGCGCGCCGCGTGCCGACGGTGACGGCATGGCGCTGCGGGCCTCACCGCCGGCCGACCGGGTCGTGTCCGACCTGCACGAGACGATCGTGGAGAACCTGTTCGACGGCGTCTACTACGTCGACCGCGACCGGCGGATCACGTACTGGAATCCGGCCGCCGAACGGATCTCCGGCTACGGCGCCGAGGAGGTCGTGGGGCGGCGCTGCTTCGACAACCTGCTCGGCCATGTCGACGACGCCGGCCGGAAGCTCTGCTTCACCGCGTGCCCGCTCGTCAGCGCGATGGCCAAGCGCCGCGGCACCGAGGCCGAGATCTACCTCCACCACCGGGACGGTCATCGCGTGCCGGTGCATGTTCGCTGCCAGCCGATCCGCGAGCCGAGCGGGGAGGTCGTCGGCGCGGTCGAGATCTTCAACGAGGACCGCGCCTACCGTGCCGCCGTCGACCGGATCGACCGCCTCGAGAGGCTCTCCACGACCGACGGCCTGACCGGTGTCATGAACCGGCGGGCGGCGGAGGTCTCGCTGGCCTCGCGGCTTCGGGCGAGCCGGGAGGCCGGCTGGCCGCTCGGCCTCGTCTTCCTCGACATCGACCACTTCAAGGCGCTGAACGACGAGCTCGGCCACGCCGCCGGCGACCGCGTGCTGCGCACGGTCGCCCGCTCGATCGCCGGCGCCGTCCGCGAGTCCGATCTCGTCTCCCGCTGGGGCGGCGAGGAGTTCATGCTCGTCTCCGCCTGCTCGGACGAGGCCGAGATCGGGCAGCTCTCCGAGCGGGTGCGGCGTCTGGTCGCGTCGTCGACGACCACGATCGACGGCCGCCGCCGCGGCGTCACCGTCTCGGTCGGCGCCACCCTCGCCGCTGCCGCCGACACCCGCGCGAGCCTCGTCGGCCGCGCCGACCGCGCGATGTACGCGAGCAAGCTCGCCGGCCGCAACCGGACGACGATCCTCTAGCGAGGCCGGCGGCGAACCCGCGTTGACCCGCGCCCCGTTACGTAGAAACCGCGGTTGCCGCCGGCGCCGGATGAATCGAGAACACGTCCATGCACGCCACAGCCGATGTCAATGGACAGAGCGGAGTGCCGATGTTGCACACCGGCTGGCAGGACGGCGAGGTCCCCGTCTACGGGCGGTGCGAGTGCTGCGGCAAGTCGATCCGCGTCGACCGGCTCGATCTCGCCCTCGAGCACCGCGCCGTCTGCGGCCGGCCGGCCACCGCCGCCTGACGAT
>DASRGA010000042.1:0-34696 GCA_035651295.1 Gaiellaceae bacterium | reverse complement strand
GGTGTTCGACGAGCGCAGCCTCTCGGGCCTCCACGGCGAGCTCGCGATCGGCCACACGCGCTACTCGACGACCGGCGGCAACGCCTGGGCGAACTCGCAGCCGCTCGTCCACCACGGCCGCGCACGCACCGTCGCGATCGGCCACAACGGCAACCTCGTGAACGCCGGCGAGCTGCGCGCCTCGCTCGGCAAGCCGCTCGGCTCCTCCTCCGACTCCGAGGTGATCGCGGCGCTCGTCGCCGACGACGAGCGCCCGCTGCTCGAGGCGCTGCCCGCGGCGATGGGCCGGCTGGAGGGGGCGGCGACGGTGGTCGGGCTCGCCGAGGGCCGCCTGTTCGCGTTCCGCGACGCGCACGGCTTCCGGCCGCTCGTGCTCGGCTGGCTCGGCGACGACCCGGTGCTGGCCTCCGAGACCTGCGCGCTCGACCTCCTCGGCGCCACGTTCGAGCGGGAGGTGCGGCCGGGCGAGCTGGTCGTCGCCGGCGACGGCGGCGTCGAGTCGCTGCAGGCGCTCGAGCCCGCGCCGCGCGGCGCGCTCTGCATCTTCGAGTTCTTCTACCTGGCGCGGCCCGACACGAGGCTCTCCGGCGTCGAGGTGCACGGGGCGCGTGTCCGCATGGGCGAACGGCTCGCGGCGGAGGCGCCCGTCGAGGCCGACCTCGTGCTGCCGATCCCCGACTCGGGCACGCCGGCCGCGATCGGCTTCGCCCGCGCGACCGGGATCCCGTTCAGCGAGGGGCTGATCAAGAACCGCTACGTCGGCCGCACGTTCATCCAGCCCGAGCAGGGGATGCGCGAGCAGGGCATCCGGATGAAGTTCAACCCGCTCGCGGAGGTGGCGGGGAAGCGGCTCGTGATCGTCGACGACTCGATCGTGCGCGGCTCGACCACGCGGCAGATCGTGCAGATGCTGTTCGACGCGGGCGCCGCCGAGGTGCACGTGCGCATCTCGTCGCCGCCCGTCGTCGGCCCGTGCTTCTACGGCATCGACCTCGCCTCCGAGGACGAGCTGATCGCAGCCGGCTCGACGGTCGCCGAGGTGCGGGACGCGATCGGCGCGACGAGCCTCGCCTACCTGTCGCTCGAGGGGCTGCAGGCCTCGACGCGCCGGCCGGCCGACGCGCTCTGCCGCGCCTGCCTCACGCACGAGTACCCGACCCGCGTGCCGGCCGAGGCCGCCAAGCACCGGTTCGAAGCGCCTACTGCAGCGACTCGGCCCGCCCGTACCTGACGGCCCGCGCCACCTGCCGCGGGTCGAGCCCCTGCTCGAGCAGCCGCTGACGGGTCTCCCCCTCCTCCGCCAGCCGCAGGAAGAGCCACGCGAGCGCGGCCAGGGTGACGAGCGACCCCTCGGCCATCATCACGATCCCGCCCAGGTTCTGGTCGTGCACCGGGGTGATCCCCCACAGCGGCGGGTGGCGGTACACGCCGTAGAAGGCGTGCGACGACCAGATGAACACGTTGCCGAGCACCGTCTCGATCAGGCGCACGGCGGCGATGTAGCCGAGCTTCATGCCGGTCCCGAACCACGCCGGCCCCGGCAGCGTCTCGACCACCGGCTCCCACATCAGGCAGCCGAAGGTGAAGAAGCAGAGGTGCTCGAGCGCGTGCACCGAGTCGTGGTGCAGCGCGCCGTCGTACAGGAACGGCACGTGCCACACGTAGAGGTCGACCGCCCACGCCGGCAGCGCGACGAGCGGGTGCGAGAGGACGCGCAGCCGCTCGACGAGGCGGATCGCGAGCAGCGGCCGCAGGATCCGCCCGTTCAGGCCGAGCACGAAGCAGAGCGGCGCGAGGTCGCCGAGCAGGACGTGCTGGGTCATGTGGGCGAAGAAGAAGTCGGTCTCGCCGAGATGGTCGATCGGCGAGTTGAGCGCGAGCACGACGAGCCCGATCCCCGTGAAGAACATCCACTTCCGGAACGCCCGCACCGGGCGGCCCTGGCGCGCGAGCGTCCGGCAGCGGCGGAGGTAGAGCGCGACCGCGACGACCGTCGGGACGATCTGCAGCGGCTCGAAGCTCCAGGGTGAGAGGAGCGAGGGCGACACGCCGCTTGAAAGACTAGAGGGGTGCACCTCTTCCACTACCACCTGGTGACCTCGGAGCTGCGCACCGTCGAGGCCCGCTACGTCGGCAAGCTCGGGTTCGAGCTGGTCGCCCGCTACGGCCGGATCGGCGAGGAGCACGTCGCCTCCGAGGCCGGCGTCTCGTGGGAGCGGCTCGACCGGGACGGGTTCAAGCTGCGGCTGACCGAGCTCGAGCGCGGGGCCGTGAACGTCGTCGTGCAGCCGGGCCACTGGAAGGTGCCGCGCGTCGACCACCTCGGCATCGCCCTCGACGAGGACGACTTCCACGCGCTGCTCGAGCGCGCCGCGCAGTGGAACCTGCGCGTTCAGGAGCACGGCGGCCGCCGGACGTTCGTCGCCACGAACGCCGGCTACCGCCTCGAGGTGCACCCGCCCCGGGAGTGGATCGACGAGCTGCTCGCCGAGCGCGAGCGGTTCCGGCTGACCGAGCTCGTCCTCCGCGCCGACGACCCGGGCGTCAAGGCGACCGCGCTCGCCGACATCCTCTCGCTGCCGCTCGACGGCCACGGCGTCGAGGTCGGCGGCACGCTCGTCCGCTTCGTCCCCGGCGGCCCCGAGGGCCGGCCCGAGCTGAACGCCGAGCGCTTCGCCTGACCGGCGACCGCCCTAGACTGGCACGCCTGGACGACGAGCGAAGCTACGAGGCGGCCGGAGTCTCCCTCGCCACCGCGGGATCGGTGGTCGAGCGGCTGCGCTCGGCCGTCGAGTCGACGGGCGCGCGCGGCTTCGGGGCCTTCGCCGGCCTGCACCCGCTCGACGGCGAGCGGCTGCTTGCCGCGTCGACCGACGGCGTCGGCACGAAGCTCGTGCTCGCGCGGCGGCGCGGCCACCTGCGCGACTGCGGCGCCGACCTCGCCGCCCACTGCGCGAACGACGTCGCCACCTGCGGCGCCGAGCCGCTCATGCTGCTCGACTACGTCGCCGCGAACCGCATCAGGCTCGACGAGGTCGCCGAGCTGGTCGAGGGCGCGGCCGAGGTCTGCCGGACGGCGGGCATCGCGCTCGTCGGCGGCGAGACCGCCGAGCTGCCCGGCATCTACGCGGAGGGCGAGCTCGACTTCGCCGGCACCTGCGTCGGCGTCGTCCGGCGCGACGAGCTGGTCGACGGCAGCACGATCGCGGCCGGCGACGCGGTGCTCGGCTTCCCGTCCGCCGGCGTGCACGCGAACGGCTTCACGCTCGTGCGCCGCGTGCTCGAGGACGAGGACTACGACGGCCCCGACCTGCTCGCGCCGACGCGGCTCTACCTCGACGTGGCGCGCTCGCTGCGCGGGCGCGCGAAGGGCTTCGCGCACGTCACCGGCGGCGGCATCGCCGGCAACCTCGAGCGGATCCTGCCGCCGGGCCGCACGGTCGAGCTCGACTGGGACGCGTGGGAGCGCCCGCCGGTGTTCGGCTGGCTCGCACGCCACGTGGACGAGGAGGAGCTGCGCCGCGTGTTCAACCTCGGCATCGGCTGGTGCGCCGTCGTCGCCGAGCCGCATCCCGGCGAGCTCGTGATCGGGCGTGTCGCATGATCGGCGTGCTCGTCTCCGGCAACGGCACGAACCTGCAGGCGCTGCTCGACGAGGGGCTGCCGGTGTCGGCCGTCGCGTCGAACCGCAAGGACGCCTACGCGCTCGTCCGGGCGCGCGCCGCCGGGATCCCGACTGCAACGTTCTCGCTCGACTGCCACGCCGACCGCGAGGAGCGCGACCTCGTGATGGCGACGTGGCTCGAGGAGCACGGCGTCGAGCTGGTCGTGCTCGCCGGCTACATGCACCTGCTGACGCCGCCGTTCCTGCGGCGGTTCCCCGACCGGATCGTGAACGTCCATCCGTCCCTGCTGCCCGACTTCCCCGGCGCGCACGCGATCGACGACGCGCTCGCCGCCGGCGTGCACACGACCGGAGTCACCGTCCACCGGGTCGATGAAGGGCTCGACACCGGCCCGGTGCTCGCCCAGGTCGAGGTCGCGGTCGAACCACGCGCGACGCTCGCCGCGCGGATCCACGAAGCCGAGCACCGACTGCTCCCGGAGGTGGTGAGGACCCTGTGCCACGCGCGCTGATCTCCGTCCACGACAAGGCGGGCGTCGAGACGCTCGCCGCCGGCCTGCACGAGCTCGGCTGGGAGCTCGTCTCGTCGGGCGGCACCGCCGCCCACCTGACCGTGCTCGGCCTGCCGGTGACGCGGGTCGAGGAGGTGACCGAGGCGCCGGAGCTGCTAGGCGGGCGCGTGAAGACGCTCCACCCCCGCATCCACGCGGGCATCCTGGCGCGGCGGGAGCTCGAGGAGGACCGGGCCGCGCTCGCCGAGCACGGCATCGAGCCGATCGACCTCGTGTGCGTCAACCTCTACCCGTTCACGTCGGCGATCGCCAGGCGCGAGACGACCGAGGCGGAGGCGATCGAGCTGATCGACGTCGGCGGCCCGTCGATGCTGCGGGCGGCGGCCAAGAACTTCGCGCACGTCGCCGCGGTCTCGCGGCCGGACCAGTACGAGGCGGTGCTCGCCGAGCTGCGGCTGCTCGGCGAGCTCACGCTCGACACGCGGCGCCGCCTCGCGCGCGAGGCGTTCGCGACGACCGCCGCCTACGAGGCGTCGATCGCGAACTGGTTCGCCGAGACGGAGCCGTTCCCCGACCAGCTGACGCTCGCGTTCCGGAAGGTCGCCGACCTGTCGTACGGCGAGAACCCGCACCAGGCGGCCGCCTACTACCGCGAGCTCGGCTCGCGGCGGCACCTGCTCTCCGAGGTCGAGCAGCTCGGCGGCAAGGAGCTCTCGTACAACAACCTCGCCGACCTCGAGGGCGCCCGGCGGATCCTGCGCGAGTTCACGCTGCCGGCCGCGGTGATCGTCAAGCACGCGAACCCGTGCGGCGTCGCGATGGCCGCGACGATCGAGGAGGCGTGGGAGCGCGCGCTCGCCGCCGACCCCGTGTCGGCCTACGGCTGCGTCGCGATGCTGAACCGCGAGGTCGGCGACGACCTCGGCGGCCTGATCGGCGAGCACTTCGTCGAGGTGCTCCACGCGCCGGGCTACAGCCAGGGCGCGCTCGACGTCCTGCGCGAGCGCACCGGCCTGCGGATCCTCTGGGACCGCGAGCGCCGCTCCGAGACGCCGGGCGAGCGCGACCTGAAGCGCGTGCTCGGCGGGCTGCTCGTGCAGGAGCGCGACGGCGACATCGACTACCGCGAGTCGATGGAGGTGACCGGCGCCGAGCTGAGCGAGGAGCAGTGGGGCGACCTGCTCTTCGCGTGGCGGGTGTGCAAGCACGCCTCGTCGAACGCGATCGTGATCGCCCGCGACCTGCGCACGATCGGCGTCGGCGCGGGCCAGATGAGCCGCGTGGACGCGGTGCGGATCGCGGTCGAGAAGGCACGCGAGCACGGGCACGACCTGCACGGCGCCGTGCTGGCGAGCGACGCGTTCTTCCCGTTCGCCGACGGGCCGCAGCTCGCCCTCCAGGCGGGCGTGACGGCGCTGATCCAGCCGGGCGGCTCGAAGCGGGACGAGGAGGTCGCGGCCGCGGTGCGCGACGCCGGCGCGGCGATGGTGCTGACCGGCCGCCGGCACTTCCGCCATTAGGCTTCCGGCGAGAACGACAGTCGAGAGAGGAGGGAGCGATGTCCGAGCCGGATCCGCGTCGCTGGTGGGCGCTCACGATCGTCTGCGCCGCGTTCTTCATGACCGTCCTCGACGTGTCGATCGTCAACGTCGCGCTGCCCTCGATCGGGCGGTCGCTGCACTTCTCGCGCGACAACCTGCAGTGGGTGATCACGGCGTACGCGATCGCGTTCGGCGGCTTCCTGCTGCTCGGCGGGCGCGCGGCCGACCTGGCCGGGCGCCGGCGCGTGTTCCTCGCGGGCGTCGTGCTCTTCACCGCGGCCTCCTTCGTCTGCGGGCTCGCGTGGACGTCCGGCGTGCTCGTCGCCTCGCGCGCCGTGCAGGGGCTGGGCGCCGCGATCATCTCGCCCGCCGCCCTCTCGATCGTCACGACCACGTTCGAGGAGGGCGCGGAACGGAACAAGGCGCTCGGGATCTGGGGTGCGATGGGCGGCTCGGGGGCCGCGGTCGGCGTGCTCGCCGGCGGCGTCCTGACGAAGTACCTCGGCTGGGAGTGGATCTTCTTCGTCAACGTCCCCGTCGGCGTCGCCGCGTTCGCGCTCGCGCCGCGCTTCGTCCGCGAGAGCCGCTCCGGGCGCCGGACGACGCCGGACGTGGGCGGCGCCGTCACGGTCACCGCCGGGCTGGGGCTGCTCGTGTACGCGGTGTCGAACGCGCCGTCGCACGGCTGGTCGTCGTCCTGGACGCTGACGCGGCTCGTGATCGCGGTCGTGCTGCTCGCGGCGTTCCTCGTCGTCGAGTCCCGCGCGCGCGACCCGCTGATGCCGTTCCGCATCTTCCGCGTCAGCACCGTCGCCGGCGCGAACGTGGCCGGGCTGCTGCTCGGCGCGATCACGTTCGCGAACTTCTTCGTCCTCACGCTCTACGTGCAGAACGTGCTCGGCTGGTCGGCGCTGAAGACCGGCCTCACGTTCGTCGCCACCGCGGGCACCGCCGTCCTCTGGGCCGGGCTCGCGCAGGCGCTGACGACGCGGATCGGCGCCAAGCCGGTGCTGCTGATCGGCTTTCTCGCGATGACCGCCGGGATGGTTTGGTACACGCGGCTTCCGGTGCACGCGTCGTACGTGTCCGACCTGCTGCCCGGCTACCTGCTCGTCGGGTTCGCGCTGCCGTTCACGTTCATCCCGGTGTCGATCGCGGCGCTCGCCGGCGTCGAGGCGCACGAGGCCGGGCTCGCGTCGGGCCTGATCAACACCGCCCAGCAGATCGGCGGCGCGATCGGCGTCGCCGTTACCTCGTCGGTGTCGATCTCGCACTTCAACCATCTCGTGCGCACCCACGGCTTCCCGGCGGCGTTCACATCCGGGTCGCAGTGGGCGTTCTGGGTGACGGTCGGCGTCTCGGTGGCGGCGCTCGGCGCGACGGCGGCGCTCGTGCGGCCGGCCGAGCTCGCTCAGGTCGAAGGCGCCACGGCGGGCGGGCTGTAGCGGTAGAAGCACGGGCCGAGCCCGGACTGGCTGATCGCGAAGAGCAGGCCGAGGCCGTCCTCGACGAGCCTGGCGTTGTCGAGGCTGCCGGCGTAGACGGGCTCGAAGCCGGCGTCGCGGATCAGCCGCTCCGTCACCTCGCGGGCCTCGTCGTCGGCGGCGTAGATGTTCCCGGGCGGCGTCGGCTCGGACTCGACGCGGTCGTAGATCCGCGCGAAGTTGAGGTTGAACGACTTCGCGGTCGGCCCGCCGACGATCGACTTCACCTCGTGCGCGAGCGACGGGAAGCGCTCGTTGCGGCCGCCGAACGCGTTCGTGGCGTCGATCGTCGGCTTGCCCGCGGCGCCGCTCACCCTGCCGAGCGCGTCCGCGATCGCGCCGCCCGGCACGGCGACGAGGAGCACGTCCGCGTCGGAGGCGTCGCCGCCGTCCCGGCCGAGCTCCCGCACCTCGTGGCCCCTGGCGCGCCATTTCGCCGCCAGCCCGCCGCCGACGTTGCCGCGCCCGATCACGGTGATCCTCATCGTCATCCGCCTCCTCGCGTCGTTTTCCGGGGATCTCCACCGTGGGTCAACGCCCGGCCCGGCGGTAGGCTTCCGATCCGATGGCGAGACAGTTCCCGACGATCCTCGACCTGATCGGCGGCACCCCGGTCGTCCGCCTCGACCGCATCTCGGCCGACGTGCCCGGCGAGATCGTCGCGAAGCTCGAGTTCCTGAACCCGGGCGGGTCGAACAAGGACCGGATCGGGATCGCGATGATCGAAGCAGCCGAGCGCGACGGCAGGCTCCGGCCGGGCGGCACGATCGTCGAGCCGACCTCCGGCAACACCGGCGTCGGGCTCGCGATCGCCGCGGCGCGCAAGGGGTACCGCTGCATCTTCGTGATGCCGGACAAGATGAGCCAGGAGAAGATCTCGATGCTGCGCGGCTACGGCGCGGAGGTCGTGATCACGCCGACCGCGGTCGACCACGACTCGCCGGAGTCGTACTACTCCGTCTCGTCGCGGCTGGCCGAGGAGATTCCCGGCGGGTTCAAGCCCGACCAGTACTCGAACATGGCGAACCCGGAGGCGCACTACCAGACGACGGGGCCGGAGATCCTCGAGCAGACCGGCGGCGAGCTCGACGCGGTCGTCGTCTCGGTGGGCACGGGCGGCACGATCAGCGGCGTCGGCCGCTTCTTCAAGGAGCACGCGCCGCACGTGCGCATCGTCGGCGTCGACCCGGAGGGGTCGATCTACACCGCGCAGTCGGACGCCGACCTGCACCCGTACCTCGTCGAGGGGATCGGCAAGGATACGTGGCCGGAGACGATCGACCTGAAGGTGGTCGACGAGTGGATCCGCGTCTCCGACCGCGAGTCGTTCCTGACCGCGCGGCGGCTCGCGCGGGAGGAGGGGCTGCTCGTCGGCGGCTCGTCGGGTTCGACGATCGCGGGCGCGCTCGTCTACGCGTCGAAGCTCGGGCCCGACTCGCGCGTGCTCGCGATCCTGCCGGACTCCGGCCGCTCCTACCTGTCGAAGTTCCTGGACGACAACTGGATGATCGAGCACGGCTTCCTCGAGCGGACGGCGCCGGCGCCGACCGTGCGCGAGCTGATCCGAGCGAAGCCGGGCGAGACGCCGTCGCTCGTGACGATCTCGTCGCACCAGAAGGTGGCGGAGGCGATCGACGTGATGGAGCGCTACTCGATCTCGCAGCTCCCGGTCGTCCGGAACGGCGAGGTGGACACGCTCGCCGACGTGATCGGCTCGCTCCAGGACCGGGCGCTGCTCGACCTCGTGTTCAAGAACCCGGACGCACTCCGCGAGGACGTGGCGGTGGCGATGCAGGGGCCGCTGCAGGCGGTCGAGGCGGACGCGTCCGTCGACGAGATCGTGACGGCGCTGACGGGGGGCACGAACGCCGTCGTCGTCGCCGAGCACGGCCGCCCGATCGGCGTCGTCACCCGCAGCGACCTGCTCGAGTACCTCGCCCACTCCCGCTAACCCCCGCCGTAGGCCTTACGGCCGCGGCCTCCCGGGACGCGTCCCCTGGTCAGACCAGGGTGACCGAAGTGCAACAAACGATCCACAGGTGCTCGGCAGGCGGGCTTCGAAGCGCCCGGTAGGCCTTTCGGCCGCGGCCTCCCGGGACGCGTCCCCTGGTCAGACCAGGGTGACCGAAGTGCAACGCGCTGCTCGGGGGCGCAGTGCCGACCCGGGACGACGCGCTCGACCCGATACGTTCAGAACTGACATGCGGGCGGCGGGCGAGACGACCAGCCTGGCGGCGATCAGGCGCACGATCGTCGCCGCGCAGGGGTATGCGGGGCGCTTCCGGCGCGCAGACGCGGCCGGCGTCGAGGCGGAGGTGCGACGGCTCTCGGCGGTGCAGCTCGATTCGATCTCGACCGTCGACCGCGCGCACCGGCTGACGCTCTCCGCACGCGTCGGCGGGTTCGACCCGGACGTCGTGCCCCGGCTCCTGCGCGAAGGCCGGCTGTTCGAGTACTGGGCGCACGAGGCGTCGCTGCTCCCCGTCGAGCTGTGGCCGCACTTCCGGCGCGTGATGGCGGGCGGCGGCCACTGGGGCGCGCACGACCGGGCGCTCCGCGACCACGTCGACCTCGTCGAGCCGATCCTCGAACGCATTCGCAGCGAGGGCCCGCTCGGCTCACGCGACTTCGAGGGACGAGGGCGCGGCGGAATGTGGAACTGGAAGCCGGCGAAGATGGTGCTCGACGCGCTGTGGGACAGCGGCCGGCTCGTGATCGCCGGCCGCCAGAGCTTCCAGCGGCGGTACGACCTCGCGGAGCGCGTGATCCCGCGCGAGCATCTCGACGCGCCGACCCCGAGCGAGGCGGAGACGCTCCGCGAGCTCGCGCTGCTCGCCGTCCGTGCTCGCGGCGCGCTGACCGAGGCGGCGATCCGCGAGCACTGGCGGCTGCGGGGCGGCAAGGCGCTGCTGCACCGCCACCTGGACGCGCTCGTCGGCGAGGGCCGCCTGCGCGAGGTGCACGTCGACGACGGCGGCGCGCCGTTCTACCTCCTGCCCGAGACCGAGCTCGGCGGCGACCCCGCCCCGCCCGTGCTCGTCTGCCCCTTCGACAACCTCGTCTGGGACCGGCCGCTCCTGGAACGCGTCTTCGGCTTCCGCCACGTGATCGAGGTCTACAAGCGCGAGCCCGAGCGCGTCTACGGCTACTACGTGCTGCCGCTGCTCGCCGGTGACCGCTTCCTCGGCCGCGCCGACCTGAAGGCGGACCGCACCGAGGGCGTGCTGCGGATCAAGCGCTTCACGCCCGAGCCGAAGGCGCGCGGCAACGTGGGCGCCAAGCTCGAGCGCGCCGCGCAGAGGCTCGCGCGCGTGCTCGGCCTCGAGCGCGTCGAGCATGCGTGAGGTGACCGTCGCCGAGGCGCGGCGGATCGCCGTCCGCGCGCAGCTCCTCGACGGCTCGGCGACGAGCGTGCTCGACACCGTCCGCCGGCTCGGGTTCCTGCAGCTCGACCCGATCTCGACCGTCGCGCCGCCGCAGCACCTCGTCCTCTGGAGCAGGCTCGGCGAGCGCTACGACCGTGCCGAGCTCGACCGGCTGCTCTGGGAGGAGCGCGCGCTCGTCGAGTGGGACGCGTTCCTCTACCCCGCCGGCGACCTTCCGCTGCTGAAGGCGCGCATGCGCCGCACCGACCGGCCGCTCGACCGCCGCATCGTCGCCCACCTGAAGGAGCACGCCTCCTACCGCCGCCACATCCTGCGCGCGCTCGAACGGCGCGGGCCGCTGCTCTCGCGTGAGATCGAGGACCACGCCGGGCACACGCGGGAGGCGCACCGCTGGTGGGGTGCGCGCAAGATGGGGCTGATGCTGGAGTGCATGGCGGCGCGCGGCGAGGTCGCCGTCGTCGGCCGCCGCGGGACGCAGCGCGTCTGGGATCTCGCCGAGCGCTGGTACCCCGAGACGGAGCGAATCCCGTGGCGCGAGGCGAAGCGGCTGATCGACGAGCGCCGCTTCCGCTCGCTCGGCATCGAGCTTCGCCGCGGCCGCCTCGTCGCGCATCCGGACGCCGAGGACGGCCCGGTCGGCCGCCGCGTCACGTTCCTCTCGCCGTTCGACCGGCTCGTGCACGACCGCAACCGCGCCGAGGCGCTCTGGGGCTTCCACTACCGGCTCGAGATGTACGTGCCGGCCGCGAAGCGCCGTTACGGCTACTACGTGCTGCCGATCCTGCGCGGCGACCGCGTCGTCGGCAGGATCGAGCCGGTGCACGACCGCACCACACGGACCCTGCGCGTGAAGGGCGTCTGGTGGGAGGACGGCGTCAAGCCGGCCCCGCTCGACAGGCCGCTGCGCAGCCTCGCCCGCTGGCTCGGCGCCGACCTCTAGGCTGCACGCCATGGACTTCGAGACACGCGCGATCCACGTGGGGCAGGAGCCCGACCCCGCGACCGGGGCGATCATCACGCCGATCTACCAGACCTCCACCTACGTGCAGGAGGCGGTCGGGGAGCACAAGGGCTACGACTACTCGCGCGTCGCGAACCCGACGCGGACGGCGCTCCAGGCCGCGCTCGCGAGCCTCGAGAACGCCGCGCACGGTGTCGCGTTCTCCTCCGGGATCGGCGCGACGACCACGCTCATGCATCTGGTCGACCCGGGCGAGCGGGTCGTGCTGATCGCCGACGTGTACGGCGGCGTCTACCGGATGACCTCGCAGGTGTACGAGCCGAAGGGCTACCGGTTCACGTACGTGCCCGCGCCGGAGTGGGACGACAACCTGGCCGCGCATCTCGACGAGGACGTGAAGCTCGTGTGGCTGGAGACGCCGTCGAACCCGCTCCTGAACGTCGTCGACATCCGCAAGGCCGCCGCGGCGGCCCACGCGGTGGGCGCGCTGCTCGTCGTCGACAACACGTTCGCGACGCCGTACCTGCAGCTGCCGCTCGACCTCGGCGCGGACGCGGTCGTGCACTCGACGACGAAGTACCTGGGCGGTCACAGCGACGTCGTCGGCGGCTTCGTCGCCTGCAGCGACGACGCGCTGGCGGAGCGCCTCTTCTTCCTGCAGAAGTCACTCGGCGCCGTCCCGGGGCCGTTCGACGCCTGGCTCGTGCTCCGCGGGCTGAAGACGCTCGCCGTCCGGATGGACCGCCACTGCGAGAACGCACGCCGCGTCGCCGGGTTCCTCGCCGGGCACGACGCGGTCGAGCGCGTCTTCTGGCCGGGTCTCGAGTCGCATCCGGGCCACGCGGTCGCGAAGGCGCAGATGCGCGACTTCGGCGCGATGGTCTCCTTCCTCGCGCCGTCCGAGCAGGAGGCGGTCGACCTCGTCGCCCGCACGCGCATCTTCCAGCTCGCCGAGTCGCTCGGCGGCGTCGAGAGCCTGATCGAGCATCCCGCCCGGATGACGCACGCGTCGACCGCCGGCGCGCCGTTCGCGCCGCCGGGGAACCTCGTGCGCCTGTCGGTCGGGATCGAGTCGGCGGACGACCTGCTCGCCGACCTCGACCAGGCGCTCAGATGACGAGCAGCCCGCGCGGCGGCACGTCCTGCCACGGCAGGAGCCCGAAGCGGGCGAGCGCGCGCGGCAGCCGCCTGTTCCACCACATCTCCGCGGTGTGGCTCCACTCGCCGTGGAAGTCCCAGAGCCGCGCGGCGCGGCGGTCGCGGGCGATCGTCCGTGCGAGCGCATACGTCTCGCGCCGCTGGTCGCGGATCACGCGGTCGCGCGAGCTCCAGTACAGCTGAAGCGGGACACCGCTCGCGGCGATCTGCCTGGCGTAGTGATCCGGGCTCCGCACCGCGTAGGCGTGCGGCACCTGCGCCGGCGTGCCGCCGACCTCCCTGCGCGCCAGCCGCTGCAGCGTCGACCCGCCCGGCAGCGCCGCGAAGTCGCGGTAGCGGCGCGCCATGTCGGTGGCGGGGTCGAACGCTGCCGCGCCGGCGAGGAGGTGCGGATGCTTCGCGACGAGCAGCAGGGTCTCCTGGCCGCCCATCGAGCCGCCGAACGCGTAGACGCGGCGGCGGTCGACGTGCACGCCGAGGCGTTCGACGATCGCCGGCATGCGCGCCAGGTCGGCGATCTCGCCGGGTGCGCCCCACGAGAACCAGTGGAGGCGGCGGCCCTCGCCCGCCGGGTTGACGACCGCGAAGCCGCCCGTGCCGGGCAGCTCGCCCCAGTAGAGCTCGTTCGACCACTCGTCGGCGCCGCGCCCGTGCGGGGAGATGACAAGCGGGATGCGCTGCCCGTGGTAGCCGGCCGGCAGGAGGAGAACCGCGGGCCGCACGACGCCGTCGTGCGCGCGGTAGTGGAAGAGGAGCGAGACGGTTCCCGGGAGCGGCCCGACCGGCCGCAGCATCGCCTCCGCGGGCGGCGCGGCGAGGAGAGCGGCCGCGGCGACGAGGGGAAGCCATCGACGCACGGAGCCGAGGGTAGAGAGCGGCTTGCAAAGATGCCGTTATGGATTCGTTGCGCGCGATCGACCTCCGGTTCGGCGGCCGGCCGCACGCCATCGGCGTGTACCTCGTCGACACGGACGACGGGCCGGCGCTCTTCGACACAGGCCCGACCTCGACGCTGCCGGCGCTCGAGGCGGGTCTCGCCGGGCACGGGACGAGCCTCGGGGAGCTCCGGCACGTGCTGCTCTCGCACATCCACCTCGACCACGCCGGCGCGGCAGGGGCGATCGTGCGCGCGCACCCGCACCTCACCGTCTGGGTCTCGGAGGTGGGCGCACCGCACCTCGTCGACCCGTCGCGGCTCGAGCGCTCGGCGCGGCGGCTGTACGGCGACATGTTCGACCCGCTCTGGGGCGAGCTAGCACCGGTGCCGGAGGCGAACGTGCGCGTGGCCGCCGGGAACGTGCTCGGGTGGGAGGCGTTCCCGACCGTCGGCCACGCGTCGCACCACGTCAGCTATGCGCGCGCCGGCACGGTGCTCGCGGGCGACGCGGCGGGCGTGCGCCTGCCCGGCTCGGAGTTCGTGCTGCCGGTTTCACCGCCGCCCGACGTCGACGTCGAGGCGTGGCACGCGACCGCGGACGCCTTCCGCACACGCAGCCCCGAACGGCTGGCGCTGATCCACTTCGGCGTCCACACCGACGTGGCCACGCACCTCGACCGGCTCGACCGCGAGCTGGACGTCTGGGCCGCGCGCGTCCGTGACGGCCTCGACGAGACGGCGTTCGTCGCGGCGGCTCGCGCCGACGCCGGCGACGAGGCGGATCTCTACGACGCGGTCGCGCCCTTCTGGCAGTCGTGGCACGGACTGCGCCGCTACTGGGACAAGCGCTAGTCGCGCACGATCGTGGCGCCCGACGACTGGGCGAGCGCCAGCACGACGAGCTCGTCGATGTTCACGTGCGGCGGGCGCGTCAGCGCGAACATGATGCAGTCGGCGACGTCCTCGGCGTGCAGCGGGCCGCCGAGCGCGACGGTCGAGTAGACGGCCTTCGCCTTCTCCTCGTCGCCCTTGAAGCGCACGTTGGAGAAGTTCGTGTCGACGAGCCCGGGCGCGATGTTGGAGACGCGCACCGGCTTGCCGAGCAGGTCGTCGCGCAGCGCGCGGGTGTAGCCGTGCACCGCGAACTTCGAGGCGACGTACGACGACCCGTTGGCGTACGACCAGATGCCCGCGACCGAGCCGAGGTTGACGATGTGCCCGGCGCCGGACTCGATGAGCGCGGGCACGCAGAGGCGGGTCATCCGCATCAATCCGAGCACGTTCGTGGTGATCACCTCGAACTCGTCCTCCTCGTGCGACTCCCACACGGGGTCGCGGCCGCGCGAGAGCCCGGCGTTGTTGACGAGGATCTCGAGGCCGCCGAGCGCGTCGAGCGCGGCCGCCGCGAACCGCTCCGACGAGGCCCGGTCCATCACGTCGAGGTTGCCCTCGCGGCGCGAGCCGGTGTAGACGACCGCCCCCGCCTCGCGCAGGGCGCGCGTCGTCGCCTCGCCGATGCCGCTCGACGCCCCGGTGACGATCGCCCGTTTCCCCTCCAGCCCGGCCATGCGTGCAGCCTAACGGGCGGCCGCCGCCGGTCGTCTAATCACTGATGGACCCGGCGTCGGGGAGAGACGCACGGCCGGCGCGGCTCGCAGCCGTGGCGGTGGCGCTCGTGGTGCTCCTCGGCATCGTCGCGCTCGCGAGCCGCGACGGCGTCGGCCACGCCTCCACCTCGCGGCCGACGCCCGCGTACGTCAGCTGGGCGCTCAGCGTCTTCCTCGTCGTGTTCGTGCTGATGATCCCGGTCGCTCTGTGGGCGCTCTTCAACCAGGAGCGGATGGAGAAGCGCGCCGCCGTTGCGTTCCAGTCGCGCGTGCTGCGGAGCTTCGCGGTGCTCGCCGTCGTCCTGGCCGCCGTGGTCGGCTGGTCGTACCTCCGCCGCCACGGCCGGCTGCCGGACCTGCAGCAGCTCTTCGCGCCCGCCGGGGACGGCGGGGGCGGCGGAGGCGGCGGGCACGCGCGGCCGTACACGCCGACGTTCCAGTGGCCGGTGCTCTGGGCGACGATCGGCCTGCTCGCCGCCTGCGCCGTCGCGGCGTGGTGGTCGTACCGGCGACGGCCGGCCCTCGTGCCCGCCGGCCCCGCCGGCGCGAATGTCGCAGACGAGCTCGCGGCGACGATCTCCGACGCGATCGACGACCTCGAGGCGGAGCCCGACGCCCGTCGTGCGGTGATCGCCGCCTACGCCCGGATGGAGGGCGTGCTGGAGCGCAGCGGAGTGCGGCGGGCGCCGAGCGAGACGGCGCTCGAGTACCTGCGCCGCGTACTGCTCGAGCTGACCGCGAACGGCGACTCGGTCGCACGGCTGACGTCGCTGTTCGAGCGCGCCAAGTTCTCGAGCCACGACATCGACGCGCCGATGAAGCGCGAGGCGATCTCGGCGCTGCGCGCGCTGCGCGACGACCTGCGGCCGGCGCCGGCATGAGCGGCCGCCGCCACGCGCTCGACCTCGCGGTGCTGCTCGTGATCGCGACGACCGCGGCCGCGGCGGTGTTCGTCGCGCAGCCGGGTCTCCACGCCGTGGTCGCCCGCGCCTGGGCGCTCGCCGCCGGCGCGCTCGTCATGACCGCTCTCGTCTCCGCCGCAACCGGCCGGCTGCCGGGCGGGCGCCGCTCGGAGCTCGACGCCGCGCTCGCGGCGACCGCCGAGCAGCCGCCCGCGCGGCCGGCGCAGCTCGCGCGGCTGGAGCGGGAGGTGACGCTCGCCGTCGCCACCTCGCACGACCTGCACGCGAAGCTGCTGCCGCAGCTGCGCGAGATCGCCGCCGTGCGGCTGGGGCGGCGCGGCCGCCGCATCTCGCCCGCGACGGTCGGCCGCTGGTGGGAGCTGCTGCGGCCCGACCGCGAGCCGCCCGAGGACCGGTTCGCGCCGGGGATCCGGGAGGACGACCTGCGCGCGCTCGTCGACGAGCTGGAGTCGATGTAATGCACGCGATGGAGCTCGACGAGGTCGGCCGGCTGTGCGCGCGCGTGCTCGACGAGGTCGAGCGCGCGGTGGTCGGGAAGCGCGAGGCGCTCGAGCTGATGCTGCTCGGGCTGCTGGCCGACGGCCACGTGCTCGTCGAGGACTACCCGGGTCTCGCGAAGACGCTGATGGCGCGCTCGTTCGCGCAGGTGACGTCGCTCGCGTTCTCGCGCATCCAGTTCACGCCCGACCTGATGCCGTCGGACGTGACCGGCTCGTCGATCTTCAACCAGCGCGAGGGCGACTTCGAGTTCCGCCCCGGGCCGATCTTCGCCAACCTGCTGCTGGCCGACGAGATCAACCGCGCCCCGCCGAAGACGCAGGCCGCGCTGCTCGAGGCGATGCAGGAGCGCCAGGTGACGAGCGAGGGCCGCACGCGGCGGCTCGGGCCGCCGTTCCTCGTCCTCGCCACGCAGAACCCGATCGAGTACGAGGGCACCTACCCGCTGCCGGAGGCGCAGCTCGACCGCTTCCTGCTGCGGATGTCGGTGGGCTATCCGGGCCGGGAGGACGAGTGGCGCATGCTCGCGAGCCGCGCCGAGCGCGGCCATGACGACGTGATGCTGCAGGCGCTCGTCGACCGCGAGACGCTGCTCGGCATGCAGCAGGCGTGCGAGCGCGTCTTCGTGTCGGAGGCGGTCGGCCTGTACATGGTCGACGTCGTCGCCGCGACGCGGGAGGCGCAGTCGATCCAGGTCGGCGCGTCGCCTCGCGGCTCGCTCGCGCTGCTCAAGCTGTCGCGCTGCCGCGCCGCCCTCGAAGGCCGTGACTTCGTCACCCCAGACGACGTCAAAGCGGTCGCGGTGCCCGCGCTCGCGCACCGGCTGACGCTGAAGCCCGAGCTCTGGGTGCAGCGGATCTCGCCCGAGGAGATCGTGCGCGAGCGGCTCGCCGCCGTGCCGACGCCGGCCGCCGAGGATCTCGCGGCGCCGACCGCGTGAACGCGGCCGCCTCCCCGAAGCTGCGCGGCTACGCGGTGCTGTCCGCGACCGGGCTGCTCGCGGCGCTCGTCACCGGCCGCCCCGAGCTCGTCGCGCTGACGGCGCCGTTCCTGGTCGCCCTCGCCGCCGGCCTCCTGCTCGTGCAGCGGCCGCGCCTGCAGGCGCGCGTCCGGCTCGGCTCGGTGCGTGCGTTCGAGGACGACGAGGTCGAGGCGACGATCGCGCTCGCCGCGGGCCCCGCGGTCGAGCGGCTCGACGTCTACCTGCGCCTTCCCGCCGAGGTCGTCCTCGTGGACGGCCGCAATCCGGTCTCGCTGCGGCTTGCGCGCGGCGAGCGGCGCGAGCTGGCGCTCCGGCTGCGGCTCGACCGCTGGGGCGGCCACCGGCTCGCGCCGCTGCACGTGCGCGCGGCCGGCCCGCTCGGGCTCGTCACCTGGGAGGCGGTGCTCCCGGGCGCGCCCGAGCTGCGCGTGTATCCACGCGAGGCGGCGCTTCGCCGCGCGCTGCCGCCGCGCGAAACCCAGCTGTACGCGGGCAACGAGGTGTCGCGCCGCCGCGGCGAGGGGATCGAGTTCGCCGACCTGCGTCCGTTCGCCCCCGGCGACGCGGTGCGGCGCGTCAACTGGCGGGCGAGCGCGAAGCGCGGCGAGCTGTGGGTGAACGAGAGCCATCCGGAGCGGAACACCGACGTGATCCTGTTCGTCGACTCGTTCGCGGAGGCGCGGCTCGACCGCACGAGCACGCTCGACCTCGCGGTGCGCGCGACGGCGGCACTCGCCGACGCGTACGTCGGCCGCCGTGACCGTGTCGGGCTGATCGGGTTCGGCGGGATCCTACGCTGGCTCGTCCCCGGCACCGGAGTCGTGCAGCTGTACCGGATCGTCGACGCGCTGATCGACACCGAGATCGTGCTCTCCTACTACTGGCGCGACCTGCAGGTGCTGCCAAGGCGCACGCTGCCGCCGAGCGCGCTCGTGCTGGCGCTGTCGCCGCTGCTCGACGAGCGCAGCGTCGGGGCGCTGCTCGACCTGCGCGCGCGCGGCTTCGACCTGGCCGTCCTCGACGTCTCTCCGATCCCGTTCACGCCGCGGCCGGCGTCGGGGCTCGACGCGCTCGCCTACGACATCTGGGCGCTGCGCCGCGACGCGCTCCGCCACCGCCTGCAGCAGGCGGGGGTCGCCGTGACGGAATGGCGGCCCGGCGTGCCGCTGCAGGGGGCGCTCGAGGAGGTGAGGGCATTCAGGCGCCACGCGCGTCTCGCCCGCGTCTGATCGCCGGGGGCGCCGCGCTGGCGTCGCTCGGCGCCGTGGCGGCGTACGCGCTGCTCGCGTCGCGGCCGGCGCTGCGCCCGGCCGCCGTCGCCGGCGGCGGGGCCGGGATCGGGCTGCTCGCGGCGGCGGTGCTGCTGCGGCAGCCGCGGCTCGTGCCCTGGGCGCTCGCGGCGGCCGGCGGCGGCTATGCCGCGACCCGCGCCGGCGTGCACGTCGTCGACGGCTGGGCGGCGCTCGCCGGCGCGGGGCTGCTGCTCGCCGGCGAGCTCGGCTTCTGGTCGGCGGGCGACGACCCGCGGATCGCAGTCGAGGGATCGCTGCTTCGGCGGCGCGCGCTGACGACGGCGGTGCTCGTCTCGGCCGCGGCGCTCGTCGGCTTCGTGCTGCTCGGCGTCGCGGCCGTGGCGGCGTCGTCGGGCCTCGTCGTCGCCGCCGCCGGCGTCGCCGCCGCGGTGGCCGCGGTCGGGCTCGTGCTGCGGCAGCTGCGGGCCCCGTGACGGCAGCCCGCAGCGCCGCGGCAGACTAGGACGCGACCAGGGTCGCGGTCTCGACCTCGGTGTGCCCGTTCACCTCGTTGGCGACGACGTGCACCGTGTACACCTGACCCTTGACGGCCTTGAAGGCGAGCGGCACGGTCACCGACTCGTCGCCGAGGAACGTGGCGACGGGCTGCTGCGTGGCGATCACGCGATTCTTGTTGCTGACCGTGTAGGTCATGCCGATCGTCCCGCCGGGCCCCTGGTAGAGGTAGAGGAGCGGGAAGTAGAGCTTCACGGCGGGCGAGGCGCCGGCGCGGATGCTCTGGATCTGGCCGTCGATCGAGCGGGCGAGCGACCCGAACGCCGAGTAGGACGGCTTCGGCGCGCCCGACGGCGACTCGAGCCCGCTCTGCCACGGGTTGCCGGACGAGTCGCGGAACGTGAACCAGATGAACATCTGCACGTTCGGGTCCTTCTGGGCGATCTGGAGGGCCTGCTTCGCGTAGCTGGCCTGCACGGCGTTCGTGACGCCGTGCGGCTCGCCGGGCTTGGTCTCGTGGCCGTACTCGGTGATCCAGATCGGAACGGTGCGGTGGTACCACTTCTTCAGGTCCTGCTCGAACTGCGGCAGCGTCGAGAGGGTGACGTTCGGGTAGCGGACCTTCTGCAGCGGCGGCAGGTTCGGCGACGTCGGGTACGGGTGGTGCGCCCAGGCGTCGAAGCGAAGGCCGGGGGTCTTCGCGAGCAGGCGGGCGAAGGTCGCGGGCGCGACCGTCGCGGACGTGCCGCCGAGCGGCTTGTCGCGGCCGCGGGCGGACGTCTCGCCGATCGCGACCTTGGCGAGCGGGTTGCCGGCCTTGATGCCGGCGTAGGCGGCCTTGAAGAGCTTGCCGTAGTTGGCCGGGCCGACGATCGTCTTGCCGGAGAACTGCGGCATCAGGAAGAGGCCGAGGTTCGGCTCGTTCCACACCGAGTAGAGCGAGACGGAGCCGTGCCCGTTGTGGCCGTTGTAGCGGGTGGCGAGCATCCGGGCGAAGGTGGTGAGGTCGGCGAGGTTCTTCGGCATCCGGTTCGGCGCGGCGCCGCCGTTCGCCCACTTGGGCGTGCCGTTGATGTCGATCATCACGCGCATGCCGCGCGTGGTCGCGTTGGCGACGAGCTCGTCGATGTCGTTCAGGTGGTAGGCCGGGTCGTCGCCGTTCGACGGGTCGGCGGGCTTCGTCGGCGCGATCGCCGGCCAGGACGCGGTGGTGTGGATGATCGAGCCGCCGGCTGCCGCAGCGCGGTCGAGATTCGCCTGCCGGTCGGGCGACCAGCGGAACGAGATGTCGTCGTAGAAGCCGATCGGCATCTGGGATGCGGCGCTGACGCGGCCGGCGAAGACGGCGGCCGACACGACGGCGAGCGCGAGCAGGGTCGGGCGGGCGGCTTTCAGCAGCACGGGCAATCCTCCTCCTCGAGGTCGAAGCTGGGCGAGCTCGGACCGACGGTAGCGAGCCGCTTTGAGGTGGGTGTTAAGAGCTTCGCGCCCGGCCGCGGAATGCCTGCAGCTGCACCCGGTCTGAGGCTCCGGTCGGGCTGGTAGCAGAACTGCTACCTTGTCCGCGTGGCCACGATCCCACAGAAGGAGTTGCGGAACAACGTCGGCGAGGTGCTGCGGCGGGCCGAGGCGGGTGAGGAGTTCACCGTCACCGTCTCCGGCCGTCCGGTCGCGCGCCTTGGACCGGTGCGGCCACGTCAGTGGGTGCGGGGTCCGGCGCTGCAGCGCGTCTGGCAGACCCCGAGTCCCGCGACGCTCGACGCCGATCTGGCGCGCCTTCCCGGTGCGATCGTGGACCCGTTCGTCGAGTAGGTGCGCGCGCTCCTCGACACGTCCGTCTTGATCGGCGCAGAGAGCCCCGGCGACCTCGAAGGGGCGATCAGCTCAGCGTCGCTCGCGGAGCTTCACTTCGGCGTTCTCGTTGCCGAAGAGGAGGACGAACGGGCCCGACGATCGCAACGACTTGGAGTCATCGAGGCAACCTTCGATCCGCTTCCTGTGGATGCGGCGGTCGCGCGCGAGTGGGGAAGGCTTGCCGCGGCCGTGGTCAGCCGCGGCGGAAAGCCACGGCGACGAGCTCTCGACCTCGTGATCGCGGCCACCGCGAATGTGCACAACGTTCCGCTCCTGACGCTCAATGCCAAGGACTTCGCTCTGATCGACGATCTCGTCGATGCTCGCGCGCCCGCTCGAAGCTGACCAGGCAGCGCCTGAATCGGCGGTCGCACAACGCCGTCTCCGCCTCTCCGGCAGCGAAACCGCTGCACGGAGGCGCGAACGACGATGGGCGGTGCAGGGCTCGAACCTGCGACCCCCTGCGTGTAAGGCAGGTGCTCTCCCAGCTGAGCTAACCGCCCGCGCGGCGCATTCAAGCAGCAACCCGCGCGCGCACCGATGCGAACTGCGGGTTTCCCCGATGTTCGGGTTCCGCCCAGGGCCGACAGTCCCGTCATGACCACCGACCTCTTCACCGGCAACGCCCGCGAGCTCGCGCACCGCGCCTGCAACGGCGTCGTCGTGACCCTCCACTGGCTCGAGGTGAGCGACGAGGTCGTCGTGAGCTACACGGACGAGCGCACCGGCGAGGCGTTCAGCGCGCGCGTCCCCCGCTCCGAGGCGCTCGAGGCCTTCAACCACCCGAACGCCTACCGCTGAGCGACGGCCGTCGCGAGCACGCGGCCCGCGCGGTCGAGCGCCTGCACGCGGACGGCGCGATAGGCGCGCGGCAGGCGGATCGACGTCTCGAAGCCCGTCTTCGGCCGCCGCGCGACGACCGTGCCGCCGGCGAGCACGCGCCAGGAGGCGAGCTCCGTGGAGCCGTTCCAGCTCGCGTAGACGGTCCGGCCGCGGACGGCGGCGGCGGGCGGTGAGTGCGGGACGCCGACCCACGGCTCGACGACGGCGCGGTAGGTGAGGTCGGGGCTCGGCAGCTTGCCGTCGAGCAGCACGCGGCCGTCCGGCGTGTACTCGGAGATGTACGGCTCGGCGCCCCAGCCGACGACGACGTTGCCGCGCGCCGCCTGCTGGAAGCTCCCCATGTAGGCGGCGTGCAGGTCGCCGTCGTGGCGGTACTCGCGCACGAGGCGGGCCGTCCTCGCCGCCAGGTCGAGCCGCAGCACGAGGCCGCGCGACGGACCCTCCGGCGAGAGGTAGTCGCCCGCGCCGGTCGCCTGGCAGCAGTGGTCGTCGAACAGCGTCACCTCGCCGCCCGGGCGGGCGACGACGTCGTGCTGCCACTGGAAGTCGGCGTTCGGGCCGAAGCGGAACGTCGAGTGCCGGCCGCCGAGCGTCCACAGGATCCGCCCGCTGCGCAGGTCGACCTGGTAGGCGGCCCACGTGTCGCGCATGGAGACGAGCAGCCTGCCGTCCCCCTCCAGCTGAAGCGAGTTGACGTGGTAGGCGTCCCACGGGAACCCGTTCGCCGGCGGCAGCGCGTGCGAGTCGGAGAGCGGGATGTGGTCGAACGCGTCCCAGCTGTAGAGGAGCTTGCCGGTCGAGAGGCTGTAGGCCTGGACCGCCGAGTCGACGAGGGCGCCGTTGTTCGCGCCGCCCCACTTCGTCAGGTTCATCGGCACGTTGCGGTTGGCGGTCACCCAGATGCGGTCGCCGCGGATCGCGAGGTCGTGCAGCGTGATGATCCAGCCGCCGGTCCCGTGCAGCGTGGCGACGGTGCGGTAGCGGCGGTCGACGACGACGATCTCGCCGCTCTCGATCTGGCCGGTGCTCGTCACGACGCCCTGCCACCACGCGAGCACCGGCTCGCCCCGGTAGGTCTGCACGCTGAGGTTCGAGGCGACCACGTCCTCCGGCACCGGGCGGAACCACACCGGGCGGAGCCGCCGGTCGAGGATCATCGGCCCGCTCTGGCCGGCGATCGGGCCGTTCGTGAGGTCGAAGAAGTTCGCGGTCAGGACGTAGCCGGGCGAGAGCGCGGCCGGGGCGGCGGCCGCGTCGAGCTCGATCTTCGGCGGATGCAGCGCCGGCGCCGAGACGAACGCGTACGTGCCGCGGGTCGTGAACGCCCCGATCGGCCTGCCGGCACCGCCGGCGAAGCCGAAGTCGGCCGCGACGAACGCCGCCAGCACCACCGCCACCGCCGCGGCGAGCCGCGAGCGCGACCGCGGAGCCGCCGTGTCGGCGAGCAGCAGACGGGCGCACGCCGCCGCCGCGACGCAGAGCCCGGCGCCGACGAGGTAGGCGAGCCGGAAGCCGTCGGTGACGGCGCCGAGCACCGAGCGGTTGTCGCCGATCAGGTTGCTCGTCCGCTGCGACGCGAGCGAGATCAGGAGCGCGATCCCGACCGCGCCGCCGACCTGACGCGACGTGTTCACGAGCCCGGAGGCGAGCCCGGCCTGCTCGGGGCGGGCCCCCTGCGTGGCGGCGATCGTCGAGGGGACGATCGAGAGCGCGATCCCGAGCGCGACGAGGACGCCCGGCAGGATCACGTAGCCGGCCGCGCTGCCGCTGGAGCCGATGCGGGCGAGCAGCAGCAGGCCGGCCGTCATCATCGTCAGCCCGGAGGTGAGCACCGAACGGGCGCCGAACAGGCTGACGAGCCGCCCCGCCTGCCGCGCGGCGACCATGATCGTCAGCGCCATCGGCAGGAACGCGAGCCCGGCCTCGAGCGGCGACAGCGCGAGCACCTGCTGCAGGTAGAGCGAGCTCACGAACCACATCGGGAAGAGCGCCGCGCTGAACAGCAGCACGACCCCGTTTGCGCGGCGGAGCTGCGGCGTCAGCGCGCGCAGCGGCACGAGCGGCGCCGCGGTCCGCGTCTCGAGCGCGAGGAACGCGGCGAGCAGCGCGACGCCGGCCGCGATCGGCCCCCAGGCGCCGGCGGCGCCCCAGCCGAGGTAGCCGGCGGCGACGATGCCGTAGACGAGCGCGACAAGCCCGCCGGTGAGCGTGAGCGCGCCGGCGACGTCGATGCGGCCCGCCGCCTTGCCGCGCGCGGCGTCGTCGCTGAGCAGCACCGCCGCGCCGGCGGCGGCGGCGAGGCCGACGGGCACGTTGATCAGCAGCACCCACCTCCAGCCGACGGTGTCGGTGATCACGCCGCCGAGCAGCACGCCCGTCGCGCCGCCCGCGCCGTTCATCGCCGCCCACAGCCCGATCGCGCGGTGCCGCGCCGGCCCCGGCGGGAACGCCGAGGTGATCGCCGCCAGCGACGCGGCCGCCATCAGCGCGCCGCAGAGCCCCTGGAAGCCGCGCGCCGCGATCAGCACGTTCTGGGTCGGCGCCAGCCCGCCGACGAGCGACGCGGCGGCGAAGCCGGCAAGCGCGAGCACGAGCGCGCGCCGCTGCCCGTAGCGGTCGGTGGCGCGGCCGCCGACCATCAGGAACCCGGCGAAGGCGATCGCGTACGCGTCGACGACCCACTGCAGGTCGATCGACGAGAAGCCGAGGCTCGACTGGATCGCCGGCAGCGCGACGTTGACGATGCTCAGGTCGAGGATGACCATGAACTGCGCCACGCAGCACACGGCGAGCAGCCAGCCGTGCCGCTCGCCGTGCGCCTCCTCGGGAGCGGCGGCGACGCCGCCCGCCGCCGTCATTCGGCGGTCAGCCCGACCGGCTCCGCTCGAGACGCGTTCAGCACTGCGAGCGACGAGTCGACGATCCGCTCCGCGAACGTCGCCGAGTCGTTCACGCGCGGGAACGGCACGTCCGGCACCGGCAGCTCGAGCAGCTCGCAGATCGGCTCCCAGCCGTCGGCCGGCGACCACACGACGACGTCGTCGAAGTCGTCCTGCACCTGGGCGTTGTAGCGCTCGAACGCGCTCGCGAGGTGCGCCTCGTCGGCGCCGCCGCGCGGCAGCAGGCCGCTCCGGTCCCACATCTCGGCCATCATCTCGAGATAGGAGCGCCAGGCCGGGTCGACGCGCGCGCGGGCACTCGACAGGTCGCGCATCAGCGAGTCGCCGTAGAAGAGGCCCGCGATCGTCTCGGTCATGCTGCGCGCCCAGGACTCCGGCGACCGGACGCTGAGGAGCAGCTTCGCCTCCGGGAACGCCTCTCGCAGCTCCCGGTAGTAGTAGGAGCCGGGCCAGTCGACGGTCGAGTCGTAGCCGGCGAAGATCTCCTGCCAGCGCGGCGCGCCGGCGAGCGCGGCGGCCCAGTCCTGCGCGCGGTCGAGGTCGCCGAGGACGTCGACCATGTGGTAGCAGGGGCCGACGCCGAGCATCTCGAGCGCGAGCTTCTGTGACAGGGTCGCCGTGCGCGGCAACCCGGCTCCGATCAATCTCATCTGCCTGCTCCCGTTCCGGTTTGCGTGAGTTCGGGCCGACCTTACTCGATCGTTTACGATCGGGTTCCGTGGGACGCCGCACCGTCGCCAGGCTGGCCGTGCTCGCCGCCGCCGGCACCCTCGGGGTCGCCGCCGCGTTCGCCGTGACCGGGCCGATCCTCAAGGTGTCGCACGACGCGAGCCTCGGCGCGATCATCGTGAACGGGAAGGGCCTGACCCTCTACCACGTGTCGAGCGAGCGCGCCGGCAAGCTCTCGTGCACGGGCAACTGCCTCTACTTCTGGTTCCCCGTGATCGTCACGGCGAAGACGAAGATCGTCGTCGGGGCCGGTCTCTCGAAGGCGAAGGTCGGGACGATCAGGCGGCCGAACGGGGCGCTGCAGCTGACCTACAACAAGCTGCCGCTGTACCGCTACTACCTCGACCGCAAGCCCGGCCAGGTGAAGGGGCAGGGCGTGAAGGACCCGGCCGGCACGTGGTATGCGGTGTCGTCGAGCGGCAGCGTCGTGACGAAGCGGCCTGCGACCTCGACGAGCTCGACGACCACCACCGTCGGCATCGGCTACTAGACGAAGGGCCGGTAGAGCCGCGAGGTGGCGAGCGCGCGCCGCCTCGCGTCGAGCGCGGTGACCGTGACGGCGAGCGGAACGCCGTCGAGGCGGATCGACGTCTCGAAGCCCGTCTTGCGCACGGTCTTCACCGGCCGGAGCGTCGCGCGCGTGCGGCCGGCGTTGACGCGCCAGTAGACGGTCTCGGTGCTGCCGTTCCAGCTCACGTGCAGCACGGCGTCGCGCCCGGAGCGCGTCACCGCGGCGACGGGGGTGCTGTCCGGGAGCCCGACCCACGGCTCGCGGTAGGCGCGGTAGTTCCACGCGCCGCCGTCGAACCTCGCGTCGAAGCGGACGTCGCCGGCCGGCCCGAACTCGGTCGTGTACGGCTGGTCGCCGAAGCCGACCATCATCCCGCCGTCGGCGAGCAGCTGCGCGTTGCCCATCGAGTTGGAGAGGAGCGGCGTCGGATGCGGGAACGCGCGCAGCAGCGAGCAGCGGCGCGCGGCGAGGTCGAGCGAGAGGTGCAGCCCGCGCGCCGGGTGCGCCGCCTCGCCGGTGCCGTTGTCGAACACGGTCAGCGTCCCGTCCGGATGCGTGCGCGCGTCGTGCTGGTAGAAGAAGCCCGCCTCCGGGTCGACCTGGAAGTCGCTCCGGCGGCCGCCGAGCCGCCAGATGATCTCACCGGTGCGCCGGTCGAGCTTGTAGATCGCGGCGGTGTTGCGCGCCGAGATGACGAGGTTGCCGTCGAGGTCGACGTCGATCGAGTTGACGTGGAAGTAGTCGAACGGGTCGAGCAGCGGCGAGTAGGTCTCGGCGAACGGGACGTGCTCGAGGCTGTGCCACTCGTAGAGCACCCTGCCCGAGGCGACGTCGACCTCCTGGACGATCGAGTCGAGCACGTTCGCGGCCGGGGAGCCGCCGACGGAGGTCGTGTCGGCGGTCGTCTCGGCGTGCACCGTGATCAGCGCCGTCCCCTGCGGCGTCAGCTGGAACTCGTGGACGTCGGCCTTGTAGCCGTTGCCGGCGGCGACGAGCGCGACCGTCTTGTAGTGCTGGTCGACGATCCGGTTCACGCCCTCGCTCGTGCCGATCTTCGTCACCTGGCCCTCCCACCAGGTGAGCACCGGCTTGCCGCGGTAGGTCTGGCGGCGGAAGTTGATCGCGTAGTCGGGCGTGCGGCGGAACCAGACGACCTGGCCGTGGTCGTCGAGGATCATCGGCCCGCGCTGGCCGGGCCCGGTGAGCGTCTCGACGAGCACGTACCCGGGCGACGGCGAGGCGAGCGTGTTCACGGTCACCGTCGGCGGCTTCAGCGACGGCTCGCTGAGGTAGGCGGCGTAGCCGCGGCCGGACGCCCACAGCGTCTTCGGATCGGCGAGCGCGGCGGCCGCCGCGGCGAGGAAGCCGCGCCTCGTCGTCGCGCCGATCACCTGACCCGCAGCTGGAGGCTGTAGCGCCGCTGGCGCGGCGACCAGATGCGCAGGAGCGCGCCGCGCTCGAGGCGGATCGTCCGGACGAAGAAGCCGTCGTTGTTCGTCGTCCGCACCCCGCTGACCGCGACCCAGCGGTTTCGGTGCAGCACCTGCAGCTCGTACGGCTTCCGGCCGCGGCTGCCGCCGCGGATCTGGCCCCAGACCTTCGTCTCGAAGCCGGCGCGCGACATCTCGGCGAACGGCAGCTTGAACCCCTGCAGCGACGGCTTCGGCCTGCTGTCGATGTAGACGAGGCCAGTCTGGAAGCGGCCGAGCTCCGGCTCGTCGCGGTAGAGGTACTGGATCAGCATCGTCACGCGCGGCAGCCGCCAGACGCGCATCGCCGCCAGGCTGAGCATGGTCGCCTGCCGTTTCGGCGTGACGCCGAGGAAGGTGTCCGGCGGGTTCGTCTGGTAGCCGTACTCGGTCAGCCACACCGGCTTCGGCCCGAAGTAGCGCCTGGCGAGGATGAGGAGCTTGCGGATCGTCGCCATCGTGATCGTCGGGCAGTTGCGGCAGCCGCCGCTGGACGGCGTCTCGGCGGGGCTCGACGGGTACGGATGGTGCGCGTAGGCGTCGAGCTTCGCGTGGGCGAGCGCCATGCCGTGAAGCCAGGTCACGGGCGCGACGCCGCCGAGTCCGCCGCGCGGCGCGGTGACGCCGCCACCGACCTGCGCGTGCGGCAGCACGGCGTGGATCGCGTCGTAGGCGGGGTTGAGCAGCTGGTTGACGTAGATCGCCGCCCGTGTCGGCCTGAGCCAGAGCGGCTTGTTCGGCTCGTTCCAGATCAGCCAGTAGCGCACCCACGGGTAGCGCGTCGCGGCGGCGCGTGCGAAGAGCGCGAAATCGCGGAAGTGCGGCGGGGCGAAGTTCGGCGGGCGTCCTCCGTTCGCCCACTTGGGCGTCCCGACGAGCGTGAGCACGGGCGTCAGCTTGGAGCGGCGGAGGCCGCGCAGGATCCGGTCGGCGGCGCGCCAGTCGTAGGCGGGGTCCTTCGGCGAGGCCGCCTTCGCCGGCCGCCGCAGCGCGATCTGGTTCCAGTGCAGCGTGAAGCGGACGTACGGCACGCCGAGCGACTTGAACGTCGCGAGCCGCTGCGCGAGCGTCCCGGGCCCGTACTGGAGCCACGCGTCGTCCTGGATCCCGTAGCGGACGCCCTTCGACGCGTGGGCGGGCCCTGCGGCGGCGGCGAGCACCGCCACGAGCACGGCGAACACCCCCACCCGGCCCCGGATCGCTCCCATCAGGTACCCCCAGCGGGATTCGAACCCGCGCTACCGGCGTGAAAGGCCGGCGTCCTAGGCCACTAGACGATGGGGGCGTCGAGCGGAGAGTACCGTTGCCCCGTGCCGATTCGGGACGCGGAGCCGACCGACCTCGACGCCGTCTTCGAGCTGCTCGCGGCCCGGAACCGCGCGGCGTTCGGCACGACGAGCCTGGAGCGCAAGTCGGTCGAGCTCGATTTCGCCCTGCCGGGCACCGACCGGCTCGTCGCGGCGGAGCCGGAGGTGGTCGGCTTCGGGTCGCTGGACTCGGCGCAGCGCGTCGAGGTCGCGGCGCCGACGGCCGGCGACGAGCTGCTCGCGGCGCTCGCGGAGCGCGCCCGCGCGCGCGGCTTCGAGCAGGTGAACGCGATCGTCGCCCACGCCGATGCGCCGTTCGACGCGCTCGTCCGGCGCGCCGCGTTCGAGCACCGCGGCGACGTGCTGCGCATGTTCGCGCCGCTGCAGCGGGAGCTGCCGGAGCCGCGCTGGCCCGACGGGGTGACGGTGCGCACGTACGCCGACGCGGACGCGCGCGCGGTGCAGGCGCTGCTCGACGCCGCCTACGCGTGGGACGACACGCACGTCTCGAGGCCGCACGAGGAGTGGCTGCAGTGGATGACCGACCACGACGAGTTCGACCCGGAGCTCTGGCTGCTCGCGGAGCGCGACGGCGAGCTGGTCGGCGCCGCGCTCCACTGGCTGCCGACGCGCGGCCGCGGCTGGGTGAAGGATCTTGTCGTGGCGGAGAGCGAGCGCGGCCGCGGCCTCGGCACGGCGCTGCTGCACGCGGGCTTCCGCGCGTCCAGGGAGCGCGGCGCGACGCAGGTCGGGTTGAAGGTCGACTCGGTGAACCCGACCGGGGCGGTGCGGCTGTACGAGCGGGTCGGCTTCGTCACCGACCGCCGCTACGGAATCTGGGTGAAGGAGCCGTGACGCCGACACCGACCGGCGTCTCGCTGCTGCGCTGGCTGCGGCGGCAGCTGCGCGAGCCGACGCCGCAGCGCGAGCGGCTCGAGGCGGCGATCGCGAACGACGATCCGGCCGAGGCGCGCCGTGTGGTCGGCCTGATGGCGTTCGGCGAGGCGCAGCGCCGGCATGTCGAGCGGCTGCTCGACGAGTGGGAGCGCGAGAGCGCGAGCTAACCTGGGGGCGTGAGGGGGGTCACGTCGGTCGTGGTCGCCGTGGCCGCGCTCGCGCTCGCGGGCGCCGCTCCGGCGACGTCGGTGCTGCGGCTCGAGCAGCAGGCGCTGGCGTCGCTCGCGAAGGCGGGGAAGGCCGGCCGGGTCGACGCGGCGACGGCGTCGTCGGCGCGCGCCGAGGTGGCGCGGGCGGCGCACCTCGCCCGGACGCTTCCGAACGGACGCTCGCTGCACGTGCTCGAAGCGCTGTCGGAGGCGGCGTCGTTCCCGGCGCCGCTGACCGAGCCGCGGGCGCTCGAGCTGTACGGCGCGCTGCGTGCGAACGACGACTACTTCTCGGCGCACTGGGCGCCGGCCGACAAGACGGACATCGTCGGCGCCGACGGGGTCGTCTACCGCTACTTCTCCGGCGCCTGCTTCCGCTTCCATCCGCTTGCGAACTTCGGCGTCCTGAACACGCGCGCCGCGGCCGGCGACGTGGACGGTGCGCGCGAGCTCGCCGACGCGCTCGTCGCGCGCGGCGTGTACCAGCGGGGAGGCGGCATCGGCTGGGAGTACGACTTCGCGTTCGGCGGCGGGCGGCCGCCGTGGCTCTCCGGCATGGCGCAGGCGGTCGCGGCGCAGGCGTTCTCGGCGGCGGCGGGGCTCGTCGCCGACCGGAGCGCCGCCTACATGCGCGAGGCGCGGGCGGCGTACCGCGTCATCCCGCGCTCGCTGCTGACGTCGGTCGCGGCCGGCCCGTGGATCCGCCTCTACGCGTTCGACCGCCTGCCGGTGCTGAACGCCCAGCTGCAGGCGACGATCTCGCTCGCCGCCTATGCGGCGGCCGCGCAGGATCCGGCCGCGGCTGCGCTCGCCGGTCGCATGCAGACCGCCGCGGCGGCGATGCTCCCCCGCTTCGACACCGGCTACTGGTCGGACTACTCGCTGGCCGGCGACCCGTCCCCCGTCGACTACCACGCCTACGTCGTCTCGCTGCTGCGCAAGCTCGGGCCGCAGGACCCGCGGTTCGCGGCGGCGGCGAAGCGCTTCGCGGCTTACGAGAAGGAGCCGCCGGCGTTCAGGCTCGCGAGCGCCGGCGTCGGCCAGGTGCGGCTGTGGCTGTCGAAGCCGTCGACGGTCACCGTCACGACGGCGGCCGGGCCGACGAAGCGCGTGTCGTTCGCGGGCGGCTGGCGGACGCTCACGTGGCAGCCGAAGTCGGCGGGCGTGTTCGCCGTGCACGTCGCCGCGACCGACTGGCTCGGCAACCGGACGTCGTTCGACGCGCTGCCGATCGTCAGGGTGCTGGCGGCGGCGGCGCGGAACGCGCCGCGCAGGCTCGGCGCGTCGGCGGCGACGGGGCAGCCGGCGTTCGCCGTCGGGGCGGCGCTCGACGACCCGTCGCAGGGCGCGGTCGCGCAGCGTCTCGGGCTTCGGCTCGTGCGGATCGGCGTCGCCTGGCCGGCCGGCGCGAGCACGCCGGACCCGGGGCTCGCGGCCGCGTTCGCGCAGCTGCCGGCGGGGCTGGACGCGGTCGTCGAGCTGAACGCCGGCCAGGCGCCGGCCGACCCGTCGCAGCAGGCGGCGCTCGCGCAGTACGCGGCGTCGCTCGCCCAGCAGGTGCCGGCGGTGAAGCAGCTTCTGCTGACGCCGTCGCCGACCGTCGAGACGGCGGGCGCGTACGCGGCCCAGCTCGAGGCGGTGCGCGACGCGGTGCACGCGGTCAGGCCGGCGGTCGCGGTCGGGCCGCTCGTCGACGGCGCCCTCGCGCCGAAGCAGGCGGTGGCGGCGCTCGGCCGCGCGCTGGCCGCGACGGGCCATGCGCAGCCGTGGGCCGACGTGGTCGCGTTCAGGCCGGCGCCCGCGCCGGCGACGGGCGCGTGGACCGACCCGTCGTATCCTGCGCTCGCCTCGGCGTTCGGCGGCGCGCTGCCGCCGGTGCTCGTCGACGGGCTCGCGAGCACGACGCCGTCCGCGTATGCCGCGTCGATCGCCGCCGATGCGTGCGCGCCGCAGCTTGCCGGCGTCGTCCTCGATCGCCTCGTCGACAGCACGGCTGCCGACGTGGCGCCGACAGGCCTCGTCGACGCGGCCGGCGCCGACAAGCCGGGCACGACAGCCGTCGCGCAGGCGGCGGCCCTGGCGCAGCGCGGCGCGACCGTCTGCCCCGGGCTCGCGACGCCGGCGGCGGCGAGCACGCTCACCTATCCGGCGTCGGTGACGTCCGGTGTTCCGGTGTCGCTGCAGCTCGGCTGCGTCCGCGACTGCCTCTACCTGGCGACGCTGCGCGCCCCGGACGGGACGCCGGTCGTCGCGACGCGCGGCGCGCTGCAGGGCGGCGCGGCGCCCGTAACGGTGACGCTGCCGAAGACGACGCTCGCGCGCCCGAGCTACACGGTCGAGGTGCAGCTCGTCAACCAGGTCAACCCGGGCCCGGTGACGAAGCTGGCGAGCGGGCCGCTCCCGCGCGGTTAGCGCACCGTGCGGCGCACCGTCTTGATGCCCCACGCGGCGCCGGAGGCGAAGAGCTCGTCGGGGTCGACGTCGCCGAGCCAGCCGAGGAAGTGCTGCTCGGCGTCGTCCGCCGTCGAGCCGTAGACGGCGACGCGGCCCGCGTCGAGCTGCGCGTCGAGGTCGTCCCCGCGCTCGAGCGCGGCAAGCCGCTCCTCGACCGCGCTCCCTTCCGCGTACCCTTTCCCCATCCCGGGAGGGTACTCCCGCGGGGCCGGTAGCTCAGTTGGTAGAGCAGGGGACTTTTAATCCCAAGGTCGCAGGTTCGATCCCTGCCCGGCCCATCAGGAAAGTGGCTGCTAACCAGCGGAAGCCTGCTCGCGACTCGAGCGCTCCCGGACGCGGCGGGTCAACGTAGGGTCAACAACGCGCCTTCGACTCGGGCGCTCGGGGGCGACTTACGACCCTCGGGCTGGTTCGTGGCTTCGGATGAAGCGAACGCGGCAACCAGCATGCTCCGTCTCGGCATCGGCCGCGAACGTTTCCTCGAAGCCCCAATCGCACTCCTCGAAGACCACCACGTAGCCAAACCGGCAGGCGCCGCTCGCGAGGTTGACGCCCACCTTCTCCACGTCTGCTTCGACCTTGTTACGCCCCTTCACGGGGTCGCCACCGAAAACCTGTGCCCCTGGCACCTTCCAGTAATCGGAGAGGTAGCCGAACTCGATGAACGCCTCGAACTGGAACCCCGGTGCGGTCGCAGGGAGCTGGGCGGCAAGGAAGTCCTCGGTCTTCACGAGCACCAGGTCGATGCGCCGCTGCCGTTGCCCCTTCGTCATCGCGGTAGCCGCCGGGTGCGGCTTGTCGAACATCCAGCGCGAGAACGACACCTCGTGGTGGATCGCGTCCCACGGCACGCCCTCCTCGTGGAGGAAGTGCGCGAAGTTGATGACGCAGTCACGCTCCGAGAGGATGGCGGGAGATCTTCGTCCGACGACCTCGCCCCTGCCAACGACGGCGCGGGTCTTGAAGACAGGGAGCGCGCGATACCACTCCTCAGCACGCCAACAGGCGGCTTCGATCGCGGCTTCGGACCAAGGTCGCGTGGCTGTCGCCGGCGCTGCCACAAATGGCAACTCTATCGCGCGGCTTCGCCCAGCCCGCCCCGTCGGTCCCTATCGTTCGCCTCGTGGAACTCGTGTACGGCGCCGGCAAGATCGATCGGCTGGTGGAGGACGTCGAGGGGCTTCTCCGAGAGTGGCGCGAGAAGGAGAAGGACTGGGGTCAGCTCTACCTGGAATACGAGCCGGTGACTCCGAAGGACCACGTGCTCGTCGAGGATCTCGCCGTCACGATGCTGATCAACTCGCGCGTTGCGGCACGGGCAGCTACCGCCGTCTACACCGTCGGTGACACGCTCGATCTCAGCGTGCTTCCCGATAAACCCCTTGAAGAGACAACGGACGATGAGCGCCATACGGTCGCGAGCGTCATCGGCACGATGACGAGCTGGCCATGGATCGGCGCGTCCGTTGCGACGAAGACGCTCCACAAGAAGCGGCCCGCGCTCATCCCGCTTCTCGATAACCAGGCCATCTTCGGCGCGTACATGAACGCGCGTTGGCCGAAGCAGCCGTCGTCGATGGAAACCATCAAGGACGTGTCTCGGATCAAAGAGGCGCTTGACTGGATCACGTACGACCTGACCCGTTCGGAGAACGAAGCCATTTGGCCGGAGCTCCGGACGATCGAGCCGGAGCGCTCGAAGATCGAGCTTTTCGACATGATCTGGTGGATCTACTTCCGTCGGCTCGAACCGGTGGAACGAGCCCTCGTTGGCTCAACGCCCGCGATCTCCTCGGCGCTCGAATCGCCGGCTGAGAAGACCGGGCATGACGAGGAAGTCGTGCTGTTCCGTGGAGACGACACGGCTTACCTGCGCTGGATCTCTGATCACCCGACTGGATACGTGCTCAACGCGGAGCGCAAGCCGAGGGCCTCCTACCTGAAGCTCCACCGCGCGACCTGTACGTGGATGTCCGGCCGCGGCCAGCCCGGCGCATATACCGAGCGAAACTACGTCAAGATCTGCTCGATGAGCCTCACCGCGCTTGAGCAATGGGCGCGGGAGGCAGTCAACGGAACGCCTGACTCTCGTTGCGCCTGCACCTGAGCGCAGCCTGAGCGCGCTTGCGACGGAGTGAGCCAAGAGAGCCAGCTACTCCCGCGTTAACTCGCCGGCCTCGCGAAGCCGCTCGGCGAGCGCCTTCGGCCATCCGATCCAGAC
>DASRGA010000041.1:0-52732 GCA_035651295.1 Gaiellaceae bacterium | reverse complement strand
TCGTTCCAGCCGCCCGCGATCACCGACGAGGAGATCGAGGCGGTCGCGGAGACCCTCCGCTCGGGCTGGCTGACGACCGGGCCGCGCACCGCCGAGCTCGAGGCGCGCATGCGCGACTACCTTGAGGCGAAGCACGTGCTGGCCGTCTCGTCCTGCACGGCCGCGATCCACCTGTCGCTCGTCGCGCTCGGCGTCGGCCCCGGCGACGAGGTGATCACGTCGTCGCTCACCTGGCCCGCAACCGCCAACGTGATCGTCCACTGCGGCGCGACGCCCGTCTTCGCCGACGTGCGCGACGACACGCTGAACATCGACCCGGAGCGCGTGCGCGAGCTCGTCACCGAGCGGACGAAGGCGATCGTCCCCGTCGACCTCTACGGGCAGCCCGCCGACCTCGACGAGCTCGCCGCGCTCGGCCTGCCGCTCGTCGAGGACGCGGCGCACGCCGCCGAGTCTCGCTACCGCGGCCGCAAGGTCGGCTCGATCTCGGACCTCACGTGCTTCTCGCTCTACGCGACGAAGAACATCGCCGCCGGCGAGGGCGGGCTCATCTCGACCGACGACGACCGGCTCGCGGCCGCGCTCGACGACCTCCGCGTCATGCGACGTGGGCACGGCTCGCTGTACGACATCGCCGTCCCCGGCTACAAGGCGAACCTCAGCGACGTGCTCGCCTCGATCGCGCTCGTCCAGCTGCGCAAGGTCGCCGACCACGGCGCCGTCCGCCGCCGGCACGTCGCCCTCTACGACGAGGGGATCGCGGATCTCGACGGCGTCGAGCGGGTCGCGCGCGACCCGCGCGACGAGCATGCCAACCACCTGTACGTCGTCCGCGTCACGTTCGCCGACCGGGACGAGGTGCAGCGCGCGCTGCTCGAGGAGAACATCGCCACGTCGATCCACTTCCTGCCCGTGCACCGGCTCACCGCCTACGCCGGCCGGCTCGCGCCGCACCAGCCGCCGCTGCCCGTCACCGAGCGCGCCGGCGCCGAGGTGCTGTCGCTGCCGCTCTCGCCGGCCCACTCGGACGACGACGTGCGCGACGTCGTCGCCGCTCTGCACCGCGTGCACGCGCGCCTCGCCGGATGAGGCGCCGCGCCGTCCGCGTCGCGGCGACGCTCGTCGTCACCGGGGCGGCGGTCGCCTACATCCTCTCGAAGGTCGACCTCTCGAAGACGTTCGACATCATCGGCAACGCGAGCGTGCCGTGGCTCGTGCTGTCGGCGGCGCTGACGGTGGTGACCGTCCCGCCGATGGCGCTTCGCTGGCAGCAGCTGCTCGCGGTGCGCGGCGTGCAGGACAGCGTGTCGTGGCTGACGCGCGCGTACTTCGTCTCGTACGCCTTCGGGCAGGTGCTGCCGACGTCGGTCGGCGGCGACGCGTGGCGGATCTTCGAGACGAGCCGCCGCCACCGCGGCTCGACCACGCCCGTGACCGGCTCGGTGCTGCTCGAGCGGGCGCTCGGCGGCGCGGTGACGCTCGTCCTCGCAGGCGTCGGCCTGCTGCTCGCGATCGGCCGCTACCCGATCGGCGCCTACCTCTGGGTCGAAGCGCTCTTCGTCGCCGGGACGGTCGCGGTCGGCTTCGTGTTCTTCTCCCGCCGCGTCCGCGCACACCTCCGCTTCGCGCTGCCGTACGCGCGGCGCCTGCGGCTCGAGCCGGCGGCGCGCGCGGTGTACGACGGCCTGCACGGGTACCGCGACCACCCGCTGACCCTCGTCAACGTCGCCGTCATCACCGCCGCCGCGCAGCTGACGCGGGTGCTCGCCATCTACTCGTCGGGCCGCGCGGTCGGCATCCACCTCTCGCTCCTGCCGTACGTCGTGCTCGGCCCGCTGCTCTTCCTCGTCATGCTCGTCCCGTTCACGGTCAACGGCATCGGGGTGCGCGAGGCGTTCTTCGTCAGCTTCCTCGGCAAGCTCGGCGTCAACGCCGACAAGGCGTTCGCCTGCGGCTTCCTCTTCTTCGTGATGACGATCCTGCTCGCGCTGCCGGGTGTGGTGATCCTGCTCTGGGAGAACGTGTTCGGCCGGCGGGCGCCGGTCGCCGATGGAACGGCCTGACGTCTCCGTCGTCGTCGTCACGTTCAACGCGCTCCCGCACGTCGAGCGCTGCCTCGAGTCGGTGCGCGGCCGCGACGTGATCGTCGTCGACAACGGCTCCACCGACGGCACCGTCGAGCGCGTGCGCGAGCGCTTCCCCGACGTGCGGCTCGTCGAGCAGGGCAACGTCGGCATGGGCGGCGGCAACAACGCCGGCATGCGGCTCGCCGAGGGCGGGTACTTCTTCCTGCTCAACTCGGACGCGTGGGTGGAAGGCGACGGGCTCGACCGGCTGCTCGCGTTCGCGGCCGCGCACCCGGATGCGGCGGTCGTCGGCCCGCGGCTCGCAAACCCCGACGGCAGCCTGCAGCGCTCGGTGCGCGGCGAGCCGACGCTCTGGCGGCTCGCGACCGAGTACTTCTTCATCCGCAAGCTCGGCCCGCGCACGAACCTGCTCAACCCGCTCTACGCCGGCGGCTTCCGCCACGACGCGCCGCGCGCGGTCGACTGGCTCTCGGGCGCCGCGCTGCTCGTGCGGCGCGAGGCCGCCGACGCGGTCGGGCTGTTCGACGAGGACTTCTTCATGTTCAGCGAGGAGGCCGACTGGCAGACGCGGTTCCGCCGTGCCGGCTGGACCGTGTGGTTCTGCCCCGACGCGACCGTGACGCACGTCGGCGGCGCCTCGCACGGCGGGCGCCTGTACGTCGAGAACCTGCGCGGGCACCTGCGCTTCTTCGCGAAGCACCGCGGGCTGCGCCAGGCGGAGCGGGCGCGGCGGCTGCTCCTGCTCGCCCTGCGGCTGCGCGCGCTCGTGCTCCGCCGGCCGGAGTACCGCGAGGGGATCCGCTTCCTCTCGTCCGGCAACGCGCGCACCCTCATCTCGTGATCGAGTACGTCCGACTCGCCTTCGGCACGGCCGTCGTGCTGCTGCCGGGCTCGCTGGTCGCGCGGGCGCTCGGCCGCCGTTCCGTCTCGGCGACGCTCGCCTGGTCGCTCGCCGCCGTCTTCGTCGCCTGGGCCGTCGTGTTCGCCGTCCACTCGAACATCCGGCTTGCGCTGATCGTGCTCGCGCTCGTCGCCGGCGGCGCCCTGATCGCGGGCCGTCCGGCGCGCGAGCGCAGCTCGACCCGCTCCGGGCCCGCCCTCGCGGCCGGCGCCGTGCTCGGCGTGCTCCTCTGGCATGTCGCCGGCGCGGTGGTCGGCGACGGCCTCTTCCACGAGGGGCGCATCCGGAAGCTCGTCGACTTCGGCGACCTCCACCTGCGGACGGTCGACGAGTTCAAGGACGGCGGGCTGCATCCCGGCTACGCGTTCCCGCTGTGGCACGCCTTCTGCGCGCTCGTCTCCTACGTCTCGGGCGTCGACCCGGCCGGCGTGCTCCGGCACGAGCCGTCGCTGCTCGCGCCGGTCGCGGTCGCGGTCGCCTGGGAGGCGGGGCGGGCCGTGTTCGGCTCGCGCGCCGGCGGCGCCGCGGTCGCGGCGGCCCAGCTCGGCATCTTCTGCTTCGCCGCCGGGCACGGCGGCTCGTACGCGACGCTCGCCCAGCCGGGAACGGCGGCCCGCCAGCTCTTTGTCCCGGCCGCGATCGCGCTCTTCTTCGCACGCGACCTGCCCGCGACGGCGGCGGTCTTCGGGGCGCTCGCCTTCGTGCACCCGACCTACGCCGCGTTCCTGCTCGTGCCGCTGCTCGCGGTCGCGCTGACCGAGTGGCGCGGCCTCGTCGCGGCCGCGGTGCCGCTCGGCGCCGTGCTGCTCTGGCTGCGCCCGCTGCTGAACGAGACGAACACCCACGACCCGAACGCCTCGACGCGCGCGAACGAGCTCGTCCAGTACAGGGGGCAGCTGGTCGTGCACGGCCTCCACGACTTCCGCCTCGCCGCCTCCGTGCCGGGGCGGAGCGGGGCGGTGGCCGTGGCCGCGCTCGTGCTCGTCCCGGTCTGCGCGCTCGCGCTGCGGGAGCGGTGGGCGCGCTTCGCGGCCGGCGGCTCGGTGCTCGTCCTCGCTCTGATGGAGGTGCCGTGGCTCTTCGTGCACCTGTCGGACGCCGTGTCGCTGTCGCAGTCGCGGCGGGCCGCCGGCTTCGTGCCGTTCGCCTTCGCGCTGGCGGGCGGGCTCGCGCTGCTGGTACGCCGCGCCGCGCTCCTCCCCGCGGCGCTCGCGGCGGGCATCGTCTGCCAGCTTCTCTGGCCCGGCGACTTCGGCTACGGGCTGCGGCACGGCGGGCCCGGGCTCGCCACCTGGATCGCGCTCGTCGGCGGCGCGGCCGCGCTCGTCCTGGCGGCGGCGCTGCGGCGCGGGCTCGAGCCGCGGCTCGGCCTCGGCGCCGCGGCCGCCGCGCTCTACGTGCTGCCGGTGGCCGTGCACGCCGCCTGGCACTGGAGCCCGGCGCAGCCGACGGATCCGCAGGCGCTCTCGCCGCGGCTCGTCCACAGCCTGCGCACGAAGGTGCCGAAGGGGGCGATCGTGATCGCGCCGATCCAGACGAGCTACGAGGTCGAGGCGGTCGCGCCGGTGTACGTCGTCGCCGCCCCCCTCACGCACGTGGCGAACACGAAGGCGAACCACTCGGTCGAGCGGTTCCGCGCCGTGCGGCACTGGACGGCGACGAACGACCCCAGCGTCCCGAAGCGCTACGGCGCCACCTGGGCGATCCGCGGCGGCCGTCTCTATCGTCTGCCCGGGTGAAGGTGCTCGTCGTCAGCCTGTACTTCCCGCCGGCCGGGGGCGGAGGGGTGCAGCGCCCGCTCAAGCTGGCCACGCACCTGCCCGAGCTCGGGATCGAGACGCACGTGCTTGCGCCCGACGACCCGAAGTGGATCCACCGCGACGAGGAGCTGCAGCCGCCGACGCTCGCCTGGGTGCACCGGGCGCGCTACCTCGGCCCGCGCGGCCGCAAGCCCGCGGAGGAGCTGCACGGCACGGCCGGGCTCGAGCGGGCGGCAAAGCAGCTGCAGCTCGCGGGGCGGCGCCTGCTTGTGCCCGACGAGAACGTGAGCTGGAACGTGACCGCCGTCCCCGCCGCGATCCGGATCGTGCGCAGCGAGGGGATCGACGTCGTGCTGACGACCTCGCCGCCGTCGTCGGTGCACCTGGTCGGCGCCGCCGTGAAGCGCGCGACGGGCGTCCCGTGGGTGGCCGACCTGCGCGACTCGGTCGTCGCGCACCCGCACCGCGCCGCCGAGCGCCTGCTCGTGCGCGCGAAGGAGCAGGGCGAGCACGCGGTCGCCCGCCTCGTGACCCGGTACGCCGACGCGATCACGTGCGTCTCCGAAGCGATCGCCGACGAGGTGCGCGCCCGGTCGCCGAAGGGGAAGGTCGTCACGATCCCGAACGGCGCGGACTTCGACGACTTCGCGGGGATCGAGCGGCACCCGTCCGACCGCTTCCGGCTGACGCACACCGGCTCGTTCTTCGGCAAGCGCGACCCGCGGCCGTTCCTGACCGCGCTCGAGCGCTCCGGCCTCGACGACGTCGTCGTGCGCTTCCTCGGCGACTTCCGCTCGGCCGACCGCGAGTGGGCCGAGCAGCGGGAGCTCGGCGACAGGCTCGAGCTGATCCCCTACGCGCCGCGGCGCACGGCGCTCGAGCTGCAGCGGGACTCCGAGGCGCTCTTGCTGCTCATCCCCGAGGCGGGCGGCCGCGGGAAGGGCGTGCTCTCCGGGAAGGTGTTCGAGTACCTCGCCGCCGAGCGGCCGATCCTCGCCGTCGTGCCGCCCGACGGGGCCGCGGCGGAGCTGATCCGCGGCGCCGGGGCGGGCGTGGTCGCGGCGCCGGACGACGTCGACGCCATGGTCGAGGCGCTGCGGGGCCTGCACGCGCGCTGGCGTGCGGGCGAGCTCGAGTCGACGCCCCTCGCCGCGGAGTGGAAGCGGAAGGTCTCGCGGCGGGCGCGCAACGAGGAGATCGCGCGCGTGCTCGAGGAGGTCGCCCGGTGAGGCGCCTGACGAGCTTCCTGTTCCTCGCGAGCGTCTTCTGCGTCACGTTCGAGAAGATCCACTGGAACGCCGCCGGCACCGTGTCGATCGCCGACGTGCTCGCGATCCTCTTCCTCGCCGCGTTCGTCGCCGGCACGCGCCGCCCGGTCGTGCCGCGCACGACCGTCGTGCTGCTCGCGTTCTTCGCGACGTTCGCCGTCGTGTACCTGCTCGGCTACTACGACCTCTCCGACTCGGATGCGCTCGCGCAGTGGGCGAAGGGGTTCACGAAGTGGGGGATCCACTTCGCGTTCCTCGCGGCGGCGGTCGTCTGGCTCTCGCGGCGCGGCCCCGCGTACTTCTGGCGGACGCTCGCCTGGTTCAGCGGCGGCCTGGTCGTGAACGCCGCCTACGGCGTGCTGCAGCTGCTCGACGCGCGCCGCGGCGGCAACCTGGACGCGTCGATCATCTCGCCGCTGACGGGCGGCTCGAGCCAGATCAACATCTACGGCGCGATCAGCGGTGCGAACGTCTACCGGCCGAACGCGCTCACGGGCGACCCGAACCATCTCGGGATCATGCTGATCGTGCCGCTGCTCGTCCTGACGCCGCTCTACCTGCGGCTCGAGCGCGGGCACCGGCTGCGCGGCTGGCTGATGGCGACGATCGGCTTCCTGCTGATCGTCGAGGCGGCGACGCTGTCGCGCAGCGGCGTGCTCGGGCTCGCGGTGGGCGCGCTCGTGCTCGCGATCCCGTACCGCCGCTATCTCTACCGGCCCGTGCTGCTCGTGCCGATCGGGGCCGCGCTGGCGGTGCTCGGCGGCGTCGTGCTGACGCGGCGCCACTTCTTCTCGGTCGTCCTGCGCTCACGGCTCCAGACGAGCGGCGGCTCCGAGAACGCGCACTTCCAGGTCTACAGCTTCGTGCCGCAGGTGCTGCACTCGGACCCGCTGTTCGGGCTCGGGCTGAACACGTTCTCCGTCTACTACGAGTTCGTCACCGGCAAGACGAACTGGGGGCCGCACTCCTACTACGTCGCGCTGCTGGTCGAGACGGGGCTCGCCGGCACTGTGCTCTTCGCGGTCTTCATCTTCTGGGTGTTCTTCCGCCTGCACGCGGCACGCGCGCTCGGGCGGGCGCTGGCCGCGGCGCAGGACCCGCTCGCGGCGCGTGTGCGGCCGCTCGCCTGGGGCTGCACCGCCGCGCTGGCCGGGACGCTCGCCGCCAACGTCTTCTACCTGACGATGCAGTTCTACTACTTCTACGCGTTCGTCGCGCTCGCGCTCGCGATCCCTGTCGTCTTCGCGCAGACGGAGTGAAGGTCGTCGTCCTGACGACGTCGTACCCGTCGCCGGAGCATCCGGTGGCGGGGAGCTTCGTCGCGTCCGCCGTGCGCGCGGCGAGGGACGCGGGCATCGACGTGACGGTCGTCTCGCCGGCCGAGGTGCGCCACTTCGGCGTCGCCTACGGCGGCGGCATCGCGCAGAACCTGCGCGCCGCGCCGTGGAAGCTCGCGCTCGTCCCCGGCTTCCTCGCCGCCTACGCGCTCGCCGCGCGCCGGGCCGCCGCGGGCGCCGACCTCGTGCACGCGCACTGGATCCCGACCGCGCTCGCCGCGCGGGCGACCGGCAAGCCCTACGTGCTGCAGGTCTGGGGGACGGACGTCGAGCTGGCGCGCCGCGCGCCCGCGCTCGCCCGGCCGCTGCTGCGCGGCGCCCGCCTCGTCGTGGCCGCCTCGCAGTTCCTCGCCGGCGCGGCGCGGGAGCTGGGCGCGCGGGAGGTCGCCGTCGTGCCGGCGCCGGTGCCGATCCCGGCGGCCGTCGGCCCGCCGGACGAGCCGCCGCACGTCCTCTACGCGGGGCGGCTGAGCGAGGAGAAGGGGATCCTCGAGTTCCTCGAGGCGACGGCGGGACTGCCGCGCGTCGTCGTCGGCGACGGCCCGCTGCGCGGCCGCGTGCCCGAGGCCGCCGGCTTCGTGCCGCCGGCAGAGCTGGGTGCGTGGTACGAGCGCGCCGCGGTCGTGTGCGTCCCGTCGCGGCGGGAGGGCTACGGCATGACCGCGCGCGAGGCGATGGCCCACGGGCGGCCCGTGGTCGCCACGGCCGTCGGCGGCCTTGCCGACCTGCGCGGAGACGGCGTCGTGCTCGTGCCGCCGGGCGACGTGGGCGAGCTGCGCGCCGCGCTCCGGCGGCTGCTCGCCGACGAGGGCGAGCGCCGGCGGCTCGGCGCCGCCGCCCGCCGCGCCGCCGAGGCCGGGTTCTCCCCGAGTGCGATCGGCGGCGAGCTGGCCGCCGTCTACCGCGCCGCGCTCGGGTGAGCTCGGGCCCCGCGGGAGCGCCGCGATACGCTCCGCCGATGCCCCGGCACGTCGTGCACGTCGTCGGCGCGCGGCCCAACTACATGAAGACCGCACCGCTCATGGCCGCGCTCGCCCGCCATCCGGACGAGTTCCGGCAGACGCTCGTCCATACCGGGCAGCACTACGACGCCGCCCTGTACGACGTCCTGTTCCGCGACCTCGGCCTCCCCGTGCCCGACGTCGACCTCGGCGTCGGCTCCGGCAGCCACGGCGTGCAGACCGCGCGCGTGATGCTCGCCTTCGACGAGTTCCTCGACGGCGCGGCGGCCGACCTCGTCGTCGTTCCCGGCGATGTGAACTCGACGCTCGCAGCCGCGCTCGTCGCCGCCAAGCGCGGCATCCGGCTCGCCCACGTGGAGGCCGGGCTCCGCTCGTTCGACCGGACGATGCCCGAGGAGCTCAACCGCGTCCTCACCGACCAGCTGGCGGATCTGCTGTTCACGCCGTCGCGCGACGCCGACGAGAACCTCCGCCGCGAGGGGATCGACCCCGCGAGGGTGCATTTCGTCGGGAACGTCATGATCGACACGCTCGAGCGGCTGCGACCGCAGGCCCGGCGCCGCCTTCCCGAGCTCGCGGCGGCGCTCCGGGTCGGCCGTCCGTACGTGCTCGTGACGCTGCACCGGCCGCCGAACGTCGACGACGAGCGGGCGTTCGCGATCCTCGCTGAGGCGCTCGAGGAGATCGCCGGGGACGTCGACGTCGTCTTCCCGATGCATCCGCGGACGCGCCGCCGCGCCGGCACGCTCCTCGACGGCGGACCGGTCCGCGTCGTCGAGCCGCTCGGCTACCTGGACTTCCTCGCGCTCGAGGAGGGCGCAGCCTGCGTCGTCACGGACTCGGGCGGCGTGCAGGAGGAGACGACGTACCTCGGCGTCCCGTGCGTGACCGTCCGCGCCAGCACCGAGCGGCCCGTCACCGTCTCCGAGGGCACGAACAGGCTCGTCGCGGCGGCGCGCGCCGCGGTCGTCGAGGCGGTTCGCGACGCGCTCGCCGCCGGAGCGAGCCCGCGGCGGCCCGAGCTCTGGGACGGTCGCGCCGCGGAGCGGATCGCGGAGGCGCTGAGGGCGGACACATGAGCGTCGGCCTCTATCTGCATGCCGTGCGCGCCGCGCGGCCGCGGCAGATCGAGCGCCGGCTCACCCGGCCGCTGCGGCGCCGGCTCGTCCCCGGCGCCGCCGACGCCGGCCCGCCGGCGCCGCTCGAGGAGCTCGTCCCCTTCTGGCGGTCGGCGGCGTTCGCGCGCGCCGAGGGCTCGCACCCCGGCGGGCGGCTCGCCGGGTTCGCCGCCGCGTACAACGGCTCGGTGCTCGAGGCGGCGCGGGCCGGAGACGCCGCCCGGGCGGCGGCGCTGCTCGACGACGCGCGCGGAGGCGACCGGTGGCATCCGTACGTCGTCTCGACGCGGATCCTCAACTGGGTCGCGGCGCTCAGCCTCGCGCCCGCGCTCGCGACGGCCGGGGTCGGGGAGTCGCTGCGCCGCCAGCTTGCCTTCCTGCGGCGCAACGTGGAGGACGACGTGCTCGGAAACCACGTGCTGCGGAACGCGACGGCACTCCTGCTCGGCGGCGTGTCCGTCGGGGACGACTCGTCCGTCAGGCTCGGCCGGCTGCTCTTCGCGCGCGAGCTGCCTGAGCAGGTCCTCCCGGACGGCGGCCACTACGAGCGGAGCCCCGCCTACCATCGGCTCGTGCTCCGCGACCTTCTCCAGGCTGCGCCCTACGCCGACGTCCAGAGGGCGGTCGCCGCGATGACCGGGTTCGCGGTGCTGTCGTCGCGTCCCGACGGCGCGCCGTGGCTCTTCAACGACGGCGGCGCCGACGTCGCGCCGGCGCTCGAGCTGGAGGCGCCGGCCGACGGACTGTCGCTCGCGCGCGACACCGGCTACGCGTTCCTGCGCCGGCCCGGGCTGTCGCTCGCGTTCGACTGCGGGCCGCCGGCGCCGGAGTTCCTCCCGGCGCACGCGCACGCGGACGCCCTGTCGTTCCAGCTCTGGCTCGACGGGGCGCCCGCGGTCGTCGATCCGGGCACGTCGACCTACGAGCCGGGCGAGCGGCGCGCGTGGGAGCGCGGCACGCGGGCGCACTCCACGGTCGCCGTCGACGGCGACCAGTTCCGGCTGTGGGGGGCGTTCCGCTCCGGCCCGCTGCCCGCGGTCCGGCTGACGCATGCGGACAGCTCGACCGTTGCCGGCGAGGTGCTGCTGCGCGGCGGCGTCGTCCATCGCCGCACGATGGCGCTCGGCGAGCGTTCGCTGCTCGTCGAGGACCGGGTCGAGGGCGAGGGCCGGCACACGATCGTCTCGTCGCTGCCCGTGGCGCAGGGCTCGCCGCTGCGCGTCGAGCCGCTCGCCGGCAGCGCGGAGGAGGAGCCGGCGACGTACGCCGAGCGCTTCGGCGAGACGCGCGGCGCGCGCGCGCACGTCGTGCGGGTCGACGCGCTGCTTCCGTGGGAGGGCGGCTGGCGGCTCTCCTGGGGTGCGCCGTGACCGAGCCGATCCGGATCCTCCGAGTGATCGCCAGGCTGAACGTCGGGGGCCCGGCGCTGCACGTCGCCTACCTGACCAAGGGCCTCGAGGCGCTCGGCTACGAGACGACGCTCGTCGCCGGCCGCGTCGGGAGCAGGGAGGACTCGATGGAGTACGCGGCGAGCGAGCTCGGCGTCGCGCCCGTCTTCCTCCCGAATCTGCAGCGTGAGATCGCGGTCGGGCGCGACCTGTCGTCCGTTCGCATCCTCCGCGAGCTGATCCGCGAGCACCGGCCGCACATCGTCCACACGCACACCGCGAAGGCCGGCGCCGTCGGCAGGCTCGCGGCGATCACCTCGCGCCTGCCGCAGCCGCCGGTCGTCGTCCACACGTTCCACGGCCACGTGCTTCGCGGCTACTTCAACCCGGCCGCCACGGCCGCCTTCAAGCAGGTGGAACGGCGCCTCGCCACCAGGACCGACCGGCTGATCGCCGTCAGCCCGGAGGTGCGCGACGACCTCGTCGCGCTCGGCGTCGCCCCGGCGTCGAAGTTCGAGGTGATCCGCCTCGGCCTCGACCTCGCCGCCCGGACGGTGGCGGACGAGGCGGTGGCCCGCGACCTTCGTGCACAGCTCGGGATCGGAGACGGCTCGCTCGCCGTCGCGTGGCTCGGGCGCATGACGGGGATCAAGCGCCTCGACGTGCTGCTGCACGCATTCGCGTCGCTCCGCCGGCGCGGGACGGACGCGCACCTCGTGCTCGCCGGCGACGGCCCGCTCCGCGAGTCGCTCGAGCGGCTCGCGGCCGACCTGGCGATCGCCGACCGCACCCACTTCGTCGGCATGCGGAAGGATGTGGCGGCCGTCTACGGCGCCGCCGACGTCGTCGCGCTCACGTCGGCGAACGAGGGGACGCCGGTGTCGCTCATCGAGGCGCTCGCTTCGGGCACGCCGGTCGTCTCGACCGACGTCGGCGGCGTCCGCGACGTCGTCCTCGACGACACCGGGTTCCTCGTGGCCGACGGCGACGCGGAGGGTGTCGCCGCCGCCCTGGCGCGGTTCGCGGACGATCCCGACCTGCGCGCGCGGTTCGGCGAGGCGGCCCGGGAGCGGACGATCGAGCGGTTCTCGGTCGAGCGGCTCGTGGACGACGTCGACGGCCTCTACCGGAGGCTCCTCGCGGAGCGGCGCAGTGCGTCGAGGAGATCCCTGACCGGGCCGCTCAGCCCGGCGCTCGGACGCAGGTCGGTCGCCCCCGCCGCGAGGCGGCTGCGGATCGCGCTCCTCACGCAGTACTTCCCTCCCGAGGTGGGGGCGACGCAGTCCCGGATGCAGACGTTCGCCGAGCATCTGGCGGCGCGCGGCCACCAGGTGACGGTGATCTGCGAGTTCCCGAACCATCCCCAGGGCGTCGTGCCCGAGGGCTACCGCGGACGTCTCTACGAGGACGACCGCTCGAACCCGTATCGCGTGCTGCGCGTTTGGGTGAAGGCCGATCCCGAGAAGACGCAGCGGACGCGGATGAAGTTCTACCTCTCGTACATGGCGATGGCGACCGCGACCGCTCCGCTGCTCGGGCGGGTCGACGTGGTCTTCGCAACGTCGCCGCCGCTCTTCACCGGGGTCGCCGGCTATGCGCTCGCGCGCCTCAACCGGGCGCCGTTCGTGCTCGACGTGCGGGACCTCTGGCCGGCGGCGGCCGCAAGCCTGAACCAGCTCTCCACCGGCGCGGTCATCGCGGCCGCCGAGGGGCTCGAGCGGTTCCTGTACCGGCAGGCGTCGGCGGTCACCGCGGTCACCCGCCCGTTCTGCGCGCACGTCGACGCGATCAGGGGGAAGCCGCCGGCGACGGCGCTGATCCCGAACGGCACCCTCGAGGCGTTCTTCGACGCGGAGGCCACGGCGGAGGCGCGTGCGGCGCTCGGGGCGGCGAACGGCGCGTTCACCGTCACGTTCGCCGGGAACTTCGGGATCGCCCAGGCGCTCGGGTCGGTGGTCGACGCCGCCGCCCTCGCCGGCTCCGGCGTGCACTTCGCGCTCGTCGGCGACGGCCCGATGCGCGAGATCGTCGAGCATCGATGCGGCGAGCTCGGCGTCGACAACGTCACCTTCGTCCCGCAGCTCCCGCTGGAGCAGGTGCCGCCGCTGCTGGCGGCGAGCGACGCGCTGCTCGTCCCGCTCTCCGGGCACCCGACGTTCCGCGACTTCGTGCCGTCGAAGCTGATCGACTACATGGCCGTGGGCCGGCCGGTGCTCCTGTCCGCGGCGGGCGAGTCCCGCCGCATCCTCGAACGCGCCGGCGGAGGGCTGGCCGTGGCGCCCGAGGATCCGCGCGCGCTCGCCGACGGCGCGGCGTGGCTGCGCGACCACCCGCGGGAAGCGGCCGCCATGGCCGAGCACGGCCGGGCGTTCGCGCGCTCGCGGCTGCGCTCGAGCCAGGCCGAGCGGCTCGAGGCGCTCCTCGACCAGGTGGTCGCGCGATGAGATCGGTCGCAGGCCCGCTCGCCGGCCGCCGGACGCTCGAGACGTCGCCCGAGACGGTCGTCCGCCGCCGCCGCGGCTTCTCCGGGCTGCAGCTGCGCGAGCTCTGGGAGTACCGGGACGTCGGGCTCTTCCTCATCTGGCGCGACCTCAAGGTGCGCTTCCGGCAGACGGCGTTCGGCGTCGTCTGGGCGATCCTCCAGCCGCTCCTGCTGACGGCGATCTTCACGATCTTCCTGAACCGCGTCGCCGGCGTCTACGCCTACAACCTGCCGTACGCGGTCTTCGCGCTCGCGGGCGTCGTCCCGTGGACGCTCTTCTCGCGCGCGCTGATCACGAGCTCGACCAGCCTCGTCGAGAGCGCGTCGATCATCGGCAAGGTGTACTTCCCTCGCCTCCTGCTGCCGCTCGCGTCCGCCACCTCGTACGTCGTCGACTTTGCGATGTCGCTCGTCGTGCTGGCCGCGGTGATGGTCGTCTACGGCGTCGCGCCGACGATCTCGATCCTCTTCGTGCCCGTGTTCTCGCTGATGGCGCTCGCAGGTGCGCTCGCGTTCGGGGTCTGGCTGTCGGCGGTCAACGTGCGCTACCGCGACGTGAACTTCCTGCTGCCGTTCATCGTCCAGCTCTGGCTGCTCGCAACGCCGATCGCCTATCCGCTGTCGCGCATCCCCCGTCACTGGCAGACGCTGCTCGGCCTCAACCCGGTTGCGGGGACGGTCGCGGGCTTCCGCTGGGCGGTCACCGGCCACTCGCGTCCGCCCACGGCGATGGTGCTCGTCTCCGCGGGCGTCATCATCGGCGTGCTCGTCCTCGGGCTCGTCTACTTCCGCCGGACGGAGCGGACGTTCGCGGACATCATCTGATGGCGACCGCGATCGACATCCAGCAGCTCGGCAAGCGCTACAAGCTCGGCGACCGGGTGCACTACGGGCGGCTCACCGAGTCGCTTGCGAACGCCGTCTCGGCGCTCGCCGGACGCCGGTCGAGCGGGCCGGCGCAGTACGTCTGGGCGCTCCAGGACGTGACGCTCGCGATCGAGGAGGGCGAGGTGATCGGCTTCATCGGCCGCAACGGCGCCGGCAAGACGACGCTCCTCAAGCTGCTCTCGCGGATCACGGAGCCGACGACGGGCGAGGCGCGCCTGCGCGGCAACGTGGGCTCGCTGCTCGAGGTCGGGACGGGCTTCCACCAGGAGCTGACTGGCCGCGAGAACATCTTCCTCTCGGGCGCGATCCTCGGGATGCGGCGCGCCGAGATCCGCCGCAACTTCGACGACATCGTCGAGTTCGCCGGCGTCGGGGCGTTCGTCGACACTCCGGTCAAGCGCTACTCGTCGGGCATGCAGGTTCGCCTCGGCTTCGCGGTCGCGGCGCAGCTCTCGACCGAGATCCTGATCGTCGACGAGGTGCTCGCGGTCGCCGACGCCGAGTTCCAGCGCCGCTGCCTGGCCAAGATCGAGGACGTTGCCCGGTCGGGCAACCGGACGATCCTCTTCGTCAGCCACAACATGCATTCGCTCAGGTCCCTCTGCAACCGAGCCGCGTTTCTCGAGCAGGGGCGCCTGCGGTCGGTCGGCGAGGCGACGCGGGTCGTGCGCGAGTACCTCGAGTCGGCCGCCGGCAGCAATGCGGAGCGCGTCTGGGACGACGAGCAGCGGCGCCCCGGCAACGAGGACCTCCGGCTCGTCGCCGTGCGGGTCCTCGACCGCTCGGGCGCGCTGGTCGCAACGGCGATGTCCAGCGACGCGCTCACGGTCGAGCTCGAGCTCGAGGTGTCGACCCGCACCGCCGGCACGGCCGTCGGCTTCGACCTCGAGAGCGACGACGGCGGCGGCGTGCTGAGCGCCTTCCAGCTCGACGCGGACGAGCCGCCGCCGCTCGAGCCGGGCAGGCGCGTGCTCCGCGCCACGCTGCCCCCGCGGCTCCTCGACGGCGGCGGCTACGTCGTCAGCCCGAGGATCGTCGGCCACAACGGGCGGCCGATCGCACACGAGCAGGGCGCCGTGCACTTCGACATCGTCGGCGACCATCGCGTCCGCCTGCTCGAGCACGTGAGCAGGCTGGGCCCGGTCGCGCTCCCGATCGACTGGTCCGAGCATCACGGATGAGAGTGCTCTTCGCGGCCGCCTTCGCGGAGATCGGCCTGTGAGGGCGCGCGCCGGGGCGGGAGCGGGCCGCCGCACAGGCGAGGCGCGGCGCATGGCCCATTTCTCGGCGAGCCCGCCGCCGCTGAAACGCGTGCGGCGCGCGCAGGCCGACCTGCGGCGCTCGGCCCGGCGGGCCGCGCTCCTGACCGGGCGGCCCGCGGCCGGCTCGATCCGCCTGCTCTACGGGCTGCTGCGCATGCCCACCCTCGACCAGCAAGCGTGGGGCGGCGGGCCGATCCACATGCTGCACCTGATGCGGCGGTTCGAGCCCGCGTGGCGCGACTTCAACGTCTTCCACCTCGCGTCCTCGGCGCTCGGCCTCGTGCCGGACGCCCGCGAGCTGGCGGCGATCGCCCGCCGCCGGGGCGCGCCGATCGTGCTGAACCAGGACGGCATCGAGGCCAGCCCCTTCCACCCGTCCGAGCTGCGCGAGCTCGACGTCGAGCTGATCCGCAGCGCGGACCACGTCATCTTCCAGAGCCGGTTCTGCCGGGACGCGGTCGAGGACGCCGTGGGCGGACGGGACGGCTCCTGGGAGATCCTCCACAACGGCGTCGACGTCGACCGCTTCTCGCCGCCCGCCGCCGAGCCGTCGGGGCCGCCGACGCTGCTGCTCGCCGGGAACCAGGTGCAGCCCTACCGCCTTCGCCTCGCCGTGCAGACGCTGCGGCACGTCGTCGACGCGATCCCTGACGCCCGCCTGCTCGTCGCCGGCATGGTGCGGTTCCCCGAGGACGACCTGATCGGCGCGCTCGGGCTGCGCGCCCACGTGGAGTACGTCGGCCGGCACTCGATCCGCGAGGCGCCGGACGTGTATCGCAGAGCGCACGTGCTCCTGCACCCGCGCGTCGACGATCCGTGCCCGAACGCGGTGCTCGAAGCGCTCGCGTCCGGCCTTCCCGTCGTCCACACGGCGAGCGGCGGCGTCCCCGAGCTCGTCGGCGACGCCGGTGTCGGCGTTCCGGGCGAACACCGCTCGGACGAGCTGACGCTGCCGCAGCCCGAGGCGCTCGCGGCGGCCGCCGTCGAGGTTCTCGGGCGGCGTGCCGAGCTCGCGCCGAGGGCGCGGGCGCGCGCGGTCGAGCAGTTCCCGCTCGAACGATGGCTCGACCGGTACGACACCCTGCTCACGAGGCTGGTGCTCGAGGGTGGCTGACGGAGCGGCCGCGCCCGTTCTCCTCGTGAGCGAACGGGCGCGGTACCCGGCGCACGCCCTGGCGTTCGCACGGATCCTCGAACGCAGCGGCCGGCCGGGCGTCGCCGCGGCCGGCTCACGGCTTCCGCCCGCGGTGCAGCGGCGGCTCGCGCCGGTCGAGCTGCCGGGCACGGTCCTCGAGCTGCCGGAGGCGGCCGGGCCGCGCCGGGCGGCGTGGCTGCGCCGGCTGTTCGCCGAGCACCGACCCGCGGCCGTGTGGATCCAGCAGGAGCCGCTCGACCGGGTCGCCCTCGAGACGCTCGCGGTGCTGCGCGCGACGCGCAACCCGGCGAGCGCCGTGTGCGCGGCAGCCGAGAACATCGTCCCGCCGGTCTCCGGCCCGAAGGCCGTCCTCGCGCGCTGGGCGCTTCGCCGGCTCGACGGGCTGGCTGCGAACGCGACGCCGTCGGTGGAGGGCCTGCGCGCGGCCGGCCTCCCGGTGCCCGCTGCGATCGAGATCCTCGCCGGCGGGGTGCCCGCTCCCCCTCCCGGCCCGGCCCGCGCGCGAGCGGCCGGGACCGGCCTCCGGATCGGCTTCGCCGGCCGGCTCGTGCCCGAGAAGGGCGTCGACGTGCTCGTCCGCGCGCTCGCCGCGCTGCCGGGCGCGACGCTCGCCGTCGCCGGCGACGGCCCTGAGCGCGGGCGGCTGCAGGAGCTCGCCCGCGAGCTCGGCCTCGACGGCAGGCTGGAGCTCCTCGGAGTCCTGGAGGACGCCGACATCTGGCCGTTCTACCGCGCCCTCGACTGTCTTGCGCTCCCCTCGCGGACGACGCCTCGCTGGAAGGAGCAGCTCGGCGCCGTCCTGATCGAGGCCATGGCCTGCGGCGTTCCGGTCGTCGGCTCCGACTCCGGCTCGATCCCCGAGGTGATCGGCGACGCCGGGCTCGTCGTCCGCGAGGGAGACGCCGACGCGTTCGCCGACGCCTTCCGTCGCCTCGCGGACGCGTCGCTCAGGGAACGGCTCGGCGCGAACGGCCGGGCACGCTACGCCGAGCATTTCTCGATCGACGCGTACGCCGGGAAGCTGATGCGGCTGCTCCGTCTGGAGGGCTGAGTGCCGCGCGTGTCCGTCGTCACGCCGGTTCGCAACGGCGGACGCCTGCTCGCGGCGGCCCTGCGCAGCATCGACCGGCAGACCTACGAGGACTGGGAGCACGTGGTCGTCGACGACGGCTCCACCGACGGGACGGCCGACGTCCTCGCAGCCTGGGAGTCGCCGAAGCACAGGCTCGTCCGCTTCGACGAGCCGCGCGGCGTCGCCGAGGCGATCAACGCGGGGCTGCAGATCGCCCAGGGCGAGCTCGTGGCGCGGCTCGACGCCGACGACGTCGCCCTGCCCACCCGGCTCGCCCGGCAGGTCGGCGCGCTCGACCGCCGGCCGTCGCTCGCCCTGCTCGGCTCCGCGGCGGTCGCGCTCGACGCGGCGGGCCGCAGACGGGGGCTCGTGAGCGCGCCGGTCGGCGTGGCGCTCACACGCTGGCGAAGCCTGTTCAGCTCGCCGGTGATCACGTCGGCGGCGGTCTTCCGGCGCGACGCGCTCGGCGCCGACCGATTCGACCCTGCGTTCACGCCGAGCGAGGACTTCGACATGTGGGCGAGGATCGTCGCCCGCCGCGACGCCGACAACCTCGCCGCGCCGCTCGTCTGCTACCGCTTCCACGCCGGGCAGCTCAGCGACGTCCGGAGCGCGGCGCAGCTCGCCGCGCACACGGCGATCGTGCGCAGGTCGCTCGCGTCGGCGTTTCCGGACGTGGAGGTGCCGGAGGAGCTCGTCGAGGGGCTCTGGCGGCTCGCCGTGCGCCGGCCGGTGGCGGGCGACTCGCGGCCGCTCGCTGAGCTGCTGCTCGCCCTGCACGCCGCCTTTCGCCTGCGCTTCGGCGACGATCCCGCCGTGCGCCGCCACGTCGCGGCCGCGCTCGCGGCCGCCGGGCACCGGGCCCGCGCGCGCGAGCTCGACCCGCGCGTCGGCGCGCGGGTGTGGGCGCTGCGCGCCGCCGCCTCGGCGCGGGCGCTTCGCTACCGCGTGGGGGCCGTCCGGTGAGGATCCTCCAGGTCGCGCCGGCCGACGGCGGCGGCGGCGCCGAGGACGTCGCGCGGCGACTGCACGACGGCTACCGCGCCGCCGGTCACGAAGCCGTGCTGCTCGTCGGCCGGGTCACGGCCGGGGGCGAGGGCGTCGCCGGCATCCGGCAGGGCGGCGGCGTCTGGCGGCTCGTCGAGCGGCTCGAGCGTGGACGGCGATGGCGTCCCGCCAGGGCCGCCCGCTTCGTCGCTGCGCCGCGCTCGTTCGTCGACTGGGCGGCCGGACGCGAGATCTTCCGCTACCCCGGAACGCGCCGCGGCGTGCTGCCGGCCGCCGTCCGCGCGGATGTCGTGCAGCTGCACAACCTGCACGGCGCCTACTTCGACCTCCGCGAGCTGCCGAACCTCGCCGCCCGCGCACGCGTCGTGCTGACGCCGCACGACATGTGGCTCGCGACCGGCCACTGCGCGCACACGTTCGACTGCGAAGGCTGGACGGGGGACTGCCGGCCGTGCCCGTACCTCGGCACCTACCCGGCGCTGCGCCGCGACGGGGCGGCGGCGAACCTGCGGCGCAAGGCTGCGCTGTACGCCGGGTCTCCGGTGAGGCTCGCGGCTCCGTGCCGCTGGCTGCTCGACCGGCTCGCCCGCTCGGTGATCGCGCCGGCGCTCGTCGAGACCCGCGTGATCCCGAACGGCATCGACCTGACGACGTTCTCGCCGGGCTCCCGGGAGAAGGCGCGCTCCGCCCTGGGACTGCCCGCGGACGCGCCGGTCGTCGTCTTCGCCGGTCGCGCCGCCCGCTCGAGCCCGTGGCGCGACTTCGGCCTGTTCGTCGAGGCCGTCTCCCGCAGCGGCGCGATCGGGCTCGTCGTCGGCGGCGAGGGCGGCGACGCGGACGCCGGCCGCGGCCGGCTGCGCTTCCTCGGCGACGTCTCGGCGGGCCGCTTCGCCTCCGTCCTGCGCGCCGCCGACCTCTGCGTCCACGCCGCTCGCGCCGACACGTTCCCGACCACCGTGCTCGAGTCGCTGGCGTGCGGGACGCCCGTCGTCGCCACGCCCGTCGGCGGGATCCCCGAGCAGGTGCGCGACGGCGAGACCGGCATGCTCGCCGCGCCCGCCGACCTTCCCGCCGCGGTCGTCCGTCTGCTCGCCGACGGGGAGCTGCGCGCGCGGCTCGGCGAACGGGCGGCCGCGGACGCGCTGCGCCGGTTCGACGTGCGAGACCAGGTGGCCGCGTACCTCGACTGGTTCGCCGCCTTCCCGGACGACTCCTCTACCCTCGGGGCATGCCGACCGAGCCCGGCGGGCTGAAGGCGCGGGTCCGCGCCTACTGGGAGGCCTCCCCGTGCGCCGCTTCCACCTCGGCGGCTCCGTTCGGCTCGCCGGAGTTCTTCGCGGAAGTCGAGCGCGAACGCTACCGCCTCGAGCCGTACGTGCACGAATTCGCGGAATTCGAGCGCTGGTCGGGGAAGCGTGTCCTCGAGGTCGGCGTGGGGCTCGGCACCGACTTCGTGCAGTTCGTCCGGGCGGGCGCCGACGCGACGGGCGTCGACCTGACGGAGACCGCGGTCGACGCGGTGCGCCGCCGCCTGACGCAGGAGGGGCTTCGGGCGGAGCTGCTCGTGGCGGACGCCGAGGCGCTCCCGTTCGCGGACGCGTCCTTCGACCTCGTCTACTCGTACGGCGTCCTTCACCACACGCCTGACACGGCTCGCGCGATCGCGGAGGTGCGCCGGGTTCTGCGAAGCTCCGGTGAGGCGCGCATCATGCTCTACGCGCGCCCGTCCTGGCTCGCGATCGGCGCGTGGCTGCGGTGGGGGCTCGGGCGCGCACGCCCCTGGCGTTCGGTCTCGGACGTCCTCGCGGAGCATCTCGAGAGCCCCGGGACGAAGGCGTATCGCCGCGCCGAGCTCGAGCGTCTCTTCCGCGGCTTCTCGAGCGTCGCCGTGGAGCGGCGGGTGACGCCGTACGACCGTCGCGTCGCCGGGCCGATCGCGACGCTCACGGGCCCGCGCCTCGGCTGGTTTGCCGGCGTGACAGCGCGTCCGTGACGGCGGCGACGAACGCGTCCTCGCTCGGGCCGTAGCCCCAGCCGGCCGCGCGCTCTCGCGAGCGGGCGCCGTAGATCCGCCGGAGCTCCCCGTCGGCGAGGCCGCGCAGCGCGTCCGCCGTCGCGGCGGGGTCGTCCGCCGGGACGACGCGGCCGTTCACCCGATCCTCGACGAGGTCGGCGCCCGCGCCGACGCGCGCGGAGACCACGATCGGCAGCCCGGCCGCGGCCGCTTCGACGACGACGACGCCCCAGGTCTCCTTCCGCGAGAGGAGCGCGAACACGTCGGCCGCCGCGTAGGTCTCGGCGAGCCCCGCCTCGCCCTGGAAGCCCGTGAAGATCGACGCCGGGGCCGCGGCTCGCTCGACGCGCTCCCGCTCCGGGCCGTCGCCGGCGACGACCAGCCGGAACGGCGGCCCCGCCCGCGCCACGGAGGCCGCGAGCACCTCGACCGCCTTCACAGGCACGAGCCGTCCGGCGTACAGCACGGCCACGTCCTCGTCCGCGAGCCCGAGCCGGGCGCGGATCTCCGCGCGCCGCTCGCGGGCCGCGTCCACCCGCCGCTCCAGGCTCGCGACGTCCACGGTGTTCGCGAACACGCGGATCGCCGCGGGATCGCCGCCGTAGTGGACGAGGTGCTCGCGTGCCCGCGTGCCCGTCACGAGGAGGCCGGCGGCCGGGCGGACGACGCGCGGCACCACGAGGCGCTTGAGCACGTGCACGGCCCAACTGCGCGGCTCGACGAGCTGCGACTCGGAGAAGACCACGTAGGGCACGCGGTGGACGCGCGCCCAGACGACCGCCAGCTGGGCGGCGAACACCGACCAGCCCCAGACGACCGCGACGTCGAACCTGCCGCGCGAGAGCTTGCGCCAGAGGCCGGGCGTGACGGGGTAGTCGTGGAAGAGGAGCCGTTCGAGCGGCAGGCTCGGGCCGCGCAGGATCTCGTGTGGATGCCGGGGCTGAAGCGACCAGGTGCGGCCCTGGATCGACTCGGCGGCGTAGAAGACCTGGAGTTCGAGCTCCGGGCGCTGCGCGAGCCTGTCGAGCTGCGGCACGCGCGACGCCGTCAGCTCGGTGGTCACGACGGCGACGCGGATCATCCGGGGCCTCGCTGCGGCAGCAGCTGCCCGTGGCGCAGCTTCCAGATCGCCTTCCGCAGGCGCTCCTTGGCCCGCAGCGTCGCGCCGAGGTTGCGGCGCAGGCCGCGGGGCGTCAACAGGTGGCTCGCGTCGAAGCGCGTGTAGATCCGGCGCTTGCCGCCGGCGAGCCGCCAGTTCTCCGCCGCCTCCGCGCCGCGCCTGGTCTGCTCGAAGCCGCCCGGCACGTGGCCGTAGCCGTGCCGCTGATGGACGGGGCGCACGACGCGGGTCGCGTCGACGACGGCGGCGCCGGTGTCGCGTGCGTGCCAGACGAGCCAGTTGTCGAAGCCGACCCTGCCGACGGCGAACGGCGGGATCGACTCGTACACGCCGCGGCTGAAGCAGAACCAGTCGAGCGCGCCCGCCCCGCGCCGCCGGCCGCTGCGCGCCGCCGCGCGCACGCGCGCCTGCCAGTCGCCGGCGAAGTCGAGCGTCTCGGTGAGCGCGGCGTCCCGCGACTCGCCCACGATCACGAAGCGCGGCGCCCGCCGGGCGACCGCGGCGGCGGCTCCGGCGAGCTCGCCGGTCACGACGATGTCGGCGTTCGCGAAGCACAGGACGTCCGTGCGGGCGAGCTCGTGCGCCCGGGCGAAGACGCCGTCGAGGAGCGGCGTGCCGTGTGCGTTCCGCTCGAGCCCGTGGACGACGGCGGCGCCGAGGCGCTCGCCGGCCTCCGCGATCCCCTCCTCGTCGCCGAAGAGGATGACGTCCGCGCCGAGCGCGCGCCAGCTGCCGACGGCGTTGTCCTGTGCGCGCGCCGTCTCGCCGGTCCACGGCTTCGGCACGCTGAAGAAGGTGATCATGCGATCCCGGCCTCGCGCCACCAGAGAGCGAGGTTGAGGAGGTACCAGGCGCTTCGGCCCGGCCGTTCGAGCAGCCGGCCGACCTCGACCGGGTCGAGCAGCTCCGACTCGCGCGCGAACGCGCCGACCTCGAGGCGGGCACGGTCGCCGAGGCGCTCGCGGAACCACTCCTCGACCGGCATCCGGAAGCCCTGCTTCGGCCGGTCGACGAGCTCGTCCGGGATGACGCCGCGCACCGCGTGCTTCAACAGGTGCTTCAGCTCTCCGCCGCGCGTCTTCGCCGCCGACGGGATCGACAGCGCGAGCTCGACGAACCGGTGGTCGAGGAACGGGACGCGCACCTCGACGCCCGCCGCCATCGACATGCGGTCGATGCGCGCGAGCAGCAGCTCCGGCAGCCGCAGCCGGAGGTCGAGGTAGCTCATCCAGTGGAGGTGCGACGGCTCCCACGCGGCCTCCTCGAACCGCCGCCGGATCGGTGCGAGCGCCTCCCACGAGGAGAGGTCGCCCACCGCCTCGAGCAGCGCCGGCCCGGCGAGGCGGCGCTTCTGCGACTCGGTGAACGCCTCGGCGCCGCCCCAGAACACCGGCACGCCTTCGCTGCCGCGCCGGAGGAACTCGAACGGCCGGGTGTCCGCCCGCCCGGCGAGCGCCAGCGCCTTCAGCCCGAGCCGCTTCGCCGACCGCGGCACGGCCAGGTCGTGCGCACGCTGCAGGCGCAGGTGCGTGCGCCACGACGGGTAGCCCCAGAAGAGCTCGTCGGCGCCCTCGCCGGCCTGGCAGACGACGGCGCCGCTGCGGCGCGCGAGCTCGGAGACGAAGTAGAGCGGCACGGCGACCGGGTCGGCGATCGGCTCGCCCTGGATCCGCACGAGCTGCGGCAGGAAGTCGAGGACGTCGGCCTCCGAGACGATGCGTTCGTGGTGGTCGGCGGCGACGACGTCCGCCATCAGCCTCGCGTACGGGAGCTCGCTCGGATACGACGCGTAGTCGGCGTCGTAGCCGATCGAGAACGTCTGCACGGCCGAGCCGTGGCCCGCGAAGAGCGCGGCGTTCGTCGACGAGTCGATCCCGCCGGACAGGAAGATCCCGACCGGCACGTCGCTCATCTTGCGGAGCTCGACCGAGACCCGCAGCTCGTCGAGGACGCGCCCCGCGAGCTCGTCGTCGGAGCGTCCGAGCAGCGGCTCGACATGATCCCACGGGTCCCACCAGCAGCGCTCCTCGCACGACCCGTCCTCCCGCACCCGCAGCCACGTCGCCGGCGGCAGCTTCGCGATCCCCTCGTAGAAGGTGAGCGGCGCCGGCGCGGTCAGGAACGAGAGGTAGTGGTAGGCGGCCTCCGCGTCGAGCCGGCGCGGCTGCTCCGGGTCGCTGAGGATCGCGGGCAGCTCCGAGCCGAACGCGAGGCGGTCGCCGCGCCGTGCGTAGAAGAGCGGCTTGATGCCGATCCGGTCGCGGGCGAGCCAGAGCTCGCGCGAGCGGGCGTCCCAGATCGCGAGCGCGAACATGCCGCGCAGGCGCTCGAGGCAGCCGATGCCCCACTCCTCGTACGCGTGCACGATCGTCTCGGTGTCGGAGTGGTCGGTGCGGAACACGTGCCGGCCCGTCGCCTCGAGCTCGCGGCGGAGATCCAGGTGGTTGTAGATCTCGCCGTTGAACACGAGGCGCACGTCGCCCGTCTCGTTCGCCATCGGCTGCATCGCGCGCTCGTCGAGGTCGACGATCGCGAGGCGCCGGAAGCCGAGCCCGACCGCACCGTCCGGCGAGACCCAGGTCCGGGCGCCGTCGGGCCCGCGGCTCGCCAGCGTCTCGCGCATCCGGGTCACGTACGCATCCGTGGCGCGGAAGTCGCTTCGCCTGAAGGCGAGCACGCCTGCGATCCCGCACATCGGGGCGATGCTAGATGAACGCCAGCACGTGCCTGCGCGCCCGCCGGGCCGTCGCGAGCACCGCGGCGTGCGGCATGTTCCGCAGCCGGAACAGGCGCAGCTCCCGCATGAACTCGGCGCCCGCCTCCGCAAGGCGGTGCTCGAGGCTCGCGGCGCAGTGCGCGTAGAGCGCAACGTCGAGGTGGTTGCGCTCGCGGATCAGCTCCCGCGTCCGCAGGTCGACTGCGCCGGCGGCGTCTCTCGGCGCCACGTTCACCCGGTCGTACAGGACCGGGCGCCGCCAGTCGAGCAGCTCGCGCAGGAGGAGCATCGACTCGTCGAAGCGCTCGGCGAGGCCGGCGAGGACGAAGTGCTCGCCGATGTTGCGCTTTGCCGCCGCGAGCGTCGCCTCGCTCACCCCGCCGACGGCGTCGTCGGCGGTGCCGAGCAGGCGCGTCTGGCCGTTCTCGAGCTCGCCCGCGAGGTCGGATGCCGCATACTCGCGAAGGCCGAGGCGGCGGCCGACGACCTCCTCGTGCAGGTAATGGCCGGGCGTCCGCAGGACGTACCGGTAGTGCGAGATGATCCGCTCCACCGGGTCGCGGAGGAGCGTCACGTACGACGCCGGACGGCCGAGGGCCCGGTGGGCGCCGAACCCCATGTGGCCGCGCAGAAGCTGGATCGACTCCTTCGCGGCCGGCGGCAGGGCCTCCAGGCGGCGGAGCGCCGGCCGCCAGTCGCCCGGGCCGGTCTCGAAGATCGCGTGCCGCGGGTACTGCCGGTCGAGCACGCGGTTGAACGTCAGCCCGGCGGCTTTCGGGACGTGCAGGAAGATCAGCGCCTGTCGTTCGACCGCGCGACTCTACACCGGCGCCCGGCCGCCTTCATCCCCGTTCGGGCCCGGCGGTCCGTAGCATCGCGGCGTGGTCGTTCTCGTCGTCTGCTTCTGGGTCGCCGCGGCGCTTCTCGTCTGGACGCACGCGCTCTACCCCGCGGTCGCGTTCATCCTGGCGCGCGCCCGCGCGAGGCCGGTGCGGGCCGGCGACGTCGAGCCGGCGGTCGACGTGATCGTCGCCGCCTACAACGAGGAGGCGTCGATCGCGCGCCGGATCGAGAACCTGCTCGAGCTCGACTACCCGCGCGACAAGCTGCGGCTCGTCGTCACGTCGGACGCATCGAGCGACCGAACCGAGGAGATCGCGCGCCGGTACCCGGGCGTGACGGTGATCTCGAACCCGCGCGGCGGCAAGGTGGCGGCGCAGGATCGTGCGGTGCGCGAGACGGCGGGCGAGATCGTCGCGTTCTCGGACGCGAACTGCACGTGGGCGCCAGACGCGCTGCGGCGGCTCGTGCGCCCGTTCGCCGATCCGGATGTGGCGTATGTGTGCGGGCGTCTGCGCCTCCTCGCCGCCGACGGCTCGAACAAGGAGGGCACGTACTGGCGCTACGAGCTGGCGCTGCGCGGCGCCGAGTCGCGGCTCGGCTCGGTCACGGGCGGCAACGGGTCGATCTACGCGCTGCGGCGCTCCGACTACGTCGAGGTCGATCCGCGGTTCGGGCACGACCTGTCGCTGCCGTACCTGATGGTGCAGCGCGGGCGGCGGGCGGTCTACGAGCCGGGCGCGCAGGCGTTCGAGAAGCCGACGCCGTCGAACGAGACCGAGTACCGCCGCAAGGTGCGCATGTTCGAGCACTGCTGGCTGATCCTGCTGCGCGGTCGGATGCTGCGGCGGCTCGGCGCGGTCTACGGGCTGGAGATCGTGTCGCACAGGGTGCTGCGCTACGCGTCCGGGCTTCTCCATCTCGTGCTGCTGGCGGCGTCGCTCGCGCTGGTCGCGCACGGCTGGGTCTACGACGTCGTGCTCGGGCTGCAGCTCGGCCTGCTCGCGGCGGCCCTGGCCGGGGTGGGGGTCGCGCGCTACTACGTGCTCGTGTCGTGGGCGACGGTCGTCGCGCTCTGGCACTACCTGCGCCGCGGCGTGCCGGCAGGGTGGGAGCCGGCGCGTGAATAGGGCGTTCGACGTGCTGATCGCGGGCGGCGGCCTCGTCGTCGCCTCGCCGCTGCTTGCGCTTGGCGCGCTCGCGGTGAAGCTCGAGGACGGCGGCCCGGTGCTCTACCGGCAGACGCGGGTCGGCAAGGACGGGGTCGACTTCGAGCTGCTGAAGCTGCGGACGATGGTCGTCGGCGCCGAGACGCAGGGGGCGGGGTTCGCGGTCGACAAGGGGGACGCGCGCATCACGCGTGTCGGTCGTGTCCTGCGGCGGTTGTCGCTCGACGAGCTGCCGCAGCTCTGGAACGTGGTGCGCGGCGACATGTCGGTGATCGGCCCGCGGCCGACGCTGCGCTACCAGGTCGACGCCTACGACGAGCGGCAGCGCCACCGGCTCGACGTGAAGCCCGGCATCACCGGCTGGGCGCAGATCCACGGCCGTGCGTCGCTGCCGTGGGCGGAGCGCATCGAGCTCGACCTCTGGTACGTCCGCCACCGCGACTGGAAGACCGACCTGCTGATCCTCCTCCGCACCCCCCTCGCCCTCTTCGGCGGCACCTACCGCGGCGCCACGGGCGGCTGGCGCTAGGCCCTTCGGACACGGCCGTGCCGGGCCAGTCCCTTGGTCAGACCAGGGTGCCCGAAGTGCGGCAAACGATCCACAGGGGCGAGCCGCGTCCGCGGGATGCAGCGGATTCCCGGTGCCGTAGGCTCTTCGGACACGGCTGCGCAGGGCCGGTCCCGTGGTCAGACCAGGGTGACCGAAGTGCGACAAACCGTCCACAGGAGCTCGCGGCGCCTTCAGCGGGCCGCTGTACCCTGCGGGCCGTGACGGCGGTTCTGTTCACGTGCGCGGGGCAGCGCGTCGACATCGTCCGCGCGTTCCGGGCCGCCGGGGCGACGGTGATCGCCGCCGACGTCGACCCGCTCGCGCCGGCGCTCTACCACGCCGACCACCGCGCGCTCGTCCCGCGCGTCGACGACCCGTCGTACCTCGACGCCCTGCAGGCGCTGGTCGAGGTGCACGACGTCCGCCTCGTCGTCCCGCTGACCGACCTCGACCACCTGCAGCTCGCCGACGCGCGCGCGCGGCTCGACGGCACGGTCGTGCTCGTCTCCGAGCCGGAGACGAGCGAGCGCTGCCTCGACAAGTACCTCGCGCACGCCTTCTTCGAGGGGCGCGGGATCGGCTCGCCGCCGACCTGGCTCCCGGCCGCGCTGCCCGACGAGCTGCCCTACCCCGTCCTCGTGAAGGCGCGCCGCGGCTTCGGCTCGCGCCACATCTACCGCGCCGAGAACCGGGCCGAGGTCGACTTCTTCCTGCGCTACACCGCGGTCGAGTCGATGGTGCAGCGGCAATGCCGTGGCGTCGAGTTCTCGATCGACGTCTTCTGCGACCTCGACGGACGCTGCCTCGAGGCGGTGCCGCGGACGATGATCGAGTCGAAGGGCGGCGAGTCGATCAAGGGCGCGACGATCCGCGACCCCGAGCTGATCGACTTCGGCCGAACCGTGTCCGAGGCGCTGCGCATCATCGGCCCCGCGAACGTGCAGTGCTTCCGCGAACCGGACGGCGGTCTGCAGGTGACCGACGTGAACCCGCGCTTCGGCGGCGGCTTCCCGCTGCCGACGGCGGCCGGCTCGCGCTACCCGGAGCTCGCGCTCGCGCTCGCCCGCGGCGAGCAGCCCGAGCCCCGGCTCGGCGAGTTCCGCGAGGGGGTCGTGATGACCCGCTACTTCTCGCAGGTGATCCTCGAGGAGCTCGGCGGGACGCTCGAGCCGGTGCAGGCGGAGGGCGTGCCCGGGGAAGCGTGAGGCGGCTCGTCCTCCTCGCCGGGGCGGCCGTGCTCCTCGCCGGCTGCACCTCCTGGCGGGATGCCGCACCTGGGCCCGCCGCGAAGCAGGCGCGGCTCGCGCACGGCTCCGCGCGCCTCTACGCGGTGGTCGCCCGGTGAGGCGCGCGCTGCTCGCGCTCGCCGCGGCGTCCGTGCTCGCGCTCGTCGGCGCCGGCGTCGCGTACTACCTGCACGTCAAGCACGCCTCGCGCGACATCCAGGGCTCGTCGACGATCGAGTTCGTGACGACGCAGGAGGCGCCGCCGCCGCCGAGGGAGCCCGGTATCGCCTGGCCGACGTACGGCCGCGACGCGGTGCGCGAGCGCGTCGCCCGCGGTGTCACGCTCGCGCCGCCGTTTCGGACGATCTGGCGCTTCCACGCGCAGAGCCTCGTCGAGTTTCCGCCGGTGGTCGGCTACGGGCGGCTCTTCTTCGCGTCGAACGACGGCGTGCTGTTCGCGGTCGGCGCGAAGAACGGCAAGCGCGCGTGGCGGTACGCCTCGCACCGCTGCGTCGCCGCCTCGCCCGCGCTCGACCGGCACGTCGTCTACATGACGTTCATGAACAGACCGCCGTGCAACCAGAAGCAGTCGCCGAGCCTGGACGGCGAGGTGGTCGCGTTCGCGGTCGGCACGGGCAGGATCCTGTGGCGGCGGACGATCGGCCCGTCCGAGTCGTCGCCGGTCGTCGTCGGAGCGAGCGTCTACGTGGGCGACTGGAACGGCCGCGTCTGGGCGCTGCGCCGCCGCAGCGGCCGGGTGAGCTGGGTGACGCGGCTGCAGGGCCAGGTGAAGGCGGGCGTCGCGCTGATCGGCAAGAGGCGCCTGTACGTCGGCGACTACTCCGGCCACGTGTACGAGCTCGACGCTGCGAGCGGGAAGGTCGTCTGGAAGTCGGCCGCCCAGCCGCGCTTCGGCGGCCTCGGCAACTTCTACGCCACCCCGGCGGTCGCCTACGGCCGCGTCTACATCGGGGCGACCGACGGCAAGATGTACTCGTACGGGGCGACCACCGGCAAGCTGCGCTGGTCCCAGTCGACCGGCGGCTACGTCTACTCGTCCGCCGCGGTGTGGCGCGACCGGGTGCTCGTCGGCTCCTACTCCCACCGCTTCTACTGCTTCGACGCCGCCACCGGCCGCGTGCTCTGGACGTTTACGGCCGACGGGCCGATCTCGGGCTCGCCGACCGTGATCGCCGGCCGGGTCTACTTCGCCACGCTCAAGGGGACGACGTACGCGCTCGACGCCCGGACGGGGGGCGAGGTCTGGAGCTTCCCGGACGGCCGCTACTCGCCCGTGGTCGCCGACAGCGAGCGCCTGTACCTCGTCGGCTACGGCGTCGTCTACGGGCTCGTCGAGCGGCGACGCTAACCTCCGGCGATGCGCTACGCGGTCACCGGAGCAGCCGGGTTCATCGGATCGCACCTCGCGGAGCGGCTCGGCGAGCTCGGGCACGAGGTCGTCGGCTTCGACTGTTTCACGGATTACTACGACCCGGCGTTGAAGGAGGAGAACGCGCGCGACCTCGATGTCCGCCGGGTCGACCTGGCCGAGGATCCGCTCGACTTCGCCGGCTTCGACGGCGTCTTCCACCTCGCCGGCCAGCCGGGCGTCCGCAGCTTCGGCGACGTGTTCCCGCTGTATCTCCGCCGCAACGTGCTCGCCTCGCAGCGCGTGTTCGAGGCGGCCGCACGGGACGGCGTGCGCGTCGTCTTCGGCTCGTCCTCGTCGGTCTACGGCGCGGCGGAGCGGTACCCGACGCCCGAGGACGCGCCGCCGCACCCGCTCTCGCCCTACGGGATCACCAAGCTCGCCTGCGAGCAGCTCGCCGACGCGTACCGCCGCCAGTTCGGGCTCGACGCGGTCGTCGTGCGCTACTTCAACGCGTTCGGGCCGCGGCAGCGGCCCGACATGGCGTTCACGCGGATCGTCTTCGCGCTCGCGGAGGGTGCGGCGTTCGTGCTCTACGGGGACGGCGACCAGTCGCGCAGCTGGACGTATGTCGCGGACATCGTCGAGGGGACGATCCTCGCGATGGAGCGCGGCAGCGGCACCTACAACGTCGGCGGCGCCCTCGAGGCGTCGATGAACGAGTCGATCGGGCTGCTCGAGCGCATCTCGGGCCGCGCGCTCGAGGTTCGGCGGCAGCCGGCGGTGCCCGGCGACCAGCGGCGGACGAAGGCCGACACGACGCGCATCCGCGGCGAGCTCGGCTGGGAGCCGCGCGTGTCGCTCGAGGAGGGCCTCGCCCGGCAGTGGGCGTGGGCGTCCGCTAGGGTCGGCGCGGCATGAGCTCCCCCGTGACCGACGCGGAGCGCGAGGTCGACCTGGCCCGCTGGCGGCGCGCCGTCGTCGCGCTCTGGTGGCTGCCGGCGCTCGGGCTCGTGCTCGGGGCGGTCGCCGGCGTCCTCTACTCGCTCCGCGGCACGGCGAACTACAAGGCGACCGCGCTCATCTCGCTCGGCCAGCCGACGTCGCCGGGCGGCGCGCTCGTGCCGACGTTCGGGACGAATCCGCGGGCGGTGTCGCAGATCGTGAGCGGCGCGGCGTTCCAGGAGCAGGCGGCGAACGCGGCGGATCTCCGCCCGTCGGCGCTGCGCGGCCACGTCTCGGTCGCGCAGGTCGGCAGCCCGGGCACCGGCGCGGTGCGGACGACGCCGTTGATCTCGCTCACCGTCACCGGGCCGAAGCACCCGTCGAACATCGCCGTCGCCGCGAACGCGCTCGCCGACATCGTCGTGCGCGAGACGACCGCGTCGTACGTGAACACGAAGATCGCGACGATCGACGCGACGCTCGGAAGCGTCAAGCAGCAGATCGCGGCGGTGAACAAGCTCCTGAACGTCGCGATCGCCGCCGAGAAGGCGGCGAAGTCGCTCGACCCGCTGCAGCAGCTCGTGGTCGTCAGCCAGGAGGACAACGCCGAGGCCCGGCTGGGGAACCTGATCGCGCAGGAGGAGACGCTGCAGCAGCAGCTCGTGTTCGCGCAGCAGGTGGAGTCGGCCCGCGTCGTCGAGAAGGCGGCCGCGGTGAAGGCGGCTGCGCACTCGCGCTCGAGCTCGCTTGCGGTGGGCGCCGTGATCGGGTTGATCCTCGGCGCGATCGTGGCGATCGCCGGCGAGCGCCGCTTCCGCCGCGGCTGAGCGAGGAGCGGCGGTGCTCGAGGGCAAGCGCGTCGGCGTCGTCGTCCCGGCCCACGACGAGGAGGGCCTGATCGAGGCGACGCTGCAGGGGATCCCGCGCTTCGTCGATCGCGTCTGGGTGGTCGACGACGCGTCGCACGACGCGACGGCCGAGCGGGCGCGCGGCCTCGGCGACCCGCGGGTCGAGGTGCTCGCGCACGAGCGCAATCGCGGCGTGGGCGCGGCGATCGTCACCGGCTACAAGCGTGCGCTCGCGGAGCGGATCGACGCGACCGCGGTGATGGCGGGCGACAACCAGATGGATCCCGACGAGCTCGAAGGGCTGGCGCTGCCGGTCGTCCGCGGCGAGCTCGACTACGCGAAGGCGAACCGCCTCTTCGCCGGCCGCGCCTGGGAGCTGATCCCGCGGCACCGTTTCGTCGGCAACGCGATCCTCAGCTTCCTGACGAAGATCGCGTCGGGCTACTGGCACGTCGCCGACTCGCAGGCCGGCTACACCGTGCTCTCGCTGCGGATGCTCGAACTGCTCGACCTCGACCGCATCTACACCTCGTACGGCTTCCCGAACGACATGCTCGTGCACCTGAACGTCTGGAACGCGCGCGTGCGGGACTTCCCGTCGCGCCCGATCTACGGGATCGGCGAGCGTTCGGGGATCCGCGTGCGGCGCGTGGTGCCGCGCATCTCGTGGCTGCTCATGAAGGGCTTCTTCTGGCGGCTGCGCGAGAAGTACGTGCTCCGCGACTTCCACCCGCTCGTGTTCTTCTACTTCCTCGGCTTCCTGATGACGGCCGTCGGCGTCGTGCTCGGCCTGGTCGAGACGGCGCTGCGGATCGCCGGCAACCCGATCACGCCGGCGACGATCGTGCTGGTCGCGCTCCTCCTGATCTCGGGCTCGCAGTTCACGCTCTTCGCGATGTGGTTCGACATGGAGTCGAACAAGGACCTGCGCTAGCGGCCGAGCTAGCGGATCGTGAACGCGACGAGTGCGTCTGCCCGGGCGCGGACGTTCACGACGAGGTCGATCACGCCCATGCCGGTTCCGCGCGCTGCGCGCAGGACGGTCGCGCCGGACGGCGCGCCTGACCGCGGGAGGGTGCAGGTCGAACGCCGGCCGCAGGCGGCGGTCACCGCCGTCACGGTGACGGGGGCGCCGCTCTTCAGGCTCAGGACCCAGCCCGCACCGCTGCCGCGCCCGTCCGCGACGGTCACGTGCAGCGAGGCGCTCCGGCCGGCCTGGAGCGAAGCCGGGGCGGCCCGGACCGCCAGCGTGCCCGGCACGAGGCCGAGCCGCGGCACGATCGAGCCGGCGCCCGCCGGAGCGGCGAGTGCGAGGGCGGCGAGGCCGCAGGGGACGGCGCGCAGGGCCATCACGCTGATCGTCGGCCCGCGCCGGGGCGCGCGAGATGCCCGCGGCGGGACTGCTCCCATCCCCGGCGCGGGTGAGGCGTGTCACCCGATGGCGCGATGCGGCGATGCTACGGCGTCGCCGGCCGGCGGCGCCGCAGGAGCAGCAGGCCGGCGCCGGCGAGGGCGAGCGCGCCCCCGGCGCCGCCCGCCGCGGCCGCCGCCGGCGTCCACGGCGAGCCGCCGCCCGCGGCCGGGCGGACGGTCGGGGGCGCGGAGGAGAAGACCTTCCGCACCTGCTTCGAGGTGATCACGAACGTCCGCGTCGCCCGCACGACGACCGCGCCGCCGGCGCCGTGCAGCGGCCGCGCGTGCAGCTCGACCGCGGCCGTGTAGCGGCCCGGTCCGAGCGCGGTGCGCAGGTGCAGCGGATAGTCGATCGCCGTCTGCGGCAGGAAGGTGTCCATCGAATAGCGGAGGGTCTGCACGGCCTTCCCGCCCGCGCGGGCGACGGTCACCGTTCCGGCCGGCCGCGAGAGCAGGGCGCCGGTGTCGGCGACGTGGAGGAGGAGCTGCTGGTAGCCGTCCGCTCCGCCCGCACGCACCGCGCCGATCCGGAACGCGAGCGCGCCGGGGCCGGGCACGTCGACCTCGACGCCGATGATCGACAGGTTGCGCACCCGGATCCGCAGGGATCCCTTTGCGCCCGTCGCCCGGCTCGACGTTCCTTCGGGGCTCTCGGCGGCGATGCCGCCGACCCACTGCCCCGGGCGCGCGCCCGCCGGCGCCCGCACCGTGAACGGGACGGCCGCGTGCGCGCCGGGCGCGAGCGTCAGCCGGCTCGACGCGAGGGCGATCCACGAGCCCGCGGCGCCCGGCCGGCGACTGGTGCGGTAGACGGTGCCGCTCGTGGCGCCGGTGGTCGCGTCGACGGCGTACAGCCGCACGGTCCCCGTCGCTGTCCCGGCGTTCGAGACGATCACGCTCCCGGACACGGCGGCGCCGGGCCGGAGCGGGTAGACGAAGTAGCCGAGCTTCGGGTTGCCGCCGGCGCGGAGGCCGAACACGGCGTGCGGCGCCGCCGCGGCCGCCGGCGCGGCGGCGCCGAGGAGCGCGACGGCGGCGACGGCTGCGCGGCGCTTCACGGGCCCGTCGCTCCGGTCAGGGTCACGGTCGACGTGTACGTGCCGGCCAGCGCGTTCGCGGGATAGGTCAGCGTGAAGGTGCTGGTGATGTTGAACGTCCCGCGGCCGGTGTTCGCGGCGGCGTTGTAGATCCGCTGCGCCGTCCCGGAGAGCGTGATCGGGTAGGTGACGCTCGAGGTCGGGTTCGTCGTGCAGCTGCCCGCGCAGGCTGACGACCCGGCCGTCACCGTCAGCGCCGGCAGCGTCGCGCCGCCGGCGGCCGTGGGCGTCGTCGCGGCCGCCTGCACCTTCCAGCCGGCCGTGTTGCCCGAGCCTGTGTAGGCGACCTTCGTGACGATGCTCACCGTCTTCGTCTGGTCGTCGCCGTTCAGCGTCACCGCCGGCGCGGTCACCGGGCTCGTGGTGACGACGGAGAACGTGAAGGTGGTGGCGGTTGCAGGCGACGCCGTCGCGGCGAGCAGCGCCAGCGCAAGCGGCGCAGGCTTCACGGGCCTGCCGCAGTCGCGAGGATGAGGGAGCCGCTGTGACAGCCGCTCGACGAAGGCCGTTCGCATCCGGGTCTCTGTTGTCGGCAGGCTCGGCAAACCCTCCGGAGGAAAACGGTAGGAACGCGGTTGAAAAGCCTTCGTAAGGATCGGATTCGAGATCCGGGGCGGGCAGTACGATCCCGCGCAATGCCGACTTCCGTCGTGACGGGCGGCGCGGGCTTCCTCGGCTCCCACCTCTGCGACTCCCTGATCGCGCGAGGCCACCGGGTCATCTGCGTCGACAACCTCGAGACCGGCTCCCTCGAGAACATCGCGCACATCCGCGACGAGGCGTTCACGTTCCGAAACCACGACGTGACCGAGCCGATCTGGATCGACGAGCCGATCGACTTCGTCTTCCACCTCGCCGCGCTCGCAAGCCCCGTCGACTACATGCGCATGCCGCTCGCGTCGCTGAAGGTGGGCTCGTACGGCACGCACCACGCGCTCGGCCTTGCGAAGTGGAAGCGGGCCCGCTTCCTCATCTCCTCGACGAGCGAGGTGTACGGCGACCCGCAGGTGCACCCGCAGCCCGAGACCTACTGGGGCAACGTCAACCCGATCGGGCCGCGCGGCGTCTACGACGAGGCGAAGCGGTACGCGGAGGCGCTCACGATGACGTACCACCAGCAGCAGGGCGTCGACACCGCGATCGCGCGCATCTTCAACACCTACGGCCCGCGCATGCGGCGCAACGACGGCCGCGCGTCGGTCAACTTCATCAACCAGGCCCTCGAGGGGAAGCCGCTGACCGTCTACGGCGACGGCTCGCAGACGCGGTCGCTCTGCTACGTCGACGACCTGATCCGCGGCCTGATCCTGCTCGCCGAGAGCGGCGAGCATCTGCCCGTCAACCTCGGCAACCCGGACCACGAGGTGACGATGCTCGAGCTCGCGCGCACGGTCATCCAGGTGACCGGATCGTCGAGCGAGATCGTGTTCGAGGCGCTGCCCACCGACGACCCGCAGGTGCGCCGGCCCGACATCACGCGCGCGCGCCAGGTGCTCGGGTGGGAGCCGGAGGTCGATCTCGCCGAGGGGCTGCGCCGCTGGCTGCGCGCCCTCGGGCGGGAGTCGGTGAGCGTCTAGCGTGCGCCGCGCGGGGGTCATGGCGGCCGTGCTCGCCGCGGCCGTCGTCGCCGCGGCCGCCTCACCCGCCGTCGCGTCGCGCTACCTCCGCGTCGGGCTGTACGACGACGCGCAGTGGCTGTACGGCCCCACCGGCAAGACGTTCGCCTACGTACAGGAGCTGCACGCGCAGGAGATCCGCATGACGCTCTACTGGGGCGGCCCGGTTGGCGTCGCGACCGCGAAGCCGGCGAGGCCGACCGACCCGAACGACCCCGCCTACGACTGGTCCCTCTACGACCGGGCGGTCGACTACGCCGCACAGGCCGGAGCGCACGTGCTCTTCTCGATCTACGGCACCCCGAGCTGGGCGAACGGCGGCAAGGGCGAGAACGTCGCACCGACGAACGCGGCCGACCTGCGCAGCTTCGCGTACGCGGCGGCGAAGCGCTACGACGGCCTCTTCACCGGGCCGGACGGGCGCGTGCTGCCGCCGGTGCGCGAGTGGCTCGCGTGGAACGAGCCGAACAACCCGGTGTTCCTGACGCCGCAGTTCAAACGGGTCGGCTCCACCTACGTGATGCAGTCGCCGGTCGACTACGCCCGCATCTGCAACGCCGTCTACAGCGGCATCCACCTGACGAACATCGCGAGCCAGCGGGTCGCCTGCGGCGCGACCGGGCCGCGCGGCAACAACAACCCGCACTCCGTCCGTCCGTCCATCTCGCCGATCGCCTTCCTGCGGGCGGCGAAGAAGGCCGGGCTGAAGACGTTCGACGCATGGGCGCACCATCCGTACTACGCGACGCCCGCCGACACGCCCACGACGAAGCCGCTGGCGCCGAACGGCGCGCCGGCGACCGCGGTCACGCTCGGGAACCTGACCGACCTGACGCGGGTCGTCACGCAGCTCTACGGCAACAAGCGCATCTGGATCACCGAGTACGGCTACCAGACGAATCCCCCCGACCCGATCTACGGCGTCACGTGGGCGAAGCAGGCGGCGTACCTGACGCAGGCGGTCGCGATCGCGCGCAAGAACCCGCGGATCGACATGTTCCTCTGGTTCCTGCTCAAGGACGAGCCGAACCTCGCCGGCTGGCAGTCCGGCCTGCTCACCTATCGCGGCGCGAAGAAGCCCGCGTTCAGCGCGTTCGAGCGGGCTGCGCTCGGCTAGTGCGGCCTCCACGCACCACGCGTTCCAGGTCGAACGTTTCGAGAGGCCGCACTAGCCGCCCTCGAGCAGCGAGTCGGCGGTCAGCCTCAGCCCCTCCGCGAGCGCCACGGACGGCTCCCAGCCGAGCGTCTCGCGTGCGGCCGTGATGTCGGCCCACGAGTCGCGGATGTCGCCGGCGCGCCGCGGCGCCGGCACCCGCAGCGGCTCGCGGCCGACGATCTCGCCGATCAGGTCGGCGAGCCGGTTCACGCTCGCCGGCTGCGACGCCGCGAGGTTGAACACGCGCCCGTTCGCCGCCGGAACGTCCGCCGCGCGAAGGGTGCCGTCGACGACGTTCGACACGTAGGTGAAGTCGCGCCGCTGCTCGCCGTCGCCCTCCACGGTCACCGGCTGGCCGGCGGCGATCCGGGTGATGAAGAGCGGCACCACGGCCGCGTACTGCGAGAACGGGCTCTGGCGCGGCCCGAACACGTTGAAGTAGCGGACGACGACGCTCTCGAAGCTCTCGTAGACCCGCGAGAACGACACGCAGTAGCGCTCCGCGGCGAGCTTGGCGACGCCGTACGGCGAGCTCGGGTCGGGCGGCGCGTCCTCGCGCGCCGGCAGCTCACGCCGCTCGCCGTACACCGACGAGCTCGACGAGTAGACGACGCGCCGCACGCCCTCGTCGCGTGCGGCGAGGAGCACGTTCAGGGTCCCCTCGACGTTCACGGCGCTGGAGGTCAGCGGATCCTGCACCGAGCGAGGCACCGAGCCGAGCGCGCCCAGGTGGAAGACGACCTCGATGCCGCGGACGGCGTTGTGCACCCGCTCGTACGACCGCAGCTCGCCCTCCACGACCTGCACGTCGAGGCCGGCGAGGTTCTGGCGGCTGCCCGTCGAGAAGTTGTCGAGCACGCGCACCTCGTCGCCGCGCTCGACGAGCGCGCGCACGAGATGCGAGCCGATGAAGCCGGCGCCGCCCGTGACGAGCGCCTTCACAGCTTCACCGCCGTGACGTGGAGGTTCGCGTAGAGGACTCCGGGGATCGGGTCGCGGAGCATCGCGACACGGTAGTCGAGCGCCGCGGCCGCGACGTTGACGAGCGCGATCAGCGGCCGCGCCAGCGCCGGCGCGCCGGCGCGCTTCGCGAGCAGGTGCAGGTAGTTGCCGGCGAGCATCGCGACCGCCTCCGCGGAGCCGGCGCCGCCGCGCACCGCGAGCGACGACCAGTCGTGCGCCGCGAACAGCCGCTCGAGCCCGGTGTGCGTCCAGCGCCAGAGATCCTGCGGGTTCGGGTGGTACACCATCACGCCGTGCGTCGAGGCGAGCACGCGCCCGCCCGGAGCGGTGACGCGGTACAGCTCGGCGACGGCGCGTGCGGGGTCGTCGACGTGCTCGAGCACCTGCGTGCAGAGGACGACGTCGAACGCGCCGTCCGCGACCGGCAGCGCCTCGACCGGGCCGTGCAGGTCGGCGTTCGCGTTCTCCCGCACGTCGACCCCGACGTACTCGGACGCGGCCGCGAAGAAGGGGTAGTACGGCTTGACGCCGCAGCCGACGTCGAGCACGCGCTTGCCGGCGACGGCGGCGCCCTCCTCGCGCAGCCAGTCGGCGAGCGGCTTGCGGATCGACCAGCCCGGCAGGCCGCGCGACGGCGCGCGGTGCTCCTGCCCGGGCCACGAGTCGAGCGACGGCACGCGCGGCAGCCTACTCGGCGGGCGTGAGCGAATTGTGGAGCGACACGGCGAGCCCGACCGCGAGCCACAGCAGCGCGTCGACGGGCAGCCCGGGCAGCAGGCCGGAGCCGGTGAAGACGGCGAGCGCGAAGATCAGGAAGCCGGTGACGGCGATCGCCCACCAGGCGAGCTCCGGCGGCCCCCGCCCCGACACCGCGACGAGGAGCCGCACGGTCGCCAGCAGCAGCGCGGCGAGCACCGCGCCGCCCACGACCCCCAGGTCGGACAGCGTCTGCACGAGCCCGTTCTGCACCCCCCAGAGGTGCTGGCGCGACGGGAACGAGGCCGGCGCGGCCTTCGGGAAGCGGGCGCGGGCGCCGGCGAGGTACGGCTCGAACGCGCGCGGCTCGCGCGACTCCTGCCAGCCGACGCCGAGCAGCGGGTGGTGGACGAAGATCTGGGCGCCGATGTAGATCAGCACGGTCCGCTGCGCGTACGTCTGGATCTGGTCGGCCTGCGCCTTCGTCTCCGGGCGCACGCCGAGGAAGCGCAGGAAGTCCTTGATCGCCGATCCGCGCAGGGTGACGGCGCCGAGCGCGACGAGCGTGCAGACGCCCGCGACGGCGAGCGGCCGCCGCCAGCCGAGCGGGCCGCGGCGGCGGGCGAGCGTGTACGCGCTCGCCGCGGCGAGCAGCATCCCGCCGACCGAGTCGAGCGCGGCCGCGATCGCGATCCCGAAGGCCCCCGAGAGGAGGCCGAGCCGGCCGAGCCGCCGGTGCAGGCCGAGCAGGATGGCGGCGAAGCCGACCGAGAGCGCGGCGCCGGAGAAGCCGCCCAGGTCATGGTGGCCGATGTAGGACGGCTCGCGCGTCTCGGGCCGGCGGCCCTTGAACTGGTGCAGGAGCCCGAGGAACTGGAGGATCGCAACCAGGCTGAGGAACGCCGACCAGGCGAGCACCGCCCACAGGAACACCCGCCGGTCCTCGGCGCGGCGCAGCGCGAGCGGCGCGGCCGCCGCGAGCAGCATGTACTCGACGAACTTGGCGGCGCTGATCAGATGGTCTCTCAGGCTGTACGACGGATCGAACCGCCGCGCCCAGGCGAGGCTGGCGACGATCAGCAGCCCGAACAGGAGCAGCGGGATCCACACGGCGCGGTTTCCGCGCAGCGGGGCGAAGCCGTTGCGGAGGCCGTCGGCGAGCGCCGCGACGACGGCCGCGAAGATCGCGAAGTCGCTCAGGTCGGCCGTCAGCGGCCCCGCCGTCACCGACAGCTGGTAGACGGGATGGAGGAAGACGAACGGGACGGCGAGCGCCAGCGCGAGCGCGGCCGGGGAAGGGCGCGACACGAGGGCACGACTATAGTCGCTCGTCTAGATGGCCTCTCGAATGCTCGGCCGGCGCTCGGTCACGGCGGCCGGCGTCTACACGGCAACCGTCCTCGGCTTCGCGACCTCCGTCGTCGCCACGCGCGTCCTCGGCGCGGGCGGCTACGCGCGCTACGCGACGGTGATGGCCGCCGTCGGCTTCTTCCAGCTGCTCCTCGACCTGACGATCGACGAGGCGCTGATCAAGTACGGCTTCCGCTACACGACGACCGAGGACTGGGGGCGGCTGCGCCGCCTGTTCGCGGTCGCCCTGGGCGTCAAGGTGTCGGGCGGCGCGCTCGGGATGGTCGGGCTCCTCGTGCTCGCGCCGCTCTCGTCGCTCGTGTGGCCGCACCAGCATCTCGCCTGGCCGCTGCTCGTCGGCGCGTTCGTCCCACTCGCACAGGCGGCGGAGGGCGTCGCGGGCGGCGCCCTGATCCTGCGCGGCCGCTACGACGTGCGCGGCGCCTTCTACGCGGTGGCGATGGCGCTCCGGCTCGCCGGCACCGGCGTCGGGGCCGTATGGGGCGTCACGGCCGCGCTGCTCGGGCTGCTCGCCGCGCAGGTTGTCGCGACCGCCGCCATCTCGGCCGCCGGCCTCGCCGCCTTTCGCCGCTTCCCGGCGAGAGCGGCGGTGCCGCTCGGCGACGACGGCCGCGACGTGCGCAACTTCGTCGTGCAGTCGACCGTCGCGTCGAGCGTCACCTCCGCGCGCGGCATCCTCGGCACGATGCTGATCGGCGTCGTCGCGCCGTTCCGCCAGGCGGCGTACTTCCGCAACGCCCAGGCCCCGCTGACGGCGTTCGGCGCGCTCAGCGCGCCGGCGCGGCTCGTCCTCCTGGCCGAGCAGACCTCCGACTTCGAGCGCGGCGACCGCGCGCGCGTGCTGCGGATGCTCCGCCGCTACATCGCCGGCACGACGGTTGCGATGGCCGTCGCCGTCCCCGCCGGGTGGGTGCTGATGCCGTGGCTGATGGGCGTCGTCTACGGGCGCGTCTACCGCGTGCACGCCGCGGACGCCGGCCGGCTCGTGCTCGTCACCGGGGCGCTGCAGCTGATCTACGGCTGGTCGAAGACGCTGCCCGTGACGATCGGGCGGCCCGGCCTGCGCATCGTCACCCACGGCGTCGAGGCGCTCGTGTTCGTCCCGGCGCTCGTCGTGTTCGCAGCGCTCTGGGGCGCGACGGGCGGCGCGGCGGCGCTGCTCGTCTCGACGATCGCCTTCTGCGCCGTGTGGACGGTCCTGCTCGCGCGGATCCGCCGCGACCTCCGCCGGGCGCCGTCGTGAGGGTGCTCGTCGTGTCCGGCATCTGGCCGCCCGACGTCGGCGGCCCGGCGAGCCACGCGCCCGAGGTGGCGGCGTTCCTCGCCGAGCACGGCCACGAGCCGACGGTGCTCGTGACGGCCGGCGCGGCGCCGGCGGCGGCGCCGTACCCGCTCGAGTGGGTGCCGCGCTCGCTGCCGCCCGGGGTGCGCCACCTGCGGGCGCTCGCGGCGGTGCGGCGGCTCGCCCGCCGCGCGGACGTCGTCTACTCGACCGGCATGTTCGGACGCAGCGGCCTCGGCTCGCTGCTCGCCCGGCGGCCGTACGTGCTGAAGCTGACCGCCGACCCGGCGTTCGAGCGCGCCCGCCGCCGCGGCCTCCACCCGGGCTCGCTCGCCGCGTTCCAGGACGACCGCAGCCTGCGCACGCTGCCGCTCCGCGCCGCGCGCGACGCGATCGTCCGCCGCGCCGCCCACGTCGTCTGCCCGAGCGCGTACCTGGCCGAGCTCGCGGCCGGCTGGGGCGTTCCGCCCGAGCGGGTGAGCGTGCTGCCGAACCCGGCGCCCGACGTCGACGCGCTTCCCTCGCGGGAGGAGCTGCGGGCGCGCCACGGCTTCGCCGGGCCGACGCTCGTCTTCGCCGGACGGCTGACGGCGCAGAAGTCGCTCGAGCTGGCGCTGGACGCGTGCGCGCGCGCGGGCGTCCGGCTCGTCGTCGTCGGCGACGGGCCGGAGCGGGCGCGGCTCGAGGCGCTCGGCGGCGCCGACTTCGTGGGGGCGCGCCCGCGCGGCGAGGTGCTCGAGCTGTTCCGCGCCGCGGACGCGTCGATCCTCTCCTCGAGCTGGGAGAACTTCCCGCACGGGGTGGTCGAGTCGCTCGCCGCCGGGACGCCCGTGATCGCCACCGCCGTCGGCGGCGTCGCCGAGGTCGTGGCCGACGGCGAGAACGGCCTGCTCGTCCCGTCCGGCGACGCGGCGGCGCTCGCCGCGGCGATCCGCCGCTACCTCGAGGAGCCGGGCCTCGCCGAGCGCCTGCGCGCCGCCGCCGCCCCGTCGGTCGAGCGCTACAGTCGCACGCGCGTGTACACGCGGCTGCTCGAGCTCCTGACCGAAGCCTCGCGGTGAGGCGCGTCCTCTTCGTCGGCCGCACGCGCTACGCGCGGCCGCTCGCCGCCGCGCACGAGCGCAAGTTCGCCGCGCTCGGCGAGGTGCTCGACCTGCGCGTCGTCGGCTCGGCGGGCCCGGGCGGCGGGCCGCTCGAACGGTTCACGCTGCTCGACGGCCGCGCGTTCTACGCGCGGGCGGTGCCCGCGGTCGCGCGCGAGCTGCGCGCGTTCCGTCCCGACGCGGTGATCGCCCAGAGCCCCTACGAGGGCCTTTGCGTCCTCGCCGCGCGCGCGCTCGCCCGCTCGCGCGCGCGCGTGATCGTGGAGGTGCACGGCGACTGGACGACCGCCGGCCGCTACTACGGCTCTCCGCTCCGGCGGCTCGCGGCGCCGTTCGCCGACCGGGCCGCCGAGCTCGCCGTCCGCCGCGCCGACGCGGTGCGCGCCGTCTCCGGCTTCACGGCCGGCGAGGTGCGCCGCGCCGGCGTCGAGCCGGCCGCCGTGTTCATCACCTACTCGGAGATCGGCGCCTTCCACGAGCGGCCGCCCGTCCCGCTCCCGGCGGAGGCGCGGCTCGCCTTCGTGGGCGTGCTCGAGCGGTACAAGAACGTCGAGACGCTCGCCGCCGCGTGGCGGCTTGCGGCGCCGCGGCTGCCGGGCGTGACGCTCGAGCTCGTCGGCGCCGGGCGCCAGACCGGCGTCGTCGAGTCGCTCGCCGCCGACCTGCCCGACCGGACCGTCTGGCACCGGCGGCTCGAGCCGCCCGAGGTGGCGGCGCTCTTCGACCGCTCGTGGGCGCTCGTGCTGCCGTCCGTCTCCGAAGGGCTGCCGCGCGTCGCGGTCGAGGCGTTCGCCCGCGGCCGCGCGGTGATCGGCTCGACGGGCGGCGGCATCCCCGACGCCGTCCGCGACGGCGAGAACGGGCTGCTCGTCCCGGTCGGCGACGCGGCCGCGCTCGCCGACGCGCTCGTGCGGCTCGCCTCCGACCGCGCGCTCGCCGAGCGGCTCGGGGCGGCGGGCCCGGCGACCGCGGCGCGCTTCGAGTCGACGCCGCAGGAGTACGCGCGGCGCGTCGCCGAGCTGGTCGAGCAGGCGCTCGTCTAGGCTCGCGCGGATGCGGCGCATCGTCTTCGTCACGCAGCAGATCGACCCCGAGCATCCGAACCTCGCCGCGGCGACGGCGATGGTGCGGGCGCTCGCCGAGCGGGTCGACGAGGTGATCGTGATCTGCCTGCGCGCGGTGCCCGGCGTCCTTCCCGGCAACTGCACCGTGCACGTGATCGGCGCCCGCCGCCGCTGGCAGCGCGGGCTCAGGTACGGCTGGGCGCTCGCGCGCAGCCTGCGTCCGCGGCCGATCGGCCTGATCGCGCACATGAGCCCGATCTACGCGGTGCTCGCCGCGCCCCTGCTGCGGCCGCTCGGCGTCCCGGTCGTCCTCTGGTTCACGCACTGGAAGCCGAGCCGCCTGCTGCGGCTCTCCGAGCGGCTCTCGAACCGCGTCGTCAGCGTCGCGCGAGGCTCGTTCCCGCTGCCGTCGCGCAAGGTGATCCCGATCGGCCACGGCATCGACATGTCGCAGTTCCCCTGCCAGGACCACGGCGACGGGAAGCCGCCGCTGCGTGCGCTCGCGCTCGGCCGCACCTCGCCTGCGAAGGGGCTGGAGGCGATCGTCAAGGCAGTGCTGATCGTGCGCGAGCGCGGGGTGGACGTCGAGCTCGAGATCCGCGGCCCGTCCGAGACGCGCGAGGAGCGCCAGCATCTCGAGTACCTGAAGCAGCTCGCGAGCGACGCGATCCGCGTCGAGCCGCCGGTGCCGCGCACGCGTCTGCCGGACACGTTCGCGCAGACCGACGTGCTCGTCAACAACACCGCCGAGGGCTCGCTCGACAAGGTCGTGTTCGAGGCGTGCGCGAGCTGTCTGCCGGTGCTCGCGTCGAACCCGAGCTTCGTGGTGCTGCTCGAGGAGGAGCTGCGCTTCGACCGCAACGACGTCGACGGGATCGCGCGCGGCCTCGAGTGGATGGCGGCGCGGAGCGCCGACGAGCGGCGCGAGCTGGGCGCCGACCTCCGCCGCCGCGTGGAGGCCGACCACTCCTCGACGACGTGGGCGGCCAGGATCCTCGAGGTCGTGGAGTCCGCCTGACGCGCGTCCTGCACGTGCAGAAGGTCTCGGGCGTCTCGGGCTCGGAGGCGCACCTGCTCTCGCTGCTGCCGCGGCTACGGGCGCAGGGGCTGGACGCGGCGATGCTCGTGCTGCACGAGGGCGAGCGCGGGGCGGCGGAGTTCGTCGAGCGGATGCGGTCGGCGGGCGTGCCGACGGAGGCGTGGCGCATGCGGCTCGATCTCGACCCGAGCGTCCCGGCGCGCCTCGCGCTGCGGCGCCCCGACGTCCTGCACACCCATCTCGTGCACGCCGACCTGCTCGGGCTGCCGGCGGGCGCGCTCGCGCGCGTCCCGCTGCGCGTCTCCACGAAGCACGGCTTCAACGAGTTCCGCGACCGGCGCGTGATCGGCGCCGCCGATCGCACGGTGGGCAGGCTCGCCCACCGCCAGATCGCGATCTCGGCGGGCCTGGCCCGCTACCTCGAGCGCAGCGAGGGCTTCCGCCCCGGCACGTTCACCGTCATCCACTACGGGATCGAGGCGGGCCCGGAGCCGCCGCCGCCGCCGCCGGCGCCGAGGCTCGCCGCGGTCGGGCGGCTGATCCCGATCAAGGGCTTCGACATCCTGCTGTCGGCGTTCGCGGCGGCGCGCGAGCTCGTGCCCGGGCTTACGCTCGAGCTCGCCGGCGCCGGGCCGCTCGAGCGGGAGCTGCGCGCGGCGGCGCCGGAAGGCGTGACGTTCCTCGGGCGCGTCTCGCCGGCGGCGCCGGTGTACGAGCGGAACGCGATCGTCGTCGTCCCGTCGCGCGGCGAGGGGTTCGGGATGGTTGCGCTCGAGGCCGCCGAGCGCGGCAGGGCGGCGATCGTCTCCGACGCCGGCGGCCTGCCCGAGATCGTCGAGCACGGCGAGACCGGGCTCGTCGTGCCCGCCGGGGATGCGGCGGCGCTCGCGCTTGCGCTCGCCGAGCTCGCCGGCGACCCGGAGCGCGTTGCGCGCCTCGGCGCCGCCGCCCGGGCCCGTGCGCTCGCTCAGTTCTCCGCCGACGAGGCGGCCGCCGCCGTGGCCCGCCTGTACCGCCAGGAGCTCCAGGCCCGGTCGACGGCGGCGCCGGCGAGCAGCACGAGCAGGAAGTCGAAGGCGACGCGGTAGCGCGTCGTGCCGGCGAACAGCATCGCCGCCGCGGTGTTGTAGGCGAGCAGCAGGACGGCGAGCGACGTGAAGGCGAACGGAGCGGCGACGAGGCCGGCGAGCGCGAGCGCGTAGACCGGGACCAGGTAGAGCGGCTCGCCGACGCGCCGCGCCGTGTCGTGCCAGGTGCCCTTGCCGGAGCGCCCGACCGTCTCGTGCGCCCGCGGGTCCCAGAGCAGGCTCACCGCCTGCCCCATCAGCTTCGCCTTCTCGCCCGGATGCTTGCGCCAGAAGACGAAGGTGAGGTGCTCGAACATGCGCATCTGGGCGCACTCGTCGACGGGCACGCGCACGTGGTTCTCGGTCCATTCGTCGGCGGCGAACTCCGGGCTGAGCGGGAAGCTCTTCGGCTGCGGCACCTCGTCGATCCACTTGCCCGCGGCGAGCGTCGCGTATGTGTTGACGTTGTTCGCCTTCCAGAGCGCGCGTCCGTCGGTGGTGATCGCCGGGCAGCCGAGCTGCACCTGGTTGCGGATCAGCCAAGGCGACACGACGAGCGCGGCGGCGGCGGCGACCAGCGCGGCCGAGACGAGCCGCCCGCGCGGGAGCCGCCAGGCGAGCCACGCGGCGACGACGAGCGGCAGCGCGGTCAGGCGGCCGTTGCCGAGCACGGCGAGGCCGAGCAGCGCGCCGGTCAGGGCGGCGAAGCGCGGCGAGCGCCGCTCGGCGGTGACGAGCGCGGACAGCACGACGCCCGCGAGGACGACCTGGTCGACGATCTCGCGGTTGACGTGCACGTCGTGCCACACGAGGTACGGGTTGAGGGTTGCGACGACGGCGACGAGCGCGGCCAGCCGCGGGACGATGCGTCGCGCGATCGCGTACACGAGCAGGGCGGTGGCGACGGCGACGGCCGTCTGGGCGAGCCCGACGACCTCCCACGTGCGGCCGAACGCCCAGTAGAGCGGCACGAGGAAGAAGCCGTAGAGCGGCTGGGTGTACGCCGACGGCGACCCCGCGATGAAGCCGAAGGTGCCCGTCTTGACGAACGTGTCGGCGAAGCGGTCGCTCTTCTCGGCGTAGGCGGAGAGGATGCTGCCCCGCTCGACGGCGAGCACCGCGAGCCGGGGCAGCGCCGCCGCCAGCACGACGGCGAGGACAGGGAGGTGTCGTCTCGCTGCGAAGATGCGCATCGTGGCGGGCCCTCCAAGGTACGCGGTCGTCTCGTGTCATGCGGAGCGACCCCTCGACGACCGGGTCTGGGCGGGGCTCGAGCGCCTCCTGCGCCGGCGCCCGGGCGGGTTCGTCGTCACGCCGTTCCTGCGTCCGCCCGACGCGGCGGCCGGCGAGGACGAGTCGGCCTGGGTCGAACGGGCGCGGGTCGCCGGGTCGCTGGCGCCGCTCGGCCACCACACGCACTGGGGCGGGCCCGCGCAGGCGCGGCCGCCCGCGGGCCTCGACGCGGCGGCGGTCGTCCGCGAGCAGGCGGACTGGCTGCGCGAGCGCGGCGTCGCGCCGCGGTTCTTCTGCGGCGGCGGCTGGTACCTCGACGCGGCGGTGGCGGAGACGCTGGCGTCGCTCGGCTACGTCGACTGCACCGCGACGACGTTCCGCCAGTCGTATCTCGCCGAGGACGCCCCGCGCCTCCAGGTGGACGGGCCGCGTGTGCTGCGGCTGCCGTCGGGGGCGGCGCTCGTCGAGCTGCCCGCGACGCACTCGATCGGGATGCTCGCCCGCGGGCTTGGGCGCCTGCCCGCCGCCGTGCACGTGCATTTCCACGATTGGGAGCTCGCCGACCGCCGCCGTGCGCGCGTGATCCACGGCCTGCTCGCGCTGCTCGGGCGGCTGCGGCGGCCGCTGTCGGTCGTCGAGCTCGCCGAGCTCGCCGCCGACGCGCCGGAGCACGTGTTCGGCGGGGTTACCATCCGCCGATGACGCAGGCGCAGCAGCGTCCCGTCGAGGACGTGCGGGCCGCCCGTCCGTACGTGCTCGCGCCCGCGTCGCTTCGCACCGCTGCGCGGCGCCTTGCCAGCATCGCCGCGCTCGCGACGATCGACATCGGCGGGCTCGTCCTCGGCCTCTATCTCGCGCTGGCCCTGCGCGCGCTCGTCTTCGACCCGAAGCCGATTCTCTGGGGGCTCCTGTGGGACCAGGAGACGAGCTGGCTCGCGTTCCTGATCCTGCTGCTCGTGCTCGTCTTCTGGCGGGCCGGCCTCTACGCGCCGCGCGAGCGGCGCGAGGGGGCCGGGCGCGTCTTCCCGAGCGTCTTCCTCGTCGCGCTGCTCGCGCTCTTCTTCGCGATCGGGACGAGCCAGCACATCGGCACGCTCGGCCTGTACGTCGCCGGCTCGCTGTTCGTGGCGGCGCTGATCGGCATGTTCCGGGCGTCGTACGAGCAGCTCACCGGGGTCGTCCTGCGCGCGGTAGGCGTCCGGCGGAAGGTGGTCATCGTCGGCGACGCCGCGGCGCGCGAGCATCTGCGCGCGACGCTGGGCGCGACGCGCGGCGGCATCGCCTACGAGTGGGCCGGCGAGGTCGAGCCGGACGAGAGCGTCGAGGAGACGCTCGCGCTCGAGCCGCTCGACGAGCTGCTCGTCGCGGACGCCGGGCTGGACGAGCAGCGTCTGCTCGAGATCGTCGAGGCGGCGCACCGGCGCGGCGTGAAGGTGCGCGTCGCCCCTCGCACGACCGAGCTGCTGATCGAGCGCGGCGAGTACGTGCCGGGGCAGGGCGTGCCGCTGTTCGAGCTGCGCCCGCCGTACTTCGCGGGCACGGACTGGCTGACAAAGCGCGCGTTCGATCTGGTCGTGTCGGCCGTGATCGTGGTCGTCGGGCTGCCGGTGTGGCTGGTGATCGCGCTGGCGGTGAAGCTCACCTCGCGCGGGCCGGTGTTCTACGCCGACCCGCGCATCGGTCTCGGCGAGCGCGAGTTCCGGATGCTGAAGTTCCGGACGATGGTCGCCGGCGCCGACCTGCGGCAGGCGGAGCTCGAGCAGGCGAACGAGGCGGACGGCGTGCTGTTCAAGATCCGCGACGATCCGCGCGTCACGCGTGTCGGGCGTGTGCTGCGGCGGCTGTCGCTCGACGAGGTGCCGAACGTGGTCAACGTGCTGCGCGGCGAGATGTCGCTCGTCGGCCCGCGGCCGCTGCCGCTCCGCGACTTCGGCCGGCTCGCCCCGTGGCACCGGCGCCGCTACAACGTCCTGCCGGGGATCACGGGCCTCTGGCAGATCGCGGGCCGGTCGGACCTCAGCTTCGACGATCTCGTCCGGCTCGACTTCTACTACTTGGAGAACTGGTCGATCTGGCTGGACGTGACGATCCTCGTCAAGACGCCGTTCGTCGTGCTCGCCCGGAGGGGCGCCTACTGAGCCGGCGGGGGAACCCCCATCTGATCCTCGCCGCGGGTGTGGGGGTCGTGCTCGTGCTCGAGGGCTTTCGCGGCTCGGAGACGATCGGCACCTCCGCCGCCTGGCCGCTTGCGCAGGCGCTCGCCGCGTCGGTTGCGCTGTGGCTCGCGTGGCGGCGGCGCGAGCAGCTGCGGCTGCGCCCGGTGCTCGGGCTCGGCCTCGCCCTCCAGCTGGGCTGGATCGCGCTCCATCTCGCGCTCGGCGTCCAGGGCGACGGCGACCCGTTGAACGTCTATCGGATCGAGGGCGAGTCGCTCCTGCACGGCACCTACCCGCACTCCGAGTACCCGCCCGGCGCCGTCGCCCTGTTCACGCTCGAGGCGGCGCTCGGCCGTGGCGCGCCGACCACGCCGAACGCCTTCCTGATGGTGCCGTTCCAGCTTCTCTGCGTGTGGGGGATCTGGAGCCTGCGCACGCGGTGGAGCCCTTTTCTCGCCGCGTTCGTCGCCCTGTGGCCGCTCGATGCCTACTACTGGCAGTTCCGGTTCGACCTCGTGCCGACCGGGCTCCTCGTCGCCGGCCTCCTGCTGGCCGTGCGGGGCAGCTGGTACGAGAGCGGCTTCGCGCTCGGGCTCGGGGCGTGCGTCAAGTGGACTCCGGGGCTGGCGGCGATCGCGATCCTGCTCTGGCTCGCGCGGACGAGGCAGGCGCGGCAGCTCGTGACGGCGCTCGTCGGGATGCTGATTCCGGTGCTCGTCGCCAACCTGCCCGTGCTGCTGTGGGATCGCAGCGCGTTCGTCGCCGCGTACACGAGGCAGGACGCGCGAACCGTCACCGCGGAGTCGGCGCCGTACCTCGTTCTGCGTCTGGTCTCGCATGCGCGGCCGGAGTACTGGTACTTCGGGGCGGCCCGCAACGTCTCGCGCTTCGAGAACACGCTCGTCGTCCTGGTCCAGGTTGTCTGCGTGCTGCTGGTGATCGGCCTCGCGGCGCTGGCGACCAGCCGGGTCGCCGCGGTGGCGCTCGCCGGGCTCGCGCCGGCCGCGTTCCTGCTCGGCAACCGCATCTTCAGCCCGCAGTTCTTCGTGCTCGTGGTGGCCGTGCTCGCGGTCGCTGCGGCGCTCGTTGCCGAGCGGGAGCTGGAGGTGCTCCTGCTCGCCGCTGCCTGTGCGGTGTCGACGACGGCGAACACGATCCTCTACCAGTCGCTGCTCGGCGCCCACATGGTGGTGGGCGCCTACCACGGCTGGACGTTCATCTCGGCTGCGGCCTTCGTGCCGGTGGCGGCGCTGATCCTCTGGCTTGCGTTCAGGGCCTTCGACCGGTGGCCGGCCGCGCCACGGCGGGGCCGCGCGCTTCGGGCCGCTCCGAGCGGCGCAGATCCCTGAGGGCGCCCGGCGTCGGGAGGGAACGCACAGGGCGGCCGGGGCAGGCAGACCGGCCGCCCTGCAGTCCGACTGTCGCCAGTCGGCGACACTATCTCGCGCTTCCATGAAGCCTCGGTTAACCCACGGTAGTGCTCACGTTGGCCTTGCGGTTTCGCGCCCGGGGCGCCGGCCTCAGGCGTCCGCCGGGCCGTCGCGTCTCGGCTCATGCTGCGGGCCTCCGCCCTGGTCGCCCTCACCCGGCGGCGCTGCGGCTGAGGGACGCGGCCGGGCGATCAGCCGCCACCGGCAGGAGCTCGCGGCATGGCGGGAGAGCCATCGCGACAGAGAGACCGGCGGTGCTCTGTTGGAGCGGGAGATCTTGCCCGGCCCGCGGGCGCTGCGGCTGTCCGACCCGGTGCAAGCGACCGGGCCCGCCCATGGCTACCTGTCCCAGGTTCGCCGCGGTCTCAAGGTCCGCACCCGTGTCATTGGCCGCGGCTTCGAGCGGCTGCAGTCCGGCCCGATGCTTGACGCGTCTCTCACCCCGAAGTGAGATACGACGATGGGGAAGCGGCACGGCGCCGATGAGTCGGTCCATGCGGACGCCCGCGAGGTCGGTTGGGCGGCGCTCAAGACCGGCGATTGGGAGCGGGCGAAGGCGGCCTTCGCTGCGTCCCTGGCTGAGGATGAGACGCCTGAAGCGCTCGAGGGACTGGGCGCTGCAGGGCAGATGCTGAATGACGATGCTCTGACATTCGAGGCCCGCGAGCGTGCATTCCGGCTCTACCTGGAACGCGGCGACCGTGGCTCGGCCGGGCGGCTAGCCGCCTGGCTCGCCGCTGATTGCCTCCTCTTCCGTGGTGAGCCGGCAGTTGCCAGCGGCTGGTTGCAGAGGGCGCACAGCCTCATCGACGACCTTGAGCCGGGCATCGATCACGGTTGGCTCGCCATCCATGAGGGTCACATCGCGGTCTCGTTGGACGAGGACACTGCCAAGGCGCGCCAGCTGGGCGCCAACGCGGTCGAGCTCGGCCGCACGTTCGGCGCTCCCGAGCTGGAGATGCTCGGCCTCGGCCTCGAGGGGCGAGCGCTTGTGAGCGACGGCAAGCTGGAGGAGGGGATGCGGCGGCTGGACGAAGCGACGACCGTCGCGCTCCAAGGCGAGGCGACGCTGCTCTACTGCGTTGCCTGGGCGTGCTGCTACTTGATCTCGGCCTGCGAACGTGTCCGGGACTACGAGCGGGCAGCGCAGTGGTGTGCACGCGTCGGCGAATTCTGCGGTCAGCACGAGATCTTCCTGCTCAACACCTGCCGGGCGCACTACGCCAGCGTTCTGAGCTGGCAGGGGCGCTGGACCGATGCCGAGACGCAGCTCACGGCCGCGGTGAAGGGACTTCGGGCATCCCGACCGCCGATGGTCGGCGACGCACTAGCCCGACTCGGGGAGCTGCGCCGACGGCAGGGGCGGGTCACCGACGCGGAAGAACTCTTCGCTCGGAGTGAAGCGCACTCGCTTTCCCTGCTCGGGCGTGCTGCGCTTGCGCTCGACCGCGGCCAGGCATCGGAGGCGGTTGAGCTCGCCGAGCGCTATCTCCGCCGCTATCCGGAGGCAAGACGAATCGAGCGTGGCGCGGGCCTCGAGATCGCGGTCAGGGCGCTGACGCGTCTCGGAAACCTCGAGCGCGCTGAGGAGGCGTTGGAGCAACTCCGCGCGATCGCGGCTCGCGCGCGCACTCGCCCGCTGCTCGCAGCTGCCTCCTCATCGCAAGGGGCGTTGGCGGCAGCGCAGGGAGACCAGGACGCAGCACGGCGGGCATACGAGGATGCGCTCGACCTCCTCGCGGCAGGCGATGCCCCGTTCGAAGCCGCTCGCGTTCGTCTCGACCTCGCCGCGACGCTTAGGGCATTGGGTCGCGATGATCAGGCGCGTCGCGAGTTCGAATCGGCTCTCGCCGCTTTCCAGGAGCTTGGCGCCGAGGGTGAAGCCCGGCGCGCACGGGTGTTGCTCGCCGAACTACGAAGTACGAAGGCGCCGCCGTCCGAGCTGGCCGGCACGCCGCTGGGCGACTTGACTCCGCGCGAGTTGGAGGTCCTAGGGCTTGTCGCCGAGGGTCTGACGAACAACGAGATTGCGCAGCGACTCGTGCTCAGCGAGCACACGATCAACAGGCACGTTGCCAACATCCTTCGGAAGCTGGCACTTCCGTCGCGTGCCGCGGCGGCATCTCTCGCAGGCCGCTACGGGCTCGCATAGCACGATCTAGCCATTCGGGCCTCCACCCGTCAACTGGCTCATTCGCGCGAAGTCGATCAGACCTCCTCCGTCATACGGTGCCTCGCGTCGTGACCAGAAGAGGCACCTGGCAAGGAGGGGAGATGAGGAAGGGTCTGCTCGGCGTGTTCGCGGTCGTCGTGCTGCTGTTCGCAACGGCGGCAGTCGCAACCGCGGACAACGACGGTGTCAGCGCCGCTCGTGCGGCGACCGCACCGTTCCACCGGCTCGGCGCGGCCGAGGCCGCCGGCTACACGATCGAGGTCGTCGACCTCAACGGCTTCGCGTGTATCGACGACATCGTCAATCACACCGGGGCAATGGGGATTCACTTCCTGAACCCCAGCCTTCTCGATGGGAATGTCGACGAGTCGACGCCCGAACTCGTGA
>DASRGA010000040.1:0-23233 GCA_035651295.1 Gaiellaceae bacterium | reverse complement strand
CGGATCGCGCCGACGTCGGTGGGGTCGACGTAGACCGCGTCCGCGCCGGCGAGCTCGGCCATCGCGCTGTCCGCGCTGGTGACGATCGCGCATCCGCATGCGAGCGCTTCGGCGACGGGGAGCCCGAACCCCTCGTAGAGCGACGCGTAGACGAGGCACCGTGCGCCGCGATAGAGGCGTGCCAGCTCCTCGTCGCTCACCTCTCCGAGCCACGTGACGTTCGCCGGCGGCTCGACGCCGCCCCAGCCGCGGGCGCCGACGACGCGAAGCTCGCCGTCGACCGCGGCCGCGATCCGGTGCAGGTTCTTCCGCGGCTCGAGGGTGCCGACCGCGAGCACGTAGTCGCCCTCGGCGCGCGGCCCGTCGGCGGTGAACACGTCCTCGACGGCGTTCGGCACGACGCGGATCTTCTCGCCGGGAACGCGGAGGAGCTCGACGAGCTCGCGCCGCGTGAACTCGGATACCGCGATCACCCGGTGCGCGGCCGCGACGACGCGCGGCACCGCAACCCGCGAGTAGGTGCGCGTCCAGCGGTTGAACCACTCGGGGTGGCGCAGCACGGCGAGGTCGTGGACGGTGACGACGAGCGGCTGCGCGGCGCGGAACGGGCCGCGGAACGTCGGGCAGTGGAGCACGTCGGCCTCGGCGCGGAGCCGCGGATACCAGAGCGCGTCGGCCGCCGCCGTGCGCAGCCTGGACGTCGCGGGGAACGACACCTCGACGACGTCGAGGCGGTCGCGCAGCGCCCGCACGTAGCGCGCGGTGCCGGCGCGCGACTGGCGGAGCGGTGTCGTGTCGAGCGCTACGCGTATCGCTCGTAGCCCTCCAGGAACGTCTCGCCGGTGCGGCGCCACGAGAACCGCTGGGCGTGCGCGAGCCCGAGCGCGCTCAGCTCGTCCCGCCGTGCGAGCGCCTCGCGGATCGCCGCCGCGATCGCCTCCGGGCTCTCCGGGTCGGCGCGCACGGCGGCCTCGCCGCACGCCTCGTCGAGCGAGGGGTGCGCCGACGCGACGACGGGGGCGCCCGAGGCCATCGCCTCCGTGATCGGCATGCCGAAGCCCTCGAACCGCGAGGGGTACACGACGGCCGACGCGCCGCGGTAGAGCCGCGCGAGCTCCTCGTCGGAGACCCGGCCGAGCCGCACGACGCCGGGGCGCTCGAGCTCCGGCTGCTCGCCCCAGCCCTGCCCGCCGACGAGCGCGAGCGCGAGCCCCGTGTCGGCGAGCAGCGCGAACGCCTCGACGAGCGTGCCGAGGTTCTTGCGCGGCTCGAGCGTGGCCACGGTGAGCAGGTACGGCCCGCCGAGCTCGGCGGCCTCGCCCTGCGGGGTGAACTCGGAGCCGATTCCCGGGTGCGCGACGAGCACGCGCTCGCGCGGGAACTCGCACGTGCGCGCGAAGTCGTCCGCGGTGTAGGCGGAGTTGGCGAAGACGACGTCGCAGGTGAGCGCGGCGTTGCGGTACTTGCGGCCGTGCATCGCCTTCGTGCGGCGCGTGACCCACTCGGGATGGTGCAGCGGCACGAGATCGTGGATCGTCGTCGCGCGGACGCCGCGGCGCTGCGGCGGGTACATCCAGTCGCTGAAGTGGAGCGCGTCGAAGCGGCGCAGGAAGCGCTCGGCCGGCGGGTAGCCGGCGATCGACCAGGCGGTGCGGACCGCGTGTGCGCCGGGCAGGGAGAGCAGCTTCAGCTCGACGTCGATCCCGGCGAGCGCCTCCGGGATCGCGCGCTTCCCGGCCGGGGACGTCGGGGCGAACGCGACGACCTCGTGCCCCCGCTCGCGCGCGGCCGCGGCGAGCCCGCCGAGCGAGCCGCGGATGTAGTTGTTCACGCCCGTCCGCTCGTGCGAGAGCGGCGAGACGTCGAAGACGATCCTCATCGCGGCCGGATGCGCAGGAACCGCAGCCCGAGCACCCGCGTGTCGGTGGAGCCCGGCTCGACCTCGGCCGGCTGCGCGACCGGGGCGACCTGGAAGCGGACGGCGCAGCGGCCGGCGGCGGGCGAGAGCGGCACGGTGATCGTCGTCGTCCGCCTGGACGGGACGACGAAGCTCGCGGCGCGGCCGGCACTCGTGACCGTCACCGCCGAGGCGGTCCCGACCAGCTTCGGGTCGCCGGAGAGCGTGACCGAGAGGCGGGCGCCGGGCCGGCAGCGGTAGAGGGTGTAGCTCGCGCGCGCGCCGGCCCACGAGTCGGGGTAGATGCCCGTCGTCGCGCTGCGGACGCCGAGCGGGCGGATCACCCGGTAGACGGCGAGCCCCTTGACCGGGTCGGCGGCGACGACCGGCTCGTCGAGCTGCAGCGACTCGCTCGTCAGCACGAACGGCTCGGCGACGCCCTCGATGCGGCCCGTCGCCGGGTCGACGTGGACCTTCGTCTCCGGCAGCGCGCCGGGTGTCGGATCGGCGAGGTCGTAGACGCCGCGCACCGAGCGGTTGAAGAACTCGTTCGTCCAGACGGTGAACTTGTCCATCGTGCGCGAGTCGTAGAGGACGCCGACGCGCGCGCCGCGTCCGAGCGTGCGGTCGATCCAGTCGCGATGCGGCTTCGCCGAGCCGCCGTAGAGCGCTCCCACGGAGGCGTGGTGGACGCCGCCGTGCGGATTCGTCTCGATCGCCCACAACGCGGCGCCGTAGAGGACGAGCAGCCCCGCCGGCAGCGCGAGCGCGAGCCGCGGCGGCAGCAGCAGCGCGAGCACGGCGACCACGATCGCGCCCGCGACGACGACCGCCCCGACCTCGTCGAGCGAGACGACGGTGTCCTGCAGCGTCCAGAGCGGGATCAGCGCGAGCGTGTCGGACGTGGCGTTGCCGTTGATCAGGCCGCTGTACGGAACGACGCCGACGAGCGCCGCCGCGACCACCGTCGCAACGGCCGCTCTGCGCGGGCGCGGCAGGCCGCGCTCGACCCACCAGCCGAGCGCGACGAAGAAGAACGGCGCGACGAAGAACATGTTCCGCTCCTCGATGCGCTGGCTCTGCGTCGCGGCGAACGCCGCCACCTCGAGCACGAGCCAGGCGGTCAGCGACGCCGCGGCCGCCGCGAACGGCGTGCGCCGCTCGCGCGTCGCGAGCAGGAAGAGGAGCGCGGCGAAGGGAGCGACGCCGACGTACAGGTCGAGCTCGCCGACGTGGTAGACGAGCCACTTGAGGATCCCGCCGACCGAGTAGTGGGCGCTCGTCGTCACCCGGTAGGCGCCGAGGACCGCGAGCGGCGAGTTGCCGCGGACCACCTCGAACGCGAGCACGAGCAGCGCGCCGCCGGCGACGAGGGCGTACAGCAGCCGAAACTCGCGCAGCCGGCGCCTGCCGAGCAGGAGCGGCGCGGTGAGCAGCGCGGGCACGATCGCGACGGCCTGCGTGCGTGTCAGGAACGCGACGAAGGTCAGCGCGAGCAGCAGTGCGATCCGCGGCGGCGTCGGCCGCTCGAGGACCAGCACGAGCGCGAGCGCGGCGAGCAGGAAGACCGGGTAGAAGAGGTTCTCGGTCATCAGCGTGCCGGTGTAGACCATCGACGGCACCGCCACCGTGAGCACGGCGACGAGCAGCGCGAGGCCCGGCAGGAGCACGCGCCGCGCGAGCAGGTAGGCGGGCACCGCCGCGAGCGACATCGTCACCGAGTCGATCGCCTTCGCGACCCCGTAGGCGCGGGAGACCGCCGCGATGCGGAACGCCGGCGCGATCAGGATCGGGTAGAGGAAGCCGAAGCCGTGCGCGGCGTGGCCGCGGATCTGGAAGCTCGCGTGCGCGGCGAGCGACTTCGCGAGCTCCGAGTAGATGAGCTCGTCGACCATGATCCACGGCGCGACCATGCGCCGGGCGAGCGCGGCGCGCAGCAGGGCGGAGCCGACGACGATCGCCGCCAGCCACAGCCACGCGGGCACCGAGACGGCGCGCGCCCGGACGGTGGCGGCCGCGTCGCTCAGCCGATCACTCCCGCGTCGCGTGCTGCGCGTGCGATCGCGGCGGGGTCGGCGACGCCCGCCTCGGCGGCGGCGGTCGCGATGCGCAGCAGGACCGCGTCGTCGACGGCCTCGCCGCCGGCGGCCTCCTCGAGCGCGGCGGCGTACGCGTCGGCGACCGCGGGGAGCGCGTGCTCGCGCTCGACGTACGCGCGCGCGGCGGCGCCGAGCTCGCTGCCGCGGTCGGCCGCGAGCCCGAGCGCGAGCTGCAGCGTCGGCACCTCGTACTCGTCGACGGGCACCTTGAGGACGGCGCCGTCGGGCAGCTCGGAGAACCAGCCGACGTCGCTGACGACGAGCGGCCGGCCGAGCGCGAGCGCGCGGATCGCCGAGCCCGACGTCTCGCCCATCGTCGGGTAGCGCAGGTTGACGAGGACGTCGCAGGCCGCCATCAGCGACCAGAGCCTCTCCTCGGGCACGTAGCCGAGCCGCTCGACGCCGTCGACGAGGCCGAGCCGCTCGAGCCGCCGCCCGACGTCGAACCGCTCGCCGGCGGCGCCGACGAGCAGGAGGCGCGCCGAAGGGCGCTCGCGGCGAAGGCCGGCGAAGGCTTCGAGGAGCTGCGGGATGCGCTTGTTCATGTTCAGGAAGCCGAAGCAGCCGATCAGCGGGTCGCCGGCGACGCCGACGGCGGGCTCCACGGTGCGCACCGGCCAGACGGGATGCGGGATGCGCCACAGCCGTCCCCGGTAGCCCGCCGCGCGGGCGCGCGCCGCGACGAAGTCGGAGTGGACGACGAGGCCGGTGGCCCGGTCGAGCACGGTGCCGGCGAGCGGGAAGCGCTCGGGCTGCGTCTCCCAGAGGAGCGGCAGCAGGTTGTCGAGCACGCCGAGGCCGAGCAGCCGGCCGGTGACGCCCAGCTCGCGTTCCATCGCGTCGAGGTAGCCGCGCCCGTCGCCGCGGCCGATCGTGATCCCGGCGAGCAGGTGGTGGAGGACGTACTCGTGCAGGACGACGACCCCAGGCCGCTCGCGCAGCGCGTCGACGATCCAGCCGTGCTCGTCGGGGTCGTTGCCGACCTGGTAGACGGCGACGTCGGCGTCGGGCGCGCGCTTGCCCGGTTCCGCGAGGACCACCTCGAGCCGCTCGCGCAGGGCGGGCAGGAGCAGCGCCGAGTAGTCGGCGATCCCGGAGCGCGACGGCGGCAGCGGCGAGTAGTAGGCGACCTTCATCCGAGCAGGGCGTCGACGCAGGCGTCCCAGGTGACGCGGCCCGCGACGCGCTTGCCGGCGGCGCCGAGCGACGCGGCCTCGTCGGGGTGCGCGGCGAGGTAGGCGCAGGCGCGCGCGACCGCGGCGGGCTCGGGCGGGACGACGAGGCCGGTCTCGTGGTCGGCGACGACCTCGAGCGGGCCGCCGGAGTCGGCGGTCGTGACGACCGGCTTGGCGGCGAGGAACGCCTCGTAGGGGACCATGCCGAAGTCCTCGTCGAGGGGCGCGTAGTAGACGGCGAGGCAGCGCGCGTACAGGTCGGCGAGCTCGTCGCCGCCGACACGGCCGGCGATGCGCACCCGCCCGTCGAGGCCCGCCGCGAGGCGCTCGAGCCGGCCGCGGTCGGGGCCGTCGCCGGCGATCACGACCCGGAGCGCGGGATCGCGCTTCACCGCCTCCACGAGCAGGTCGATCCGCTTCGCGCGGTCGAGGCGGTTGACGGAGAGGACGAATCCTTGCGACGGCTCGGTGCGGTAGTCGAGGGCCTGCGGCGGATGCGGGAGCACGTCGGCCTCGATCCCGTTGAAGCGCGAGAGCCGGTCGGCGACGTTGCGCGAGGTGGCGAAGACGCGGCGCGCCTCGCCGAGCGCGACCGCGTCGAGGCGCCGGATCGCGCGCACGGTCGCCCGGTCCTCCGGCGAGTCGCCGAACTGGCCGAGCTCGGTGCCGTCGTAGTCGTACGCCTGGCGGAACTGGTGCAGCACCCACGCGACCTTGTTCGGATGGCGGACGCAGTAGGCGGGGAACTTCGTGGCGATCACCCGGTCGATCGGCCGCCCGTCCGACTCGTCCAGGTCGACGAGCCGCCAGAGGAACGCCTGGTCGAGGACGCGCGCGCCCGGGTACCACTTGAACGGCAGCGTGACGAGCTCGGCCTCGTGGCCGCGGCCGCGCAGCGCCTCGACGAGGCTCTCCGCCATCAGCTCCGCCCCGCCGCGCACGAACGGCACCTGCGGCGCGCACACCGCCACCCTCATCGCGACTGCTCGAGCCGCGCGATCCGCTCGTCGAGGTCGTCGATCAGCTTCAGCACGGCGTCGTTGAACGCACGCTGATCGGCGAAGGCGGGCTCGACGTACCAGCGCATCAGGCGGCGCAGGACGGCCTTCAGCGGGCCGCCCTTGCCGACGATCGGGCGCTCGGCCGAGATCGGCCACATGCGCTCGGCCTGGTCGCGCACGGAGAGCCTGACCTGCGCCGGCGGGACGCCGTCCCCCCGCGGGCCGGCGGCCCGCAGCTCCTCCTTCAGCCGCTCGAAGAGGGCGGCGACGTCGACCGTCTCGTCGGCCATACCGCGGGAGTCTAGAAGGCCGCGGTTACGGCGCTGTTAGAGCTGGAACCGAAATGAAGTCTGTGCCGAGCGTCATTCCGGTTCCAGCTCTTAGCGACTGCCCCGCATCCGTAGGTTTCCCCGATCGCCGGCCGGCCCCGGCGCCCGATACGTCGAGCATGCGGCTTCTCGCGAAGCTCGTTGCGCTGCTCGTGTGCGAGGGAGCGCTGCTCGCGCTGGCGCTCCTCGTCGGCGAGCCGTACCTGTTCGGCGCGGCCACCGCCGTCGTCGCGCTGGTGGTCGTCGCGCGGCATACGCTCGCGGCGGCCGACGCAGAGCGCATGGCGGCCAGGTTCAAGAGCGTCTTCGAGGCGTCGCCGATCGGCATCTCCTTCGGCCACGGCGGCTACATGACGAACACGAACCGCGCGTTCCAGGAGCTGGTCGGGTACACCGCCGAGGAGCTCGCCGGGCTCAACTATCTGGAGCTGACGCACCCGGATGACGTCGCGGACGACCCCGGCCTCGTCGAGCACCTTCCGAGAGCGGGCGAGAAGCTCGTGTTCGAGAAGCGCTACCTGCGCAAGGACGGCGGGGTGCGCCGGGCGCGCGTGCACCTCACGCTCTCGCCCGACAGCGGCTTCGGCATCGGCCTCGTCGAGGACGTCACCGAGCAGCTCCGCCTGGAGGAGCGCCTGCGCGAGTCGGAGAAGCTGGAAGCGGTCGGCAAGCTCGCCGCCGGCATCGCCCACGACTTCAACAACCTGATGACCGTCGTCGTCGGCTACAGCGACGCGATCCTCCGCGACCCGCGCCGGAAGCTCGAGTGGCGCGTGACGGAGATCCGCAACGCCGGCGAGCGCGCCGCGGGGCTGACGCGGCAGCTGCTCGCGTTCAGCCACCGCCAGTACGGCCGGCCGGAGCTGGTCGACGTCGGGCGCCTGCTCCGCGAGCTCGAGCCGCTGCTCGCCCGGCTCGTCGGCGACGACGTCGCCCTCTCGATCGCCGCGACACCCGACGCGTGCGTGGTCGCCGACCATTCGCAGCTCGGACAGGTGCTGATGAACCTCGCCGTCAACGCGCGCGACGCGATGCCGGACGGCGGCACGTTCGAGCTTGCGGTCTCGGCCGGGCAGGACGAGGTCGTGCTGACGGCCGCCGACAGCGGCGTCGGGATGGCGGCCGACGTGGTCGGGCACATCTTCGAGCCGTTCTTCACGACGAAGAACCGGGCTCTCTCGACCGGCCTGGGTCTCGCCACCGTCTACGGCGTCGTCAGCCAGGGCGGCGGCCGCGTCGAGGTCGAGTCCGAGCCGGGCCGGGGCACGACGTTCCGGCTCTCGTTCCCGCGGGCGGTCGCCGCGGTCGCGGCGTAGCCGGCGCCAGTACGATCGCGGCGTGGTCGCGCTCTCCCTGAGGACGCTCGTCCCGGGCGAGGTCGGCGGCAGCGAGACCTACGCGCGGGAGCTCGTGCGCGCGCTCGAGCGTCGGGGCGCGCACGACTACCGCGTCCTCGAGCCCGACGCGGTCACCGCCCGTCTGCCGCGGGCGGCGGCGCTGGCGCTGCTCGCGGCCCGCAGGCCGATCCGGGCGGCGGTCGTCCACTACCCGCTGACCGTTCCGTGGCCGCGGGCGGCGGCCCGGGTCGTCGTCACGCTCCACGACGTGCAGCACGTCGACCTGCCGCAGCTCTTCTCGCGCGCCGAGCGCCTCTACCGCTCGGTCGCCTACGACCGGGCCGCACGCCGTGCCGACCGGACGATCGTGATCAGCGAGTTCGTCCGCGCCCGGGCGGTCGAGCGGCTCGGGCTCGACCCGGAGCGCGTGCACGTGACGCCGCTCGGCGTCGACCACGCCGCCCTGACGCCGGGCGACGGGCCCCGCGAGCCGTTCGTCCTCTATCCGGCGCGCCCGTGGCCGCACAAGAACCACCGCCGCCTCTACGAGGCGCTGGCGGCGATCCGGAAGGCGCGCCCGGAGATCCGGCTCGTGCTCACCGGCGGCGGCAGGTTCGGCGCCGTCCCGGACGGCGTCGAGGTGCTCGGGCACGTCCCGCGGGCGAGGCTCGTCGAGCTCCTGCGCACGGCCTCGGCGCTCGTCTTCCCGTCGCTCTACGAGGGGTTCGGGCTGCCGCCGCTCGAAGCGATGGCGTGCGGCTGCCCGGTCGCGTGCTCGAACAGGGCCGCGCTGCCGGAGGTGGTGGGCGACGCGGCGCGCCTCTTCGACCCGGACGACCCGGCCGAGATCGCGGCGGCGGTGCTGGACGTCCTCGCCGACCCGGCGCCGTGGGCGGAGCGCGGGCTGGCGCGTGCGGCCCGCTACTCGTGGGAGGAGACGGCCCGGCTCACGGAGGCGGTCTACGGCCTAGCCGGCGCCTGACCTCGTCCGCGTCGACCGTGCGCTCGTCGCGCAGCCACGGCTGCAGCTCGCCGCGGAAGACGGCGAACGCGAACAGGTTCGCCTGCCGGGGGAAGACGCGCGTGACGAGGCGGAGCGGCGCGGCGGCGAGCCGCCAGCGGGCCTTCCCCGACAGCTCGAGCACGCTCACCGGCAGCTCGAGCTCCCGGAACCAGACGAAGCGATGGCGCCGCTCGGGATGCGCGGAGGCGATCGTCTTCTCCACCTCCCGCTCCGTCCAGCGGTAGACGTAGTTCGGCACCTGCGTGTTGCGGAAGCCGCCCGAGGCGAAGTCGTTGTCGGCGACCGCCGTCAGCTCGTACGCGTCGACGACGCCGAACCGCAGCGCGGCCCGCATCAGCGCGGAGTCGCGCGCCTCGAGGGCGAGCACGCCCCGGCGCGCCACCCGGTAGAGCTCGAGCAGGGCGCGGTGCGGCGAGGCGCAGTGGTGCAGGCCGGCGGAGACGACCGCGAGGTCGAACGAGTCGTCGTCGTAGGTGAGGCTCTCGGCGTCCTGCAGCTCCTCGCCGGGGCCGGGCGAGACGTTCGTGACCGTCACGTCGGAGAAGCCGGCGGCGGCGAGCGCCCGCCGGTCGACGTCGCCGCCCGCCGCAACGAGCACGCGCCAGTCGCGCTGCACGAGCCCCTGCTCGAGCAGCTCGCGCAGCACGCGCTCGTAGAAGCCGAGCCGCTCGGTCACCGCGCTCCCAGCCTGCCGCGGCGCGCGTCCCGCCAGCCGGCGAGCACCGCTGCGAGCCCGGCCCGCGAGCGGGCGTTCGCGAGGTGGGCCGCGACGACCGCGAGCTGCCGCGCGGCGCGCAGGCCGGCCGGAAGCGGCGCCCAGCGCTCGGCGACGACGATCAGGTTGCGCGTGTCGTAGTAGAGGCTGGCCGGCGAGCGCAGCCCTCCCGTCGAGGCCGAGCCGACGTGCCAGGCCTTCGCGGCCGGCACGAACACGACCGCGAAGCCGGCGCGGGCGATGCGCACGCACCATTCGGCGTCCTCGCCGTAGGCGAAGAGCTCCTCGTCGAGCAGGCCGGCGCGCTCGAGCGCCGGGCGGGAGACGGCCATCGCGGCGCCGGTCGCGCGGTCGACGTCGCGCAGCGTGTCGAAGCGGCCGTCGTCACGGGCGCCGAAGCCGTCCTGGCGGCCCCAGTAGCCGAGCCGCAGCCGCACGCGGCCGCCCGCGTACATGAGCACGTCCGGCGGCTCGGCGAAGTACACCTTGCAGGCGAGCACGCCCGCGTCCGGCCGCGCCGCGGCGGCGGCCTCGAGGGCGGCAGGCAGGCCGGCGTCGGCGACGGCGTCGTTGTTCAGGAGCAGCACCCAGTCGGCGCCGCGCTCGAGCGCGCGCCGGATGCCGACGTTGTTGCCGCCCGAGAAGCCGAGGTTCGCGCCGGTGCGCAGCAGCTCGACGCCGGGGAAGCGCTCCTCGACGCGTGCGTCCGAGCCGTCCGAGGAGCCGTTGTCGACGCAGATCGTCTCGACGCCGCGCAGCGACTCGAGCGCGGCGAGCGTGTCGTCGCCCCCGTTCCAGTTGAGGACGACCGCGACGAGCTTCACCCGAGGCTCCGCACGTAGCCCCACGCCGAGCGCAGTCCCGGCGGCCGCCACGCGGCGAGCGCGCCGCCGTAGAGGACGAGCCCGAGGCAGGCGGAGGCGAGGGCGCCGAGCACGAGCGCCGGCACGCCGAACGCGACCGCGGCGAGTCCGCCGCAGACGGCCGCGGCGGCGGCGAGCCGCAGCGCGGTCGGCGCGAGCGCGCCGAGCGACGCGAGCAGCAGGGCGAGCACGAGCGCCGTCGTCACCGCCATCCCGCCGGCGAGGCCGGCGAGACCGGCGAGCCCGCGGCCGGCCCACTCGACCGCGACGTGGACGACCAGCACGGCGACGGCCGCGAGCGGCAGCCAGCGCGCGCGGCCGCGCACGAAGAGCAGCGGGAACGACACGGTCACCGCGACGGACGCGACCATCCACGGCGCGAGGTAGACGACGAGCCGGCCGAGCTCTGCGCCGGTGCCGCCGCCGTAGCTCGACCCGAGCACGCGGTGCGCGACCGGCTCGCCGGCGAGTGCGAAGAAGCCGGCCGCGGCGGCGACGACGGCGAGCGACAGCCACGAGACGGCGCCGACGTGGCGCGCGACGCGCTCGGGCTCGGCGCCGGAGCGCGCGAACGGGACGGTGGCGACGAGCGCGAACGACGTCGCCGTCACCGCGACCAGCGTCGCCGCGATCAGGTACGCGTACGAGAACGTCGTCGCGCTGCCGGTGCCGTGCCCGTTCGCGAAGCGGACGGCGATCACGTACAGCCCCTGCAGCGCGAACGGGAGCGCGACGCCCTCGACGAGCTCGCGCAGCCGCCGCAGCGGCTGCCGGTCAGGCCGGCCGACCGCCCCGCGCGCGAGCACCGCGGCGAGCGGGATCGCCGCGGCGAGCACGGCGTTCAGGGCGAGCCCCCAGCCCCACGCGACGACGCCGTGGTGGCGGAAGCCGACGATCACCGCGGCGCCCGCGACCGCGCCGGAGCCGAAGCCCGTCGCGGCGACGACGAACTCGTCGCACGCGGCGAGCGCGCTCGCGAGCACGCCGGCGGCGACCTGGGCGGCGGCCGCCGGGACGAGCCACGGCAGGAGCTGCGCGGCCGCCTGGCGCGACGCCGAGCCGCCCGTCAGGGCGTGGGCGATCCCGTCCGGCCACAGCAGCGCGACGAGCGCCGCCGGAACGAAGACGGCCGCGAGCGCGGCGAGCCACGTCCCCACCTCGCCGGCGAGCCGGCCCTCGCCCTCGGCCCGCACGAACGCGGGCAGCACGACGACCCGGAGCGCCGAGGCGACGAGCACGAGCGCCAGGTAGACGGCGTAGGCGGCGAAGAAGCCGTCTGTCTTTGCGCCGTGTCCGAAGGTGCGCGAGAGCGCGATCCCGGCGACGGCGGCAGAGCCGCTGATCGCGGCCGTCGAGACGCCGGTGACGACGCTCGAGTAGAGGGTCGCCCGGCCGCGTGAACGGTTACCCTGCACCGATGCCGGGCGACGATACCGCGCAGACCTGGCGGCCAGGCGAGCTCGAGGCGCTGCGGCCCGAGCTGGAGGACGCCTTTCGCGACCGGACCTGCCTCGTCACCGGCGCCGACGGCTTCATGGGCTCGCATCTGACCGAGGCGCTGGTGGCGCTGCGCGCGAACGTGATCGCGTTCGTGCGCGCGACCTCGTCGGGCGCGCTGAACAACATCGGCCACCTGCGCCGCGACCTGACGGTCGTCTTCGCCGACCTGACCGACAAGACGTCGATCGACTACCTCGTGCGCGACCATCTCGTGCCCGCGCGCGACAAGCCGTACGTCTTCCACCTGGGCGCGCAGGCCCATGTCGGCGAGTCGTGGCATCGCCCGTACGAGACGGTGATGGCGAACACGGTCGGGACGCTGAACCTGCTGCAGTCGGTGGTCGACCACGGCGTCGAGCTGGAGAAGTTCGACACGGCGGGCACCTCGGAGGAGTACGGCAACGTCCACGAGTCGGTCGCCCACCAGCACGACTTCGACGAGCTCGGCGGGCTGATCCTGCACGAGCGCTCGCCGATCAACCCGAAGTCGATCTACGCCACCGCGAAGGTCGCCGCCGACTTCCTGACGATGAACGACCACGACGCGTACGGCGTGCCGGGCGTGGTGACGCGCATGTTCAACAACTACGGCCCGCGGCAGAACCCGCGCTACGTGACCGGGACGATCATCACGCAGGCGCTGACGCGGCCCGAGGTCGAGCTCGGCGCGCTCGAGCCGCTGCGCGACTTCTGCTTCACGACGGACGGCGTGCGCGGCCACCTGACCGTCGCGGCGCGCGGCATCCCGGGCGACCTCTACGTGTACGGCCAGGGCGAGAACATCTCGATGCGGGACTGGTCGGACCTGATCCTGCGGATCGGCCGCGAGCACGGGTTCTGGCCGGACGACCGGCATGTGGTCGTGAACGAGGGCCGGCTCCGGCCGGGCGCGACGGACGTCATGGCGCTGCGCGTCGGCTACGAGAAGCTGAAGGCCGAGACGGGCTGGGAGCCGCGGGTGTCGTGGGAGGAGGGCGTGCTGCGCACGATCGCCTGGTACGCCGAGAACCGCGACCGCTGGCTCGGCAGGGTCGACTGGCTCGCGCGCGACCGCCAGCCGGCGCGGTGACGCGCATCCTCGTCACCGGCGGCGGCGGCTTTCTCGGCTCGCATCTCGTCGAGCGGCTCGAGGCGGCGGGGCACGACGTCGTCGTCGCCCGCAGGCGCGACTACGACCTGACACGCTACGAGGACGCGGAGCGGCTCTTCGAGCAGGCGCGCCCGCAACGCGTGTTCCACCTCGCGGCCGAGGTCGGCGGCATCGGCGCGAACCGCGCGAATCCCGGCCGCTACTGGTACGCGAACCTGATGATGGGCGCCCACGTGCTCGAGCTCTCCCGGATGCACCGGGTGGAGAAGCTGATCATCGCGGGGACGGTGTGCGCCTACCCGAAGCACGCGCCGGTCCCGTTCCGCGAAGAGAGCCTGTGGGACGGATACCCGGAGGAGACGAACGCGCCGTACGGCGTCGCGAAGAAGACGGTGCTGGTCGGCGCGCAGTCGTACCGCGCGCAGTACGGGCTGGACGCGATCTTCCTGCTGCCGGCGAACCTCTACGGGCCGAGGGACAACTTCGACCTGCAGACGTCGCACGTCATCCCGGCGCTCGTCCGCAAGATGCTGGAGTCGGACGGCCGGGTGGTCCTGTGGGGCGACGGCTCGCCGACGCGGGAGTTCCTGTACGTCGACGACTGCGTGCGCGGCCTCTTGCTCGCCGCCGACCGCTACGACGGCGCGGAGCCGGTCAACCTCGGCACGGGCGTCGAGACGTCGATTCGCGAGCTCGCGGAGACGATCGCCGAGCTGACCGGTTTCGGCGGCGAGATCGTCTGGGACGCCTCGATGCCGAACGGGCAGCCTCGGCGGCGGCTCGACGCGACCCGCGCGCGCGAGCTGTTCGGCTTCGAGGCGTCCGTGCCGCTCCGTGAGGGGCTCGCGCGCACGGTCGAGTGGTATCGGGCGCGCCGGGGCGTCGAGACGAACGTCGGATGACCTCGGCCGCCGTCTCCCGCGTCACCGGCGAGGCGTGGCAGCGCACGAGCCGGCTGGCGTCGGCGGCGGCGGGCGCCGCGGTGCGACGGCGGCGCGTGGTGCTCGCCGCGCTGGTCGCCGGCCAGTGGGCGGTGATCGCCGCCGAGGCGCTCGGGTCGATCACCCACAACGGCTGGGTGTACTACCACGGCGGCGACGCGCCCTGGTACTGGACCTCGGCGTACACGATCGCGCACGGAAACGTGCCGCAGTCGTTCGTCGGCTACGGGTGGCCGCTTCTCCTTGCGCCGTTTGCCGCCGCCTTCGGGCCGGATATGGCGAACGGGCTGCCGGCGGTGATCGTCCTCGACGTCGTCGTGCTGGCGCCCGTCGCGGTCGTGGGGATGTACGTGCTCGGCAGGCGCATCGGCGGGGCGTTGTTCGGCCTCTGGACGGCGCTCGTGTGGGTGGCGGCGACGCCGCTCGCGGTCCACCTCTACAACCCGGGCAACCGGCCGACCCTGGTGGACAACTTCCTGCCGACCGGGCTCGGCCTGAACGCGCTGTCCGACTACCCGTCGATGGTGTGCGCGATCGTCGCCGCCTGCCTGGTGGTGCGCGCCGTCGACCGCGACGCGTGGGTCGACGGGGTGCTCGCGGGGATCGCGGTCGGGATGCTCGTGATGATCAAGCCGTCGAACGGGCCGTTCGCGATCGTCGCCGGGCTCGTGCTGGCCGTCGCGCGTCGACGCCGGAGCCTTGCGGCTGCGGCCGCCGGGGTCGTCCCGGGTCTGCTCGCGCTGACGCTCTGGAAGGCGACCGGCCGCGGGAACGTGCCGTTGTTCGCGCAGGGCGCGAGCTCGCGCGAGGCCAGCGGCGCGATCGCGTCGGTCCCGGGCGTGCACCGGTATCTCAACCTGGACTGGCATCACCTGTGGCGCAACCTGGGGCTGCTCGGCGAGGTGTTCTGGAGCGTTCGGGTGCTCGAGTTCCTGTTCGTCGCGGGCATCGCCGCGCTGGTCGCACGCAGCCGCCCGAAGGGCGTCTTCGTCGCCCTGTGGTTCGTCTCGTTCGGGATCGTGAAGGGGACGTTCTTCGGCGCGAACGTCGAGGACGCGTCGCTGTACCGGTTCCTGCAGCCGGCGTGGCCGGCGTGGATCCTGATCGTCGCGGGCGTCGTCCTGCTGTGGCCGGTGGGGCCGGAGCGGCGGGCGCGAGCCGCCGCGGCCGACGCCGACCGCGCGCGCACGGTCAGGCCGGTCCGGACGGGTGTCGCAGTGGCCGCGGCGATCCTGTTCGGCGCGGTCCCGCTGGCGGTTGCCGCGGGCCTCCGGCCGGTCGCCCGCGGCAGCGTCGCCGACGACGTGCAGCACGGCGCGATCGTGCCGGTCGTCGACTTCGGCCTGCGCGCGCAGGCGCTCGGCGGCGGATCGGTGCGGCTGACGTGGACGAGGCGCGGCTCCGGCCGCGCCGCCGAGCTCTACCGCGTCTTCCGCGGGCCGACCGACGGCTGCAGCTTCCCGGCCGGCGGCGCCCCGCAGTGCGACTTCGTGGACGGGTCGCCGGGCACGACCTCCGCCAGGTCGTTCACGGACGAGCACGTGCGCGGACGCGTCGTGTACCGCGTGGGGCTGCAGGCCGTCTGGAACCGCGACCCCACCGCTCGGGATCTCGTCCTGCTGAGCGAGCCGGTGGTCGTCGACGCCTCATGAGCCGGCAGCTGCTGTCCGTGGTCGTGCCCGTGCACGACGAGGAGGAGTCGCTCCGCGAGCTGACCCGCCGCGTCCTCGCTGCGGCCGGCGAGCTCGACGGCCTCGACGTCGAGCTCGTGCTCGTCGACGACGGGTCGCGCGACCGCAGCTATCCGCTGCTGGTGGAGCTCGCGCGCGGCGAGCCGCGGATCAGGGTCGTCCGGCTCGCCCGCAACTTCGGCCACCAGGTGGCGCTGACGGCCGGGATCGAGCATGCCCGCGGCGATGCGGTCGTGACGATGGACGCGGACCTGCAGCATCCGCCCGAGGTGATCGAGCAGTTCGTGGCGGAGTGGCGGGCGGGGCACGACGTCGTCTACGGCGTCATGCGCGACCGGCCCGAGGGCTTCGTGAAGCGGGTGACGGCGCGGCTGTTCTACGTGGTCCTGAACCGGCTGGCGACGGACGAGATGCCGTCGGCGGCGGGCGACTTCAGGCTGATCGACCGCAAGGTGGTCGACGCGTTCCTGGCGATGCGCGAGCGCGACCGGTACCTGCGCGGGATGTTCGCGTGGCTCGGCTTCTCGCAGGCGGGTGTCGAGTACGTGCCGGCGGCCCGCTTCGCCGGGCGGAGCAAGTACTCGCTGCGCAAGATGTCGCAGCTCGCCTTCGACGCGATCTTCAGCTTCTCGATCCTGCCGCTTCGCATCGTGCTCGGGCTCGGGCTCGCCGTGTCGGCGGTCGCGTTCCTCTTCGGCATCGCGTCCGCCCTCTCGAAGGTGTTCGGCGTCTACACCGTTCCGGGCTGGGCGACGATCGTCGTCGTCGTAACGTTCATCGGCGGCGTGCAGCTCGTCGTGCTCGGCGGCATCGGCGAGTATCTCGGCCGCGTCTACGAGGAGGTGAAGCGCAGGCCGCTGTACGTGGTGCGGGCGCTCCACAACTTCGACGACGAGCCGCGGTGCTGAGCCTGCTGCGACGCCCCTCCGTCGAGCTCACGCTGCTCGCGGTCCTGCTTGCGGTTGCCGGTCTCGTCTACGCGCGGAGCCTCCACCAGGCGCTGAACTACGACGAGGGCAACTACCTCGCGAGCCTCGACGCGCTGCGTCACGGGCAGCGACTCGGCACCGACGTGTTTCTCGACCAGCCGCCCGGGTGGTACGGCCTGCTGCAGCTCGCGGCGCTCGTGTTCGGGAACACGGTTGCGGGTGTGCGAGCGGCGATGCTCGCCGTCTCGCTGCTCGGCCTGGTCGCCGCGTGGGCGTGCGGGCGCGCGCTCGCCGGGCCCGCCGGCGGCCTCGGCGCCGCGTTCCTCCTGGCGGTCGCGCCGCCGTATCCGACGCTTGCGGCGGCGGTCGAGTCCGACCCGCCGTCGACCGTCCTCGCGCTCTGCGCGGTCGCCATCGCCCTGTACGCCTACCGCGGCCGGACGCGTCCCGCGCTCGCGACGGCAGCCGGGGTCGTGCTCGCGCTGGCGATCTCGGTCAAGCTGTTCGCGGTCGTCGCCGTCCCGGTGGTCGCGCTGCTCGCGCTGAGGCGCGGGCTGCGCGCCGCGCTCTGGCCGTCGGCGGGCGCGGCCGCGGTCGTCGCGGCGTTCGCGGTCGGGTACCGGCATGCGCTGTCGCAGGTCTGGACCGGCACGGTGGGCGCTCATCTGAACGCACGGCACGGGACGGAGATCCTCGGCCACTCGAACCTCTATCGCGTGCTGCACACGCCCGACGTGCACACGCCGTACGGGCTGCTGTCGCTCTCGGCGATCGCGGCCGCCGTGTGGCTCCTCACGCGATCCGCCGGCAGGCGCAGCGTCGTGCGGCTGTGGCCGCTCTGGCTGCTCGTCGCCGGCTCGGCCGTGTTCACGCTCGAGATGAGGCCGCTGCTCGACCATCATCTCGTCCTCCTCGCGGCGACGCTCGCGGTGGCGGCGGGCGCGACGCTCGGCGCGGCGGCGCCGTTCGTCCCGGGCAGAGCTCAGCTGCCGCTGGTCTTGCTGTTCGCGCTCGCGCTCGCGGCGGGTTTCGTCCAGCAGCGTCGCGAGCTCGTCCGCAACGACGTCCCGGATCCGCCGGACGTCCGGTGGGCGGTCCGGCAGGTCGATGCGCTCACGCGCCCGGGCGAGCGGATCGCGGGCGACATCCCGGCGGTCGCCTATCTCGCGCACCGCCGGATGCCGGGCCAGTTGATCGACAGCTCGATCGCCCGCATCCAGGACGAGTATCTGAAGCCGGAGGACGCGGTCCGCCTGATCCGCACGTCGGGCGTGCGCGTGGTGGTGGTGGGGCGCCTCTACCGGACGAAGCCGGCGATCGTCGCGGGCATCGCCGCGTCGTTTCCGACGCGGATCCGGCACGGCGAGATCACGATCTACGTTCGCGGCGCTCGTTGAGGCGCTCTTCGAGCAGCGCGAGCCGCTGGGCGAGCACGACGTTCTGGTCGGAGAGCCGCGAGATGACGGTCGAGTAGTGCAGCAGCACGAGGATCACGAACAGCAGCCCGACCGCGAACAGCACGGCGGGCGGGTAGCCGCGCACGCCGAGCCAGCCGGCGATCGTGTTCAGGCCGCCGCGCCAGGCTGAGAGCACGACGAGGACGATGCCGGTGAGCAGCCACAGGAGCGCGTAGCGCTCGCGCAGCCGGCGCGAGCGGATCAGCTCGAAGACGACGAGCAGGAGGACGAGCGAGGCGAGCGTCGCCGCGATCGAGACCTTGAGCGGCGTGCCGGCGGCGATCACCCTTCCTCCATCGGCACGACGTTGCGGCGGAAGAGGCCGACGAAGAGCGCGACGAGCACCTTCGCCATGTAGTAGACGGATCGGAGCGCGGTGATCGACGAGCGGCCGTGCTCCCGCTCGCGCATCTGCACCGGCACCTCGCGCAGGCGGAGCCGGTGCTTGATCGTCATCACCATCCCCTCCACCTCGGGGTAGTCGTGCGGATAGTCGGCGGCGAACAGCTCGAGCGCGCGGCGGTTGAGCGCCTGGAAGCCGGAGGTGGTGTCGGTGACGCGCTGGCGCGCGATCGTCGAGACGACGAGCGCGAGCACCCGGATGCCGATGCGCCGCGACGCGGACGACCGGTAGCCCTCGCCGCCCGCGAAGCGCGACCCGACGGCGATGTCGGCCTCGCCGTCGAGCACGGGCTTGATCACCTTCGGCAGCTCGGCCGGGACGTGCTGGCCGTCGCCGTCGCAGCGGACGGCGAGGTCGTAGCCGTGCTCCCACGCGTAGCGGAAGCCGGTCTGGACGGCGCCGCCGATGCCGAGGTTGAACGGCAGCCGGACGACGATCGCGCCGGCGGCGGCCGCGGCGGCCGCGGTGCCGTCGACGGAGCCGTCGGAGACGACGACCACGTCGAGGCCCGGGTCGAATTCGCGCAGCTCGGCGACGACGCGGCCGATCGCGCGCTCCTCGTTGTAGGCCGGGACGATCGCGATGCGGCGGGGCTCAGCCGACATGAGCTTCCCGGCGAAGCCCGATCAGGTCGAGCAGACGGCGCGCGCGGTGACGGTAGGTGTGCTCGTCGAGCACGCGCTCGCGCGCGCGGCGGCCGAGCTCCTCGGCGCGGCCCGGGTCGTCGAGCAGCGTCCGGTAGGCGTCGACCGCCTCGTCGGCGTCGTGCACGACGAGCACCTCGGAGCCCGGCTCGAACCAGCGCTCGATCCCTTCCCACGGGTTCGAGACGATGGCGGCGCCGCACGAGGCGAGCTCGAAGATGCGGCACGAGGAGGAGGCGTAGACGGAGGCGTGCGCGCGGCGGGTGATGCAGAGGTTGACGCGCGAGGTGGAGACGAGACGGGCGAGCAGACTCGTCGGCACGTCGTCGACGTAGCGGGCGGCGCCGGTGTCGCCGTGGAAGTCGCGGCCGGAGAGGGCGAAGTCGACGCCGGGCAGCCGCCGCGACGGCTCGCCGATCATCGCGGCCATCCACTCGCGCCGGAACTTGTCGCCGTAGCCGTAGAAGAGGACGTCGAGCTCCTTCTCGACCGCGTGCGGCGCGAAGAACTCGGGGTCGGCGGCCCAGTGGACCGCCTCGGCGCGCCGCGCGCCGAGCTCGGCGAGCCGCTCGAGCCCGCCCTCCGAGTTTGCGACGACGAGGTCGTACTCGGACGGGTCGGCGTCGTGGTACCAGTTGAAGCCGGTGTCCATGCCGCCGAACTCGGGCAGGCTCATCGGCAGGTCGCCGTCGTAGAAGACGACCGGGACGCCGTAGCGGTCGCGCAGGTGCGAGGGGATGCCGCGCAGGTGCGCCATCGGCACCGTGAAGACGACGACGGCGTCGGGACGCTCGCGCTCGACGAGCCGGTCGAGGTGCCGCCGCCAACGGGGCGTCACCCACCGCCAGATCGCCTCGCGGGTCAGCCGGTCAGCGCGGGTGTCGGCGGGGCTCTCCTCCTCCCGCCGTAGGTGCGTGTCGCCCTTCAGACGCGCGACCGTGTCGCGCGCGAAGGCGAAGCTCTCCGCCTCCCGGTAGGTCGGGTTCGGCGCCGTCCGCCACCAGGGCGAGGCGATCGGCCGCCCGCGGTAGGGCGTGACGATCAGGTCGACGCCCTCCTCGTAGAGGCCCTTCCAGAGCTGCCACCAGGCGGGCGTGCACCCGTAGCGGAAGTCGAGGTCGACCGACGAGACGACCGCCAGGAGCTTCAGGGGGCGCACCCACGAAGTGTCTCAGACGCCCATTACGTGCCCGTAAGGGCTTCGTGGGGGTAGGAGCGAGAGGCCGGCGAAACGCCGCCAACTGTGGACACCGAGCTGTGCTCGCCCGGCGGAATCCGGTCGTCAGGGTGCAGTCGGGAAGAGGTCGGGCTTGTCACCGTCTCCTGAACTGAGTGGCGGGCGTTAGGAGTTGAGCGTGAAGAGTGTAAGGTCGAGACCACGGTGCGGCGGCCAAATGCGGCGGGCGGTCCTGCAGGTGCCGAAGCACCGGAAGTTCACGGCCAAGCACAGCTGGAGATCGTGCTGGCATCGCTGCGGGAACGACCGCTCGGCCGCCTCCTCCACCGACGCAATATCCACCACCCACGGCTGACAGCCCAACTCCGGATTTTTTGCACCGGTCCACCACGCCCCGACCGCCCCACATACGAGCCACGAGCGATTCAGTGGTTGATCGGCCTGACAGCAGCAACGGTCATCGCGTTCCTTTCGGTCGTTCAGTCGGAGTTGCGTTCAGGCACGCATGAAGTCGGCGATGCGTTCGCCAATCATCATCGTCGTGGCATTGAGGTTCGCCCGGACGACGTCTGGGCAGATCGACGCGTCACCGACGCGGAGGTTCTCAATGCCGTGCAGCCGCCCGTGCCGGTCGACGACGGCGGCCTCGTCGGCGGCCGGACCCATCTTGCAGGTGCCGCAGATGTGATGCGACGTACGGACGCTGCGCATCAGCCAGTCGTCGAGGGCGGCGGCCGAGGCGATGTCCTCGTCGGCCGGCGAGAGCCGCCGCCCGACCAGCGCGCCGAGGCCCGCATCGCCGGCGAGCTCGAGCGACAGGAGCACGCCTTCGCGCAGCCGCGCGCGGTCCGACTCCTCCTCGAGGAAGTTGAGCTGGACGACGGGCTGCACGTCGGCGCTGCTCGAGGCGATGCGGAGCGTGCCGCTGCCGGAAGCGAGCTCGAGGCCCGGGACGATCGAGAGCGTCCGTTCGGCGACGGCGCTGTCCGTTCCGGGAATCGTCAGCCGGTTGCGGATCGTGATCTTCATGTCGTTCCGCAGGCGGGAGCCGGAGGCCGTGTAGCGCAGCGCGACCTGCACGACTGGGGCGTCCGCGGGCACGTCGAGCGCCGCGCCGCGCTCCCACCATACGTCGACGACCTGGTGGTCGCGCAGGTTCGCGCCGACACCGGCCAGGTCGAGAGCGACGCGCACGCCGGCGCGCTCGAGGTCGCGGACCGGGCCGATTCCTGAGAGGAGCAACAGGTGCGGCGAGCCGACTGCGCCCGCGGCGAGCACGTATTCGTCTCCCTCGATCACGTCGAGTGCGTTGCCGCAGGCAACCTCGACGCCGCGGATTCGGCTGCCGCCAACCAGCAGACGACGGGCGGTCGTCTCGGCGAGCACGTGCAGGTTGGGCCGCCCGCGCGCGGCCGCAAGATACGTGAGCGCGCTGCTCGCGCGGATGCCGCCGACGTTGTTGAACGGGAGCGGCCCGGCGCCGGACGAGTAGGGCGCATTCATGTCCGGACAGTCCTCGTAGCCGGCAGCCAGGCAGGCCTCGTGGAAGGCGACCTGGGGCGGGAGCCAGCTGTCGCGGGGATAGCGGTGCACCTGCACGAGACCGGTACGGCCGTGGTGCTCGTCGTCGAAGTCGAGGTCGGTCTCGAGTTGGCGGTAGACCGGCTCGACGTCGGCGAACGACCACCCCTCGTTACCCTGCGCCGCCCAGGCGTCGAAATCCTCCGGCAGCCCGCGCGCGAAGATCTGCCCGTTGATCGCGCTCGTCCCGCCGGTGACGCGCCCACGCGGCAGCGGCGTCTCGTGCTGCCACCGCGTGGCGCGCGCCGAGTACGGCCAGAGGTGCGTGTCGGTCGCGATGTCGGCGGCGGACGCATAGCCGTACTTGAGGGCCGCGGGCAGGTCGTCGAAGCTCGGGTAGTCCGGGCCCGCTTCGATCAGCGCGACGCTGCGGCTCTCGTCCTCCGAGAGACGCGACGCGATCACGGCGCCGGCCGAGCCGGCGCCGACCACCACGACGTTGAACGTCACTGCAGGCTCGCAGCCGACGCGGTGTGCTCCGCCGCCGAGGCGAGGGCGATCGCGACCATGCGCGCACCGGCGTCCTCGTGCCCCGCCGAACGATCGGCCAGCCAGCCCGCGCGGCCGTGCTTCGGCCGCATCTCGACGGTGAGCGCCGCGCCGGTGTCAGCCGCGGCGGCCGCCGCGGCCAGCACGGCAGCCGAAGCTTCGCCGGCCGCGGCCGCCCGGTTGGCCGCGTCGCGCGCGGGGACGAGCGCGTCGAGCATCGTCTTCGAGCCGACCTCGGCACCGCCGCGCTCCTGGATCCCGTCGACGGCCGCGGCGAACCGGGCCGCCAGCTCTGCGGCGGGCTCCGATTCGTCCATCGCGGCACCCGCTGCGCGCAGGAGCCCGGTCGCGACGAGCGTGCCGCTCGTCGACGGAGCCTCCCGCGCGACCGCCGCGCCACATGCCCGGAGGGCCTCAGCAACCCCGCCCGGCGGCAGCGACTCGAGCGCGCGGAGGAGCGCCGTCGCGGCGAGCGACATCGTCACACCAAGGTCCCCGTCGCCCGAGGCTCCGTCGAGCTCGTTGAGCAGGTCGGCCTGAGCGCGGATGTCGCCGGCGACGGCGGCGAGCACCGAGCGAACCGACACGTCCGCCGAGGATGCCCCCGACATCCCTACCCCTCAGCCAGGTCGAAGAGTCGCTCAACCCAGCCCGTCGCGTCGAGCCGCGCCCTGAAGAGCGCCTTCGCCTCGGCGGACAGCGGCTTCAGCGGCGGCCTGACCGGCCCGCCGCTCATGCCGATCAACTCCATCCAGTACTTGATCGTCGCGAGTGGGTGCAGCGCGCCCTCCTTGACCCACAGCACCTCGTAGATCGACGTCCAGAGATCGCGCAGCGGCTTCAGCTCATAGTACTTCTCCCACCCCACGCGTGCGTCGCCTGCCTGGAAGA
>DASRGA010000039.1:0-104906 GCA_035651295.1 Gaiellaceae bacterium | reverse complement strand
TAAGCCAAGAGGGAGGGAGATCTTGCAGGCATCCGTTGTCCGGCTGCGCCGTCGGCGGCAGCTCGGCCTGGTCCTGCTGCTGCTGGTCGCGGTCGGCGCTCTCGCCGTGTCCGCGACGACGGTCGCAGCGGGGGCGAACAGCAAGTTCACGGTGGCGGGGACGTTCACCGCCGCTTCGACGTACTCGACCGAGAAGTCGCCGAGCGGCCAGCTCGCGCAGAGCGATCCGTCGCTGCTCCACCGGACGGACTCGACACCGGTCAACGTCATGATCAAGTACGACTTCGACGCGACCGCGTCGTACGCCGGCGGCGTGCCCGGGCTCGCAGCGACGAGCCCCCGCGTGACCGGCAAGAAGCTGAAGGACAACCCCTCTGCGGTCGCCGCGTACGAGAAGTACGCCGGCAACAAGCTGAAGACGATCGACTCGGCGGCGTCGTCGGCCGTCTCCGGCCTGAAGATCCGCCAGCAGTTCACGACCGCGTACGGCGGCGTCGCCGCGCAGATCCCGGCGAACCAGATCGACAAGCTGCTCGAGGTGCCGGGCGTCGCGGCGGTCCAGAAGGACTCGCTGAACCAGCCGCTCGACGACAACACGTCGTTCCTCGGAGCGACGAACGTCTGGTCGTCGCTCGGCGGCCCGGCCAACGCCGGCTCGAACGTCGTCGTCGGCGTGATCGACACCGGCGTCTGGCCCGAGCATCCGATGCTCTCGCCCGCCGGCATCTCCGCCCCGGCCGGCGGCCTCAAGGGCTGCCAGTTCGGCGACGGCAGCGACACGGCGCACCTCGGGCCGACGTTCGCCTGCAACAACAAGCTGATCGGCGCCTACGCGTTCACGGCCACCTACATGGCGGCTGTGGGCTCGGACGGCCAGGAGTTCTGCAACGACGTCACGGGCGTCTGCTCGCCGCGTGACTCCGAGGGGCACGGCACGCACACGATGACGACCGCCGCGGGCGACTGCGTCAGCTCGGCCGTCATCTACGGCGTCGACCGCGGGCCGGTGTGCGGCATGGCTCCCGGCGCGCACGTCGAGGAGTTCAGGGTCTGCCTGTCGCAGGGCTGCTTCGGCTCCGACTCCGTCGCCGCGGTCGCCCAGGCGATCACCGACGGCGTGAACGTGCTCAACTTCTCGATCTCGGGCGGCGGCTCTCCCTACACCGACCCGGTCGAGCTCGCGTTCCTCGACGCGACGAACGCGGGCATCCTCGTCGCCGCCTCCGCGGGCAACTCCGGCCCCGGCGCCGGCACGTCCGACCACGGCGGTCCGTGGACGCTCACCGTCGGCGCCACCACCGGGCCGCGGGCGTTCGCCTCGACCCTGCACCTGACCGCCGACGGCGGCGCGGCGCTGGACGTCCCGGGCGTCACGCTGACGAACGGGGTCACGAGCCCGACGCCGGTCGTCCTCGCGTCCTCGCTCGCAGGCGAGGACGCGCTCTGCCAGTCGACGCTCGCGCCGGGCACGGCCGCCGGCAAGGTCGTCGTGTGCGAGCGCGGGTCGAACGGCCGCATCGACAAGGGGCGCAGGGTGGCCGCCGGCGGCGCGGCCGGGATGATCCTCTACAACCAGTCGGCCGCGGTCACCGACCTCGAGTCCGACAACCACTACCTGCCGGCGATCCAGACGCAGTTCGACTCGAACGCGATCGCCGACTTCGTCTCGTCGCACACGAACGTGCTGGCGACGTGGGCGCAGGGGACCGCCACGCCGGCCCAGCCCGACGTGATGGCGTCCTTCTCGTCCCGCGGCCCGACGAGCGACTGGATCAAGCCGGACGTCGTCGCCCCGGGCGTGCAGGTGCTCGCGGGCATGACCCCGCAGCCCGACCAGACGACGGCGGACAACGGCCCGGCCGGAAACCTCTACCAGGCGATCGCCGGCACCTCGATGTCGTCGCCGCACGCGGCGGGCGCCGCCGCGCTCGTCAAGGCGGCGCATCCGACCTGGTCGCCCGAGGCGATCAAGTCGGCGCTGATGACGTCGTCCGTGCAGGCGGTCGTCAAGGAGGACGGCTCGACGCCGGCGACGCCGTTCGACATGGGCGCCGGCCGCATCCAGGTCGACCGCGCCGTCAACCCGACGATCGTGTTCGACGAGACGTACGCCGACTTCGTCGCGGCGGGGACGGACTCGATCCACCGGATCGACCTCAACCTCGCGAGCGTCGACGCGACGACGATGAGCGGCTCGATCACGACGCAGCGCACGGCGATCAACGTCACGCCGAAGGAGCTCAACCTGCAGGTGCAGATCACGCAGCCTGCCGGTGTGACGATCACCGTCGGCAACGCGAACCACGACCTGCACATCCAGGCCGGCGGCTCGCTCACGTTCCCGATCACGATCAGCGCCCCGCAGGTCGCCGACGGTCAGTACTTCGCGGCGATCCGGCTCGTGCCGAAGAACGGCGGCAACGCCGTGTACATGCCGGTCGCCTTCGTGAAGAAGCAGGGGAACGTGTCCATGTCCAGCAACTGCTCGCCGACGTCGTTCCCGGCGAAGACGGGCGTCACCCACTGCACGACCACCGTGCAGAACCTGGCGGCCGTCCCGGCGAACGCCCACCTCACGATCGAGCAGGCCGAGGCGGGGAACGCGCTCCGCTACGCGAACGTCGGGCTCCCGGGCACCGCGATCGGCGCGGGCTTCGGCGTCCAGTGGAGCGGCACGCTCACCCCGGCGCTGGCGCCGAGCGTCACGGCGATCAACGACATCACCGGCAACGGGCCGGCCGGCGGCTACCTGCCGCTGTCGCTCTTCGGGATCCCCGCGATCTCGGGCGTCGGCGACGACACGATCACGAACTTCAACGTGCCGACGTTCTACTTCGGCGGCGAGCCCTACTCGTCGATCGGGGTCGTCTCGAACGGGTACGTCGTGATCGGCGGCGGGACGCAGAGCGACGTGAACTTCTTCCCGCAGACGTTCCCCAACCCGGCACGGCCGAACAACGTGATCGCGCCGTTCTGGACCGACCTGAACCCGTCCGCCGTGAACGGCGGGGCGATCAGGATCGCGAGCCTCACGGACGGGATCGACACGTGGCTCGTGATCGACTTCGACGCGGTGAAGAACTTCTCGAACACGACGACGCACACGGGCGAGATCTGGCTCCAGCTCGCCCAGGGCGGGGCCGGCACCGGGCCCGAGAGCGAGCAGGAGACCATCTCCTACGGCGCCGCCAACGCCGCCGCCGGCGACCCCGGCTCGGCGATCAACTGGGGCGTGGAGAACCGCGACGGCTCGAGCGGCGTCAACCTGGGCTCGGCCCCGGCGGACGGCTCCGAGTACCGCCCCGTCCTGACCGGCCCGACCCCGGGCGGCCAGGTGACGATCCCGTACGACGTCTCCAGCAAGAAGGCGGGGACCTGGCACAACGTCGCGACCATGACGTCCGACCAGACGCCCGGCCAGACGCAGGTCGTGACCACGCTCACGGCGACGCCGTAGCGTGCAGGCCGAAGGTGGGGGGCCGCTCCGGCGGCTCCCCGCCGCGGCTCCTCCGTCAGGCATCGTGGCGGTCGCCGTGCTGCGACCCTTCGCCGACCTCGTGCTGCGCCGGCCGCGCGGCGTGCTGCTCGCCGCGCTCTGCACGGCGCTCGTCGCGGGCGTCGTCGGCGCCTCGACGCCCGCCCACCTTCGCTCGAGCGACACCGACTTCCAGGACGAGAGCTCGCAGAGCTTCCGGACGCTCCGGCTGCTCGAGCGCACGACCGGCGTCGAGCCGGGCCCGTCGATCCTCGTCGTCGCCTCGCCGGCGCAGGCGGTGCGCGCCGCCGCCGAGCTGCGGCGGGAGCCCTCGATCGCACGGGTCGTGCCGCGCTCGGCCGTGTCCGCGGACGGCCGCTACGTCCTCGTGACGGCGTCGTTCGCCGCCTCGGCGAGGCACACGGCGGCCGTCGCGAAGCGGCTCGCGCGCACGCTGCCGGGGGCGGTCGGCGGCTCGGCGGTCGCGAACGAGCAGGTGACCGCCGCCTCCGAGCGCGATCTGCTGCGCGCCGAGCTGATCGCGTTCCCGCTGCTCCTCCTGCTCGCGCTCTGGGTGTTCCGCGGGCTCGCCGCCGCCCTGCTCCCGCTCGCCGCCGGCGTGCTCTCGATCGTCACCACGCTTGCCCTCCTGCGCGCCGCGAACGCGGTCGCGCCGATCTCGGTGTTCGCGCTCAACCTCGTCACTGGCGCGGGGCTCGGGCTCGCGATCGACTACAGCCTGCTGCTCCTGTCGCGCTACCGGGAGGAGCTCGCGCGGCGCGACGACGTCGCGGAGGCCGTGCGGGTGACCGTGGCGACGGCGGGGCGGACGGTTGCGTTCAGCGCGGTCACCGTCGCCGCCGCCTTCGGCTCGCTGCTCGTCTTCCCGCTCGGCTTCCTGCGCTCGATGGCCGTCGGCGGCCTGATCGTCGCCCCCCTCGCCGGGCTTGTGGCGCTGCTCGTCGTGCCGGCGCTCTTCGCGCTGCTCGGCCGGCGCATCGACGCGCTCTCGCCGGCGCTTCTCCGGCGGGCGGCCGCGCGGGCGGCGCGGCCCGAGCATCGCGGGGGGTGGTACCGCTTCGCGCACGGCGTCATGCGCCGGCCGGGACGCGTCGCCCTCGGCTCGGCGCTGCTCGTGGTCGTGCTCGGCCTGCCCGTCCTCGGCGTGCGCTTCACGGGCATCGACGCGCGCGTGCTGCCCGCGTCGGCGAGCGCGCGGCAGGCGACCGAGCTCCTGCGGGCGCACTTCCCCGCCGGCACCGACTCGCCGGCCCAGGTCGTCGTCCGCGGCGGCTCGCCCACCGCGGCCGTCCGGCGCATCGAGCGACTGCCGGGCGTCGCCCGCGTCGGCCCGCTCGTCCGGCTCGCGCCGGGTCTGTCGACCGTTCAGGTCGTGCCGCGCGCGGACGCGATGTCGGCCCGCACGAAGGCGCTCGTGCGCGCGCTGCGACGGCTGCCCGGCGTGGCCGTGAGCGGACGGACCGCCTGGTTCCTCGACACGTCGCAGACGCTCCTCCGCCACCTGCCGGCGGCGCTCGCCGTCCTCGTCGCGTCCGTGCTCGTCCTGCTCTTCCTCGTCACGCGCTCCGTCGTGCTGCCGCTGAAGGCGGTGGTGATGAACGCCCTCGGGCTCGCCGCCGCCTTCGGGATCCTCGTCTTCGTCTTCCAGGACGGCCGGCTGGAGGGGCTCCTGCGCTACCGCAGCGAGGGCGCGCTCGAGCTCACCCAGCCGGTGCTGCTCGCGGCGATCGCGTTCGGCCTTGCGACCGACTACGGCGTCTTCCTGCTCGCGCGCATCCGCGAGGGGCACGACGCGGGCCTCGAGAACCGTGAGGCGGTCGCGCTCGGGCTCGAGCGCACCGGCCGGGTGGTGACGGCCGCCGCGCTGCTCTTCTGCGTCGCCGTCGGCTCGTTCGCGACCTCCGGCGTGCTGATCGTGAAGGAGGTCGGGCTCGGCATCGCGGTCGCGGTCGTGATCGACGCGACGCTCGTCCGGGCCCTGCTCGTGCCGAGCCTGATGGCGCTCCTCGGCGACTGGAACTGGTGGGCGCCGGGCCGCCTTCGCCGCTAGCTTGTGGACATGGACGGGTACGACGCCCACAGGATCGAGGAGCGCTGGCAGCGCGTCTGGGAAGAGGAGCAGGCCTTCCACGTCGACGACCCGGCGCCGGACGAGCCGTGCTTCTACCAGCTCGAGATGCTCCCGTACCCGTCGGGGCACCTGCACATGGGGCACGTCCTCAACTACACGCTCGGCGACGTCGTCACGCATTTCAAGCGCCGCAACGGCTTCAAGGTGCTGCGCCCGATGGGCTTCGACTCGTTCGGCCTGCCGGCCGAGAACGCGGCGATCAAGGAGGGCGGCAACCCGCTCGAGATCACCGAGCGCAACATCGCCTCGATCACGCGCCAGATGCGCCGGATGGGATGGGCGATCGACTGGCAGCGCCAGGTGTCGGCCCACGAGCCGACCTACTACCGCTGGACGCAGTGGCTGTTCCTGCGCTTCCTCGAGCACGGGCTCGTCTACCGGAAGGAGGCGCCGGTCAACTGGTGCCCGTTCGACCAGACGGTGCTCGCGAACGAGCACGTCGTCGACGGCCGCTGCTGGCGGTGCGGGAACGTCGTCGAGGCGCGGCTGATGGCGCAGTGGTTCTTCAAGATCACCGCCTACGCCGACCAGCTGCTCGCCGACCTCGACACGATCGACTGGCCGGAGCGCACGAAGAAGATCCAGACCGCGTGGATCGGCCGCTCCGAGGGCGCCGAGCTCCTCTTCCGCGTCCCCGAGCTCGACCTGGACATCCCGGTCTTCACGACGAGGCCGGACACGCTCTTCGGCGCGACCTTCTTCGTCGTCGCACCCGAGTCGCCGCTCGTCGAGCAGCTCGTCGCCGGCACCGAGCGCGAGGCGGAGGTGCTCGCGTACGCGCGGATTGCCGCAGCGCGGCCCACCGAGGAGCGGGAGCAGCGCGAGAAGACGGGCGTCTTCACCGGGCGCCATGCGGTCAACCCCGCGACCGGCGCGGAGATCCCGATCTGGGTCGCCGACTACGTCCTGATGGAGTACGGCACCGGCGCGATCATGGCCGTCCCCGCCCACGACGAGCGCGACGCCGAGTTCGCGCGGACGTACGACCTGCCGATCGTCACCGTCGTCGACGACGACGGGCGGCTCGTCAACTCGGCGCAGTTCGACGGCCTGTCCTGGCGTGAGGCGGTGCGCGCGATCACCGCCTGGCTCGGCGAGGAGGGGCGGGGGAGGCCGGCGATCAACTTCCGCCTGCGCGACTGGAGCTTCTCGCGGCAGCGCTACTGGGGGGCGCCGATCCCCGTCGTCCACTGCGACGACTGCGGGATCGTCCCGGTGCCCGACGACGAGCTGCCGGTGCTGCTGCCCGAGGTCTCCGACTACCGGCCGAAGGGCCAGCCGCCGCTCGCCTCCAACGAAGAGTTCATGAACGTGCCGTGCCCGCGCTGCGGCGGGCCCGGCAGGCGCGAGGCGGACACGATGGACACGTTCGTCGACTCGTCCTGGTACTTCCTGCGCTACACCGACCCGCACAACACGCACGCGCCGTTCGATCGCGCGGTCGCCGACGCGTGGATGCCGATCGACCAGTACATCGGCGGCATCGACCACGCGAAGGGGCACCTGCTCTACTCGCGCTTCTTCTGCAAGGCGCTGAACGACTGGGGGCTGCTCGGGGTGCGCGAGCCGTTCCAGCGGCTCTTCCACCAGGGCTGGGTGCGCCTCGGCGGCAAGCGCATGTCCAAGTCGCAGGGCGGCGTCTCGCCGGACGAGCTGATCGACCAGTTCGGCGCCGACCCGATCCGCATCTACATCCTCTTCCAGGGCCCCGCCGACCAGGACATCGACTGGACGCCCGACGGGATCGAGGCGACCGTCCGCTTCCTGCGCCGCTTCTGGCGCGTGGTCGGGGACGCTGCGGGACGCACCTCGCCGGAGGGCGTCGACACGCCGCTCGCCCGCAAGGCGCACGAGACGATCGACCGGGTGACCGACGACGTCGGCCGGCGCTTCGTCTTCAACACGCCGATCGCGGCCGTGATGGAGCTGATCAACGAGCTGTCGCGGTCGCCCGACGACCCGGCCGCCCGCTTCGCCGCCGAGACGGCCGTGTCGCTGCTCCAGCCGTGGGCGCCGCACATCTGCGAGGAGCTGTGGGAGGCGCTCGGCTGCTCCGGGCGGCTCTGGGAGGCGCCGTGGCCGGTGGCCGACCCGTCGCTGCTCGAGCGGGAGACGGTCGAGCTCGTCCTGCAGGTGAACGGCAAGGTCCGCGACCGGATCTCGGTGCCGGCCGGCCTCTCCGAGGAGGAGCTCGTCGCGCTGGCGCGCGCCTCCGAGAAGGTTCGGGCGCACGTGGACGGCGCCGCGGAGCGGCGCGTCGTCGTCGTCCCGGACAAGCTCGTCAACATCGTCGTCTGAGCGGCCGCGCCCCGGCGGCGCCTGTGGATCGATCGTCACGCTTTCGCGGCGATCGCGTCTCCCACCCGTGACGCGGGTCCCGGCAGCGTTCCTGCATGTCCTCCTTCTCCTTCGGCGTCGAGCGGCGGCGACTGCTCGCCGTCGCGCTCCTTGCGCTCGTGGTGCTCGTGGCCGCGTGGCGGCACAGCTCCCGGGGGCGGCCTGCGGCCGCGCCGGCGCTGCGCGTGCAGCCGGTCGCCGGCGCGTCGCGGGCCGCGCCGCCGGCGCGGGCGCCGTCGGTCGTCGTCGACGTGGCCGGGGCGGTGCGGCGGCCCGGGCTCGTGCGGCTGCCGCCGGGCTCGCGCGTCGCGGCCGCCGTCGCCCGTGCGGGCGGGCTTGCGCGCGACGCCGACCGCGACGGGGTCAACCTCGCGGCGCCCGTCTCGGACGGGCAGCAGGTGCTCGTGCCGGCGCGCGGCGCCGCCGGCGCGGGCGCGGCCGGCGGCGCGAGCGGCTCGGCGCCGGCGGGGCCGATCTCGCTCAGCGCGGCCACCGCCGAGCAGCTCGACGCGCTGCCCGGCATCGGGCCGGTGACCGCGCAGAAGATCGTCGACTACCGCACGCAGCACGGCGCCTTCCGCTCGGTCGACGACCTCGACGCGATCGCGGGGATCGGCCCGGCGCGGATCGCACAGCTGCAGGGGCTGGTCGTGCCGTGAGCCGCCTGCTCCCGGCGCAGGCCGTCCTCGGCGCGGGTGCGCTCGGCCTCGCGCTCGCCGATCTCGCGCGGCCGCGGGGCGGCGCGCTCCTCCTGCTCGCGCTCGCGCCCGCGTCGCTGCTTCTGCTGCGGGCGCCGCAGCTCGCGGTGGCCGCCTGCGCTGCGGCGTGCCTCGGCTGGTGGTGGGGCGCCCTCCGCCTCGACGCGCTCGACCGCAGCGTGCTCCGCGCGGACATCGGCCGTGCGGGAGACGTCGACGCGGTCACGACCGCCGACCCGCGCCCCGGCCGGTTCGACGTGCGCCAGTTCGCGCGCGCGCTGTCCTTCGACGGCACGCGGGTCGACGAGCCGGTCGAGCTCGAGCTCCCGCTCGGCCGTGCCCCGCCGCAGGGCGCACGCGTCCGGCTGCTCGCGCGCGTCGCCGCGCCGCGCGGCCCGTCGCACGGCTTCGACGAGCGGGGCTGGCTGCGCCGTCAGGGGATCCACGTGGTCCTGCGCGTCGACCGGCTGCGGGTGGTCGGGCGGCGAGGCGGGCTCGGCGGGATCGCGGACCGTCTCCGCTCGTGGCTGCGGCGCGACTCGACGGCCGGGCTCTCGGGCGAACGCCGAGCGCTGATCGCCGGGATCGTGCTCGGCGACGGCTCGGGGTTGTCGGACGGGCTGAAGCAGGCGTTCCGGCGCGCCGGGCTGTACCACCTGCTCGCCGTCTCGGGGCAGAACGTCGTGCTGCTCTCGGCCGGGGTGCTCTGCTGCTGCGTGCTGCTCGGCGTGCCGCGCTGGTGCGGGCATCTCGGCGCGGTCGCCGCGATCGGCGTCTACGTGCTCGCGGTCGGGCCGCAGCCGTCGGTCGTGCGGGCGGCGGTCTCGGGCGGGGCGGTGTCGGTCGGCTGGCTGCTCGGCCGCACACGCGACGGCTGGCACGCGCTCCTGCTGGCGGCGGTCGCGCTGCTCGGGTGGAGCCCGTACGCGCTCCTCGACCCGGGCTTCCAGCTCTCGTTCGTCGCCGTCGCCGCGATCTTCGTGCTCGGCGGGCCGCTCGCGCGCGAGCTCGAGGGCTACCCGCTGCCCGGACGGTTCCGGGCGCCGGTCGCGATCGCCGTCGCGTGCGGGCTTGCGACCGCGCCGGTTCTCTGGCTGCAGTTCGGCCAGGTGCCGCTGCTCGGCGTCCTCTCGAACGCGCTCGTCGAGCTCGTCGTCGGCCCGCTCCTCGGCCTGGCGTTCACGACGGCGCTCGCGAGCCTCGCCGCGCCCTCGCTGGCGGCGCTGCTCGCCTGGCCGAACGGGCTCGTCGCCGCGTACGTCGCCGGCTGCGCGCGCGTCGTCGGCGGCCTGCCGGCCGCCCAGGTGAGCGGGCGGGAGGCGGCCTTGGCGGCCGTCTGCGCGCTGGCCGGGTCCGCGTCCGTGCTGCGCTGGCTCCGGCGGGCGTGACCAGGCTCCGCCGTATGCTTGGCCGGTGGCCGACGAGCTGAAGCCGGCGTACCTGATCGCGGGCAGCGACCGGCCGAAGGTCGACCGGGCCGTGGCGCGGCTGCGGGCCCGGTTCGAGCCGGACGCGGCCGAGACGCTCTCGGCGGCCGAGGCGAGCGGCGAGGACGCCGTGGCCGCGTGCTACGCGCTCGGGCTGTTCGGCAGCGGCCGGCTCGTCCTCGTCGAGGGCGCCGAGGCCTGGAAGGCGGCGGACGCGAAGGCGGTCGCGGCCTACCTGGACGCGCCGACGCCGGGAACGACGCTCGCGCTCGTCGCGGACGAGCTGCGCAAGGACTCGCCGCTCGCCAAGGCGGTCGCGGGCCGCGGCGAATGCCTGCTCTGGGACGTCCCGGCGAAGGCGGTCACCCGGTGGATCGCCGAGCAGTTCAGGCTCCAGGGCGTGAAGGCCGACGCCGAGGCCTGCCGCCTGCTCGCCGACCTGGTCGGCGACGACCTGTACGAGCTCGCGGGCGAGGTCGAGAAGCTCGCCACGTGGGCCGGCGGCGGCGAGGTGACGGAGGCCGACGTCGAGACGCTCGTCGCGGCGCGCGCCGACTCGCCGCCGTGGACGCTCACCGACGCGTGGGGCTCGCGCGACGTCGGCGGCGTGCTGCGCGCGGCCGAGCGGATGCTCGACCGCACCGGCGATCCGGTCTCGCGCACGATCCCGCGGCTCGTCGCGAGCCTCACCAAGCACGTGCGCAACGCGCGCGCCGCGCACCGGCTCGAGGAGCAGGGGGCGACGGTCGCCGACGCGGCCGCCGCGCTCGGGCTCAAGCCCTATCCCGCCCAGAAGCTCTTCGCGCAGATCCGCAACTGGAGCGGCGAGGAGCTCGACGCCGCCGTCATCCGGCTCGCGCGGCTCGACCACGCGCTGAAGGGCGGCTCGCGGCTCGCGAACGAGCTGGAGCTCGAGCGCGCGCTCGTGGAGATCACCGCCCCGGCGGAGAGACGCGCGGCGGCGGGCTAGGAGTCGCTGCGGCCGCCGGCGGCCAGCTTCGCCGCCTGCGACTTCTTGCGCGCGGCGGCGTTGCGGTGCAGCGCGCCGCGGCTGACGGCGCGGTCGATCAGCTTGACGAGGCCGCGGTGCTCCGCCTCGATCGCGGCGGCGTCGCCCGACTCGACGGCGCCGGCGAGGCGCTTGGTCAGCGTCTTGATCGTCGAGCGGTAGCGGAGGTTCTCGAGCCGCTCCTCGGACGCGATCCGGACGCGCTTGCGCTGCTGCTTGATGTTCGGCATCTCAGAAAGGCGCCCGCACAGGCGGGCGCGATCAGGGTACCAGAGTAACGTTCGGCGGCGTGGCCGCCGAGCATCCCGCCGTCGAGACGGTCGACGCGCCGACCCCCGCGCAGCCTCGGCGCCGGCTCGGCCACTCGGCGCTGATCTTCGGCGTCGCGACCGGCCTCTCGCGCGTGCTTGGGCTCGTCCGCGAGATGGTCGCGAGCTACTACTTCGGCGCCCGCGGCCCGATCAACGCGTTCACGGTCGCGTTCCAGATCCCGAACCTCGTCCGCGCGCTCGTCGCGGACGCCGCGCTCTCGTCCGCGTTCGTGCCGGTGTTCAGCGAGCTGCTCGAGAAGGGCGAGCGGAAGCGGGCGTGGCGGGTCGCGTCGAGCCTCTTCTGGCTGACGCTGCTCGGGCTCAGCGCGCTCTCGGCGCTCTTCGTCCTCGTCGCGCCGTGGGTGATCCGCCCGTTCCATCCGGTCGACGAGCAGCTCACCGCGAACCTCGCGCGCGTGCTCTTCCCGATCGTCGCGCTGCTCGGCGTCTCGGGGATCGTCGTCGGAATCCTGAACAGCTACGACCACTTCACGGTGCCCGCGCTCTCGCCGGTCTTCTGGAACGTCGCGATCGTCGCCGGGCTCGTGATCGGCGTCCCGCAGGCGTCGACGTCGAGCGCGAAGCTCTACGTCTACGCGGCCTCGATCCTGGTCGCGACGTTCGTCCAGGTCTTCCTGCCCATGCCGTGGCTGCGCGGCCGCGACGGCCGGCTGCAGCTCGTGCTCGACTGGCGCGACCCGGCAGTGCGGCGGGTGTTCGCGCTGATGCTCCCGGTCACGCTCGGGCTCGGCCTGATCAACGTCAACGCCGTCGTCGACACGTTCTTCGCCTCGCGCTTCATCGACCCGACCCTCTCGCCGACGGCGATCCAGAAGGCGTTCCTCGTCTACATGCTGCCGCAGGGGATGTTCTCGGTCGCGATCGCAACCGTGCTCTTCCCGTCGCTCTCCCGCTTCGCGGCGCGCGGCGACGTCGACGGGTTCCGCGACACGGTCTCGACCGGGTTGCGGCAGATCGCGTTCCTGCTCGTGCCGGCGGCGGTCGTGAGCGCGGTGCTTGCCGAGCCGATCGTCCGCATCCTCTTCCAGCGCGGCCAGTGGCAGCCGTCGCAGACGCCCGTGGTGGCGGCGGCCCTCGCCGCGTTCAGCGCCGGCCTCGTCTTCAACGGCGCGATGCTGATGCTGAACCGGGCGTTCTTCAGCCTGCAGTCGAACTGGATTCCGACGGCCGTCGCCCTCGGCAACCTGGGCCTGAACGCGCTGCTCGACTGGGCGTTCTACCGTCTCGGCACCTGGGGGATCCCGCTCTCGACCGCGGTCTGCAACGTCGCCGCCACGGCCGCGCTGCTCGTCCTGCTGCGGCGCCGTGTCGGGCACTTCCACGAGCGGTCGATCCTCTCCTCGACCGTCCGCATCGTCGCGGCGTCCGGCGGCGTCGCTCTGGTCTCGTACGCCGTCTGGCGGCCGCTCGACGACGTCCTCGGCCGCTCGTTCCCGGCGCAGGTCGTCTCGCTCGGCGCGGCGCTCGCGGGCGCCGTCCTCGTCTACGCGGCCGCCTGCCGGGCGCTGCAGGTTCGCGAGATGCGGGCGCTACTCTCCCTGCGCGGCCGCTTCCTCCGCGGCTAGGAAGGCCATGGACCAGCAGCACATCCGCAACTTCTCGATCATCGCGCACATCGACCACGGCAAGTCGACGCTGGCCGACCGCATCCTCCAGCTCACCGAGACCGTGTCGGCGCGCGAGATGCGCGACCAGCTTCTCGACTCGATGGACATCGAGCGCGAGCGCGGGATCACGATCAAGGCGCAGGCCGTGCGCGTCCAGTGGAAGGGCCACGAGCTGAACCTGATCGACACGCCGGGGCACGTCGACTTCACGTACGAGGTGTCGCGTTCGCTGCAGGCGTGCGAGGGCGCGCTGCTCGTCGTCGACGCGGCGCAGGGGATCGAGGCGCAGACGCTCGCGAACGCGTATCTGGCAATCGAGAACGACCTCGAGATCGTCCCGGTCGTGAACAAGATCGACCTGCCGCAGGCCGATCCCGAGGGCGCCGCCGCCGAGGTCGCCGACCTGGTCGGCGACGACGCCGCGCGCGTCCTGCGGATCTCCGCCAAGACCGGCGCGGGGGTCGAGGCGGTGCTCGACGCGATCGTCGAGCGGATCCCCGCGCCCGCCGGCGACCCCGAGGCGCCGCCGCGCGCGCTGATCTTCGACTCCTCGTACGACCAGTACCGCGGCGTGGTCGCGTTCGTGCGCGTCGTCGACGGCGTCCTCCACCGCCGCGAGCAGCTGCGCGCGATGGCGCTGCAGACGAGCTTCGAGGCCCAGGAGATCGGGTTCATGTCGCCGGCGATGCGGCCGGTGCAGGAGCTCTCGGCCGGCGAGGTCGGCTACGTCGTCACCGGGCTGAAGGACGTGTCCGAGCTCCGCGTCGGCGACACGCTGACCGCCGAGCGGCGTCCGGCCGCGGAGCCGCTGCCGGGCTACAAGGACGTGAAGCCGATGGTGTTCGCGGGGCTCTTCCCGACGGACTCCGACGACTACCCGGAGCTGCGCGACGCGCTCGAGAAGCTGAAGCTGAACGACGCGGCGCTCTTCTACGAGCCGGAGACGTCGCAGGCGCTCGGCTTCGGGTTCCGCTGCGGCTTCCTCGGGCTGCTGCACATGGAGATCGTCCGCGAGCGGCTGGAGCGGGAGTTCGACCTCGACCTGCTCGTCACGGCGCCGAACGTCGCGTACCGTGTGAAGCCGGTGAACGGGGAGTGGGTCGAGGTGCACACGCCCGCCGACCTGCCCGACGCGTTCGACGAGGTCGAGGAGCCCTACATCAAGGCGTCGATCATCGTCCCGAAGGAGTTCGTCGGCACCGTGATGGAGCTCTGCAACGACCGGCGCGGCCGCTTCGACCACCTCGAGTACCTGTCGCCGGAGCGGGTGCACCTCACCTACGAGCTGCCGCTCGGCGAGATCGTCCTCGACTACTACGACCAGCTGAAGTCGCGGACGCGCGGCTACGCGAGCTTCGACTACGACCTTGCCGGGTTCCGGCCCGGCAACCTCGCGCGCGTCGACATCCTCGTCGGCGGCGAGCCCGTCGACGCGCTGTCGCTGATCGTCCACCGCGACTTCGCCTACGACCGGGGGCGCCAGCTCGTCGAGAAGCTCCGCGAGGAGATCCCCCGCCAGATGTTCGACGTCGCCATCCAGGCGGCGATCGGTGCACGGGTGATCGCGCGCGAGACCGTCAAGGCGCGGCGCAAGGACGTGCTGGCGAAGTGCTACGGCGGCGACATCACCCGGAAGCGCAAGCTGCTCGAGAAGCAGAAGGCGGGCAAGAAGCGGATGAAGCAGGTGGGGGGCGTCGAGGTGCCGCAGGAGGCGTTCCTCGCGGTGCTCAACCTGAACGAGCCCGCGAAGCGCTGACGTGCCGGCCGAGCATCTCTACGTCCATCTCCCCTTCTGCTCGTCGCGCTGCGGCTACTGCGACTTCGTCACCGTCGTCGGCCGGGCCGGCGAGCACGCCCGCTACGTCGACGCGGTCCTCGCCGAGCTCGAGCTGGAGCGGCGCCTGCTCGCACCGCGACCCGCGACGGTCTATCTCGGCGGCGGCACGCCCACGCTGACGGAGCCGGCCGCGCTCGAGCGGCTGCTGGCCGGGCTGCCGCCCGCGGACGAGTTGACGGTCGAGGCGAACCCGGAGACGGTGACGCCCGAGCTGGCCGCGCTTCTCGCACGAAACGGCGTCGATCGTGTGTCGATCGGCGCACAAACGTTCCACAGGCACCTTCTGGACGTGCTCGGACGCCGCGCCGGGCCCGGCGACGTCCGTCGCGCCGTGCACCGTCTTCGGGATGCCGGGATCGACAACATCTCGCTCGACCTTCTGTACGGGATCCCCGGCCAGAGCCCCGCCGACCTCGGGCGCGACCTCGCCGAGGCGCTCGCCCTCGCGCCGGAGCACCTCTCCGCGTACGAGCTGGAAGCGAAGCCGGGAACGCGCTTCACGCACGCCCACGGGCAGGAGCTCGAGCGGCAGGCCGAGCGCATGGAGTGCTACTTCGAGCAGGTCGTCGAGACGCTGACGCAGGCCGGCTACCGCTGGTACGAGACGGCCAGCTTCGCCCGGCTCGGCCCGCGCGACCTGCGGGCCCGGCACAACCTCGGCTACTGGCTCGGCCGGGACTACCTCGGCCTCGGCGTGGGCGCGGTCAGCACAATCGAGAACCGGCGCTGGCGGAACGCCCCGTCGCTGCGCGGCTACCTGTCGGCCCTCGAGGCGGGCCGGCGGCCCGCGCGGGAGCCGGAGGCGCTGCCGCCGGACGTGCGGGCGCGCGAGCGCGTCATGCTGGGCCTGCGGCTGGACGAGCCGCTTCCGCTCCGCGGGCTCGAGCAGGCGGTCGACGGGCCCGAGCTCGAGCGGCTCGCGGCGCTCGGCCTGCTCGAGCGGACGCCCGAGACGCTCGCCCTGACGCGCCGCGGGCGCTTCCTGGGCGGCGGCGTCACCGCGCAGCTCCTGTCGGCTGGTGCGGCCTCTCGAAGCATCTGATCGGCACGCGCGGTGCGTGGAGGCCGCACTGATCGGCCGCTTCGCGGCCGCCGGCCGCAGAGCGGCCGGAGGAGTGCGGCGTCGCTGCCACGCCCGTTTCGAGTGAAACGTTGGGAGACGCCGCACGAGCCGCCTACCATGGGGCCGTGAACAGCCTCCTCAGCGAGCGTCAGCGCGACCTTCTCCGGGTGGTCGTCGAGGAGTACGTGGCCACCGGCCAGCCGGTCGGCTCGCGGACGCTCGTCGAGCGCGGAGCGCTCTCGGTGTCGCCGTCGACGGTGCGCGGCGAGCTCGCCGAGCTGGAGCGCCGCGGCCTGCTCACGCACCCGCACACCTCCGCCGGCCGCGTGCCGACGGAGGCCGGCTACCGCGCCTACGTCGACGAGCTGCTCGTGCGCGAGGAGGCCCGCCCGGGCGACGTGGCGCTCGAGCTGCACGTCGAGCGCGCCCGCGTCGAGGAGGCGCTGCAGGCGACCACCGAGACGCTGTCGCACGTGACGCGGCTGCTCGCGCTCGTCTCGGCGCCGCCGCCGCGCGCGGCCACGGTGCGGGACGTCCGCGTGCTGCTCCTGCAGCCCGAGGTCGTGATGGTGGTCGTCGTCATGTCGACGGGAACGGTGACAAGCCTCCGCTACGCGTTCCCCGAGCCGCTCGACCCGGGCCTCGTCGCCTGGGCGGGGGACTACCTGGGCGAGCGGCTGGTCGGCGTGCGGCTCGGCTCGCGCGCGGTGCGGCTCGCGTTCGAGGAGCCGGGCCTCGGCCCGCGCGAGGCGGCGTTCCTGCTCGTCCTGCACGAGGCTTTCGACCAGGCCGCCGACGAGGAGCGCGAGCTGTACGTCGGCGGCGCCGCCGGCCTCCTCGACGAGATGCGCTCGGAGGAGATCGGCGCGTACCGCAGCCTGATGGACGCCCTCGAGAAGCGCGCCGCCCTCCTCGACGTGCTGGCGCAGCGGCTCGACCCGCGCCGCCCGTTCGCCCGGGTCGGCGAGGAGCTCGAGCAGCCCGGACTCCGCGAGCTGGCGCTCGTCGGCGCGCCGTACGGCCTCTCGCACCGCACGCTCGGCGCCGTCAGCCTGCTCGGACCGCTGCGCATGGACTACGAGAAGGCGCTCCGCTCGGTCCGGTCGGCCGCGCACGAGCTGTCGCGTTTCGTCGAGGAGGTCTACGGAGACGACTGATGGCGACGACCGACCGCGACTACTACGAGCTGCTCGGCGTCCCGCGCGACGCCGACGAGGCGACGATCAAGAAGGCGTTCCGTCGGCTCGCGCGCCAGCTCCATCCGGACGTCTCGCAGGAGCCCGACGCCGAGCAGCGCTTCCGCGAGGTGACGGAGGCCTACGAGGTGCTGTCGAGCTCCGAGACGCGCGCGCTGTACGACCGCTACGGCCATGCCGGCCTGCGCAGCGGCGGGTTCCAGCCGACGCAGTTCGACATGGGCGGGCTCGGCGACCTGTTCGCGGCGTTCTTCGGGGACGACCTCTTCGGCGGCGCGTCGCGGGGAAGCGCCGGCCGGCGGCGCGGCGCGGACGCCGGAGCGGAGGTGACGATCGACCTTGCCGACGCGGCCCGCGGCACCTCGGTCGGCGTCCCGTTCGAGCTCGCCGTCACCTGCACGGTGTGCGGCGGAGACGGCGTCGAGCCGGGCACGCAGCCGGTCCGCTGTCAGCGGTGCGCCGGCACGGGCCAGCTCCACCAGGTCTCCCGCAGCGTCTTCGGCGAGTTCGTGCGCGCGCAGACGTGCCCCGAATGCCGCGGCCGCGGCCTCGTGATCGAGCACCCGTGCCACGGCTGCGACGGCGCCGGCCGCGTCGTCGAGCGCCGCGAGCTCCAGGTCGACGTGCCCGCCGGCATCCACGACGGCCAGCGCATCCGGCTCTCCGGCGAGGGCCACGCCGGCGCGAGCGGCGGGCGCGCCGGGGACGTCTACGTGCTCGTGCACGTCCGGCCCGATCCGCGCTTCGTGCGGGAAGGGAACGACATCTTCTCGCAGGTCGACCTGACGATCGTCGAGGCGGCGCTCGGCGTGACGAAGGTCGTCGAGACGCTCGACGGCGAGGTCGAGCTCGAGCTCCCGGCCGGCACGCAGCCCGGCGAGGTGAAGGTGCTGCGCGGCAAGGGCATGCCGGTGCTGCAGGGCTTCGGCCGCGGCGACCAGCGGGTGCTCGTGAACGTGTCGGTGCCGCGCCGCCTCAGCGACGAGCAGCGGCGGCTGCTCGAGGAGTTCGAGGCTGCGAGCGACGAGCACACCTACCGCCACGACGAGTCCTTCTTCGAGAAGCTCAAGAGCGCGTTCCGCTGAGCAGCCTGCGCCGCGTCGCCGTCGAGGTCGAGCCGTCGCGGCTGGAGGAGGCTCGCGCGACGATGATCGAGCTGTTCCCGCAAGGGTTCGAGGAGGTCGATCGGCCCGAGGGCGTCGAGCTCGCGGCGTACACCGACGCCGCCGGCGAGGAACGGCTGTGGGCGTTCTTCGGCGGCGTGCGCAGCGCCGACGTCGAGGGCGGCTGGGAGGAGAAGTGGCGTGCCTTCCACCGGCCGGTGCGTGTCGGCGGGCTCTGGGTCGGCCCGCCGTGGGAGGAGCCGGACGCCGGTCTGCTCGCCGTCGTGATCGACCCCGGCCGCGCGTTCGGGACGGGCTCGCACCCGACGACGCAGCTGTGCCTGCGGGCGCTGCAGGAGCTCGACCGCGGGCCGCTGCTCGACGTCGGCTGCGGCTCGGGCGTGTTGTCGATCGCCGCCGCCATGCTCGGGCACGCCCCGGTGACCGCCGTCGACACCGACGAGGCGTCGGTCGAGGCGACCCGCGAGAACGCGGAGCGCAACGGCGTCGCGGTCGACGTGCGGCTCGTCGGCGCCGACGAGCCGCTGCCGGCGACGGCGGTCGCCGTCGCGAACATCTCCTTCGACGCCGTGCTCGCGCTTCCCGAGCGCCTCGACGCGCAGCTGCTCGTCACCTCCGGCTACCTGCTGACGGACGAGCCTGCGCTCGCCGGCTACGAGCACGTTCGCCGGCGGACCCTCGACGGCTGGGCCGCCGACCTGCACCGCCTTCCGCTGTAGCTGCATACGATTCGGCCGTGGCCACGTTCACCGTCGAGTTCCTCGGCTGCAAGGTCTCGCACGCCGACGTGCACGAGGTGCGAGAGCGCCTGCTCGCCGACGGCCATCACGAGCAGGCCGGCGGCGCGGACGTCGCCGTCATCAGCACGTGCTGCGTCACGAACGAGGCGGTTGCGAAGAGTCGGAAAGCCGCGGCCCGGGCGGCGCGCACGCACGGGCGCGTCTACGTGACCGGCTGCGGCGCGAACCTCGGCGGCGAGGCGCTCGCGGGGCTCCCGGCGAACGTGACGGTCGTCGCGCGCCGCAGCGAGGAGACGGCCGCGGTCGTCGCCGGCGACGTCGGCGCGATCGGCTGCGTCCAGGCCGACGCCCGCCTCGACCGTGTGCGTGCGTTCGTGAAGATCCAGGACGGCTGCTCGTTCTCGTGCGGCTTCTGCGTGATCCCGCTCGTCCGCGGCGCGTCGCGCAGCCGCAGCGCGCACGCGGTGCTCGGCGAGGTCCGCCGCCGCGTCGAGCAGGGCCACCGCGAGGTCGTGCTCACCGGCATCAACCTCGGCTGCTTCCGCGACCGCGCCGCCGGCTACGACCTGCCGCGGCTCGTGCGCGCGCTGGGGGAGACGCCTGGCCTCGAGCGGCTGCGGCTCTCGTCGATCGAGATCAACCACGTCTCGGACGCGCTCGTCGCCGCGCTGCGCGAGACGCCGGTCGTGAGCAGGCACCTCCACGTGCCGCTCCAGTCCGGCGACGACGCCGTCCTGTGCGCGATGGGCCGCCGCTACACGACGGCGACCTACCTCCGCCGGCTCGCGCCGCTCGCCGCCGAGTTCAACCTGACGAGCGACGTGATCGTCGGCTTCCCGTCCGAGGACGGGACCGCGTTCGAGCGCACGCTCGACGTGGTCGAGCGCGCGGGGCTGACGAAGGTGCACGTCTTCCCGTACTCGCCCCGGCCCGGCACCGCCACCGCGGCGCAGGACCCCGTCCCGGCCTCGGTGAAGAAGGAGCGGTCGGCGCGGCTCCGCGAGCTCTCGCACGAGCTCTGCCTCCGGCGCTGGCGGCGCAAGCGGGAGGACGTCGTGCTCGTCGACCGCCCGGGACGCGGCTACGGCGACGACTACACGCCGTGGCTCGTCGACGCGCCCGTCGGCGAGCTCGTGCACGTGCGGGCGGACCGGGTGACGGAGGAGGGCATCGTTGCTCGTGCAGCGTGAGGGGTGCCTGTTCTGCAAGCTCGTGCAGGACGCCGAGCACGTGCACCGAGCCGACGGCTTCGTGGCGATCAACGACCTCAACCCCCAGGCGCCCGTCCACGTGCTCGTCCTCCCGGAGCACCACGTCGACACCTTCCGCGACGTGGGCGACTTCGACGCCGACGAGTCGAAGCGCATGCTCGAGTTCGTCGCGGCGACCGCGGCACGCGTAGGCTTGACCGACTACCGCGTCGTCGTCAACGTAGGCGCCGGCGGCGGCCAGACGATCTACCACCTCCACTGGCACATCCTTGGAGGCGCCGTCATGGAGGAGCGACTGTGACCCTGATCACCGAGCTCGAGCAGGAGGTGAAGGACGCGACGCTCGCGAAGGACGCCGTCCGCCGCGACGCGCTGCGTCTGATCCTCGCGAGCCTCCGGTCGGCCGAGAAGGAGCTGCTGCGCCCTCTCTCGGAGGACGAGGAGCTGCAGGTGCTGCAGCGCGAGCGCAAGAAGCGGCTCGAGGCGATCGAGGCGTTCTCCGGCGCGGGGCGGATGGAGCAGGCGGCGAAGGAGGAGGCCGAGCTCGACGTGCTGGAGGAGTTCATGCCCGAGCCGCTCTCCGAGGACGAGCTCGAGCGGATCGTCGACGACGCGATCGCGGAGGTGAAGGCGACGAGCATGCGCGACATGGGCCGCGTGATGGCCGACGTGATGCCGCAGATCGCCGGGCGCGCCGACGGCTCGGCGGTCAGCCAGCTCGTCCGCGAAAAGCTCGCGTGATCGAGCGAGCCGCCGTTCCCTCCCGTGCCGGCTGACCGCCGCTTCGGCCGGAGGAACCCGGCGGGCAACGAGCGCTTGACCGCCGCGGTCGGTCTGCTCGTGATCGCTCCGGCTCTGGCCGAGGTGGCGACGATCGTGCTCGGCGTCCACTCGTTCATGTCGGTGCACGTGTTCGTCGGCCTGGCGCTGATCCCGGCCGTGGCGCTGAAGCTGGCGAGCACGGGCTGGCGGTTCGCGCGCTACTACACGCGCGCCCGCGAGTACGTCGAGCTCGGCCCGCCGCAGCTCGCGATGCGGCTGCTCGCTCCGCTCTTCGTGGCGGCGACCGTCGTCCTGTTCGGGAGCGGCGTCGCCATGGGCTTCCTGCACGGCCCCGCGCTCCAGCTCGCCCGCCGCCTGCACGGCCCGGCGTCGGTGATCTGGCTCGTCCTGCTCGCGCTGCACGTCCTCGTCTATCTCGGGCGCGCGGCGCGGCGCGCCGCCGACGATGCCGTTCCGGCCCGGCGGAAGCTCGTACGCGGCGGCGCCGGACGTGTGTACGCCCTCGCGGCCGCGGCAGTCGCGGGCGTGGTCCTCGGCGCTGCGACGGTGCCGTCACAGCACCGCTGGGTCGACCTGCCTCGCGACCACCGCCATCACGAGCGGGATGCCCGTGCCGGCCCCGCCGCCGGACGTGACGCCCATCCGGCCGCGACCGCGAGCGCGGCGCCGTAGGCGGCGAGCGGGACGAACGGGAGCTCGAGGCGAAGCGCGGTGTAGTTCGGAGCCGCCAGGAGCAGCACTACGGCGCCGGCGACGCCGCCGCGCGCGAGCGCGCCGGCGACGTCGCCCCCGGCGCGGAGTGCGAAGAGCCCGACGAGCCCGCCGGCGGCGAAGAGGCCGACGTAGGGGTGATGGGCGAGGTAGATCAGGTCGCCGTGAACGAGGCCGTGCTCACCGCTCAGGTACCGGCGTGCGATCAGGTGCCACTTCGACCCCTGGACGGGCTGGAACCCGTTCAGCGTGTACGCGACCAGATCGAGCGCCGGCGCGCCGAAGAGCAGCGGCGCCGGCAATGACGCGGCAACGGCCACGCCGAGCGTCGTCATCGCACGCCGCGACCGGAGGCGCACCGCCACCCACGCGAGGCCGGCGACCACCACGATCGTCGAGTCGCGGGTGAACGACAACGCGAGCATCACGCCGGCCAGAACGACGAGCCACGGCCACGAGCGGCGAAGCGCGCAAACGGCGCAGGCGAGCGCGGCCGCCTCGAGCGCCACCCCGAAGCTGTCGGTCAGCGGCAGCAGCGACCAGTAGCGGAGGGGCTGCAGCGCAAGGCAGCCGAGCGCGGTCACGGCTCCGATCCACGGCCGGAAACGCAGCCCGAGGAACGCCTGGATCGCGAGCCCGGCGAGCACGTACCCGAGGAGCGAGATGCCGCGGAGGGCATCGGCTCCGAGCGCCGGCTCGACGGCTGCAGCGAGGACGGGAACGGTCCAGCGGCGGTCGTAGAACCGCTCCGAGTAGCGCACCCACCGGTCGCTTGCGACGGTTCGTCGTGCCGGCGGCGTCGTGCGGAGCTCCTCCTGCACACGTGGCCGTGCGAGCGGCCCGTGGAACACCTTCAGGAGCGCCGCGTCCTTCTCGGCCCCCTGCACGCGCAGAAGCTGCGCCTCGTAGAAGAGGCTGTCGGGCTTCCACTGGTACGCGTCGCTCCAGTGGAGCGCCACGAAGAGGACGGCCGCCGCTCCGACCACGACGGCAGCGACACGGCGGGACACCGGTCGATGCTAACGCCGCGACCGCTCGACCGGCCCGCGGCGGTCGCCGAGTGCGGCCTCCACGCACCGTGCGTTCCCGATCAGACGTTTCGAGAGGCCGCCTAGGCAGCCTCCGCCGCGGCGGCCTGCGGCCCCGATGCGACGAAGTCGCGCCGCCGCACGAGCAGCCCCGCGAGGATCGCGCCCACGAGGGCGACGCCGGCGCCGACGAGCAGGATGTCGTGCAGGCCGTGCACGAACGCCGCGCGGGCCGCCGCGCCGCGGCCGCCCGAGGCCTGCGGGCCGACCTTCGAGGCGAAGATCGCGCCGAGCGCAGCGATGCCGGTTGCGATCCCGATCTGCCGGAACGTGTTGTTGATCCCGGACGCCATCCCGGCGCGCTCGACACGGACCGTCGAGACGGCCGTGGTCGCGAGCGGGGCGTTCACGAAGCCGATCCCGACGCCGCCGACGAGGAAGCCCGGCAGCAGCACGGTCCAGTGCGAGCCCGTCGAGACGCGGCTCATCAGCCACATCGCGAGCGCGTTCAGGGCGAGGCCGGCGGCGAGCAGCGCGCGGATCGGCACGTGGGCCGTGAGCCGTCCGGCGGCGGGCGCCGCGAAGAACGAGACGAGCGACAGCGGCAGGAAGCGCAGCCCGGTCTGCAGCGGCGACAGCCCGAGGATGTTCTGCAGGTACAGCGTCAGGTAGAGGAACATCGCGAACATCGACGACGAGATCGCGAACGCGCTGAGCTGCGCGCCGACGAACGCCGGGCGCCGGAACAGCGTGAGGTCGACCATCGACGTCTCCTCGAGCGCCTGCGACGCGACGAACGCCGCGAGCAGCACGCCGGCCGCGGCGAGGAGCGCCAGGATGAACGCGCTCGACCAGCCGTGGCCGTTGCCCTCGATCAGCGCCAGGATCAGGCAGAGCAGGCCACCCGTCAGCGTCACCAGCCCGACCGGGTCGAGGCGGCTGTGCTGCGGGTCGCTCGACTCGCGCAGCTGCCGCATCCCGACGAGCACGGCGACGACGCCGATCGGGATGTTGACGAAGAAGATCCACCGCCACGAGAGCCACGAGGTGAGCATCCCGCCGGCGAGCGGCCCGACCGCGACGGCGGCGCCGATCACGGCGCCCCACAGGCCGAACGCCGTCCCGCGCTCCTTGCCGTGGAACTCCTGTGAGAGGAGCGCGAGCGCCGTCGCGAACATCATCGCGCCGCCGACGCCCTGGATGCCGCGGGCGACGATCAGAAACAGCGGGTCCCACGCGGCGCCGCAGGCGGCCGACGCGATCGTGAACAGCACGATCCCGAGCAGGAACAGCCGCTTGCGGCCGAACAGGTCGGCGAGCGCGCCCGCGGTGAGGACGAACGTCGCCAGCGCCAGCGCGTAGGCGTCCACGACCCACTGCAGGTCGGAGAACGACGCGCCGAGCGCCCGCTCGATGGCCGGCAGGGCGACGTTCACGATCGTGATGTCCAGCAGGAGCATGAAGGTCGCGATGCAGACCGCGACCAGCGTCCACCACTTCCCGGCCATCATCGCAACCTACACTGCAGGCCGTGCAGCAAACCCTGGACGTGTCGAACGCCGTCGCCGCCGAGCTCGCCGGGATCTCGGACGGCGTCCTCGACGCGCTCAAGGAGCGCCTCCACTGCACCGTGCGCCTGCGCGGCAACCAGCTGACGCTCGAGGGCGACGAGGAACGGGTCGCCGAGGCGCGGACGGTCATCGACGAGCTCGTCGAGCTCGTCGAGGGCGGCCACCAGATCGGCGCGCACACGGTCGACGCCGTCCTCGGCACGCTCGAGGCGGGCCAGGACGTCCGCGAGGTGTTCGACGCCGTCGTCTGGCGCCACCGCGGCAAGAAGATCGCGCCGAAGACCGTCACCCAGAAGCGCTACGTCGACTCGATCCGCCGCAACACCGTGACGTTCGGGATCGGGCCCGCCGGCACCGGCAAGACCTACCTCGCGATGGCGCTCGCGGTCGCGGCGCTGCACGAGCGCGAGGTCGCGCGCATCATCCTCACGCGCCCGGCCGTCGAGGCGGGCGAGCGGCTCGGCTTCCTGCCGGGCGACCTGATGGCGAAGGTCGACCCGTATCTGCGTCCGCTGTTCGACGCGCTCTACGACATGCTCGACCCCGACAAGGCGCTGAACCTGATCGACCACGGCACGATCGAGGTCGCGCCGCTCGCATTCATGCGCGGCAGGACCTTGAACTCCAGCTTCATCATCCTCGACGAGGCGCAGAACACCTCGCCCGAGCAGATGCAGATGTTCCTGACGCGGCTCGGCTTCGGCTCGAAGGTCGTCGTCACCGGCGACATCACCCAGATCGACCTGCCGCGCGAGCAGCGTTCCGGGCTCGTGCACGTCCGCGACGTGCTGCAGGACATCGAGGGGATCTCGTTCGTCGAGTTCGGCCACCGCGACGTCGTCCGCCACAAGCTCGTCCAGCGGATCGTCGAGGCCTACAAGGAGCACACGGACGAGCGCAACCGCCCCTGATGCTCTCGGTCGAGGTCGAGAACCGGAGCGGGGCGGAGGTGGACGAGCCGGGGGCGGCCGAGCTCGCGGGCCGCGTGCTGCGCGGCGAGGGGATCGAGGAGGGCGAGCTCGGGATCCTGTTCGTCGGGCCGGAGGAGATGCGGGCCCTGAAGCGCGAGCACCTCGGGATCGACGAGGCCACCGACGTCCTCTCCTTTCCGATCGACGGTCGCGACGAGCTCCCCGACGGACTGCCGCGCGCGCTCGGCGACGTCGTCCTCTGCCCCCAGGTCGTCGGCGCCGGGTGGCGCGGGCCGCTCACGCACGGCCTGCTGCACCTGCTCGGCTACGAGCACGGGCAGGAGATGGAGGCGCGGGAGCGCACACACCTCTCGTGAGCACGCGGCGCCCACCGACGATCTTCGACTCCTTCAACTACGCGTTCGAGGGCATCATCCACGTCCTCCGGACGCAGCGGAACCTGCGGATCCACTTCACCGTCGCGATCGTCGTGCTCGTGCTCGCGCTGATCGCGAACGTGACGAAGCTCGAGCTGATCGCGCTGCTGATCGCGATCGCGTTCGTGCTGATCGCCGAGATGCTGAACACCGCGATCGAGGCCGCGATCGACATCGCCACCACGTCGTTCGACCCGATGGCGAAGCTCGCCAAGGACATCGCGGCCGGCGCCGTGCTGATCGCGTCGATCAACGCGCTCGCCGTCGGCTACCTCGTCTTCTCGAACAAGGTCGCCGACCGGTCCTCGAGGCTCCTCGAGCGGCTGCGCGACGCGCCGGCCGAGCTGACGCTCGTCGCGCTCGTCCTCACCGTCCTGATCGTCATCGGCACGAAGGCCTACACCGGCCGGGGCACCCCGCTGCGCGGCGGCATCCCCTCCGGCCACGCGGCGGTCGCGTTCGCAGGGTGGATGGCGGCGACGTATGTCGCCGACTCGAAGCACCGTTTCCTGATCTCGTCGCTGACGCTGATCATGGCGGTGCTCGTCGCCCAGACCCGTGTCGAGTCGGGCGTCCACTCGGCCCTCGAGGTCACCTACGGGGCCCTCGTGGGCTCCCTCGCCACCCTCGTCATCTTTCAGGTGTTCGCGTGAGCGAGCTGGTCGAGAAGGCCGTTGCGGCGGCGGCGAACTCGTACTCGCCGTACTCCCACTACGCAGTCGGCGCGGTCGTGCGCACAAACGACGGCCGCGAGTTCGCCGGCGTGAACGTCGAGAACGCCGCCTACCCGCTCTGCCAGTGCGCCGAGAAGACGGCGATCGGCGCGGCGGCCGCGGCCGGGTACCGCCCCGGCGACCTCGCCGCGATCGGCATCTCCGCGTCGCCGTGCGGCGGGTGCCGCCAGTGGCTCCACGAGTGGCGGATCCCGGAGGTGAGCTTCCCGCTCGCCGACGGCACGATCCGCGTCGTCCACGCCGCCGACCTGCTGCCCGACACCTGGGAGCTGCCGGCTTGAGATCCGGCTTCGTCGCCGTCGCCGGGCGGCCGAACGTGGGCAAGTCGACGCTCGTCAACGCGCTCACCGGCACGAAGGTCGCGATCGTCTCCGACAAGCCGCACACGACCCGTCACAGCATCCGCGGCGTGCGCACGACCGGCGACGCGCAGCTCGTGCTCGTCGACCTGCCCGGCTGGCAGAGGCCGATCGACCCGCTCACCGAGCGCATGCAGGACCGCGTCGACCAGGCGATGGCCGACGACGTCGACGCCGTCCTGCTCGTCGTCAACGCGCGCGAGCGGATCGGCGCCGGCGACCGCTACGTCGCACGTCACGTCTTCGCGCTCGGCGCGCCCGTGGTGATCGCGCTCAACAAGGTCGACCGGCTCAAGCCGGCGCACATCGCGACGCAGATGAAGACCGCGGCCGGGCTGGGCGACTTCCACGCGCTCCACCCCGTCAGCGCGACGACCGGGGAAGGGATCGACGAGCTGCGCAGCGACCTCGTCTCGCTCCTGCCCGAGGGGCCGCTCTACTACCCGGCCGGCACCGACACCGACCTGCCGCTCGAGGCGCGGATCGCCGAGCTCGTGCGCGAGCAGGCGCTGCGCCTGACGCGCGAGGAGGTGCCGCACGCGCTCACCGCCGAGCTCGTCGAGATCGACGAGCGCCGCGTGCACGTCCGCATCTACACCGAGACCGAGAGCCAGAAGCAGATCGTGATCGGCAAGGGCGGGACGATGGTGCGGGAGATCGGCCGCGCCGCCCGCCCGCACGTCGAGGCCCTGCTCGGCCATCCCGTCTTCCTGCAGCTGCAGGTGAAGGCGTCGCCGAAGTGGCGGCGCAACGAGACGATGCTCGAGCGCCTCGGCCTGTAGCCGCGCTACGCCGGCCGGATCGACGCAAGCAGCCCGTGCACCGACTGCTCGGTGGCGCCGCGCCAGGTGTGCGGGCCCGCGGTGACGAAGAGCGTGTCGCGCGGGCCGGCGTAGCTGCCGTTGCCGAACGCGAGCGACCAGAGGCCGCTCACCTCGAGCGGCCTGCCGTGCCGGTCGGCGAGCGTGCCGTCCAGCTTCCAGCCGGAGGGGACGCGCGCGTAGGCGTGGATGCGGCCGTCGCCGAAGTCGCCGACCAGCAGGTCGCCGCCGTAGCGGCCGAAGGAGCGCGGCGCGAGCGCCAGCCCCCACGGCTCGTTCAGCCCTCCGCGCGGCAGCCGCGCGACGAGCTTCCCGGCGAGCGTGAACTCGTCGACGTAGCCGCCGCTCGGCGCGTCGTTGCCGTCGACCGGCGCGCGGAACGCGAAGGTCACGAACACGTGCCCGCCGAGCACCGAGATCCCGAACGGCGCGTACCACGACGGGATCGCCGGGTCGGCGAACCCGGAGCGGCGCACGAGGCGCCACGACGCGTCGAACACGTCGACGCGGCCGTTGTGGAAGTCGGTCGCGTAGAGCCGCCGGCCGGCGATCGCGAGCCCGCGGAAGAGCGCCGCCGCGCCCGCGTCGTCGACGGCCACGACCGCCCGGGTCGACCAGCCGGCCGGCACGGTCGGCGTCCACGCGCGCAGCTTGCCGTCCTCGCAGGCGTAGATGAAGCGGGCGGGGTCGGCGCGGCCGCCGCCGCGGACGACGAAGCCGCCGCCGCCGCTGTAGACGACGCCGGTCGGGCCGCCCGCCACGCGCACGGTCAGCCGCTGCTTGCGCCCCGCGCCCGAGTAGAGCGTGCTCGAGCCGCGCGCCTCGTTCGACGTCCACCACGGCCCGGTCGGGCTCGCGGCGAGGCCCCACGCGTTGACGAGCTGCGGGTCGCCGCGATCGGTGACGAGCGGGTGGAGCTCGTAGGCGCCGCCGGCGCCGCGGCCGGGGAGCGCGAACGCGGCGAGGATCGCCGCCGCCAGGACGGCGCCGCCGGCGGCCGCCCTACGCGTCGCGCCGGCCCTTCGGGACGGGCGCGGTCGTGTCGCGGACGACGAGCGTCGTCGAGAGCTCCATGCGATGCGCATCCAGCCGCTGGCCCTCGATCAGCCTCGTCAGGAGGCTGACGCCCATCCGCCCGAGCTCGGCGAGCGGCTGGCGGACGGTCGTCAGCTGGGGCCGCACGATCGTCGCCTGCGCCGTGTCGTCGAAGCCGACGATCGAGAGCTCCTCCGGCACGCGCAGGCCGCGGTCGCGGGCGGCGTTGAGCGCGCCGATCGCGACGTTGTCGTTGAACGCGAAGATCGCCGTCGGCGGATCCTTCAGCGAGAGCAGCTCCTCGGCCGCCTCGACGCCGCGCGGCTCCTGCCAGTCCGAGAAGCGGATCAGCTCCGGGTCGGGGAGGATGCCGTGGCCGGCAAGCGCCGCGCGCATGCCGAGCAGCCGCTCCTCCGTCGCGTACCAGTGCTCCTGGCCGGCGATCGCCCCGATGCGGCGATGCCCGAGCTCGAGCAGGTGCGTCGTCGCCTGCTGCGCGCCGGACGCGTGCATCGCCGAGACGCAGGGGATGCCTGCCGGCGGGCGCTCGCGCGGGTCGACGACGACGAACGGGTAGCCCTGAGCCTTCAGCGCCTTCAGCTCCTCCTCGGACTCCTCCGGCAGGATCAGGATCGCGCCGTCGGTCGACTCGCTGACGAGCCGCTCGAGCAGCGAGACCTCGCGGTCGTGCTCGTGCAGCGTGGGCGAGAGGACGATGCGCAGGTCGGCCTCGTACAGCGCCTCCGAGGCGCCGCTCAGGATCGGGCCGAAGTAGGCGTCGGCGACGAGCGGCAGGGTCAGCCCGACAAAGCCGGTGCGGCCGCGCGAGAGCCCGCGGGCGGCGCGGCTGCGGTTGAAGCCGTGCTCGCGGACGACCTGGAGCACCGTCTCGCGCGTGTCGGGCGCCACGTCGGGCCGGTCGTTCAGGACGCGCGAGACCGTGGCGATCGAGACGCCGGCGAGGTCGGCGATGTCGCGGATCGTCGTCCGGCCGCGGAAGCGCGGGCCGTCGGGTCGCTGCAGCTGAGCCATCGGGAGCGAACTGTAACCGTTTTCGGCCCCGGTTGCCGAGGAGCGCTGCCCCAAACTGCGGCCGACACGCGGCAGTCCGGTTGACAGCCGGCCGAGAACCTGTTAACCGTTTCCGGGAATTTCCGGAACCCCCAGGTCAGGTCCGCCGCGGAAGACGGCGAGAAAGGGAGGAGAAACGCAGATGTCACGCTCATTGCGCTCTCGCAGGCGGCTCGGCCTCGTGGCCGCGGCCGCGGGAGCGGCGGCCGGGATCGCGGTGCTCGTCGTCGCCACGGTCTCGACGGCGGCGCCGGCGCGCAGCACCGCCGGCCACAAGTGCCTCGTGATGACGGGCTCGGGCGATCCCGCGTTCGTCAGGAACTTCAACCCGTACACGGCCACCGGCCTGCCGAGCGGCCAGTTCATCAAGGGCTCGTTCTACGAGGGCCTGATCGTCTCGCCGGAGGGCGGCCTGCCCGCGCGGCCGTGGCTCGCGCAGAGCTGGAAGTGGTCGAACGGCAACAAGACCCTCACGCTCAACCTGGTGCAGAACGCGAAGTGGTCGGACGGCCAGCCGCTGACGTCGGCCGACGTCGTCTACAGCCTCGAGGGCGGCGCGAACGCCACGCAGCAGAAGACGATGGACATCATCGGCTTCTCGCGTCCGGACACGAACATCGCCTCCATCACCGCGAAGGGCCCGTACACCGTCGTGATCCAGCTGAAGACGGTGGACTCGCAGTTCATCGCCCAGACGCTGAACGGCGCGATCGTCGTGCCCAAGCACATCTGGGCGAAGGTCGCGAACCCGGCGACGTTCACGAACCCGCACCCGGTCGGTTCCGGCCCGTTCGACCAGATCGCGCGGTTCACGACCCAGGACTACGTCTTCGGGCGGAACCCGCACTACTGGCAGGCGGGCAAGCCGCTGATCCCGTGCCTCGAGTACGTGCAGGCGGCCTCGAACGACGCTGCGCTGGCGCTGATCCAGGGCGGCCAGGTCGACTGGACGCACAACTTCGTCCCGAACGTCGCGCAGGCGTACGAGTCGAAGGATCCGCAGCACTTCCATTCCTTCTACGCGACGACGGCCTACCCGGTGTCGCTGCTCCTCGACGTCACCAAGTACCCGTACAGCCTGGTCGCCTTCCGCAAGGCGCTGTCGCAGGCGATCGACCGGAACACCGTGTCGAAGCTCGGCGAGTACGGCTACGCGCCGCCCACCGACGCGATCGGCCTCTCCGGCCTGTTCCCGCAGTGGGTGACCGACCCGACCGTGAAGGCGCAGGCCAAGGCGCTCGCGACCTACAACCCGGCCGCCGCGAAGAAGACGCTCACCGACGCCGGCTTCACCTACAAGGGCAGCCAGCTGATCGACCCGAAGGGCAACCCCGTCAACCTCGACATCCACGTGATCTCGGGTTGGTCGGACTGGGTCGCCTCGAACCAGATCATCACGAAGAACCTGCAGGCGATCGGCATCGACTCGAACGTGAAGCTCGAGCCGGACTGGAACTCGTGGTATCCGAACGCGTCGAGCACGAAGAACCCGACGCTGCTCTGGCAGAACGCCTCCCAGGGCTCCCCGTACGGCTTCTTCTACTCGAACTTCTCGGCCAACGCGTACATCGCGCCCGGCCAGGACGCGACCAACACGGGGAACTGGGAGCACTACCAGAACGCCCAGGGCACCGCGCTCCTCCAGCAGTGGAAGTCCTCGCTCGACCCGAAGAAGCAGCACGCGATCGCGACGCAGCTCGAGAAGCTCTGGCTGCAGCAGCTGCCGATCGTGCCGCTCTTCATCGGGCCGCGCTGGTCGACCTACAGCACCAAGTACTTCCATTGCTTCGACTCGCCGAAGGACCACTTCGGCGACCCGATCTTCAGCACGTACCCGGACAACCTCCTGTCCTTCACGCACATCTGCCCGGGCGGGCACGCCGGGCAGTAACCGAGGCCCCTCGGGAAGCAGGGGGCGGGGCGACCCGCCCCGCCCCCTGCGCATTCTCTGAGAGGCTCGCAGGAAGAGAAATCCCGTCATGCGCTTCCTCCTCCGTCGACTCGGCTTCTACGCGTTCGCCGTCTGGGTCGCCCTGACGCTGAACTTCCTGCTGCCGCGCCTGATGCCGGGCGACCCGATCGGCGGCGTGCTGCAGCACCTCTCGCCGTCGCAGATCCAGTCGAACCCCGGGATCATCAAGACCTACCAGGCGCTGCTCGGCGGCGGCAACAAGTCGGTCTGGCAGGACTACGTCGCCTACCTGCACCGGCTGTCGCACCTGAACCTCGGCATCTCGACGTCCAATTACCCGGCGTCGGTCTCCGAGGTGATCGGACGGGTGCTGCCCTACTCGATCTTCCTCGTCGGCGTCGCGTTCGTGATCTCGTTCGTCCTCGGGATCACGATCGGGATGGTCGCCGCGTGGCGCCGCGGCGGCGGCTTCGACACCGTGGTCGTGCCGGTCTTCATGGCGCTGTCGGCGTTCCCGGCGTTCTTCACCGGGCTGATCGCCGTCTACTTCCTCGGGCTGAAGCTGCACTGGTTCCCGATCCAGCACGCCTACGACAGCACGCTCGTGCCGGGCTTGCGCTGGCACTTCCTGACCAGCGTGTTCCGCCACTCGCAGATGCCGATCCTCGTCGTCGTGGCGGCGTTCACCGGCGGCTGGGTGCTGAACATGCGAACGGTGATGATCAACACGATCGGGGAGGACTACGTGGCGATGGCCCACGCCAAGGGCCTCCGCGACCGCCGGGTGATGACGCGCTACGCCGGCCGCAACGCGATCCTGCCTCCTCTGAACGGGTTCGCCGCGCAGTTTGCGAGCGCCGTCGGCGGCCTCGTCTTCATCGAGTACGTCTTCAGCTACCCCGGCGCCGGGCTGACGCTCCAGCAGGCTGCGCTCGGCAACGACTACCCGCTCACGCAGGGGCTCCTGCTGATCTTCGCGCTCGCCGTGATCGCGGCGAACTTCGTCATGGACCTGCTCAACCTCGTCCTCGACCCGCGGGTGCGGGCCTCCTGATGTCGCAGCTGCAGCCGGTGATCGAGAGCGCCCCGCCGATCGTGCCCCCCGTCCGGCGCCGGTTCGCCGTGCCCGGCTGGCTGCGCCTTCTCCTGCGCAACCCGAAGTCGCGGCTCGGGATCGCGATGGTGCTGTTCATGGTCGTGGTGGCGCTGATCGCGCCGCTCGTCTCGGTCGGCGACCCGACCGCCTTCAGCCTGCTCGACGCGCGCCAGGCGCCGTCGTGGCACCACCTGTTCGGCACGACCGACCAGGGCTCCGACATCTTCTCGCAGGTCGTGCTCGGCGCGCGCCGCTCGCTCATCCTCGGCGCCGCCGCCGGCGCGCTGGCGACGCTGCTCGCGACGACGCTCGGCATCCTCGCCGCCTACTCGGGCGGCGTCGTCGACGAGGCGATCAACTTCCTGACGAACGTCTTCCTCGTCATCCCGACGATCCCGCTGCTCGTCGTCGTCTCGAGCTACCTGCACAGCCGCGGCATGACGACGATGATCCTCATCCTCGGGCTCACGCTGTGGGCCTTCGAGGCGCGGATCCTGCGCGGACAGGCGCTCTCGCTGAGAAACCGCGACTTCGTGCTCGCCGCCAAGGTCGCGGGCGAGTCGACGAGCCGCATCGTCTTCGGCGAGATCATGCCGAACATGATCAGCCGCATCGCGGCGGGGTTCGTGCTGGTCTTCTACATCTCGCTGCTCGTCGACGCCGGCCTCGAGTTCCTCGGGCTCGGCGACACGACGCACGTGAGCTGGGGCATGACGCTCTACTGGGCGCAGACGAACTCGGCGGTGCTGCAGGGCGAGTGGTGGCCGTTCGTGTTCCCGGGCCTCGCGCTCGTGATCACGGTGCTCGGCCTGACGCTCGTCCTCGCGGGCATCGACGAGATCTCGAACCCGCGCCTGCGCGACGAGGTGCGCACCCGGCGGCGCTTCCTGCGCCGCATCCTCGCGCCGCTCTGGAGCGGCCGGGCCGCGGTGCGGGCCGAAGGGGCGGCGTGACGGCCACGTTGGCGACCTCGGCAGGAGCCGCGCGCGCCGCCCTCGATCCGCTCGTGTCGATCGAGCAGCTGGTGGTCGAGTACCGCACCGCCTCGCGGATCGTCCGCGCCGTCGACGGCGTCAGCCTCTCGATCGGCCGCGGCGAGATCGTCGGCCTCGCAGGCGAGTCCGGCTGCGGCAAGAGCACGCTGGCGAACGCGGTCATGCAGGTGCTGCGCCCGCCGGCCGCGGTTGCCGGCGGCCGCGTCGTCTTCGACGGGCGGGACCTCGTCGGCGCGAGCCGCGAGGAGCTGCGGCGCTTCCGCTGGCGGAACGTCTCGATGGTGTTCCAGAGCGCGATGAACGCGCTCAACCCGGTGATGCGCGTCGGCGACCAGTTCGTCGACATGATGCGCGCGCACGAGCACATCTCCCGCCGGCGCTCGCTCGACGAGGCGGGCCGCCTGCTCGAGGTGGTCGGCATCGACCGCGGGCGGCTCTGCTCCTACCCGCACCAGCTGTCCGGGGGGATGCGCCAGCGCGTGATCATCGCGATGGCGCTCGCGCTGCAGCCCGAGCTCGTGATCATGGACGAGCCGACGACGGCGCTCGACGTCGTCGTGCAGCGGGAGATCCTGCAGCAGATCAGAGACCTGCAGGCCGAGCGCGGCTTCGCGGTTCTCTTCATCACGCACGACCTCTCGCTCCTGCTCGAGCTGGCCCACCGCGTCGCGATCATGTACGCGGGCGAGGTCGTCGAGGCGGCGCCCGCGGCCGAGCTGCGGAGCCGCGCGCGGCATCCGTACACGGTCGGCCTGATCGAGTCGTTCCCGCCGCTGCGCGGCCCCCGCGCCCGCCTCACCGGGATCGGCGGCGCCCCGCCCGACCTCGCCTCGCCGCCCGCCGGCTGCCGCTTCCACCCGCGCTGTCCGCACTGCCGGCCCGAGAACGCCGCGCTCCACGCGCGCCAGACGGCCGAGCGCCCTGTGCTGCGCGAGTCGTCGCCCGGGCACGAGGTCGCCTGCCACCTCGTCGAGGAGCAGGGGCTGTGAGCGGCGCGGTCCTCGAGGTGCGCGGCCTCTCGAAGCGCTTCCCGGTCGGCGGGGCGCTCCACCGGAGCCGCGTCCACGCGGTCGACGACGTCAGCTTCGCGCTCGAGCCGGGACGCATCACGGCGCTCGCCGGCGAGAGCGGCAGCGGCAAGAGCACGGTCGCGCGGCTGCTCGTCAAGCTCTACGAGCCGAGCGAGGGCAGCGTCCTCTTCGACGGGCGCGACATCGCCGGCGAGCGGCGCCGCCGCGACGTGCTCGCCTACCGCTCGCAGGTGCAGATGATCTTCCAGGATCCGTTCGGCTCGCTGAACCCGGTCAAGACGATCCGCCACCACATCGCGCGGCCGCTGCGGATCCACGGCGTCGTCCCGGGCCGCGGCGTCGACCGGCGCGTGCTCGAGCTGCTCGACACGGTCGGCCTCGTGCCGCCGGAGCACATCGCGGCGAAGTACCCGCACGAGATCTCGGGCGGCCAGCGCCAGCGCGTCGCGATCGCGCGGGCGCTCGCCGTCGAGCCGCGGGTGGTGATCGCCGACGAGCCGATCTCGATGCTCGACGTGTCGATCCGCATCGGGATCCTCAACCTGATGGCGGACCTGAAGACGAAGCTCGGCGTCAGCTTCCTCTACGTGACGCACGACCTCGCAAGCGCGCGCTACGTCGCCGACGACCTGCTCGTGATGTACGCCGGCCACATCGTCGAGCAGGGGCCCGTCGACTCGGTGCTCGGCGAGCCGCTGCATCCGTACACGGAGCTGCTCCTCGCCTCCGTGCCCGACGCCCATGCCGGCGAGCGCGAGCGGATCGAGATCCATCGCGGCGGCCGGGCGGTCGCCGTCGACCCGAAGCCCGGCTGCCGCTTCGTCGACCGCTGCCCGATCGCGATCGACGTCTGCAGGCGCGCCACGCCGCCGCTCGTCGCGGCGCGGGCGGGCCACGCCGCGCGCTGCCACGTCACCGCACCGTCGACCGACCACATACGAGAGGAACGAGATGTCCAACCCATTCGTTGACGCGCTGCCGTCCGACTTCGTCTGGGGGGTCGCAACGGCCTCCTTCCAGATCGAAGGGGCGGCGAACGAAGACGGGAGGGGCGAGAGCGTCTGGGATCGCTTCTGCGCCACGCCCGGCAAGGTCCGGAACGGCGACACCGGCGCGGTTGCGTGCGACTTCTACCACCGCTACCGCGAGGACATCGCGCTGATGCGGGAGCTCGGCGTCGACGGCTTCCGCTTCTCGGTCGCGTGGCCCCGCGTGCTGCCCGAGGGCCGCGGCAAGGTCAATGTCAAGGGGCTCGACTTCTACGACCGCCTCGTCGACGAGCTGCTCGGGAACGGCATCACGCCGTACGTGACGCTGTTCCACTGGGACACGCCGCAGGCGATCGAAGACGCGGGCGGCTGGCCGGCGCGCGCGACCGTCGACGCGTTCTCCGAGTACGTCACCGCGGTGGCGGAGCGGCTCGGCGACCGGGTGCGCCACTGGATCACGCACAACGAGCCGTGGGTCGTCTCCTGGATCGGCTACGGCTGGGGGCACCACGCGCCGGGGCGCACGTCGGACGCGGACGCGCTCGCGACCTCGCACCACCTCCTGCTCTCGCACGGGCGCGCGGTCGAGCTGCTGCGCACGCTGTCGCCCGGCTCCGAGGTCGGCATCACGCTCAACCTCGACCACGTGTACGCGGAGAGCGACTCGGCCGAGGACGCGGCCGCGGCCCGCTGGGTGGACGGCTTCCACAACCGGTGGTTCCTCGACCCGATCTTCACCGGCGCCTACCCGCAGGACATGCTCGACTCCTGGGCTTCGATCGCGCCCCCGATCGAGGACGGCGACCTCGAGGCGATCTCCGCGCCGATCGACTTCCTCGGCGTCAACAACTACACCTCGCCGCTCGTCGCCGCCGGCCCGGAAGGCGGCCGCTCGCAGTTCGTCCGCCGCGAGGACGTCGACCGAACCGACATGGGCTGGGAGGTCGTCCCCGGCGGACTGCGCGACCTGCTGCTGCGGCTGACGGCCGACTACGCCCCGGAGGCGATCTACGTCACCGAGAACGGCGCCGCCTACGCCGACGTGCGCGGGCACGACGGCGGCGTCTCCGACCCGGAGCGGCAGGCGTACTACGAGGGGTACGTCGCCGCCGCCGCCGAGGCCGTCGCCGAGGGCGCTCCGCTGCGCGGGTACTTCGCCTGGTCGCTGCTCGACAACTTCGAGTGGGCGTGGGGGTACTGGAAGCGCTTCGGCCTCGTCTACGTCGACTACCCGACGCTCGAACGCGTGCCGAAAGGGAGCTTCTACTGGTTCCGCGACCTGATCGCGGCTCAGCGTGCACAGGGGCGCGGCAGCGAAGCCGCGTGACAGCCGGCTGGGGGCGAGTCGTCCCGTGTGCGCAGGTGCGGGGGCCCGAGCGGGCCCCCGCACCGTGCCGGAGGTCAGTCGGGGCGGAAGACAGCGGCGATCCAGCGCGGCGCCGCGGTGATCGGGTCGCGGACGAGGAACGTCGTCAGCCGGCCGGCCGTGCGCGCCCCGCCTGGGCGGCCGACGGTGAAGCGCCCTTCCCAGCGCCCGTTGCTCTCGGTCTCGGGCAGGACCTGCTCGCGGAGGCGCCGCGCGGAGCGGGCATCGAGCGTCTCGTAGATCGAGACGCCGGTCGGGTCGGCGTCCGCGGGGACGTTCCGGAACCGGCGCGCGCTCGCGTTCAGGTAGACGTAGCGGCCGTCCGGCGCGATCAGCACGGTCGGGTCGCGGCTCTCGTCGAGGAGCGCGGCGAAGTTCCCGAGCTGGATGCGGCGGCGCGCATCGGCGTCGGCGCGGCGCTCCGCGCGCACGAGGAGGCCGAGGATGTTCGCGACCGCGTGGACGAAGTCGCGGTCGGCGTCGTCGAACGCGCCGACCTCGGGCGACGCGACGACCAGGCCTCCGTACGGCTCCTGGTCCGGCGCGCCGATCAGGACGGCGATCACGCTTCGCATGCCGAGCGAGCGGAGCCCGTGCTTCCCGAACCTGCCGTCGCGCGTGACGTCGCGGGCCGCGATGTCGGGACCGTTCGCGAAGAGCTCGAGTAGCCGTCCCCGCGCCCCCGGCGTCTGGCCGACGTCGCGGACGCGCGCGCGCGGCAGCCCGTAGACCGACCGGAGCTCGAGCAGGTCGCCGACGAGCTCCCAGACGCCGGCCAGAGGGGCATCGACGTGCGAGGCGCACAGCTTCGCGCTGCGGGCGAGGATCGCCCCGGTCGGCTCCCCGCGCAGGCCGGCGAGCCCGAGCGCCGCGACCGCCTCCTCCTGGGCGCCGCGCTTCACGATCGCCCGTTCCCGCTCGACCCGCTCGCTGATGTCGCGGCCGACGCCGAGCAGGCGGCGCGCGCCGGCGAGGACGATCGGCTGCAGCGAGAACTCGACGTGGCGGATCGCCCCGGACTGCGTCCGCAGCTCGGTGACGTGATCGACGACGCCGCCGGGCGACCCGGCGTCGGCGAGGTCGGCTGCGAGGACGGCCGCGGGGACGAGCCCGAGCTCGGCGGTCGTCCGGCCGATCGCCTGCTCGCGGAGGTATCCGGTCAGCCGGGTGAACGCGTCGTTCGCCTCGAGCACGGTGCCGTCCTCCGCGGAGAGGACGACGATCGCGTCGCTCGTCGCGTGGAAGATCTCCGCGAAGACGTGCTCCGTCTGCTGCAGGACCTGCTCGGTCGAGAGGCGGCTCGAGCCGGAGAGCGAGCGCAGCCCCGAGATGCGGAGCGCGTCGCCGCCCGTGCGCCCGGCGGAGAGCTGCCCGAGCAGCCGGTCGGATTCGGCGAGCAGCTCCTCCACCTGCGGCAGCAGGAGCCGCCCCTCCTGCGTCAGCGTCGCGCCGCGCGGGCCGCGGTCGAGCAGCCGCCGCCCGACGATCGCCTCGAGCGACCGGAGCCGCTTGGCAACCGCCGTCTTGCTCAGCCGCAGCTCGTCCGCCGCCCGGGTGAGGCTGCCGTGCCGGGCGGCGAGCACGAATGTCTCGAGCTCGTCGAGCTCCGGCCGCCGGATCGGTCCTCCGGTCATGGCCGGATCGTGGCATTCGGCACGCCGAGCGGCATCCGTAGGTTGCCGCTGCGGCCCTCCGGGCGCGGTCACCGGGCCCGGGGCCGCTGACGACGATGCTCACGTGATCTCGATCGAGTACCGGCCGGCGGCGAGCAGGGACGCTCTCGTCGTCGAGTGGGACGAGGAGCGGCGCTTCTGGCCCTTCCTGGTCGCGGGCCGGGTGCGGGTCGACGGGACGCGCGTCGAGCGCGCCTGGCGGGGACGGACGCTGCGCGAGGCAGTGGGGAAGGCGGCGGCGTCCGGCTGCATCGCGCTCCGCCACGCGGACCTCGACGCGGTGTGCGCCGCCGCGGCGTCCGCGCTCGAGGCGGCCCGATGACGCCTCGGCCCGGACGGCGGATGAGCATCCGCCAGCACGTCGTCCTGCTCGCGGTCGTCCTGACCCTGCCGCTGCTCGCCGCGCTCGCCTACGCCGTTCGCGCCGAGCGCGACGACACGACCGCGGCGGCCGACGCGACCGTCGTCCAGCTGGCGCGGCTGGGGTCGGCAGGTGTCGGCCAGTTCGTCGACCAGACGCGGCTCCTGATGACCGCGGCGACCCGGGACACGATCGCGGTCGCCGGCGCCGGGCCCTGCAGCCTCGAGCTGAGGGAGCTTCGCGTCCTGCGTCCCGAGTTCAGGAGCGTGCTCGTCGTCAGCCGCGGCGGCGTGCCGACCTGCTCCTCCCCGCGCACACGCTCGCCGCTCCGGTCCGTTGCGAGCCGGCCCTGGTTCCGGCAGGCTCGGCGGGCGAGCGGCTTCACCGTCCACAGCCGGGCGCTCGACCCGGTCGGAGGGCGGCTCGCCACCCTGTTCGTCCTGCCGTGGCGCGAGCGGGGGGCGGTACGCGGCTACCTCGTGCTCGCCGTCGACCTGGTTCGCTACCAGGCGCCGTTCACCCATCTCGGGCTTCCGAACGGCGCGCTGCTCGGCATCCTCGACCGCCGCGGCGTCGTCCAGGCGCGGTCGGTCGGGGCGGGCGCGGCGATCGGCAAGCGCTACGACCCGATCCCGCGCGCCGGCGCGGAGACGGTCACCGCTCGAGGCGGCGACGGCATCCTCCGGGTCTACGCCGCAGCGCAGGTCGACTCGACCGGCTGGTCGGCGTACGCCGGCCTGCCGACCGCGACCGCGTACGCGGCCTCCGACAACCTTCTCCGCACGGTGGTCGTCACGGCGGTGGCGTGCCTGCTCCTCGCCGTCACCGCTGCGTTCATCGTGAGCCAGCGGTTCACGCGGCCGATCCGCCGCTTCGGCGCGGCGGCGGCGCGGCTCGCAGCGGGCGACACGAGCGCGCGCGTCGAGGTCGTGGGGCCGGCCGAGCTCGCGGCGAGCGCCGCCGAGTTCAACACGATGATCGAGCACTCCGGCGAGGTCGAGGAGGCGCGGCGCACCGCGCTGCAGCGGCTCGCCCAGGCCGACAAGCTGGAAGCCGTCGGCCGGCTCGCCGGCGGCGTCGCCCACGACTTCAACAACCTCCTGCTGGCGATCCGCGGGTACACCGAGCTGGCGCTCGAGCAGCGGGCGCGCGAGGGCGGCGACGACGGGAACCTCCGCGAGGTGCTCGAGGTCTCGGACCGGGCGGCGCGCCTCGTCCAGCAGCTGCTCGTCTTCGGCCGCCGGCAGCCCGGCCGGCGCGTCCCGGTCGACCTCGGCGAGGTCGTCGACGAGATGGAGAAGATGCTCCGCCACCTGATCGGCGGGCACGTCGAGCTCGCGAGCTCCCACCCCGGCGAGCCGGTGGTCACGCTCGCCGACCGCGGCCAGCTCGAGCAGATCGTCGTCAACCTCGCCCTCAACGCACGCGACGCGATGCCGGACGGCGGCAGGCTGACGATCGACGTGTCGCTCGTCCAGCACGAGCTCGGCGACGGAACCGGCGCCGGCCGATACGCGCTGCTCGAGGTCGCCGACACGGGCTGCGGCATCGATCCCGACGTCGCGATGCACATCTTCGAGCCGTTCTTCAGCACCAAGGGCGAGGCCGGCACAGGTCTCGGCCTCGCAACGGTGCACGCGATCGTCGCGCAGAGCGGCGGCGAGGTGCTCGTCGCGAGCGAGCCGGGCTCCGGCACCACGTTCAGGGTCTACCTCCCGGCGCAGGCCGCCGCCGCGCTCGCCGCGGCGCCCGGTCCGGCAGCCGCCGCGGAGACGCCGCGGACGGGCACGATCCTGCTCGTCGACGACGACCCCGGCGTCCGCGACGTGGTCGGGACGATGCTCGAAAGCGGCGGCTTCGACGTTCTCGCCGCCGACGGCGCCGAATCGGCCGCGGCGCTCGCGCGCGGGCATCGGGGGGAGCTCGCCATGCTTGTCACCGATCTCGTCATGCCCGGGCTCTCCGGGCCGGCGACCGCAGAGCGGATTCGCGCGACCCACCCGGGCCTGCCGGTCCTCTACATGTCGGGCCACGCCGACGACCCCGCCTACGGCGGCCCCGGCGCCGACGAGCGTGCGTGCTTCATCCAGAAGCCGTTCAGCACGGCCGAGCTGCTCGACCGCGTCGACCGCCTGCTCGCCCGCGCCGCCGGCGAGCCCGGCGCGGACGCCTCGGCCGGCTGAGCGGCGGCGCCGGCCGCGGCGCGACCCGGGACTACACTGCGGCCACATGGCGCAGGCGCCAGTCCTTCCCCGCGGCTTCGAGCTGCCGCTCGTCAAGCGGCTGCCGCGGATCGGCTCCATCGACCAGGTGGCGGTCGAGGCGCGCGCAGGCGAGCTGGCGAAGCGCTCGATCAAGCGCGACGCGAAGGTCTTCGCGCTCGAGCTCGCGATCCGCTGCTGCGACCTGACGACCCTCGAGGGGCAGGACACGCCCGGCAAGGTCGCCGCGCTCTGCTCGAAGGCGATCCGGCCCGACCCGTCCGACGCGAGCGTGCCGTCGGTCGCCGCCGTCTGCGTCTACCCGAACCTCGTGCCCGCCGCGAAGGAGCGCCTCGCCGGCAGCGGCGTCAAGGTCGCGAGCGTCGCCACCGCCTTCCCGAGCGGACAGAGCCCGCTGGACGTGAAGGTCCGCGACGTCGAGGACGCGGTCGCGCTCGGCGCCGACGAGATCGACATGGTGATCGACCGCGGCGCCTTCCTCTCCGGGCGCTACGCGCAGGTGTACGACGAGATCGTGCGGGTGAAGGAGGCGTGCGGCGAGGCACACCTGAAGGTGATCCTCGAGGTGTCGGAGCTCGGCACGTACGACAACGTCCGCCGGGCGTCGCTGCTCGCGATGGCGGCGGGCGCCGACTTCATCAAGACGTCGACGGGCAAGCTTCCGGGCGCGGCGACGCTGCCCGTGCAGCTTGTGATGCTGGAGGCGATCCGCGACGTGCACGAGGAGACGGGCCGCAAGGTCGGGATGAAGCCCGCCGGCGGCATCCGCACCGCGAAGAACGCGATCCAGTACCTGGTGCAGGTGCACGAGACGCTCGGCCCCGACTGGCTGACCCCCGACCTGTACCGGATCGGCGCGTCGAGCCTCGTCAACGACATCCTCATGCAGCTCCGCAAGGAGAAGACCGGCGCCTACCAGTCAAGGGACTACTTCACGAATGACTGAGCTCGAGAAGCGCGGCGATCGCAGCCCGGTCCCGGCCGGCTGGACGTACGCGCCGGCGCCCGAGTCGACCGAGATCGTCTCCCTGCAGGAGCGCTACGGGCTCTACGTCGGCGGCGAGTGGCTCGAGGGCAGCGAGCACTACACGACGGTCTCGCCCCGCGACGAGGCGCCGCTCGCCGAGGTCGCGCAGGCGAGCGAGGCGGAGGTGCGGAACGCCGTGGCGGTCGCCCGGGAGGCGTTCGCACCGTGGGCCGCGCTCGCCCCGTCGGAGCGCGCGAAGTACCTGTTCCGGATCGCGCGCATCCTCGCCGAGCGTTCGCGCGAGTTCGCCGTGCTCGAGTCGCTGAACGGCGGCAAGCCGATCAGGGAGTCGCGCGACGTCGACCTGCCGCTCGCGGCCGCGCACTTCTTCTACTACGCGGGCTGGGCCGACAAGCTCGAGTACGCGTTTCCGAACCGCGAGCCGCGGCCGCTCGGCGTGGCCGGCCAGATCATCCCGTGGAACTTCCCGCTGCTGATGCTCGCGTGGAAGATCGCGCCCGCGCTCGCGGCCGGCAACACGGTCGTGCTGAAGCCCGCAGAGACGACGCCGCTGACCGCGCTCCTCTTCTGCGACGTGCTCCGCCAGGCTGACCTGCCGCCCGGCGTCGTCAACATCGTCACCGGCGACGGCCGCACCGGGGCGGCGCTTGTCGACGCCGGCGTCGACAAGATCGCGTTCACGGGCTCGACCGACGTCGGCAAGGCGATCCAGCGCCGTCTGGCGGGCACCGGCAAGAAGCTGACGCTCGAGCTCGGCGGCAAGGCGGCGAACATCGTCTTCGACGACTGCGCGCTCGACCAGGCGGTCGAGGGGATCGTCAACGGCATCTACTTCAACCAGGGCCACGTCTGCTGCGCCGGCTCCCGCCTGTTCGTGCAGGAGTCGATCTACGAGCCGGTCGTCGAGAAGCTGAAACGGCGCATGGCGACGCTGCGCGTTGGCGACCCGCTCGACAAGAACACGGATATCGGCGCGATCAACTCGCGGATGCAGCTCGAGAAGATCGCCGAGCTCGTCGAGGCGGGGAAGGCGGAGGGCGCCGAGATCTACCAGCCGCCGTGCCGGCTGCCGGAGAAGGGCTACTGGTTCGCGCCCACCGTCTTCACGAACGTCGCGCAGAGCTACCGGATCGCGCAGGAGGAGATCTTCGGCCCGGTGCTCAGCGTCCTCACGTTCCGCACGCCCGACGAGGCGGTCGAGAAGGCGAACAACACGCCGTACGGCCTCTCGGCGGGCATCTGGACGGAGAAGGGGTCGCGCATCCTGTGGATGGCCGAGCGGCTCCGCGCGGGCGTCGTCTGGGCAAACACGTTCAACCGCTTCGACCCGGCGAGCCCGTTCGGCGGCTACAAGGAGTCGGGCTTCGGCCGCGAGGGCGGCCTGCACGGCCTCGAGCCGTACCTGGCGTTCGCATGACGCGGCTGCCGGTCAAGAAGACGTACAAGCTCTTCGTGGGCGGCGCGTTCCCGCGGAGCGAGTCGGGGCGCACGTACGAGGCCGAGGGGCAGAACGTTGCGCGCGCGTCGCGCAAGGACGTGCGCGACGCGGTGGTCGCCGCGCGTGCGGCGCAGCCGAAGTGGGCGGGGGCCACCGCCTACAACCGCGGCCAGGTGCTGTACCGGGTCGCGGAGATGATGGAGGCGCGCGTCGCCGAGCTGGCCGAGCTCTGCTCGGGCCGCGACGAGGTCGAGCGCTCGATCGACCGGGTCGTCTGGTACGCCGGGTTCGCCGACAAGCTCGCCCAGGCGCTCGGCTCGACGAACCCCGTCGCCGGCCCGTACTTCAACTTCACGATCCCGGAGCCGACCGGCGTGGTCGCGATCGTGGCGCCCGACGCGCCGGCGCTCGAGGGCCTCGTCTCGCGGCTCGCGCCGGCGATCGTGGGCGGCAACGCCGCCGTCGCGCTCGCGTCGGAGACGCGGCCGCTCGCGGCGATCGAGCTCGCCGAGGTGATCGCGACGAGCGACGTCCCCGGCGGCGTCGTCAACCTGCTCACCGGCTACCGCGCCGAGCTCGCGCCCTGGCTCGCCTCCCACATGGACGTGAACGCGATCGACGTCAGCGGCGCCGACGGGCTGCGAGCCGACCTCGAGCTCGCGGCGGCGGAGAACGTCAAGCGCGTCGTCTCCGGTAAGGTCGATGGCCAGTCGCTGGCGGAGATCTCCGCCTTCCTCGAGCTGAAGACCGTCTGGCATCCGATCGGCACATGAGCGTCTTCCAGGACATCGGCGAGATCGAGCCGCTGCAGATCTGGGACGGGCTCGTCGGCTGGGCGGTGACCGGCGAGGAGGCGGCGCTGACGGCGATCGAGATCGAGCCGAACGCCGTCGTCCCGGAGCACTCGCACCCGAACGAGCAGACGGGCATCCTGCTGAAAGGCTCGCTGACGTTCCGCGCCGGCGAGGAGCGGAAGGAGCTGCAGCCGGGCGCGATGTGGGTGATCCCCGGCGGCGTGCCGCACGACGTCGTCGCCGGGCCCGCCGGCGCGTTCCTGGTCGAGCTGTTCGCGCCGCCCCGCAGCGACTGGGGCCACCTCGAGCGGCTCGCGCCGCGGGCGCCGAAGAGCCTCTAGTCTGTCGCGAGCCACGTGACCGGTTCCAGACGCCTGAGCCAGCGCATCTCGGAAGGAGACGGGATCGCGATCATCGCGCGCGTCGACGACGCCGAAGGCGCACGAGACGCCGAGGACGCCGGCGCGAAAGCCGTGGCCGTCGTGCAGCCGATCGAGGGGATCCGGGAGGCGACGTCGCTTCCCGTGCTGTGGCTGGGCGACGGCGTTCCGGATGCGGTCGACGCGGTCGCGATCCGGCCCGAGCAGGAGCCCGAGGGGCATCCGCAGCTCGAGGAGGTCGTCGACGTGCGCGACGAGGACGAGCTCGAGCGTGCGCTCGAGCTCCACGACCCGGAGATCTTCCTGCTCTCGGCGGCGGAGGCCGACGGGGACGCCGACCCGCTCGACGCGGTGCTCGAGCTCCTGCCCGACATCCCTGCGGGCAAGCTCGCGATCGCCCGGGTGGAGGTGACGAGCCGCGACGAGGTGCTCGCGCTCGAGCGCGCCGGCATCGACGCGGTGCTGGTCGGCGGCGGCCGCGTGCGCGAGCTTGTCGGCCACCGGCCGGTCGACGTCTAGCCCGGCGCGGCCGGGCTACCATGGCGCCCGTGAGAGGGCTCGTCACGCTGGCCGGGCTGCTCGCCGTCTGCGCAGCCGTCGCGACCGGCTGCGGCAGCTCGAAGGCCGCCGAGGCGCCGCACGCCGCCGCGCCGGCGAAGCCGCGCTGCGCGTTCCCGCGGGGCTGGCAGCGGCTCGCGAACCGCATCAAGGCGCCGGTCTACTGCCCCGGCTGGCTGCCCGACCCGCTGACCTCGCAGATCGGCGGCCGCTCGAACAACATCGACTCGGTCTCGCCGGACCGCAGCTACCTCGTCGGCTTCGTGTGGCAGGAGACCGACGGCGGCTCCGCCGGCGGCGAGCTGCACGTGAACCTGCGCGGCTACCCCGGCGTGACGAAGATCCCCACGTGCCGCACGGGCGGTGTCGATTCCCGCAACGTCCCGTGCTTCGCCACACCCGTCGGCTCGATCAGCGCGAACGGGATCACGTCAAAGGTCTACACGGTCAACCAGGACGCGGACGAATGGCACTACGCGCTCGTCTGGCGCCGGTTCGGCAACCTCTACACGTTGTCGGAGCACCTCGCGCCGCCGCTCGACGGCCCGAGGCTCCGCGCCTATCTCGAGCGCGAGCTGTCCGCGCTCGTGCTCATCCGGCCGAACGCGACATGAGGCTGACGAGGCGCCGGGCGCTCACCGCGGCGGCGGCGGGGGCGGTGGGCGCGACGGGGATCTACGAGCTCGTCGACCGGCTCTCCGGCGGGACGCCGAAGCGCGCCGCGAATCCCGTGCCCCTGCCGGAGCAGCATCTGCTGGACGGCGTGCGCGTCGTGCGCTCGGACGGCGTCGAGGTGCTCGTGCCGCCGCTGCACCATGAGGTGCTCACCGCGGTCGTCGACGTGGACCGCGCCGGCCTTGCGGACGCGCGCGGCGAGCTCGAGCGGGTGCTCGCGGGCCTCGAGGCCGACTACGTCCCGTCCCCCGCGGGCCTCGGGGTGACGCTCGGCTGGGGGCTCCCGTACTTCCACCGCCTCGTTCCCGAGGCGACGCGCAGGCTGCTGCCGCACGACCGCCGTGCGGACCGGCCGGTGGTGTTCGACGCGGAGCGGTTCCCGAGCGACCCGCCGGAGACGCGCCTCGAGTCGAACGACGTCGCGATCGTGCTGCGCTCGGACGTTCGCGCGCACATCGACGACGCCGTCGAACGGCTGCGCGCGTCGAAGCTGCTCCATCTCACGTCGATCAGGCGCGGCTTCGCCGGAGGCGGCTTCGAAGGGCAGGGCGGCCTCTCGCTGCCGAAGCAGATGGCGACCGCGGCCGGCATTCCCGGCGCGGACCTGATCCCCGACCGGGCGGAGCTCTTCCTCGGGTTCACCTCGACGCAGAAGGCGGGCATCGGGCCGGGCGCGATCGCGAACTTCGAGACGCTCGGCTACGTCGACTTCCGCGGCAGCGACTACTTCCGCCACGGCACGCACATGCACCTGTCGCACATCGTCGAGGACGTCGAGGCGTGGTACCTCAACTTCGACTTCGACGAGCGGATCGCGACGATGTTCCGGCCGAACCTGGCGGTGAAGCAGGGGGTGCAGACCGTGCGTCAGGCGCCGCAGGACGTGTCGAGCGTCGCGGACGTGCACCGCGACTACGCGAGCACACGGCGGATCGGGCACAGCGGGGCGATCCAGACGACGTCGCGGCTCCTGCACGACGTGGTGGGCGACGACGGCGCCGTCTACCCGAAGGGGACGGCGATCCCGATCCGCGCCGACTTCAACACGCTCGACAACCCGTTCGCCTGGTCGGTGCGGCCGGACGAGGTGGGCGACGCGCCGGCGACCGGCGTCCACTTCCTCGTGTTCAACCCGACGGGCGACGACTTCCGCCGCAACCGGCTGGCGATGGACGGCGTGCTGCCGGGCGGGAAGATCCCGCTGCCGCCTCGCGACCGGAACCAGGGCTTCAACTCGATCCTGCGCACGACGCACCGCCAGAACTTCCTCGTGCCGCCGCGGCGGCACCGGTCGTTCCCGCTGAGCGACGTCTAGCCGAAGAAGGTCTTCGCGACCTGGTACCAGCCGGGCGGCACGGTCTTCAGCTCGGCGGTCGCCTCCTCGAGCGAGACGGCGATCACGTCGTCGCCGCGCAGCGCCGCCATCATCCCGAACTCGCCGGTCTCGACGAGCTCGGCGGCCTTGAGCCCGAACCGCGTGGCGAGGATGCGGTCGCGGGCGGTGGGGGAGCCGCCGCGCTGGATGTGGCCGAGGACGGTGACGCGCGTCTCGTAGCCGGTGCGCGCCTCGATCTCCTCGCCCAGCCGCTCGCCGACGCCGCGTTTCGCCAGGAGCTTGTGGCCGAACTGGTCGACCTCGCCGGTGTCCTCGACTCCCGGCAGCTCGCAGCCCTCGCTGACGACGACGATGGAGAAGTTCTTGCCGTTCTCGTGGCGCTGCCGGATCTCGCGGCACACGTCGTCGAGCTCGATCGGCTGCTCGGGGATGAGGATCATGTCGGCTCCGCCGGCGATGCCGCTGTGCACGGCGATCCAGCCTGCGTGGCGGCCCATCACCTCGCAGACCATGACGCGGTTGTGCGACTCGGCGGTGGTGTGCAGCCGGTCGATCGCCTCGGTGCAGATGTGGACGGCGGTGTCGAAGCCGAAGGTGTAGTCGGTGCCGGAGAGGTCGTTGTCGATCGTCTTCGGGACGCCGACGACGTGCGCGCCGGTCTCGCGGTAGAGCCGGGCGGCGACGCCCAGGGTGTCCTCGCCGCCGATCGCGACGAGCGCGTCGATCTGCTCGAACGCGGCCGCGACGGCCTGGGGCCCGCCGTCGACCTTGTACGGGTTCGTGCGCGAGGTGCCGACGATGGTTCCGCCGCGAGGCAGGATCCCGGAGATCTGCGCGCGCCCGAGCGGCTGGAAGTTCTGCTCGATCATCCCGCGCCAGCCCTCGCGCACCCCGACCACCTCGTGGCCGTTCGCCCAGGACCGCCGGGCGACCGCCCGGATGACCGCGTTCAGCCCGGGGCAGTCGCCGCCGCCTGTGAGGACGCCGATGCGCACGGACGCCAGTCTACGAATTGCGCCGACGGCCTCTCTGGGTAGTTCCCCGCGGCGCGCGCCCCGGGGCTTGTAACAGACTGTTACGAGCCTCGAGCCCGGGGGCGGCGGGGGGTCGGCCCGGCCTTCCAGCGCCGGTACCAGTCCTCCATGCCCGGGCCGGGGTACTGGTAGAGGAAGTCGAGCGCCGCGGCGACGGCGTCGATCGCCACGTCGACCGCCGCGCGCCTCGGCGGCGGCGGCGCGTCGGCCGCCCGCGCCAGGACGCGCACCTGCTCGTAGCTCGGCCGGACGAGCCCGAGCGTCCACGCGAGCGCGCCGACCGCGCGGGTGATCTCGGCGGCCGTGTCCGTCGCGGCCGAGCCGGCGATGAACCGGCGCAGACGCTCGTCGATCCTGGGCGCGCAGGCGAACGACACCGTTCGAGTGTCGCCGCCGCGCGCGGCGCGCCGTGTGCCGAAAGCGCGCCGAAATGCGCGCTTGTAACAGTCTGTTACGAGTCCTGGGGGGCAGGCTGCGAGGCGCCGTGCGCGGCGAGCAGCTCCGCCTCGACGGCCGCCGCCGCCTCCGCGGGGGAGCCGGCGCGCTCCTCCGGGTCGGTCCAGTGCCAGCGCTCGAGGTACTCGTCGGCGCCGAGCACGCCCTCGTCCATCGCGAGCCGGTCGATCTCCTGCTGGAACCAGTCCGGCAGCTGGCGCTTCACCTCGCTGCCGTCGTCGCCGGTCGCCTTCACGAGCGACGGGATGTTCTCCCAGTACAGGATCTGGACGCGCGTCACCGGTTCTGGACGAACTGGAAGCCGAAGCGGCCCTTCACGCACAGGTTCCCCTGCGTCACATCGTGGTCGGCCGGGGACGTGACATTGACGATGTCGCCGCCCTGGACGTGAAGCTCGAGGTTGCACCCGACGCCGCAGTACGGGCAGATCGTCTGCACGACCTGCTCGCCCGCCTCGTCCCAGGTGCCCGCCCGGCGGCGGTCGTACTCCGCCTTCGACATCAGGGCGCCCGTCGGACAGACGGCGACGCAGTTGCCGCAGTAGACGCACGCCGACTCGGGCAGCGCCACGTCGAGCTCCGTCGAGATGTGCGCGTCGAACCCGCGGCCCGCGACGGCGATCGCGAACGTGTTCTGGTGGTCGGTGCCGCACGCCTCGACGCAGCGATAGCAGAGGATGCAGCGCGAGTAGTCTCGCACGTACAGGTCGTTGTCGATCTTCACGTCCTGGGCGACCGTCTTCGCGTCCGGGCCGAAGCGGGCCGGGTCGGCGTCGTAGCGTTCGATGTACGCGAGCGCATCCGGCGCGAGCGACAGGTCGACGGACGAGCCGAGCAGCTCCAGCACGAGCCGCCGCGACGTGCGCACCCGCTCCGAATCCGTGTGGATCACCATGCCCGCTTCCGCTTTGCGCGAGCAGGCCGGCACGAGCGTCCGCGCGCCCTCCAGCTCGACCACGCACACGCGGCAGACGTTCACGGGCGTCAGCGTGTCGCCGTAGCAGAGCGTGGGCGTGTCGATGCCGAGCAGCCGGCACGCGTCGAGGATCGTCGAGCCCTCCAGCACACGGACGCTCTGGCCGTCGACGCTCAGCTCGACCATCTTCTTCGGCGAGGCGAGCATCGTCACCGTCATGTCGCAAAGACCCCCAGGTTCGCAATCGCGGATGCCACGGCGTTCGCCGCAGTCTGCCCGAGCCCGCAGATCGAGGCGTCGCGCATCACCTGCGCCAGCTCGGCGAGCGTCTGCAGCTCATCGCCGTGCGGGGCCCCCGCGGCGAGACGGTGCAGCGCCTCCTCCTGGCGCACCGTGCCGACGCGGCACGGCACGCACTGGCCGCACGACTCGTCGCGGAAGAACTCGGCGATCCGCAGCAGCGCCGGCACGAGCTCGGCGTGCTCGTCGTAGACGATCACGACGCCCGAGCCGAGCGTCACCCCGGCCGCGCGCGCGTCCTCCATCGTCAGCCGCAGGTCGAGCCCGTCCGGCCCGACGAACGCGCCCGCCGCGCCGCCGAGCAGCACCGCCTTCGGCGGCGCCGACCCGGCGAGCTCAAGCAGCTCGCGCAGCGTCGAGCCGAACGGCAGCTCGTACAGCCCCGGCCGCTCGACGCAGCCGGAGACGCAGAAGAGGCGCGTGCCGGTCGAGCCCTCCGTGCCGACCTCCGCGAACGCCGCGCCGCCCTCCAGGACGATCCCGAGCACGTTCACGAGCGTCTCCACGTTGTTCACCGCGGTCGGCTTGCCGAACAGCCCCACCTCGACGGGGAACGGCGGCTTCGAGCGCGGCTCGCCGCGGTAGCCCTCGATCGACTGGAAGAGCGCCGTCTCCTCGCCGCACACGTACGCGCCCGCGCCGATCCGCAGCTCGAGCTCGAAGCCGTCGAGGTACGGCGCGCTCGCGTCGATCGCATGCTGCAGCCGCTCGTGGGCGAGCGGATACTCCGCGCGGACGTAGACGAACCCCTTCTCGCTCCCGGTGGCGAGCCCCGCGATCGCAAGCGCCTCGACGATCGCGAACGGGTCCTGCTCCATCAGCACGCGGTCCTTGAACGTGCCCGGCTCGGACTCGTCGGCGTTGCAGACCACGTAGTGCGGCGCCGCCGGCTGCTCGAGCACCGCCTTCCACTTCACCCCCGTCGGGAACGCCGCGCCGCCGCGGCCGAGCAGCCGCGACTCGGTGACCTGCTCGACGACGGCCGCCGGGCCGAGCTCGCGCGCCCGCGCGAGCGCCTCGAACCCGCCGGAGGCGACGTAGGCGTCGAGCGACGTCGGGTCGACGCCGGCGGCGATCCGCCGCAGCAGCCGCAGGCCCGGCGCGCCGGCCTGCGGCAGCGGCGGCCCGGCCGCCGGCAGCTGCTCCTCGCGCGGCTCCGGCCCCGCGACCGTGCGGTAGCGGGACGGAGCGCGCTCGCACAGCCCGAGACACGGCGACGGCTGCTCGCCGGGGCCGACGGAGGCGCCCTTCAGCGCACACGCGAGATCGGTGCAGACGTGCGTCACCTCGGCGGGCCGCTCCTCCAGCGCGAGCAGCGCATAGAAGCTCGCGACGCCGTACGCCTCGGCGGGCGGCACCGACAGCCGCCGTGACGCGTAGCCGAGCGCCCCCTCGCTCACCCAGCCGACCCGGCGCTGCGCCGCGCGCAGCGCGGGCAGGAGGAGATGCCGCCGCGTCCGGTCGGCGCGCGCCACGCGCTGCCCGTTCGCCGCCGGGGCGGCGCCGAGCACCGAATCGACCGCCTCGCGCTCCACCTCCGTCGGCTCGGCGTCGAGGAACCGGAGATCCACTAGGCCAGCGCCTCCACCCGGACCGCCGTCGCCTTGAACTCCGCCGTGCCCGACGCGGGGTCGGTGGCGTCGATCGTCAGCACGTTCGTGTCCACCAGCTCGGGGAAGTGCAGGTTCATGAACGCGAGCCCCGGCCGCAGCGTCGGGTCGAACGCGACCGGCGCCTCGACGGAGCCTCGCCGCGAGGTGACGCGCGCCCGGCCGCCGTCGCGGAGCCCGAAGCGCGCCCCGTCCTCGGGCGACACGCGCAGCGCCTCGCCGCCGGCGTGCAGCGGCGAGGCGAACAGCCCGCTCTGCACGCCGGTGTTGAACGACTCGAGCCGGCGCCCGGTCGTCAGGCGAAGCGGATAGTCGCCGTCGAGCGCGTCGACCGGCGGCGAGTGCTCGACGACATGGAACGGCGCCGGGTCGTCGACCTCGTCCGCCCACAGCCGCCCGTGCAGGAACTGCTCGCCGGGATGCGACTCGTCCCAGCACGGCCACTGGATGCCACCGAGCTGCTCGAGCCGCTCGTAGGTCATGCCGGCGTGCATCGGGGAGAGCGACCGCAGCTCGTCCCAGATCGTCTCGGCGACGGGCTCGCCGAGGTCGACGCCGAGCCGGCGCCCGAGCTCGTAGACGATCGCGATGTCGTCGCGCGCGTCGCCCGGCGGGTCGAGCGCCTTGCGCACGCGCTGCACGCGGCGCTCGCTCGACGTGACCGTGCCCTCCGACTCGGCCCAGCCCGCGCAGCCCGGGAGCACCACGTCGGCGAGCTCGGCGGTGCGCGTGAGGAAGATGTCCTGGACGACGAGATGGTCGACCCCGCGCAGGAGCTCGACCGCACGCCCCTTGTCGGCCTCGGACTGGGCGGGGTTCTCGCCGATCACGTAGAGCGCCTGCAGCTCGCCGCGCTCCATCGCCTCGAACATGCCCGTCAGGTGCAGGCCGTGCTTCGCCGGCAGCTGCACGCCCCAGGCCGACTCGAACTTCGCGCGCGCCGCCGGGTCCTCGACGTCCTGGAAGCCGGGGTACTTGTTCGGGATCGCGCCCATGTCGCCGCCGCCCTGCACGTTGTTCTGCCCGCGCAGCGGCTGCAGCCCCGCGCCGTAACGCCCGACGCCGCCGACGAGGAGCGACAGGTTGATCAGCGCGAGGACGTTGTCGACCCCGTTGTGGTGCTCGGTGATGCCGAGCGTCCAGCAGAGCTGCGGATTCTCGGCCCGGCCGTAGGCGTGCGCGAGCTCCCGGATCGCCGCGGCCGGGACGCCGGTGACGCGCTCGCCCTCCTCGAGCGTCCACGGCTCGACCGAGTCGCGGAACGCCTCGTAGCCGACGGTCGCGCGGGCGACGAACTGCTCGTCGACGAGCCCGGCGCGGATGATCTCGCGGGCGATCGTGTTCGCGAGCGGGATGTCGGTGCCGACGTCGAGACCGAGCCACAGGTCGGCCCACTGCGCGGAGGTCGTCCGGCGCGGGTCGACGACCATCAGCTTCGCGCCGCGGTGGATCGCCTTCAGCACGTGGTGGAAGAAGATCGGGTGCGCCTCGCGCGCGTTCGAGCCCCACAGGACGATCAGGTCCGAGACTTCGCGCAGCTCCTGGTAGGAGCTGGTTCCGCCTCCCGCACCGAACACCGTCGCCAGACCGACGACGCTAGGGGCGTGTCAGGTTCGGTTGCAGCTGTCGACGTTGTTGGAGTGCAGCGCGACCCGACTGAACTTCTGCGTTGCGAAGTTCAGCTCGTTCGTCGTCTTCGAGCAGCTGAAGACGCCGGTCTGGAACCCGCGGTCGAGCGCGTTCCGGAACCCGGCCGCGGCGCGGTCGAGCGCCTCGTCCCAGGATGCCGGGCGGAGCTCGCCGCCGTCACGAACGAGCGGCTGGGTCAGCCGCGTCAAGCGTGGAGCCATGCCCCGAGTCTAAACGCGGACCCGCGAGCCACGCCGTCGTGCGGCGCCGCAGCACGTCCGCGTCCGTGCGCGCCCACTCGCGCTCGCGCGCGTAGCGCTCCTGCGCGCGCAGGTCGGGCCGGCCGGGGACGAGCGGCTCGAGGAGCGCAGGGTCGTCGAGCGCCGGTGCGAGCACCTCGGGAGCGAGCGAGCCGTAGAGCGAGAGCAGGTGGCTGCGAACGTCGGGGTCGAGCTCGACCGGCCAGGCGACCCGGTCGAGCCCGGTCGCTCCCGGCAGCGGCCGCGGCCGCCGGTCGAGCCCGCGGACGCCCGCATGCTCGAGCGCGTCGAGCGCGATCCGGCGGTACGTCGTCAGCTTCCCGCCGGCGATGCTCACCATCCCGGCCGGCCCGCGCGAGTAGACCGTCTCGCGGCGCGCGCTCGCCGTCCCGCCGGGGCCGCCCGGGAGGACGCGCAGCCCCCAGAAGGACGCGCGCACCTCGCCGACGCCGCCGACCGCCTCGGCTGCCTCGCGCAGCACCGTCCGCACGTCGTCGGCGGTCACCTCGGCGTCGTCGGGGTCGCCCTCGTGCAGCGTGTCGGTCGTGCCGAGCAGGAGCTTGCCGGCCCACGGGATCGCGAAGCTGACGCGCAGCTTGTCGTGCGGGATCGTGACCGCCGCCGACCAGCCCTCGCCGCCGTCGGCGATCAGGTGGACGCCCTTGGAGAGGCGCACCGACGGCTCGGCGCGGTCGTCCTCGAGCAGGCGCACCCGGTCGAGCCACGGGCCGGTCGCGTTGACGATCCGGCCGGCACGCACCCGCACGACCTCGCCGTCGACGGCGACCGTCGCCCCGTCGCCGTGGAGCTCGGTCACCTCGGCGTAGTTGAGGACGACCGCGCCGCGGTCGGCGGCCGCGCGCACGTTCGCGAGCGTGAGGCGCCCGTCGTTCGTCTGCGCGTCGGCGTAGAGCGCGCACGAGTGGAGGTTCGCCGTGTGCAGGTCGGGGACGAGCCGGAGCGCGCGCGCGGTCGAGACGCGGCCGTTCAGCCGCGCCCGCGCGAGCGCGGAGTAGACCAGCACGCCGGTGCGGACGACCCACGGGCGGTGCGGCCCGCCGCGGTACAGGGGGAAGAGGAACGGCAGGCGGCGCACGAGGTGCGGGGCGACGACGCCCATCAGGACGCGCCGCTCCTGGTGCGCCTCGCGCACGAGCCGCACGTCGCCCATCTGCAGGTAGCGCAGGCCGCCGTGGATCAGCTTCGACGACGCGCTCGAGGTCGCGCCGCCGAAGTCGGCCCGGTCGACGAGCGCCACGTCGAGCCCGTGCGCCGTCGCCGCCTCCGCGATCCCGGCGCCGATGATGCCGCCGCCGATCACGAGCAGGTCGAAGCGACGCTCGGCGAGCTGCTCGACGGAGCTCAGGCGGTCCACAGCGCGTTCGTCCAGGCCTTGCGGCCGTGCCGGTCGAGCACCTCCACCCGGCCGTAGGGGGCTTCGTAGGGGCGCTGCAGGCGCACCGCGCGCACGAGCCCGTCGGCGTCGCGCTCGAGCACCTGGCTGTTGTTCGGGTAGCCGAGCCGGCCCGCGTTGGCGCGGGCGCCCTTCCAGCGGCCGGAGTAGAGCGTGACGGCGGCCGCCGGGCTGCAGCGGACGACGACGTCGCCGTCGGACACCTCGACGGCGTGGATCTCCGGGCCGGTCGACCCGTAGAACGCGCCGGCGGCGAGCGCCGCGAGGATCGCCTCCCGGGAGCGCTCCGCCGCCTTCACCCAGGTCCAGGCGAAGCCGCTGTCGTAGCCGGGGTGGTGCGAGTCGTCGGTGGCGAGCGCGGTCAGCCGGGCGCCGCGCTCGAGCGCCTCGTCCCAGTGGAGGGAGGCCTCGCCGCGGCCGAGCTCGAGCTCGCAGCCCGAGTTCCACACCTCGATCCCGAGCAGCCCCCGCGTCTCCCACCAGAGCTCGCTGCGAAGGCCGCTCCAGTAGGTGTGCGCGAGGAACGGCAGGCCGCCGTTCGCCGCGATCCAGTCGACCACCTCCTGCAGCGGCGCGAACTCGCCCTCCGGCAGCTCGGGGTCGGCCTCCAGCCCGAGCGCGAGCACGTGGGCGTCGTCGTGCAGCGCCGCCGCCCGGGCGTTCAGCTCGGCGGACGGGATCACGAGCAGCTTCCGGGTCGAGGGCTCGACCGTCCGGTGCCAGTGGTCGGTGACGGCGAGGACGTCGTAGCCGGCCCACTCGTAGTGCCGGACGAGCAGGTCGGGCGAGAGCTCGCCGTCGGAGTTCGTCGTGTGGGCGTGGAGGGCGCAGCGAAACCAGGAGCCGTCGGCGGCGAATGGGTCCATGCCGCCCGCGACACTAGCGGTTCGGATCCGCGCCGAGATCCGGTGTCATTCCGATGACGAATTGGTGAACCGGCGCATCTTTCCTATTGAAATAGACCCCTTGGCGTGATCTGCTTGCGAGGTCACCTACCCCGAGGGGGACTGAATGGAGGATTACGAAGCCCAGGAGGTCGAGTTCTGGGCGAAGCTCGAAGAGGAGGGAATGAGCCGGTCCGCCATGCTGCGCCGCAGCGTGGCCGCAGTCGCCGGCCTCACGATCGTCGGGAACGCCTCGACGGCGCTCGGCATGGCGAAGATGCGCGCGTCGGCGCCGACCCACATGACGCAGGCGGCCTTCAAGCAGCTCGTCGCCGACGCCAAGAAGGAAGGCCACCTGAACACGATCGCCCTTCCGCCCGACTGGGCGAACTACGGCGAGGCGCTGCACGTCTTCCCTCGCAAGTACGGGATCGGGATCACGAACGACAATCCCGACGGCAGCTCCGCACAGGAGAACCAGGCGATCGTCTCGCTGAAGGGCGACAAGCGCGCCCCCGACGCGGTCGACGTGGGCGTGTCGTTCGCGATCTCCGGGGCGAACCAGGGCCTCTACGCACCGTACTTCAACCTGAACTACAAGACGATCCCGCGCGCGCTCAAGAACACGCACGGGTACTGGATGGGCGACTACTGGGGCGCCGTCTCGATCGGCTACAACAAGACGCTCGTCCCGAACCCGCCGAAGACGTTCAAGGACCTGTTGAAGCCCGAGTACAAGGGCAAGGTCGCGATCAACGGCAGCCCGCTGTCGTCGAACTCGGCCGTCTCCGTCGTGATCGCCTCGGCGCTCGCGAACGGCGGCTCGCTCTCCAACGTCGGCCCGGGCATCGACTTCTGGGCCCAGATGAAGAAAAGCGGCAACTACATCCCCGTCGGGACGACCCCGCAGACGGTCGCCTCCGGCCAGACGCCGATCTCGCTCGACTGGGACTACAACAACTACGCGTACGTGACCGAGTTCCCGGCCGCGAGCTGGGCCTTCACCGTGCCGTCCGACGGCGTCTACGGCGGCTACTACGCGCAGGCGATCAACGCGACCGCGCCGCACCCGAACGCGGCCCGTCTCTGGGAGGAGTTCCTCTACTCCGACCAGGGCCAGATCATCTGGCTGAAGGGCGGCGCCCACCCGGCGCGGTTCAACGACCTGGTCGCCCGCAAGGTGATCCCGGCCGCCGTCCTCGCGAAGCTGCCGGATGCGTCGATCTACACGAAGGTGAAGTTCGCGAGCCTTGCCCAGCAGACGGCCGCGAAGAACCTGATCGCGCAGCAGTGGCCCACGAAGGTCGGCTCCTAGCCATCGCAAGCGACGCTGCATCAGAGGCTCTCCGGCCGGACCTCGTGTCCGGCCGGAGGCGCCTGCCGCTCGCCTGGCTGGCGACGCTGCCGTTCTTCGCGTACGCGATCGCGTTCCTGTTCCTGCCCGCGTTCTCGGTCATGGTCGGGGCGTTCCAGGACAAGGCCAACCACGCGACGTTCGCGAACATCCGGCTGCTCTTCGACCATCCGTACATCGACGCGTACAGGACGTCGATCGAGATCAGCCTCGTGACCGCGCTCCTCGGCGGCGCGCTGGGCCTGCTGGTCGCGTACGCGGCGATCCGCGAGGGCACGCCCGGGTGGATCCGCTCGGCCCTGACGACCTTCTCCGGGGTCGCCGCGAACTTCGGCGGCATCCCGCTCGCCTTCGCGTTCATCGCCACGATCGGCCCGCTCGGCGTGCTCACCACCTGGCTGCGGAACGCCGGCTGGGACCCGACCCAGCACGGCTTCCAGCTGTTCTCGAAGCTCGGCGTCGAGATCGCCTACATGTACTTCCAGCTGCCGCTGATGATCCTGGTGATCGCGCCGGCGATCGACGGCCTGCGCAAGGAGTGGCGCGAGGCGGCCGCGAACCTCGGCGCAAAGCAGTGGCAGTTCTGGCGCTACGTGGGCGTCCCCGTCCTCATGCCGTCGCTGCTCGGCGCGATCATCCTGCTCTTCGGCAACGCGTTCGCCGCGTACGCGACCGCCTACAGCCTCACCGCCGGAACGGTGAACATCGTCCCGATCCTGATCGGCGCGTACTACACCGGCAACGTGCTCGACAACCCGCACATCGCCCAGGCGCTCGCCTTCGGGATGTTCGTCGTGCTCGCGCTGATGATGGTCGTCTACGTGCCGCTGCAGAGGCGGGCGGCCAGGTGGGCGAAATGAGGAAGCCGAGAATGGCGCCGAGCGCATACGTCTGGCTCGGCCTGGCGGCCGTGTACTTCCTGCTGCCGCTGTACGCGACCCTCGACTTCAGCCTCAAGGAGAACAAGGCCGGAGTGCCCTGCTGCACCCTGCACAACTACGGCTGGGTGATCCACAACGGCGACTTCTGGCACACGATCAAGATCTCGTTCCTGCTCGCGCTCGAGACGATCGTGATCAGCCTCGTGCTCTTCGTCCCGACGATCTACTGGGTGCACCTGAAGCTGCCGCGGCTGCGGCCCGTGATCGCGTTCATGGCGCTGATCCCGTTCGTCGTGCCGCCGATCGTGATGGTCGTCGGGCTGCTCAAGGTGTTCGCCTGGACGCCCGGCTGGTTCTACGGACAGCCGTGGGGCTTCCTCGCCGCCGCATACGTGATCCTCGCGTTCCCGTACATGTACTTCTCGCTCGACGCGGGGTTCCGCTCGATCGACGTGCACACGCTGACCGAGGCGTCGCAGAGCCTCGGCGCCAGCTGGCCGACGACACTGCTCAAGGTGATCGTCCCGAACATCAGGACGGCCGCTCTCGGCGCGTCGTTCCTGGCGCTCGCGATCGTGATGGGCGAGTTCACGATCGCGAACCTCGCGGCGTTCCACACGTTCCCGATCTTCCTGCAGTACGTCAACGAGTCGCAGGGCTTCCCGGCCGGCGCGCTGACGCTGCTCTCGTTCCTCATCACCTGGGCGGCGATGCTCTCGCTGCTGCTGGTCGGCCGCAAACGAGGCGCCCGCGGCGCCGTGATCGCAGGAGCACGATGAGTTACCTGACGCTCGAGAACCTCCACCGCGACTTCGGCACCGTCAAGGCGCTGAACGGCATCAACATCCAGATCGGCGAAGGCGAGTTCCTCTCGCTGCTCGGGCCGTCCGGCTGCGGCAAGACGACCGCGCTGCGGCTCGTCGCCGGCTTCGACCGGCCGGACGCCGGGCGGATCGTCGTCGACGGCAGGGACATCACGAACGTCGCGCCCAACAAGCGCGACATGGGCATGGTGTTCCAGGCGTACTCGCTGTTTCCCAACCTGACGGCGAGGCAGAACGTCGAGTTCGGGCTCCGCGTGCGCGGCAAGGACCGGGCGACCCGCGGCAGCAAGGCGGGCGAGCTGCTCGAGCTCGTCGGCCTGGGTCATGCCGGCGACCGCTTTCCGCACCAGCTCTCCGGCGGCATGCAGCAGCGCGTCGCGCTCGCCCGCGCCCTCGCGATCGAGCCGCGCGTGCTGCTCCTCGACGAGCCGCTCTCCGCGCTGGACGCGAAGGTGCGCGTACAGCTCCGCGAGGAGATCCGCCGCATCCAGCTCGAGCTCGGGATCACGACGCTGTACGTCACGCACGATCAGGAGGAGGCGCTCGCCATCTCCGACCATGTCGCCGTCATGTACGGCGGCGTGATCGAGCAGATGGGCACGCCCTCGGAGATGTACACGGCGCCGGCCACGCCGTTCGTGGCGGAGTTCATCGGCACGATGAACCGGCTCGAGGGCCGTGTCGTCGACTCCACCTCGGGGCTGGTCGAGCACGCCGGCCTGCGGATCACGATCGACGCGGCGCGCGGCCGTCAGGCCGGCGAGCGCGTGCTCGTGCTGATCCGGCCCGAGTCGCTCGAGGTGCAGGCGGCCGGCGGGAACGGGGACGCCGGCGGCAACGTGCTGCGGGCCGACGTGATCACCCACACCTTCCTCGGCCCGGTGACGCGCGTGAAGCTGGCGAGCGGCGAGCTGTCGCTGACCGCGGACATGCCGCCCGCGCGCGCGTCGGCGCTTCCCGTCGGGTCGTCGGTCGTCGCCCACGTGCCGTCGGAGGGCGTCAAGCTGCTGCAGCTCGGCGACGACGCGCCCGCGAGCGTCGGGCTCGACCCCGACAATCCGTAGCGAGCCGTCGTGCGGATCGAGGCTGCCGTCTGCCGCGCGTTCGGCGAGCCGCTCGGCGTGGAGGAGCTCGAGCTGCGGCCGGCGGGTCCCGGCGAGGTCACCGTGCGGATCGCCGCGTGCGCGATCTGCCACAGCGACGTCGCCTACATGCGCGGCGCGTGGGGCGGCGACCTGCCCGCGGTCTACGGCCACGAGGCGGCCGGCGTCGTCGAGGCGGTCGGGGAGGGGGTGCTCGAGGTCTCGGAGGGCGACCACGTCGTCGTCACGCTCGTCCGCTACTGCGGGCGCTGCCGTCAGTGCCTGCGCGGCCTGCCGTCGCTCTGCGAGCGGCTGTGGGAGCTGTCCACCTCGCGCAACCCGCCGCTCTCGACGCCGGACGGCGGCGCCGTCATGCACGGGCTGCGCACCGCGGCCTTCGCCGACCACGTGACGGTGCACGCGTCGCAGGTCGTGCCGATCCCGCCCGACATCCCGCTCGCGAGCGCGTCGCTCCTCGCCTGCGGCGTCGTCACGGGCGTCGGCGCCGTGCTGAACACGGCGCAGGTCGAGGCCGGGAGCACGGTCGCGGTGATCGGGACCGGCGGTGTCGGCCTGAACACCGTGCAGGGCGCCGTCCTCGCCGGCGCGAGCCGCATCGTCGCCGTCGACCTCGTCGACCACAAGCTCGAGACGGCGCGTGCGTTCGGCGCCACCGACGCGCTCAACGGCGCCCGCGACGACGTCGGGGCCGCCGTCGCCGAGCTCACCGGCGGGCGCGGCCTCGACTACGCCTTCGTCGCCGCCGGCTCCGGCAAGGCGATCGAGCAGGCGCTGACGCTCGTCGGCGCTGGCGGCACGGTCGTCCTCGTCGGGCTCGCCACCGGCGCGCACCCGCCGATCGACGCCGAGACCGTCGCCGACCGCAGCCAGCGCATCATCGGCAGCAAGATGGGCTCGACCCGGCCGCAGCTCGACATCCCCGCCTACGTCGAGCTGTACCGCCGGGGGCGGTTGAAGCTCGACGAGCTCGTCTCCGGCCGCTACGCGCTCGCCGAGGTGAACGAGGCGATCGCCTCGGGCGACCGCGGCGAGGCGCTCAGGGCCGTGCTCGTCCTCTGAGCAGCGCGATCGCCGCGTCCGGGCGGTCGGTGAAGACGCCGTCGACCCCGAGCCCGGCCAGCTCGAGCAGCCGCCGCTCGTCGTTGACCGTGTAGACCGTGGTGGCAAGCCCGAGCGCCCGCGCCGCCGCGAGCCCGCGCGGCGTCACGCGCGCGTCCTGGAAGCCCGCCGCCCAGGCGTCTGCGGCGGCGCGGATGCTGACGCCGAAGCCGACGTGCTGCACCGTGCGCAGGCCCGGCCGGAGGGCCCGCGCCTCGACGAGCGCGCGCTTCTGGAAGCAGACGAGCACGTCGTCGCCGCCCATGAGCCGCAGCGCGCGCTCGACGACGTCGCCGCGCGGCCGCTTCAGCTCGACCATCACGCCGATCCGTCCGCGGCAGAGGTCGAGCGCCTCGGCGAGCGTGGGGTAGCGGACGCCGCGCCGCGGCCGGTCGTGGGTGACGCTCAGGTCGGGCCACACGTCGAGCTCGACGTAGTCGGCGCCGAGCTCGATCGCGCGCTCGAAGGCGGGGAGGGTGTTCTCGGGCAGCTCGGAGGACGCGCCGCGGTGCGCGATCACGAGCACAGCAGCTGCTCCACCGTCGCCCGGTCGACGGTCCTCGTCACGCGGGTCACCCGCGCGCCGGCCGCCCGCGCCGCGGCGGCGCCGATGTCGGTGTCTTCGAAGACGTGGAGATCGGCCGGGTCGACGCCGAGCCGCCGCGCCGCGAGCAGGTAGCACTCCGGATCCGGCTTCCCCCGGCGCACGTCGTCCTGCGACACGACGGCGGTGAAGCAGGAGGTGAGGCCGGCGCCGGCGAGCACCACGTCGAGCTCGCGCCGCAGCGCCGCCGACACGACCGCCACCGGCATGCGCGCGGCCACGGCGGCGACGGCGCCGCGCGCGTCCGCCGAGATCGTGTGGCCGTCGGCGGCGAGCGCGCAGTAGCGGTCGGCGCGCTCCTCGATCAGCGCGCGGTCGCGCGTGCCGAGCAGCCGCGCGAAGATCTCCTCGTCGGTGTGGCCGACGTAGTCGCGGAAGTAGTCGTCGACCGTGAGCGCGACGCCGTGCTCGGCCGCCAGCTCGACGTAGATGCGGGCCAGCAGCGGCTCGTCGTCGGAGAGCGTCCCGTTGAAGTCGAAGGCGACGGCCGCGGGCATCCGGGCGTGAGCGTAGCGTCGTGACGTGCCGACGACCGCCCTTCTCTTCGCGCTCGCCGCAGCGTGCCTGCACGCGCTGTGGAACCTGCTGCTCGCACGCGCACCCGACGTGCAGGTCGCGACGGCGGTCGCGCTCGTGACCGCCGAGGTGGTGTTCGCGCCCGTCGCCGCCGTCGTCTGGCATGCCGACGGGCGCGTCTGGGCGTTCGTCGCGGCCAGCGGCATCCTCGAGGTCGGCTACTTCGTGCTGCTCGCCGCCGCCTACGCCCGGGCGCCTCTCTCGGTCGTCTACCCGGTCGCGCGCGGCGCGGCGCCGCTGGGCGTGCTCGTGTTCGGCGCGCTCGTCCTCGGCCACGGCACGTCCACGCTGCAGGCCGCCGGCGTGGCCGCGGTCGTCGTCGGGGTCGTGCTCGTGCGCGGCCTCAGGGCCGCGTCGGGGACGGGCGTCGCGTTCGGCCTCGCGATCGCGGTCTGCATCGCCGCGTACACCCTCGTCGACAGCCGCGGCATCCGGCACGCCGGCCCGATCCCGTACCTCGTGCTCGCGATGGCGGTCCCGACGCTCGCCCTGACCGGGGCGGTTGTGCGCGGGCGCGGAGCGGCCGCCCTCCGGGCCGCGGTCTCGCCCGCCACGGTGGTCGCGGGCGTGACGCAGTTCCTCGCGTACGTCTTCGTCCTCGCCGCGCTCGCGCGCGCGTCGGCCGCCTCGGTCGCCGCCGTCCGGGAGACGAGCGTGGTGCTCGCGACGGCGCTCGCTGCGGTCGTGCTCGGAGAGCGCGTGGGGCCGCTCCGTGTCGGTGGAGCCGTGCTCGTCGTCGCGGGGATCGCCCTGCTCGCACGGGCCTGATCGGTACTTCTCCGCGCGCGAGAGCAGCGGCCGCCCCGAGCACGCCCGCGCCCCGGTGGGCGACTCGATGGGCGACAAGGAGGACAGGCGATGAGGAAGCTTCTCGTGATGGGCGCCGGCGGGCGCGACTTCCACAACTTCAACGTCGCGCTCCGCGACGATCCCGCGGTCGAGGTGGTCGCGTTCACCGCGACGCAGATCCCGGGAATCGCCGAGCGCGTGTACCCACCGGCGCTCGCCGGCCCCCGCTATCCGAACGGCATCCCGATCCGGCCGGAGGACGAGCTGACGCGGCTCGTCCACGCGCACGGAGTCGACGAGGTCGTCCTCGCGTACTCGGACCTGCGCCACGAGACGGTGATGCACAAGGCGTCGCTCGTCCTCGCGAGCGGCGCCGACTTCCGGCTCATGGGCCCCGACGCGACGATGCTGCACTCGACGAAACCGGTGGTCGCCGTGTGCGCGACCCGCACCGGCTGCGGGAAGAGCCAGACCACGCGGCGCGTCGGCCGGATCCTGCTCGACGCCGGGCTGCGCGTCGCGCTCGTGCGGCATCCGATGCCGTACGGCGACCTCGAGCGGATGCGCGTCCAGCGCTTCTCGACCCTCGAGGAGATCGACGCGGCGAGCCCGACCGTGGAGGAGCGCGAGGAGTACGAGGAGCCGGTGCGCATGGGCATGGTCATGTACGCGGGCGTCGACTACGAGGCGATCCTCCGGCGGGCGGAGGAGGAGGCGGACGTCGTCGTGTGGGACGGCGGCAACAACGACTTCCCGTTCTTCGCCCCCGACCTGCACATCGTCGTCGCCGACCCCCTCCGCCCCGGCCACGAGCTGCGCTACCACCCGGGCGAGACGAACCTGCGGATGGCGGACGTCGTCGTCATCAACAAGGTCGACTCGGCCGAGGCGCACAACGTCGAGCAGGTGATCGCAAGCGTCGAGGCGGTCAACCCGATGGCGACCCTCGTGTTCGCCGAGTCCCCGCCCGTGCTCGAGCCGGGGCCGGACATCGCCGGCAAGCTCGTCCTCGTCGTCGACGACGGGCCGACCCTCACCCACGGCGAGATGCCGTTCGGCGCCGGGCTCGTCGCCGCGCGCAAGGCCGGCGCCGCGCGGATCGTCGACCCCCGGCCGTTCGCGGTCGGCTCGATCCGCGAGACGTTCGAGCGCTGGCCGCAGCTGACGAGCGTCCTGCCGGCGATGGGCTACTCCGCGGAGCAGCTCGACGATCTCGAGCAGACGATCAACGCGGTGGACTGCGACGTCGTCGTCACGGGGACGCCGATCGACCTCGGCCGGCTCGTGACGTCCCGCCACCCGATCCGCCACGTGCGCTACGAGCTCCACGAGATCGGCGAGCCGCGGCTCGCCCGGGTGCTCGAGCCGATCGTCGCGCAGGCGATCGCCTCGCGGACGTCCGCCCTCGTCCCCGGGGGCGCGTCGTGAGCGCCCGGCACTTCACCAGGGTCTCCGATCTCGCCCCGCACGAGCTCGCATCGCTCCTCGAGCTCGCGAAGGCGACGAAGGCCGAGCCCGAGCGGTTCGAAGGTGCGCTCCACGGACAGTCGGTCGCGTGCATCTTCGAGAAGCCGTCGACGCGCACGCGTGTGTCGTTCGCGGCGGCGGCCGCTCGCCTCGGCGCAAGCCCGATCGCGCTCTCGCCCGGCGAGCTGCAGATCGGGCGCGGCGAGTCGATCGCCGACACGGCCCGATCTCTCTCCGGGTACGTGTCGGCGATCGTCGCCCGCACGTTCGCGCAGGGCACCGTCGACGAGCTCGCACGATGGGCGGAGGTCCCGGTGATCAACGCCCTCTCCGACGAGCACCACCCGTGCCAGGCGCTCGCCGACCTGCTGACGATCGACGAAGAGCTCGGCGGCCTCGCCGGCCGCAGCCTCGCGTTTCTCGGCAACGGCGGCGACAACGTCGCGCACTCGCTGCTCGAAGCCGGCGCGCTCGCAGGCCTCGACGTGACGATCGGCTGCGCGCCTCGGTACGAGCCCGACGTGCTCGTGCTCGAGGGGGCGCGGCGCCTCGCGCGGTCGACCGGGGCGACGCTTCGCGTCGTGCACGACCCGAGGCTCGCGGTCGCGGGGGCGGACGCCGTCTACGCGGACGTCTGGGCGTCGATGGGCGAGGAGCAGCTGCACGACGCGCGCGCCGCGGCGCTCCGCCCGTTCGAGGTCACCGAGGAGCTGATGTCGCTCGCCAAGCCGGACGCCATCTTCCTGCACTGCCTGCCCGCGAAGCGCGAGGAGGAGGTGGCGGCCGCGGTGATCGACGGGCCGCAATCCGCGGTGTGGCACGAGTCGGCGAACCGCCTGCCGACCGAGGAGGCGCTGCTGCTCTTCCTCACCGGCGTCGAGGCGCTCACGTGAGGGTCGTCGCCGCGCTCGGCGGCAATGCGCTCCTCCGCCGCGGCGAGCCCGCCGAGGCGGACCGGCAGCGCCGCAACCTCGACGCGGCGGCGGCCGCGCTTGGCGCGGTCGCCGACCGGCACGAGCTCGTCGTGACGCACGGCAACGGCCCCCAGGTGGGCCTGCTCGCGCTCGAGGCCGAGGCGTATCGCGAGGTGGCGCCGTATCCGCTCGACGTGCTCGGCGCCGAGACGCAGGGCATGATCGGGTACCTGGTCGCCCAGGCGCTCGCGGCGCGCCCCGTCGCGGCGCTCCTGACGCGGGTCGTCGTCGACGCCCGCGACCCGGCGTTCGCGCGGCCGACGAAGCCGATCGGGCCGGTGTACGACGAGGACGAGGCCCGGTCGCTCGCCGCCGAGCGCGGCTGGGCCGTCGCCGCCGACGGGCCGTGGTTCAGACGCGTCGTGCCCTCTCCGGAGCCGCGCCGCATCGTCGAGCTGGACGCGATCCGCCAGCTGCTCGCCGCCGGCACGGTCGTCGTGTGCGCGGGCGGCGGCGGCATCCCCGTGGTCGAGCGCGACGGGCGGCTTCAGGGGGTCGAGGCGGTGATCGACAAGGATCTCACCGCAGCCCTGCTCGCCACCGCCGTCGGCGCCGACCTGCTCGTCCTGCTCACCGACGTGCCGTACCTGCTGCGCGGCTTCGGGACACGGCGGGCGAAGCCGGTCCTCGAGGCGACGCCGGGCGAGCTCCGCGCGCTGCGGCTCGCGGCGGGCTCGATGGGGCCGAAGGCCGAAGCGGCGTGCCGCTTCGTCGAAGCCGGCGGGCCACGGGCGGCGATCGGGGCCCTCGACTCGCTGCTCGAGATCGTCGACGGGGCGAGCGGCACCAGCGTCGTCCCGGCAAAAACGCGCACAGCCCGTTCCGTAGTGGCTGCGGAGGGAGGCGGGGCCGGGTCGGCGTAGCGTGGGGGTACGAAAGGAGGCTTCGTGCCCGACGCACAGGCCGCAGGCCACGCCGATCTGATCCACGCCGTCAAGGGCGGCGACGCCGCGGCCGAGCAGCGGCTCGTCGCGCTGCACCTGCCGCTCGTCCGCGCCGTGGCGGCACGCTACGCCGGGCTCGGCCTGCCGCTCGAGGACCTGGTGCAGGAGGGATGCCTCGGCGTCCTCGCCGCCGCCCGGCGCTGGGACCCGGACCGCGGCGTCCCGTTCGAGTCGTACGCGCGCTTTCGCGTGCGCGTCGCGATTCGCGACGAGCTCACGGCGCGCAGCCGGCTGATCCGGCTCCCGAAGCACGTGGTTGCAGCGCGAGCCGAGCGCGGGAGCGCCCCTCGTGCCGTGCTGCCGGGCGACGACCGCTGGGTCGATGCGGTCGCCGACGGCGCGAGCATGGAGGACGAGGTCGTCGCGCACGAGGAGGCGCTCGCCGTCGACCGCGCGGTCGGGGCGCTGCCGGCGCGGCAGCGGCTCGTGATCGAGCATCGCTTCGGCCTCGACGGCGCGCCGGAGCCGATCGGGGAGGTCGCGCGCGAGCTTCGCCTGTCGCGCGGGCGCACGATCGCAATCGAGCGTCAGGCGCTGCACGCGCTCAGGCGCGCGCTCGCCGGCCTTCGCTGAGGCCTCGCGGCCGGACTACCTCCCGAGCCACCTCAGCACCTTCGCCCTGTTCTGCGCGACCCACTTCCGGCCCGCCGCGTCGGGGTTCATGCGGTCGCCCGCGATCCACTTGGCGACCGTCTCCTGGTCGTCGTTCGACCACGAGAACCGTTTCAGGACCGGGTACGCCGGAGAGCCGCTCCTCGCGAACGCCGCGCTGAAGACCTTGTTCAGCACCTCGTTCGCGTAGGCGCACCGGTAGTCCTTGACGGGCGTGCCCGGCGTGAAGTTGTCGACGCAGCCCGCGAAGCGGGGCGGCAGCGCCACCTCCGACAGCTTGAACTCGACGTTCAGGTACTGGGGCGTGTACCAGTAGAAGAGCGCCGGCTTGCGCTGCCGGTAGAGCGCCGACCAGCGCGCGACCTCGGCCTGCTCCGACTTGACGCCGACGTACGTGAGGCTCAGCCCGAGCTGCTGGATCAGCTGCCGGTCCTTGGCGACGTACGACGGGTCGCCGCCCAGGAACGTCCCGTCGACGAGCGACTCGTGGCCCTTGAGGCCCTTCCACGTCCTCAGCTCGGGATGCTCCTGCATCAGGTAGCTCGGGACGTACCAGCCGATGTGGCCGACGACCCCGTTCGGGCCGCCCAGAACGGCCTTGTGCTCCTTCGAGACGTACTGGCGGTACTGCGCGACGTGCTGCCAGTCCTCGAGCACGGCGTCCGTCTTGCCGTCGGCGAGCGCCTGGAATGCGGGCACCTCGCCGAACTGCGTGATCGTCACCGTGCAGCCGAGGTAGCGCTCGAGCACGGCCTTCGCCACGTAGGTGTTGGCGACCGAGCCCGCCCACGCCTGCTCGTTGATCGCCACCGTCCCGCAGGGCGCCGCTGCCGGCGCGCCCGCGGGAGCGGCGGCGAGGATCGCCGCCGCCGCCGCGGCCAGCGCCCACGGGAACCGCCGGCGCGGGGCGCCCGAAGGCGCCCCGCCGGAACCGTCGGTCAAGCGGCCTGGCCTACTTGCCGAGCCACTTGTTGACAAGGCTCATGTGCGACTGCACGTACTTCTGCGCCGCCTTCGCCGGGTCCATGTGCTGGCCGGCGATCCAGCTCGAGACCATGTTCTGGTCGGCGTTCGACGGCCACCGCCAGCGCTTCAGGACGGCGACGGCCGGCGAGCCGCTCTTGACGAACTTCGCGCTGAACACCTTCTCCAGCGGGTACGACGCGTACGCGCACCGGTAGTCCGCGAGCGGCGCGTTCGTGCTGCCGTCGTCCTGGCAGCTCTTGCCCCGCGGCGGCAGCTTGACCTCGACGAGGTCGAGCGACGTGTTGCGGTACTCGGGCGTCCACCAGTAGAAGATGACGGGCTTCTTCTGCGCGATCAGCTGGCTGAAGCGCGCCACCTCCGCCGTCTCGGCGCCGACCGTGACGTGCTTGAGGTTCAGGCCGAGCGCCTGGATCAGCTGCGTGTCCTTCTGCTCGTACGACGGGTCGCCGCCGAGGAACATCCCCTGCGGGGCCTCCGGCGAGGCGAACACGCTCTCGTGCCCCTTCAGGCCCTGCCACGTCTTGAACTCGGGGTACTTCTTCAGCAGGTAGCGCGGGATGAACCAGCCGATGTGCCCGGTGAGGCCGTTCGAGCCCTCGAGCACCACCGTCTTCTGCTTCGTCGCGTACTGCTTGTACTGCGCGACGTGCTGCCAGTCCTCCAGCACCGCGTCGACCTTGCCCTGCGCCATCGCCTGGTAGACGGGGATCTCGGCGATATCGGTGATGTTCACCTTGCAGCCGAGGTACTTCTCCAGGACGTACTTCGCAACGTACGTGTTCGCGGTCGAGCCGGTCCACGCCTGCTCGTTCAGCGTGACCGTGCCGCAGCTCGCCTTCTTCGCCGTCGACCTCGCGGCGGCGGTGCCGACCAGTGCGAGCACCGCGAGCCCGGCCACGGCGGCCGCGGCCAGGACGACGCGCACCGGGCGAGCCCGGAGACCTTTCGACATCCGATCCTCCTCCTCCGACTGGGGGTTGCCTTGCATGGTCAACCGACTCCTCCTCTGCCTGCGCTCCTGTTGCCCCTCGTCACGCGGTCGAGGGCGATTCCCATGGCGAGGATCGCGAGCGACGCGACCACGCCGATCCCGAACTGGCCGCGCTGCAGGCCCTGCGCCACCGCGTAGCCGAGCGCTCCCGAGCCGACCAGGCCTGCGATCACCACCACCGCGAGCACCATGATGAGCCCCTGGTTGACGCCGAGCATGATCGCGTCGCGCGCCAGCGGGATCTTCACCTTGACGAGGATCTGCAGCCGCGTGGCGCCGAACGCGCCCGCGGCCTCGACGGCCGGCGGAGCGACGTCGCGCACGCCGCGCTCGACGAGCCGGACGACGACGGGGAACGCGTAGAGCACCGAAGCGATCAGACCGGGCACGTACGAGATCGGAAAGACGTAGACGAACGGGATCACGTACACGAGCTGCGGCAGCGTCTGGAGGACGTCGTTGATCGGGCGCGTGACGCGGCTCACCCATTCGCTCTCTGCGGCGAGAACCCCGAGCACGACGCCGAGGACGACGGTGATCGCGGTCGCGACCAGCACCTGCGAGAACGTGTCCATCGCGTCGCGCCACTCCCCAAGCACCCCGATCAGCGCGAACATCGCGGCCGTCGTGATCGCCGGGCGCAGTCCGCTCAGCACGAACGCGATCGCCGTCAGCCCGACCAGCGTCACGAACCACGGCGTCTCGACGAGGAACGTGTCGAGAGGCTGGAGCAGGTGGGCGACGATGAAGTTGCCGAGCGGGTTCGTGATGTCCTTGAACAGGAACGTCGTCGGCTTCTGCACGTAGTCGAGGACGCTCTGGACGCGGGCGAGCAGCCAGGCCTGCGCCGTGAAGCGCGTGTAGGCCGACCCGGCCGAGAGGAGGTGGCCGGCGGCCGCCGCGACCGCGACCGAGCCCAGCGCGGCGGCGGTCGCGAGGCGGGCGCGCCGCCGCCCCTGCTCGTCCAGGTGCCGCCTCGCGGGATCGGTGCGCTCCGCGATCGCCTCGGTCACGCGGTCGAGCGCGATCGCCATCACCACGATCGCGGCGCCGGCGAGGATCGCGAGCGCCGGGTTCGAGTTGAGCCCGTTCGTGACGGGCGCGCCCAGCCCGCCTTCGGTGTTGATCAGCCCGGCGATCACCACCATCGAGAGCGCGAACAGGATCGTCTGGTTGACGGACAGGAGCAGCATGCGGCGCGCGAGCGGCAGCTGCACCTTCCAGAGCAGCTGGCGGCTCGTCGCCCCGAACGCCGTCGCGGCCTCGACGGTGTTCGCGGGGACGCCGCGGATGCCGAGCGCGGTGATGCGCACCGCGGGCGGCACCGAGTAGACCATGGTCGTGATCACGGCGGCGGCGGGCCCGACCGAGAAGAAGATGACGACCGGCATCAGGTAGGCGAAGGCGGGGATGATCTGCGCCGCGTCGAGCATCGGCGTCAGCAGGCGGTCGACCCGGTTCGAGCGGCCGGCGAGGATCCCGAGCGGGACGCCGACGAGGAGCGAGAGCGCGACCGCGACGAGCATCAGGGCGAGCGTCTGCATGCTGTCGTCCCAGAGCCCGAGCGCGCCGAACGCGGCGAAGCTCGCGAGCATGATCAGCGCGGCGCGCCGGCCGCCGAAGCGGAGCGCGACCAGCGTCCCGAGCGCGGTCGTGGCCGGCCAGGTGAGCCAGCGCGAGAGCAGGTGGTAGAGCCACCGGACGAGCGCGTCGACGACGCTCGAGATCCCGTGGATGACGCGGTAGACGATGTTCGGGCTCGACTTGTCGCTCTCCACCGCGAGCCAGTTCTGCATGTTGTCGAGGTAGTGCGTGAGCGAGTGCCAGACGAGCGCGTTCGGCCACGTCAGCGTGCGGGAGAGCGTCAGGTAGCAGATCACCATCGCGGCCACGATCAGGGCGGCGAGCGTCGGCCGGCTCCGCCACCACGGACGGTGCTCGAGGGCGAGCGCGACGGGGGCGGCGACGGTCGGCGCGGCCACCGTCAGGCGTCCTCGCCGGCGATCGCCGCGAGGACGGCGTCCTTGTCGACGACGCCCACCACGCGGCCGCCGTCGACGGCGCAGCACGGCCGCTCGCTCGCCGCGATCACCGGGACGGCGCTGCGAACGGTGGTCGTCACGTCGAGCCTCGGCCCGTCCTCCTCGCCGGCGGCCGGCGGCCTCATGATCCAGCGCAGGGTCAGCACGTGGCTGCGGGGGATGTCCCGGACGAAGTTCGAGACGTAGTCGTCCGCGGGCGAGCCGACGAGGTCCTCCGGCGTCCCGAGCTGGACGATGCGGCCGTCGCGCATGATCGCGATGCGGTCGCCGAGGCGCAGCGCCTCCGGCAGGTCGTGCGTGATGAACACCATCGTCTTGCCGGTCTCGTGCTGCAGGCGGATCACCTCGTCCTGCATGTCCCGGCGGATCAGCGGGTCGAGGGCGCTGAACGGCTCGTCGTACAGCATTACCTTCGGGTCGACGGCGAACGCGCGGGCGAGGCCGACCCGCTGCTGCATCCCGCCGGAGAGCTCGCTCGGGAACTGGTTCGCCGCGTCTTCGAGCCCGACCAGCGAGAGCACCGAGGCGGCGCGTGCGTGGCGCTCGGACTTCGAGACGCCCTGCACCTCGAGCCCGAACGCGACGTTGTCCAGCACGGTGCGATGCGCGAGCAGGCCGAAATGCTGGAACACCATCGACGAGGTGTGGCGGCGCAGCTGCAGCAGCTCGTCGCGGTCGGCTGCCGTGACGTCGCGCCCGTCGATCTCGACGCGGCCCGCCGTCGGCTCGATCAGCCGGATCAGCGTGCGCACGAGCGTCGACTTGCCGGAGCCGGAGAGGCCCATGACCACGAATACCTCGCCCGGGAAGACGTCGAACGACACGTCGCGCACGGCCGCCACGCACCCGGTCTTCGCGCGCAGCTCGGCACGGGAGAGATTCGCGTCCGGCGTGCCGATCACCCGCTCGGCGTTGCGCCCGAAGATCTTCCAGATCCCCTCCGCCCTGATCAGGGGAGAGCCGTTCGCCGGCCCGCGGCCGTTCGCTGGCTCAGAAGAGGCCAACGATCTCCCCGCGGTCGTCGATGTCGACGTTCATCGCCGCAGGCGTCTTGCCGTAGCCGGGCATCGTCTGCATGTCGCCGCAGAGCGCGACGATCCACCCGGCGCCGGTGTAGGCGCGCAGATCCCGCACGCCGACGGTGAAGCCGGTCGGCGCGTTCATCAGCTTCGGGTCGTGTGAGAGCGAGAGGTGCGTCTTCGCCATGCAGATCGGCAGTTTGTCGAGGCCCGCTTCCGTGAACTCCTTCACTTTGGCCCGCGCGGCGGGCTGCAGGGAGATGCCGTCTGCACCGTACACCCGTGTGGCGATCGCCTCGATCTTCGCCTCGATCGGGGCGTCCAGCGGGTAGATGAAATCGAAGCTCGACGGCTCGTCGGCCGCGGCGACCACCGCTTCGGCGAGGGCGGCCGCGCCGGCGCCGCCGTTCGTGAAGGCGTCGTTGACCTCCGCCGCGTAGGCGCCTCCGTCGAGCGCGAGCTTCCGGACGACGTCGATCTCCTCGTCCGTGTCGGTCGGGAAGCGGTTCACGGCCACGACCGGGCTGAGCCCGAACTCGCGGATGATCCCGATGTGACGCGCCATGTTCGCGGCGCCGGTCTCGATCGCCTCGGTGCCGCCGTCGGGGTCGCCCGCATGGTGCTTCAGCGCCTTCACGGTCGCGACGAGCACCACGGCGTCGGGGCGGAGGTTCCCGAGCCGGCAGACGATGTCCATGAACTTCTCCATCCCCATGTCGGAGGCGAAGCCGCTCTCCGTGACGACGTAGTCGCCGAGCTTCAGCGCGACGCGGTCGGCGACGAGCGAGTTGTTGCCGTGCGCGATGTTCGCGAACGGGCCGCAGTGGACGAAAGCCGGCTGCCCCTCGAGCGTCTGGACGAGGTTCGGCTTGATCGTCTCCTTGAGCAGCACCGCCATCGAGCCGGCCGCTCGCAGCTGCTCGGCCGTGACCGGCTCGCCGTCGTACGTCTGCGCGACGGTGATCGCGCCGAGCCGGGCGCGCAGGTCGTGCAGGTCGGACGCCACCGCGACGAGCGCCATCACCTCCGACGCCGCCGTGATATCGAAGCCCGTCTGCCGCGCGTAGCCGTTCGCGCGGCCGCCGAGGCCGATCACGATGTCGCGCAGCGAGCGCTCGTTGATGTCGATGCAGCGCCGCCAGCTGATCGTCAGCGGATCGATGTTCAGCTCGTTGCCGTGCAGGATGTGCGCTTCGAGCATCGCGGCCAGAAGGTTGTTGGCCGCCCCGATCGCGTGGATGTCGCCGGTGAAGTGGAGGTTCATGTCCTCCATCGGCACGACCTGGGCGTAGCCGCCGCCCGCCGCGCCGCCCTTGATCCCGAACACCGGGCCGAGCGAGGCCTCCCGCAGGCACAGCGCGACCTTCTTGCCGATGTGCCCGAGACCCTGGGTCAGCGAGACGGAGGTGGTCGACTTGCCCTCGCCCGCCTTCGTCGGCGTGATCGCGGTGACGTTGACGAGCTTGCCGTTGGGCCGCTCCGCGAGACGGTCGAGCACGGACAGGTTGACTTTCGCCTTGTAGCGCCCGTACTGCTCGATCTCGTCCGGCTCGAGCCCCGCAGCGGCCGCGATCTCGGTGATCGGCTTGAGGGCGGCCTCCTGGGCGATCCGGAGGGACGACGGCATCGTCGTGGTCACGCTCATCCTTTCGGTCGACTGATCGACGCGCAGGATACGACTAATATATCTCCGTGGCTAGGGCGGTCCCGTCGCGCGTCCTGGCGCCCGACGACGGCGTCGCGTCCTCGCTGTCGGAGCAGGCGTACTTCGCCATCCGCAACCTGATCGTGACGCTCGAGCTGCCGCCGGGCGCCGCCGTGCGCGAGCCGGCGCTCGTCGCGCAGCTCGGCATCGGCCGGACGCCCGTGCGGGAGGCGCTGCGGCGGCTCGCGCAGGAGCGCCTGGTCGAGGTCTTCCCGCGCCGCGGCATGTTCGTGACGACCGTCGACGTGCGCGACCTCGGCCGCCTCTGCGAGGTGCGCGCCGTGCTCGAGCCGGAGGCCGCCCGTCTGGCCGCGGAGCGGGCGACGCAGGACGATCTGGACGAGCTTCACGACCTGCTGGCCGTCCTCGAGCTCCGCCGCCGGCGGGAGGACCGGTGGCTGATCGAGCTCGACCAGCGCATCCACCGGACGATCTACCGCGCGAGCCACAACCAGTTCCTCGCCGAGACGCTCGGGCAGTACTACACGCACGCGCTGCGCATCTGGATCCTCGCGCTCGCCAAGACCGATCTCAGCGCCGCCGTGCACGAGCATGCCGATCTCCTCGACGCGATCCTGCGCGGGCGGGGCGACCGCGCGGCCGAGCTGATGCGCCTGCACGTCGAGGCCTTCGAGGCCGCGATGCGCGACGTCCTCCTCGAAACATGATCGGCACCTGTGATATATCAGCGGTATGACTGAGACAGCCTCGCTGCCGACCAGCGCGCGCGCCGTCGTGATCGGCGCCGGGATCGTCGGGAACAGCCTCGCGTACCACCTCGCCGCCCTCGGCTGGCGTGACCTCGTGCTCGTCGACAAGGGGCCGCTGCCGAACCCCGGCGGCTCGACCGGGCACGCCTCGAACTTCATCTTCCCGGTCGACCACTCGAAGGAGATGACGCAGCTGACGCTCGACTCCGTGCGTCAGTACGAAGAGGCCGGCGTGTTCACGCGCAGCGGCGGCCTCGAGGTCGCGCGCACGCCCGAGCGGATGCAGGAGCTGCAGCGGCGGATGAGCTCCGCGAAGGCGTGGGGGATCGAGGGCTGCGAGATCGTCACGCCCGCCCGCGTCAAGGAGCTCGTGCCCTTCATCGACGAGTCGGTGATCGTCGGCGGCTTCTGGACGCCCGGCGTCGGCATCGTCGACTCGCTGCGCTTCGGCACGCTCGCCCGCGAGCGCGCGCAGGAGCTCGGCGCCCTCTCGGTGTTCGCCAATACCGAGGTCGAGGGCATCGACGTCGAAAACGGCCGCGTCGCGCGCGTGCACACCTCGCGCGGCGCCGTCGAGACGGGCACCGTCGTCGTCTGCTGCGGCGTCTGGAGCCCGAAGATCGCGCGGATGGCGGGCGCGTCGATCCCGCTCACGCCCGCGGTGCACCAGATGATCGACGTCGGTCCCGTGCCGCACTTCAAGGACACGAAGGGCGTGATCGAGTTCCCGATCGTGCGCGACATGGACACGAACATGTACGAGCGGCAGGACGGCAGCGGGCTCGAGATCGGCTCGTACGCCCACCGTCCGATCCTCCACGATCCGGAGGAGATCCCGTCGCTCGAGGAGGCCGCGCTCTCGCCGACGGAGCTCCCGTTCACCCAGGACGACTTCACCAAGCAGATGGAGGACGCGCTCGAGCTGATCCCCGACGTGCTCAACGACGAGTCGGTCGGCATCAAGTACGCGATCAACGGGCTGCTCTCGCTGACGCCGGACGGTCTGCCGCTGCTCGGCGAGACGCCCGAGGTGAAGGGGCTGTGGTCGGCGGCGGCGGTGTGGGTGAAGGAGGGCCCCGGCGTCGGCCGGGCCATGGCGGAGTGGATGGTCAAGGGCGAGTCGGAGATCGACCTGCAGTCGTCGGACATCGCGCGCTTCTACGACTGCCAGAAGACGCGCGCGCACGTCCGCGCCCGCGCGGCCGAGGGATTCAACAAGACCTACGGCATCGTGCATCCGAGCGAGCAGTGGGAGTCGAACCGCGGGGTGCGGCTGTCGCCGTACTACGAGCGGGAGCGCGAGCTCGGCGCCGTCTTCTACGAGGCGGCTGCATGGGAGCGGCCGCACTGGTACGAGTCGAACGCGAAGCTGCTCGACGAGTACGGCGACCGGATCAACCGGCGGGAGGCCGAGTGGGAGTCGCGCTGGTGGTCGCCGATCATCAACGCCGAGCACCTGGCGATGCGCGACCGCGCGGCGATGTTCGACCTCACCGCGTTCTGCATCTTCGACATCACCGGGCCCGGGGCGCTCGACGTCGTCCAGCGCGTGTCGATGCGCCAGATGGACGTCGCGCACGGCAAGGTCGTCTACACCCCGGTGCTGTCGCCGAGCGGGACGTTCAAGAGCGACCTCACCGTGATGCGGCTCGGCGACGAGCGGTTTCGCGTCGTCACCGGCGGCGCCCACGGCATGGCCGATCTGAAGTGGTACGCGAACGCGCTGCCGGCGGACGGAAGCGCGCAGATCACGGACCTCACCTCGTCGTGGACGACGCTCGGCCTCTGGGGGCCGCGCGCGCGCGACATCCTGGCGAGCCTGACACGCGACGACGTGTCGAACGAGGGCTTCCCGTTCGCGACCTGCCGCACGATCGAGATCGACTCGCTCCGCGTCCTCGCCTCGCGCATCTCCTACGTCGGCGAGCTCGGCTGGGAGCTCTACGTCCCGATCGAGCAGGGCGCGAAGCTCTGGTCGCTCGTCGAGGAGGCGGGCGAGCCGCACGGGATCGTCCCCGCCGGCATCGGCGTCTACGGGACGACCGGCCGGCTCGAGAAGTGCTACCGCGCGTTCGGCTTCGAGCTGGACGCCGACTTCGACGTCGTGGAGGCGGGCATGGCGTGGGGCCGCGTGAAGGCGCAGGACTTCATCGGCAAGGAGGCGCACCTTCGCCACCGCGAGTCGGAGCCGGCCGCGGTGCTGTGCACGCTGACGGTCGACGACCACACCTCGAAGGACGGCACGAAGCGCTACATGCTCGGCCGCGAGCCGATCCTCGCGAAGGACGGCACGCCGCTCGAGGACGCCCACGGCCGCCGCTCGTACGTGACGAGCGCGGGCGCGGGCCCGTCGCTCGGCAAGCACATCCTCATGGCGTACCTGCCGCCCGAGAACGCCAACGTCGGCGAGGAGCTGCTGGTCGAGTACCTCGGCGAGCACTACCCGGTGACCGTGCAGCGAAACGACTCGACGGCCGTGTTCGACGCGGAGAACGCGAGGATCCGCGCGTGAGGATCCTCGTCGCGGTGAAGCGCGTGCCCATCACCGGCGGGCGGATGGTGCTGACCGCCGACGAGCAGGCGATCGAGACGCGGCATCTCGGCTTCACGATCTCGCCGCACGAGGAGTGCGGGGTGGAGGAGGCCGTTCGCATCGTCGAAGCGCACGGCGGCGAGGTGGTCGTCCTCACGCTCGGCCCGCCGGAGGCGGAGGAGCAGCTCCGCGACTGCATGGCGATCGGCGCCGACCGCGCGATCCACCTCGTCACGGGCGAGGAGTGGGACGCGCAGGCGACGGCGGCGGCGATTGCGGCGGCGATCCGCGCCGAGGAGCCGTTCGACCTCCTCGTGTTCGGCAACGAGTCCGCCGACGCCGGCGGCTACCAGGTCGGGATCCGCGTCGCCTACGCGCTCGGCCTGCCGGTCGTGACGGGCCTCAAGGGGCTGACGGTCGGCGACGGGCGGGCGCGCTGCGAGCAGGAGGTTCCGGGCGGCCGCGACGTCTACGACGTGCCGCTGCCGGCGCTCGTCACCGTCAAGGAGGGCCTGAACCTGCCGCGCTACCCGTCGGTTCCGGCCAAGCTGCGCGCCAAGGGGAAACCGCTTGCGTCGATTCCGGTCGAGCGGCCGGCGTCGAGGCTCGAGAAGCTCCGCCTCGTCGTCCCGGAGGGGGCGCGCAAGCAGGCGGAGAGCCTCGGCAGCGGCCCCGAGGCGGCGCCGCGCGTCGTCGAGGTGATGCGGGAGCTCGGCGTCGCATGACCGTGGTCGTCTTCGTCGAGGGCGACGACGAGCTGTCGCTCCAGGCGCTGACGCTCGGCGGGCAGCTCGGCGAGGTCCGCGCCGTCCGCGTCGACGGCCCCTACGCCCCGGCCGCGTGGGCGAAGGCGATCGTCGCGGCCGCAGGCGGCGACGACGTCGTCGGCCCGGGCTCCGACCGCGGCAACGAGGTGCTCGCGCATGTCGCCGCCCAGCTCGACCTGCCGCTCGCCGCGAACGTCACCGAGGTGCGCGGCGACGAGCTCACGCGCATCCGCTGGGGCGGGACGCTCCTCGAGGAGGCGCGGCTCCATTCGCCCCGGAAGCTGATGACCGCGGCGCCGTTCGCCTTCGAGGCTCGCACCGGTCAGGTCGAGGCGGAGACCCTGTCGCCTGACCTCGACGGCGCGGTCACGGTCGTCGACCACGTCGCGCCCGACACGGGCGGCAGGGTCTCGCTCGCCGACGCGAAGGTCGTCGTCTCGGGCGGGCGCGGGGTCGGCTCGGCCGAGGGCTTCGCGATCCTCGAGGAGCTCGCGGCGCTGCTCGGCGGCGCGGTCGGCTGCTCGCGCGTCGTGACGAGCGCCGGCTGGCGGCCGCACGCCGACCAGGTCGGCCAGACGGGCACCAAGGTGTCGCCCGACCTGTACATCGCGTGCGGGATCAGCGGCGCGACGCAGCACATCGCGGGCTGCAAGGGCGCGAAGAAGCTGCTCGCGATCAACGCCGACCCCGAGGCGACCATCTTCGCGCACGCCGACTACGCGGTCGTCGGCGACCTGCACGAGATCGTCCCCGCGATCACCGCCGAGCTGAGGAAGGCGCAGGGCTCATAGCGGTCGCCGCCGGCGCCGTCGCCCTCGCGGCGCTCCTCGCAGCCGCCGGGACGCTCTTCGCCCGGCGCGCGCTGCTCCTCGTGCGCCTCGTGCGCGCCGGCAAGCCCGTCGACCGCGGCGGCGACATCCCCGCGCGGGTGCGCAACGAGGCGACGATCGTGCTCGGGCAGCGCAAGCTGTTCCAGCGGCTCGTGCCCGGCGCGATGCACGCGCTCATCTTCTGGGGCTTCCTCGTGCTCTTCCCGACGATCGTGATGGCGGGCATCGGCGCCGTCGACCGGCGTGCGAGCTTCCCGTGGCTCGGGCGGCAGGGCTGGTTCATGGCGCTCGTCGACGTGTTCGTCCTCGCCGTGCTGGCGGGGATCGCGGCCGCGGTCTGGATCCGCAAGGTGGTGCGGCCGAAGCGGTTCGCCGGGTCGCACCGCGGCGAGGCCGACCTGATCCTCGGGTTGATCGCGCTCGTCGTCGTGACGCTGCTCGGCTGGCATGCGTCGCGAATCGCAGCCGGGCTGAACGAGTGGCCCGCGCACTGGTCGTTCCTGTCGAACGCCGCCGCCGGGGCGATACCCGCGCCGCAGGTGCTCGAGCGCGTCTTCGTCTGGGCGCACGTGTGCGTGATCCTCACGTTCCTCGTCTACCTGCCGTACTCGAAGCATCTGCACATCGCCACCGCCGCCGTGAACGTCTGGTTCGGCCGCACGGGCCGCCGCGGCCGCCTCGAGCCGCTCCGCTTCGACGTCCCTGAGGCGGAGCTGCGGTTCGGCGTCGGCACGATCGCCGACCTGACGTGGAAGCAGATGGTCGACGCGTTCTCGTGCACCGAGTGCGGCCGCTGCCAGGACGTCTGTCCGGCGTATGCGACCGGCAAGCTCCTCTCGCCGAAGCTGCTCGTCATGGGCGTACGCGACCAGCTGTTCGCCGAGGGCCCCGACCTGCTCGCCGGCGGCGAGCTCACGCGGATCGTCGGCAACGGCGTCCCGGAGGAGATGGTGTGGGACTGCGTCACGTGCGGCGCGTGCATCCACGAGTGCCCCGTGTCGATCGAGCACGTCGACCACATCGTCGACCTCCGCCGCGAGCTCGTGATGATGCAGTCGAGCTTCCCGCCCGAGGCGGAGTCGATGCTGCGCGACGTCGAGCGCATCGGCAACCCGTGGGGCAAGCCGCAGGGCGACCGGGCGGCGTGGGCGGAGGGCCTCGGCGTGCGCGTCGTCGAGGAGGGCGAGCCGGCGCCGGAGATTCTCTACTGGGTCGGCTGCGCCGCCGCCTACGACGAGCGCGCACGCGCCGCGGCCGAGTCGACGGTGAAGCTGCTGCAGCGTGCGGGCGTCGACTTCGCGATCCTCGGCGCGCGCGAGTCGTGCACCGGCGACCCGGCCCGCCGCATGGGAAACGAGTACGTCTTCCAGGCGCATGCCGAGCGGAACGTGGCGACGCTGAACGACGCGGGCGTGACGAAGATCGTCGCGAGCTGCCCGCACTGCCTCAACTCGCTCGGCAACGAGTATCCCGACTTCGGCGGCCGCTACGAGGTGCTGCATCACACCGAGCTGCTCGCGCAGCTCGTCCGGGACGGGAAGCTCGCGCCGGCGAGGAGCGACGCCGAGATCACGTATCACGACTCCTGCTATCTCGCGCGCCACAACGACATCCGCAGCGAGCCGCGCGAGCTCGTCGCGGCCGTCGGCACGCCCGTCGAGATGGAGCGCCGCGGCAAGCGCACCTTCTGCTGCGGCGCCGGCGGCGCGCACATGTGGCTGGAGGAGCGAGCCGGCGCGATCAACGAGGAGCGCGCCCGTGAAGCCGCGGCGACCGGCGCCGGCACCCTCGCCGTCGCCTGCCCGTTCTGCACGGTGATGCTCGACGACGGCATGCGCTCGGTCGGCGCCGAGCTGCGCGTCGCCGACGTGTCGACCCTGCTGGTCGAGGCGCTCGAGGCCGAATGACGGGACGCTGCCTGTGCGGGGCCGTCCGCTTCGAGGTCCGCGGCCCGCTGCGCGACGTGCTCGTCTGCCACTGCGTCGAGTGCCGGCGCTGGAGCGGCGCCGCCTGGCCCGCGACCGCGGCGCTCCGCGAGGACCTGGTGCTTCTTGCGAGCGACACGCTTCGCTGGGTCGTGAGCCCTGAGAGCGACAGCGAGGCGCGGCGGGGATTCTGCTCCGCCTGCGGCTCGTGCCTCTTCTGGGACGCGCCCGCCGCCCGGACCGTAAGCATCGCCGCCGGCAGCCTCGACGAGCCGACGGGGCTCGCGATCCGCGCGCACGTCTACGTGTCGCAGCTGCCGGACTGGTACTCGCTGCCCGACGACGGGCTGCCGCGGCACGCGACGCTCTCGGGCTAGCATCGAGCCGGTGAGGGACGGCATCGACCGGCGCGCGATGGCGGCGCTGTCGGGCGGCCACTTCGCGGTCGACTTCGCCTCCGGCTCGGTGCCCGCGCTGATCCCGTTCCTGACCGACCGCTTCCACCTCAGCTACGCGCTCGCGGGGCTGCTGCTCCTCGCCTCGACCGCGTCCTCGTCGCTCGTGCAGCCGCTGTTCGGCCTGTGGTCGGACCGGCGCGGCGCGCTCTGGCTGATTCCCGGCGGGACGCTGCTCGCCGCGGTCGGCATCGCGGGCGCCGCCGTCTCGCCCGTCTATCCGCTCGTCACCGTGCTCGTCTTCGCCGGCGGGCTCGGCGTGGCCGCGTTCCATCCCGAGGGGGCGAAGTTCGGCGCCTACGCGAGCGGCCGGAAGCGCGCGAGCGGCATGTCGTACTTCAACATCGGCGGCAACACCGGCTACGCCCTGGGGGCGTTCGTCACCGGCCAGCTCGTCGATTCGCTCGGGCTGTGGGCCGGCACGCTCGCGATGGTCCCGGTCGCGCTCGCCGGTCTCGGGCTTCTCCGCCTCTCGCCCTACCTCGCCGGGCTCGCGTCCGGCTCGACGGTCGCGGCCGCGAGCATCGACGGCGAGGACGACCGCCGCGCGATGGCGCTGCTCGGCGGCGTGATCGCGCTGCGCAGCATCGCCTGGTTCACCCTGCTCGCGTTCGTGCCGCTCTGGCTCGTCTCGCTCGGGCACTCGAAGGCGGACGGCAACCGGCTGCTCTTCCTGATGCTGATGTCGGGCGCCGTCGGCACGCTCGTGCTCGGCCCCGTCGCGGACCGGGTCGGGCTTCGCCGCACCCTGGTCGTCACCCAGGCGGCGGTGCCGTTGCTCGCGCTGACGTTCGTCTACGTCGGCGGGATGGTGGGCGCGCTCGCGCTGATGCTGGTCGGCGTCTGCGTCGTCGGCACCTTCGGCGTGACGATGGTGCTGTCGCAGCTCTACCTGCCGAGGCACATCGGCATGGCGTCCGGCCTGTCGGTCGGGCTCGCGATGGGGATCGGCGGCGTCGCGGCCGTCGTGCTCGGCGCCGTCGCCGACTCGGTCGACCTGAAGGCCGCGCTCACGATCAGCGCGGTCGCCCCGGTGCTCGGCGTCGTGCTGAGCCTGCGGCTGCCCCGGCCCGCCTCGGCGGTGCGCCCGCGCCGGGAGCCGGCGGCGGCCGTCGACTGACGAAGCGGACGGTTCTTGACAGGCGTGGAACTCATGTTCCACCATATGGGCATCGATGGCCGCCGAGACCGGCACCCAGGCAATCGACCGCGCCGCCGACCTGCTCGTCGCCGTGGTCGAGTCGCCGCGGCCGCTCGGGGTGTCCGAGCTCTCCGAGCGGGCGGCGCTGCCGAAGTCGACCACCTCCCGCCTCGTCGGTGCGCTCGAGCGCCGCGGCCTCGTGCAGCGCGCCGGCGACCGGCGTATCAGCCCCGGCCCGGTGCTGCTCCGCTTCGCCCACCGCGACGGCGGCGCGACGCTCGTGGAGCTGGCCGCGCCGATGCTGCGCGCGCTGTCGGAGCTGTCGGGCGAGACGGTCAACCTGGGCGTGCCGGGTCCGCTCGGCGTCGAGCACCTCGCGCAGGAGGAGTCTCGGCACTTCGTCGGCGGCACGAACTGGGTCGGCCGGCGCGTCCCGTACGAGACGACCGCGAACGGCAAGGTGCTGCGCGCCTTCGCCGCCGACCGGCCCGCCGACGGCGCGGCCGTGCGCGCGCAGGGCTACGCCGTCGCGATCGACGAGCTCGAGCAGGGCCTCGCCGCGATCGCCGCGCCCGTTCTCGGGCCGGACGGCGTCGCGCTCGCGGCGCTCTCGATCTCCGCACCGACGTTCCGCCTTCCCCCGCGCCGCATCCGCGAGCTCGCGCCCGAGCTCGTCCGTCAGGCGGCGCTGCTCTCTGCACGGCTGGGACACCACGACGACACCGAAGGAGCGGCATGACCCACGACGAGATTCTCCAGGGGCTCTACGACAACACCCTGGTCGGCAACGCGCCCGAGGTGAAAGACCTCGTGAACGCGGGTCTCGAGGACGGGATGGATCCGGAGAAGTTGCTGTACGAGGCGCTGATCCCGTCGCTCGAGGAGGTGGGGGCGCGGTTCGAGCGGGGCGACTACTTCGTGCCGGAGATGCTGATCGCGGCGCGGGCGATGCAGGGTGCGCTCGACATCCTGCGGCCGCTGCTGGCGGAGACGGGGGCGAAGCCGATCGGCACCTACGTGATGGGGACGGTGAAGGGCGATGTGCACGACATCGGCAAGAACCTCGTCAACATCATGCTCGAGGGCGCGGGCTTCACGGTCTACGACCTGGGCGTGAACGTGGCGCCGGAGACGTTCGTGGAGAAGGTGGTCGAGCACCAGCCGGACATCGTCGGCTTCTCGGCGTTCCTGACGACGACGATGCCGATGTTCAAGGCGAACATCAACGCGCTGCAGAAGGCGGGGGTCCGCGACGAGGTGATCGTGATGGTCGGCGGTGCGCCGGTGACGCAGGAGTACGCGGACGCGGTCGGCGCGGACGGCTACGCGGCGGACGCGTCGACGGCGGTGCGTCTGGCGAAGGATCTGATCGAGCGGCGCCGTTCCGCGGTCGCGGTGTGAAGCCGGTCGCGCTGATCGAGGCGGCGGTCAAGAAGCCGGTCTTCGGCTGCCGGATGTGCGGCCAGTGCGTGCTGCACTCGACCGGGATGACGTGCCCGATGAACTGCCCGAAGACGCTGCGCAACGGGCCGTGCGGCGGCGTGCGGCCGGACGGGCATTGCGAGGTGAAGCCGGAGATGCGCTGCGTGTGGGTGAAGGCGGTGGAGCGGGCGCCGAGGACGCCGTGGGCGCACGAGCTCGACGACCTCAGAAAGCCGGTCGACAACCGGCTGTGGGGGACGTCGTCGTGGGTGAACCTGATCACGAAGCGCGACAAGGTCGCGCCGGCGGGGTGGCATGTCGAGGCTTGAGGAGGCGGTCGCCGCCGGGCGCTTCGTGGTCACGGCCGAGCTGCTGACGGTCAACGCGGGCGGGCTCGAGGCGGTGCACCGCCTCTTCGAGCCGTACGCGGACTACGTCGACGCGGTCAACGCGACCGACAACACGGCGGCGCACGCGCACGCCTCGCCGCTGGCGGTGGCGATCGCCCTGAAGCAGCTCGGGATGGAGCCGATCATGCAGCTCGTCTGCCGCGACCGCAACCGGCTCGCGCTGCAGGCCGAGATCGCCGGGGCGGCGCTGCACGGGATCGAGAACGTCTGCTGCCTGACCGGCGACGACGTGACGGCGGGCGACGAGCCGGAGGCGCGGCGGGTGTTCGACCTCGACTCGATCCAGCTCGTCGCGGTTGCGGAGTCGATGCGCCGCGGCCGCTACCTGTCGGGCCGCGCGCTCGACCCGGCGCCGAGGTTGTTCGTGGGCGCGGTCGAGAACCCGGCGGCGCCGCCGGTCGACTACCGGGTCGCGCGCGCCTGGAAGAAGGCGCGGGCGGGGGCGCGCTTCCTGCAGCTGCAGGTCGGGTTCGACACCGAGCCGCTCGCCGCGTTCATGGCCGGCGCGGTGGAGAGCGGCCTCGCCGAGCGGGTGGCGATCCTGCCGTCGATCTGCCTCGTCCGCTCGCCGAAGGCGCTGCGGTTCATGGACGAGCAGGTGCCCGGCATCTCGGTGCCGGCGGCGGTGATCGAGCGCTGCGAGCGGGCGGCCGACCCGGAGGCCGAGTGCTTCGAGGTCGCCTGCGAGCTCGCCGAGGCGGCGCGCTCGCTGCCGGGGGTGCGCGGCCTGCACCTGATCAGCTTTCGCAAGGAGGCGGGGATCGCACGGTTGTGCGGCCGCCTCGGAATCCCGACGCGCAAGGAGCGAGAGTCGAGTGGAGACAGTTCTCGAGTCGCCGTCTAGGACGGTGGTGATCGGGCCGGGGCGGCCGTTCTGCGTGATCGGCGAGCGGATCAATCCGACCGGCCGCAAGAAGCTGCAGGCGGAGCTGCAGCAGGGCGATCTCTCGCGGCTCGAGGTCGACGTCGCCCAGCAGGTTGCCGGCGGTGCGGACATGCTGGACGTGAACGTCGGCGACCCGCTCGCGGACGAGGTCGGGTTGATGGCGCGGGCGGTGCCGCTCGTGCAGGGGCTGACCGAGCTGCCGCTGTGCATCGACTCGTCGGTGATCGAGGCGCTCGAGGCGGGGCTGTCGGCGTACCAGGGCAAGGCGCTCGTCAACTCGGTGACGGGCGAGGACGGTCGGCTGGAGGCGATCCTGCCGATCGTCGCGCGGCACGGGGCGGCGGTGATCGGGCTCGCGAACGACGACGAGATCCCGATGGACCCGAAGCGCCGGCTCGAGGTGGCGAAGAAGATCGTGTCGGCGGCGGCCGACCACGGCATCCCGCCGCAGGACGTGGTGATCGACCCGCTTGCGATGCCGGTCGGCGCGGAGCCGCGCGCGGTGACCCTGTTTCTGGAGACGCTCGAGCTGCTGCGTGAGGAGCTCGGCGTCAACACCACCTGCGGCGCGTCGAACACGTCGTTCGGGCTGCCGGGCCGCGAGACGCTGGGCGCGGCGTTCCTCTCGATCGCCGCGAGCCACGGGTTGACGAGCGCGATCATGGACGCCCGCTCGCGCGAGATCGTCGAGGCGGTGCGTGCGAGCGACTTCCTGCTCGGCAAGGACGAGTGGGGCGCGAGCTGGATCGCCGCCTACCGCGCCAAGCAGGCGGCGGCGGCCATGGCGGAGGCTTCGTGATCGACGAGCTCCCGACCGAGGCGCACCCGGACCGGGTGCGGCTTGTCTTCCGCCAGGCGGACGGCCAGGCGAAGGAGGCGCGGGTGCCGGCGGGGACGACGCTGTTCGACTGCGCGTCCTGGAACGGGGTGGCGATCGACTCGACGTGCGGCGGTCACGGAACCTGCAAGAAGTGCAAGGTGCGGGTCGCCTCGGGCGTGCAGGAGGTCTCGAGCGTCGATCCGCGCGCGTTCTCGCCGGAGGAGCTGCGGGCCGGTTGGCGGCTTGCCTGCCGGGCGCAGGCGGCGGAGGATCTGGTCGTCGAGGTGCCGCCGCTGCAGACGCGGCCGAAGGCGGCGCTGGCGGGGGTCGGGCGGCACGTGATCCTGCGGCCGGCGGTGCAGAAGCGGTTCCTGCGCCTGTCGGAGCCGACGCTCGAGGACCAGGCGTCGGACCTGGAGCGGGTGCTCGCGGCGATGGACGACGTCGAGCTGCGCGTGCCGCTCGAGCTCGTGCGCGGGCTCGGCCGGACGCTGCGCGACGCCGGCTGGGAGGTGACGGCGGTGCTCGTCGACGACCTGCTGCTGGACGTCGAGCCCGGGGACACGACCGCGCGCCGCTATGCGGTCGCCTTCGACCTGGGCACGACCACCGTCGTCGCGACGCTGCTCGATCTGGAGACGGGCCAGCCGCTCGCGGTGCGCTCGGTGCTGAACCGCCAGCAGCCGTTCGGTGCGGACGTGATCTCGCGGATCAGCGCGACGATGATGGATCCCGAGGCGCTGGGGCGGTTGCGCGTGCTGGCGCACGAGACGCTGGCGCAGCTCGTCGAGGAGATATCCGCCGAGGCGTCGGTTGATATCCGAGAGATATATGAGGTGGTCGTGACGGGGAACGTGACGATGATCCAGCTCGCGCTCGGGATCGACCCGGAGCCGCTCTCGATGGCGCCGTTCACGATCGCGGCGCGCAGGCTGCCGGAGGCGAAGGCGTCGGACTTCGGCCTGCGGGTGCACGAGCGGGCGCCGGCGGTGCTCTTCCCGGCGCTCGGCGCCTACGTGGGGCCGGACATCGTGGCGGGCATCCTCGCCACCGGGCTGACGCTGGACAAGCGCGTCCGCCTCTTCATCGACGTGGGCACGAACTCGGAGATCGTGCTCGGCTCGTCGGAGCGGGCGCTCGCGACCGCCGCGCCGGCGGGGCCGGCGTTCGAGGCGGCGCAGATCCGCTGCGGGATGCGCGCCGCCGAAGGCGCGATCGAGGGCGTCCGGATCGTCGACGGCGAGCTGCAGCTGACGGTGATCGGCGACGTCGAGCCGATGGGCCTGTGCGGCTCCGGCCTCGTCGACGCGGTCGCCGAGCTCGTCGCGGCCGGCATCCTCGACCACTCCGGCCGCTACGTGCAGAGCTCGGCGCCGCAGCTCGGCAAGATCGGCGAGGAGACCGTCTTCAACCTCGCCCCGGGCGTCTTCCTGACCCAGCGCGACGTGCGCGAGCTGCAGTTCGCGAAGGCGTCGATCGCGACCGGCTGGACGATCCTCTGCCGCGAGCTCGGCGTCGACCCGGCCGAGATCTCGCAGGTGCTGCTCGGCGGCTCCTTCGGCTCGTACCTGACCGCGGCCAGCGCCGTGCGGATCGGGCTCGTGCCGAGGCTGCCGCTGCCGCGGATCGTGGCGGCCGGCAACGTCGCCGGCGAGGGCGCGAAGATCGCCGCCCTGTCGGTCACCGAGCGGGCCGCCGCGAACGCCGTGCTCGACGAGGTCGACTACGTCGAGCTCTCCGGCCGCAGCGACTTCAACGACCTGTTCATCGACCAGCTCGCCTTCCCCGGATGACGAAGACCGTTGTCGCCTGCGGCGCGCTCGCGCTGCACATCGACCGCATCGCCAGGCGCCGCGGCTGGGATCTCGAGGTGCGCCCGCTGCCGCCCGAGCTGCACAACCGCCCCGAGCGGATCCGCGAGGCGATCGGCGACGCCGAGCTCGTCGGCTACGCCGACTGCGGCACCAGGGGCGCGCTCGACGACCGGCGCCGCCTGCCCGGGGCCGACTGCTACCAGCTCTTCGGCGGCTTCGCCGAGCACGAGGCGGGCACCTACTACCTCACCGACTTCCTCGTCCGCGCCTTCGACCGCGTCGTCTGGCGCGGCCTCGGGCTCGACCGCCACCCCGAGCTGCGCGACGACTACTTCGGCAATTACGAGCGCGTCGTCTGGCTCGCGCAGCAACCGACCGACCGGCTCCGGGCGCAGGCCGAAGCCGCCGCCGCCAGGCTCGCGCTGCCGCTCGAGATCCGAGAGACCGGCGAGGCCGGCCTCGAACATGCCCTCGAACACCTACTGGAGGCCTGAGACGTGCTGATCAACGACCTGCCGCGGTACGAGATCCTGGACGAGGCGTCGCTGCAGGAGCTCGAGCGCGGCTGGCGCCGCATCGTGTCCGAGCTCGGCATCGACTTCCTGCACGACGAGGCGATCCAGGTGCTCGAGGCCGCAGGGCAGAAGGTGGAGGGGCAGCTCGTGAAGTTCGATCCCGACTGGATCCTCGAGCAGGTGGCGAAGGCGCCGCGCGAGTTCGACCTGCAGGCGCGCAACCCCGAGCACACGATCCACGTCGGCGGCAGGCACATGGCGTTCGGCGCCGTCTACGGCTGCCCGTTCGTGCGCGAGGGGCTGGAGCGGCGCGAGGCGACCTACGCCGACTTCGAGAACCTCGTGCGCCTGTCGCAGGCGTTCCCGCAGCTCGACACGCCGGGCGGCACGATCTGCGAGCCGAACGACAGGCCGCTCGACTCGCGCCACCTCGACATGGTGTACGCGCTCCTGACGCTCTCCGACAAGCCGTTCATGGGCTCGGTCACGTCGGGGCCGAACGCCGAGGACACGATCGCGATGGCGGAGATGGTGTTCGGCGCGGAGTCGCTCGAGCAGACGCCCGCGATCATCTCGCTGATCAACGTCAACTCGCCGCTCCGCTACGACGACCGGATGCTGTCGGCGCTGCTCGCGTATGCGAAGCGCAACCAGGCGCTCGTGATCACCCCGTTCCTGCTCATGGGCGCGATGTCGCCGGTGTCGGTGCCGTCGACGCTCGCCCAGCAGGTGGGCGAGGCGCTCGCGGGCATCGCCCTCGTCCAGACGGTCCGGCCCGGCTGTCCCGTCGTGTTCGGCTCGTTCCTCTCGAACACCGACATGCAGTCGGGCTCGCCGAGCTTCGGCACGCCGGAGTCGGCGGTCGGGCTCCTCTGCACCGGGCAGATCGCCCGCCGCTACGGGCTGCCGTTCCGCGGCGGCGGCGGGCTCACGTCGTCCCAGGCCGTCGACGCGCAGGCCGCCTACGAGGCGGCGATGACGCTGTGGCCGACGTTCCTCGCGGGCACGAACTTCGTCATGCACTCGGCCGGCTGGCTCGAGTCGGGGCTCGTGTCGTGCTACGAGAAGTTCGTCGTCGACGTCGAGCTGCTGCGGATGCTGCACGAGGTGTTCGAGCCGCTGAAGATCGACGAGGAGACGCTCGCGTACGGGGCGCACCAGGAGGTGGGGCAGGGCGGGCACTTCCTCGGCGCCGCGCACACCCTCGAGCGGTTCCGCGAGTGCTTCTACCGCCCGCTGCTCTCGTCGACCGAGAACTACGAGCGCTGGTCGCGGAACGGCGGCAAGGACGCCGCGGCGCGGGCATCCGAGATCTGGCGCAAGACCCTGGACGAGTACGAGCAGCCGCCGATCGACGCGGGGCTGCAGGAAGAGCTCGTCGCGTTCGTCGACCGTCGCCGGAAGGAGCTGGGGGACTGATGAAGACGATCGGAGAAGTGATGACCCGGAGCCTCCTCACCGTCGAGGAGGATGCGGCGCTCGTCGAGACGGCCGCCGCGATGAACGAGCGCAACGTCGGCGCCGTGCTCGTCGTGCGCGGCGGGCGGCTGGTCGGGATCCTGACCGAGCGCGACGTGCTGCGGGCCGCCGGCACCGGCGATCTGTCAGGACGCGTGTCCGACTGGATGACGCCGCACCCGGAGACGGTGGAGGCCGGCGAGACGGCGCAGCACGCGGGCGTGATCATGATCCACGGCGGCTTCCGGCACCTGCCCGTCCTCGAGGGCGAGGCGCCGGTGGGCATCGTCTCGATCCGCGACCTGATGCGCATCGTCCTCGAGGACGTGAGCCCGCGTGGCGTCTGATGCCTGGGACTACGTCATCGTCGGCGGCGGGTCGGCGGGCTGCGTCCTCGCGGCCCGGCTGACGGAGGACAGGCCGACCCGGGTTCTCGTGCTCGAGGCCGGCCGCTGGGACAGCCGCTGGGATCTCTACATCCACATGCCGGCGGCGCTGTCGTTTCCGATCGGCAACCGCTTCTACGACTGGCGCTACGAGTCCGAGCCGGAGCCGTTCATGCACGGCCGGCGGATCTACCACGCCCGCGGCAAGGTGCTCGGCGGGTCGAGCTCGATCAACGGGATGATCTTCCAGCGCGGCAACCCGCTCGACTACGAGCGCTGGGCGGCGGAGCCGGGCCTCGAGCGCTGGGACTACGCGCACTGCCTGCCGTACTTCAAGCGGATGGAGACGTGCGTCGCCGGCGCGGACGAGTGGCGCGGAGGCAGCGGGCCGCTCGTGCTCGAGCGCGGCCCCGCCGAGGGGCCGCTCTTCGACGCGTTCTTCGCCGCGGTGCAGGAGGCCGGCTACCCGCTGACCGACGACGTCAACGGCTACCGGCAGGAGGGGTTCGCGAAGTTCGACCGCAACATCTCCGGGGGCCGCCGCTGGAGCGCCGCGCGCGCCTACCTCCATCCGGCGCTCGGCCGCTCCAACCTCTCCGTGCGCACGAACACGTTGGTCGAGCGCGTCGTTTTCGAGGGCACGCGGGCTGTCGGCGTCCAGGTCGGCGGCGAGCTGATCCGGGCGGCCGAGGTGATCCTCTGCGGCGGCGCGATCAACTCGCCGCACCTCCTGCAGGTCTCCGGCGTCGGCGACGCACAGCAGCTGGAGGCCAGCGGTATACCGGTGATATACGACCTCCCGGCCGTCGGCGCGAACCTGCAGGACCACCTCGAGGTCTACGTCCAGTGCGCGTCGAAGCAGCCGGTGACGATGGCCCCGTACTACCGCTGGCGGGCGCGGCCGCGCGTCGGGCTGCAGTGGCTGCTCTTCAAGTCCGGGCCGGGTGCGTCGAACCACTTCGAGGCGGGCGGCTTCATCCGCTCGAACGACGACGTCGCGTACCCGAACGTCATGTTCCACTTCCTGCCGATCGCCGTCCGCTACGACGGCACCGCCCCGCAGGGCCACGGCTACCAGCTGCACGTCGGGCCGATGTACTCGGACGCGCGCGGGAGCGTGCGGGCGGTGTCGGCCGACCCGCGCGTCAAGCCGCAGCTGCGCTTCAACTACCTCTCGACCGACCAGGACCGGCGCGAGTGGGTGGAGTGCGTGCGCGCGGCCCGCGCGATCCTCGGCGCGCCGGCGTTCGACCCGTTCAACGGCGGCGAGCTGTCGCCCGGCCCGTCGGTGGAGACCGACGAGGAGATCCTCGACTGGGTCGCGCGGGACGCCGAGACGGCGCTGCACCCGTCGTGCACCTGCCGCATGGGCGACGTCGTCGACCCGGACACGCTGCGCGTGTACGGGCTGGACGGCCTCCGGGTCGTCGACGCGAGCGTCTTCCCGTACGTCACGAACGGCAACATCTACGCGCCGACGATGATGGTCGCCGAGAAGGCCGCCGACCTGATCCGCGGCGACACGCCGCTCCCGCCGGAGCCCGTCCCGTTCTACCGCCACGGTGCTGAGCGAGCAGTCGGTCGGTGAGTTCCTCGCGGCGCTCGGCGAGCGGACGCCCGCGCCCGCGAGCGGCTCGGCGACCGCGCTGACGGGCGCGCTCGCCGCGGCGCTCGTCGAGCTCGCGGCGCGCTTCGCCCGCGACGAGCCCGCCGTCGCCCGCGCGAAGGCGCTCGGGTCGCGGCTCGTGGAGCTCGCGGACGAAGACGCCGCCGCCTACACGGCGTTCCTCGCCGAGCGGAGCGACGCGCACCGGGCGGCGATCGTGCGCGTCCCGGAGGAGATCGCCGCGTGCGCCGACTCGCTCGCCGAGCTCGCCGGCGCGGTGCGCGCGCAGCTGAAGACGTCGGTGGCCGGCGACGCGGAGGCGGCCGGCGAGCTCGCGCGGGCGGCGTCCCGGGTCGCGCGCCGGCTGGCGGAGCTGAACGCCTGATGCCGTCCTTCCTCGACGCGCTGGCCGCCGGCCCGGTGCTGCTGGCCGACGGCGCGACCGGCACGAACTACCACGCGATGGGGATCGAGCCGGGCAAGGCGCCGGAGGAATGGGTCGTCGAGGCGCCCGAGCGGGTCGCGGAGCTCCACCGGCTGTTCGCGGCGGCGGGCTCCGACCTGGTCCTCACGTGCAGCTTCGGCGCCAGCTCGCTGCGGCTCGCCGACGAGGCCCTCCACGGCCGCGCGGTCGAGGTGAACACGCGGGCGGCGCAGATCGCCCGCGACGCGGTCGGGCCCGGCGTGCTCGTGGCGGGCTCGATCGGGCCGACCGGCCACCTCACCGACCCGCTCGGGCCGCTGACTCGCGAGCTCGCCGTGGCGACGTTCGCCGAGCAGGCGGGCGCGCTCGCCGCCGGCGGCGTCGACCTGCTCGTGCTCGAGACCTTCTTCTCGCTCGACGAGGGGTTGTGGGCGCTCGAGGGCGTGCGGAGCGCCACCGAGCTGCCGGTCGTCGTGTCGTACAGCTTCGACCAGGGGACGCGGACGATGATGGGCCTGAGCCCGACCGACGTGGTGCGCGCCTTCGCGCCGCTCGGCGTCGCCGCGCTCGGAGCGAACTGCGGCAAGTCGCTTGCGGATACCGACCGCATCGTCGACGAGCTTCTGGCGGCGGCGGCCGGTCTGCCGCTGTGGGTCAAGCCGAACGCCGGCGTGCCGCGGGTCGTCGGCGAGGACGTGGTGTACGAGGCGGGGCCCGCCGACCTCGCGCGGCACGTCGCCGGCTACGCGCAGCGGGGCGTGCGCGTCGTCGGCGGCTGCTGCGGCTCGACGCCGGAGCACGTGGCCGCGATCGCGGCCGCGCTCGGGCGCTGAGCAGTCCTACATGTGCTGCGTCGAGATGCGCGGGACGCCCGTGGGCAGCCGGAAGCTGTTGCCGCCGAAGCTGTTCCGGCCGATGACGTTGTAGGCGACGATGCCGGCGTAGTTCATGTGCGCGAAGGTGACGCCCGAGACCGTCGTCGAGTCGGTTCCCTGGTCGAGGAACACACCCACGCTGCGGCCGCCCTTCGTCCAGCCCGACGCGTCGACGAGGCCGTCACGGATCGTGGTGTCGTGCGCCGCGGCGGTGCCTCCCCATGCCGGGTCGTTCCACTCGGCCGTGAACCCCGTCTTGACGCCGGTGAACCGGAAGCGGTCGATGGCGAGGCTCCGGCTCCAATGCTCGAGGTAGAACGCCACGCCGAGCGCCGCGTGCGGCCCGCCAAGGTCGACGTCGAGGTCGCTGAACTGCGTGTTCGACGCGTTGTTGACGGTCTCGATGCCGGCCCAGGCAACGTCGCGGACGCGAATCCGATGCACGCCGTTTACGACGGGCTGCCCGATCCAGAGACCGGACTCGGCCGTGCCCTGCGACGACCCCGGGATGCGGCGACTGACGCCGTCGACGGACACGTCGGTGATCGTGTCGACCTGCGCTGTCCCCTCCCCCGGCGGGACCGGCCGGTTGTCGGACACACGGAGCGCGCCGTCGCCGAAGTGGCGAAAGCGCACACGCTCGACGGAGAGGCCCGCCGGCTGCAGGTCGACGAGGCCGTAGGGGATGTCCCAGTTGCCCTCGAAGGTGCAGTCGAGCACCTGCGCGCCCGTCGCGGCGGCGCCCCACAGGTCGAGCTCGGCGCCCTGCAGGGTCTTCGTCGGGTCGTGGACGTCGAACGCGAGGCCCTGCACGATCGCGCCGGCGCGGTCCCGATTGCCGCCGATCACGAGCCCGGTCGTGAGCACGGCGCGGCCGGGGTGCTGCGCGTAGAGGTGCGAGCCGCTTGCGAGGACGAACGGCCACGGGCTGGCGTACGTGCCATCCGCCAGCACGATGCTGCGCCGCCCGTGCGCGAGCGCCCGGGCAAGCTGCGCCCCCGTCGACACGACCGTCGCCCGGCGCGGCAGCGGGTAGGACGAGGGCGGTCTCGGAGCGGCGACCACCGGCCGCGTCGCCGGGTTCGGGGCGGCGTCAGCCCCGACCACGAGCAGACCGAGCAGGCCGAGAGACGAGAAGAGAAGGGCGAGGCGAAGGGAGTTCTTCGTCGTCATGGCGAAACCCCTGCGTCCGGACGGCAACGGGGCGGCAGCGGGGACCAAAGCCTACTGTGCCGGTTCGGCCGGCGGAGGAACCTCGGGTCCGTCGGGAGATCGAGTGCCGAAGGTGGGGATCGAACCCACACTCCCCGAAGGGAACCGGATTTTGAGTCCGGCGCGTCTGCCAGTTCCGCCACTTCGGCCGGCGCCCTGATCGTAGCCCCGTAGGACTTTTCCCCGGAATGGCGTAAAGTCGCGCGGACGGCGTGCGCGCCGCGGCCCCCAACACATGAGCTCCGACGCTTCCGTCCCGGTTCTCGCGACTCGCCTGAAGCGCCCGAGTATCACGGGCGGCATCGCCATGCTCCTGCTCGTCGGGCTCGTGGCGCTGCTCGTCAAGGAGTTCGCCGTCTCGCCGTCGCAGTTCGTGCAGATCACGCTGATCGGCTTCACGCTCGGCTGCGTCTACGCGCTCGTCGCGCTCGGCTACACCCTCGTCTACGGCATCCTCGAGCTGATCAACTTCGCCCACGGCGACGTGTTCATGCTCGGCGGCATGTTCACGATCACCTACGCGACCAGCTTCTTCAACCTCCACCAGGGGCAGGGCTGGGTGATCGTGCCGATCGTCTTCGCGACGCTCCTGCTCTCGATGCTCTCGTGCGGCCTGATCAACGCCGCGATCGAGCTGGTCGCCTACCGTCCGCTGCGCAGCGCGCCGCGCCTCGCGCCGCTGATCACGGCGATCGGCATGAGCTTCATCATCGAGGACGTCGGCCTCGCCTGGAAGGGCCCGAACTACGTCACGGCGCCCGACGTCTTCCCGCACTCGAACGTCTTCGCGTTCCGCGGCGTGAGCTACGCGTGGAACCACCTGCTCGTCGTCCTGATCACCCTCCCGGTGCTGCTCGCCCTCTCGTACCTCGTGCAGCGCACGCGGCAGGGGAAGGCGATGCGCGCCACCGCCCAGGACAAGGACGCGGCGGCGATCATGGGGATCAACGTCAACCGGACGATCTCGTTCACCTTCCTGATCGCAGGCGCGCTCGCCGGCGCCGCCGGCCTCCTCTACTCGCTGTGGACGACGACCGTCCGCTACGACCAGGGCTTCCAGCTCGGCCTGATCGCGTTCACCGCCGCCGTCTTCGGCGGCATCGGCAACCTGCCCGGCGCCGTCCTCGGCGCGATCCTGATCGGGCTGATCCAGGCCTGGAACGAGGGCCTCCCCTGGCACATGCCCGGCTCCGACTGGACCGAGTCGATCGTGTTCTCGATCCTGATCCTGATCCTCGTCTTCCGCCCCGAGGGCCTCCTCGGCGAGCGGACCCCCGAGGGCGGATGACGGCGGACGTCGGCCTCCGCAACCAGCTGCGCACGCAGTGGCGCGCGCTGCCGGAGCTGCAGCGCTTCGGGATCACCGCGGCCGCGGAGGTCGTGCTCGCGCTCCTCCTCTACTTCCTCGACCACTCGCTCGGCTACGGCGTCCTCACCGTCGCCGCCGTCTACTGGATCTTCAAGCTGCCGCCGCTCCCGTGGCGCGCCGCGGCGCAGGGCGCGCTGCTCGTGCCGTTCCTGGTCTCGGCGCTCACCCACGCGTTCACGGGGGCGCGCTCGCTCCTGCTCGCCCTCGCGATCGGCTTCGCCGCCTCGTGGATCCCGAAGCGCCACCGCGGCTGGGCGATGCCGCTGCTCGCGCTCGTCCTCGCCGTCCTCTACCCCTTCTACCAGTCCGGCATGTTCACGATGCCGCTGTTCGGCGTCTTCCCGGACGTCGCAACCGGCGTCTACATGCTCGTGTTCGTGATGATGGCCGTCGGCCTGAACATCGTCGTCGGCTACGCGGGCCTGCTCGACCTCGGCTACGTCGCGTTCTACGCCACCGGCGCGTACACCGCCGCCTGGTTCGCGTCGCTGCAGTTCCCGCACGTCACCTGGCACCTCGGCGCGATCGGCATCGACCCGAACCTGCCCGGCATCCACGTCACGATCTGGGCGCTGCTCCTGCTCGCCGGCGTCATCACGGCCCTGTTCGGGATCGTGATCGGGCTGCCGACGCTGCGGCTGCGCGGCGACTATCTGGCGATCGTCACGCTCGGCTTCGGCGAGATCCTGCCGCAGATCGCGCGCAACGGCGACAACCTGTTCGGCCAGAACATCACAAACGGCCCGAACGGCATCACGCCGATCGACTCGATCGGCTTCGGCCATCACCTGTCGAGCTGGACCGGCGGGTTCCTGCCCGCCAACTATCTGCAGTGCTGCTCGGCGAAGGTCTTCGGCCACCAGATCCAGGGGACGGACGTCTTCTTCTGGACGGCGATCGCGCTGCTCCTCTTCACCGTCTTCTGCTCGCTGCGCCTCCAGTACTCGCGCCTCGGCCGGGCGTGGATCGCCATCCGCGAGGACGAGACCGCCGCGGCGGCGATGGGCATCCCGCTGATGCGCACAAAGACGTGGGCGTACGCCAGCGGCGCGTTCTTCGGCGGCATCGCCGGCGCGTACTACGCGACGTTCAAGAGCGCCACCTTCCCCGGCGACTTCTTCTTCAACATCTCGGTGTTCATCCTCTGCATGGTCATCCTCGGCGGCATGGGGAACATCTGGGGGGTGATCGTCGGCGGCGCGTTCCTCGCCTACCTGAACCAGGAGGGCCTGGCGAACACCGGCGCGTGGATCAACTCCAACATCCACGTGGGCAGCCACCACCCGAACCTGGACGTGCCGCTGTACGCCTCCGGCATCTACGGCGTGATCATCCTGATCGTGATGCTCTTCCGGCCCGAAGGGCTGATCCCGTCGAGACGCCGCGCCGCCGAGCTGCACGAGGGCGTGCACGACGAGCCCGAATACAGCGTCGAGCACGCGGGGGCCGTCGGATGAGCGAGAACGGCGACGTGCTCGTCGCCGAGGACGTCCGCAAGGTGTTCGGCGGCCTCATCGCCGTCAACGACGTCAACTTCACGGTGCCGCGCAGCAAGGTGATCTCGCTCATCGGCCCCAACGGCGCCGGCAAGACGACCTTCTTCAACATGCTCACCGGCGTCTACAAGCCGACCGCCGGCCGCATCACGTTCCTCGGCGAGGACGTCACCGGCAAGCCGCCGCACGCGATCACCCAGCGCGGCATGGGGCGGACGTTCCAGAACATCCGTCTGTTCCAGAACATGTCCGCGCTCGAGAACGTGCTCGTCGGCATGCACGGGAACCTGAAGGCGAACCTGTTCGCCTCCGTCCTGCGGACGCCGGCCGTCAAGCGCGAGGAGCAGGCCGCGCGGAACCGCGCGCTCGATCTGCTTGCGTTCACCGGCCTGCGCCGCGTCGCGCACGAGACGGCCAAGAACCTGTCGTACGGCGACCAGCGCCGTCTCGAGGTCGCGCGGGCGCTCGCCACCGAGCCGCAGCTGCTGCTCCTCGACGAGCCGACGGCCGGCATGAACCCGCAGGAGTCCGCCGAGTTCACCGCGTTCGTCAGCCGGCTGCGCGACGAGCGCGGGCTCACGATCCTGATGATCGAGCACGACATGCGCGTCGTGATGGGGGTCTCCGACCGCGTGTCGGTGCTCGACTACGGCGAGAAGATCGCCGAGGGCTCGCCGCGCGAGGTGCAGCAGAACGAGCGGGTGATCGAGGCGTACCTCGGCAAGGCCGCCGTCGAGGACATGAAGCGGCAGGGGCTGTCGTGAGCGCGAACGGCGACCGCACGCCGCTCCTCCAGCTCGACGACGTGCACACGTACTACGGCTCGATCCACGCCCTGAAGGGGATCTCGATCGAGGTGCACGAGGGCGAGATCGTGACCCTGCTCGGCGCGAACGGCGCCGGCAAGACGACGACGCTGCGCTCGATCAACGGCCTCAACCGCCCGCGGCAGGGCCGCGTCGTCTTCCAGGGGCGCGACATCACGACGACCGCGCCGCACGAGATCGTGAAGCGCGGCATCGCGCAGTCGCCCGAGGGCCGCAGGCTCTTCCCGCGCATGAGCGTCACCGAGAACCTGGAGATGGGCGCCTTCCAGCGCAGCGACCGCGCCGGCATCCGCGAGGACATGGACCGCGTCTTCCAGCTCTTCCCGCGGCTGCAGGAGCGGCGCCACCAGAAGGCCGGCACGATGTCCGGCGGCGAGCAGCAGATGTGCGCGATCGGCCGAGCGCTGATGGCGCGGCCGACGCTGCTCCTGCTCGACGAGCCCTCGCTCGGCCTCGCGCCGATCTTCGTCGAGCGGATCTTCGACATCGTCCGCCAGATCAACGAGCAGGGCACCTCGATCCTCCTCGTCGAGCAGAACGCGCTGATGGCGCTCGACGCGGCGAATCGCGGCTACGTGATGGAGACGGGCCGGATCGTGCTCGCCGACGACGCGGCCGCGCTGAAGACGAACGAGCAGGTCCGCAAGACCTACCTCGGCGAGTCATAAACCCCCGCCCACCACGAGCGGGTGGAAGGGCGGCGAGAGGAGGTAGCCGATCCGCTCCGCGCCGCGGCCACGGGCGACGTCGAGCGCCGCCCCGAGGCTGTGCTGCGGCACGAAGCCGAGCCGCCGCGCCGCGTGCGCGTCGCGGCAGCCGGCGACGAGCACCGCGCCCAGGCGCGAGGCGACCGCCGCGCAGGCGCGCCACTCGACGAGCGGGAGCAGCGGATGGCAGCCCCGGCCGGCGCGGTACTCGGCGATCGCCTCCGCCGCGCGCTCCGGATGCGGAGGCGGTGCGTGCAGCGCCTCCGGGTCGTTGAAGAGGGCGCGGTACGGCTCCTGCGTCGGCCGCGGGAACCGGCGGACGAACGGGTGCACGAGCACGAGCGTGCCGTTCTCGCGCACGGGCGGCTCGTTGCGCCACAGCCGCAGCGCGAGCCCGAGCCCGAGGTAGGCGGCCGTCACCGGGTTCGGCGGCTCGCGCGGCAGCCACGGCGTCGTCGGCGGGATCCCCACCACGAGCGCGTCGAGCGGCTCCGCGAGCTCGATCCCCTTGAAGACGATCCCGCGCAGCAGCGCCTCCATGTGCGCCACCGACGGCGTGCCGCCGTACGCGGCGGCCGCGGTCAGCTCGCGCGGCGCCTCCTCGAGCAGCCTCCGCCGGAGGCGGCTCGGCGCGACCTGGTAGAGCCGCCGGACCGGGGAGGAGAGGAGCCGCTCGATCGCGTCCGTCCGCGGCGCGTTCAGGAGCAGCGAGACGCCGGTGACCGGGACGCGCGCCGCGAGGAGCTGCTCGAGCGCCACGGCGACCTGCCAGCCCGCCGAGCCGCCGGTCTCGAGCAGCGACGGCGCGCCGGCGGCGGCGAGCGCCTCCCAGCCGGCCGCCGCGAGGAGCGCGGCCGGCCCGCCCGTGAGCACCGTCTCGGCCGCCGTGACGGTGACGACGAGATCGGTCTCGGTCAGCGCTGGGCTCACCCGCAGCGGCACTCCCCCGGCGGCGCCGAGCGTGACGAGGTCGTCCCCCTCGACGTCGTGGACGATCACGCGGCCCCTGAACCGCCGCCGGAACTCCGGCGGCACGAGCTGCCCGATCGCGCGCGGCGTCGCGCGGCGCGCGAGCCCGCCCGCGACGAGGATCGTCACCTGCGAGACGCCGAGCCGGTCGAGCTCGTCCACCGCCGCCGCGACGGCGACGTGGCGGGGCCCGACCGGCGTGCTCGGGATCGGCAGCGCCGGCGGCTCGATCACGACCGTCGCGGTGCCGCCGCGCCGGGCGAGCCGCTCCAGCGGCTCGCCGGCGAGCGGGAAGGCGAGCGCGTCGCGCACGCCGCGCGCGACGTCGCCGAGCGCCTCGCGCTCAGGCGGCGGCCGCAGCACGACGTCCTCCGGAGACGCGTCGGCGACGAGCAGCCGGGAGTCGTAGAGGAGCGGAACGCGCGTCACGTCGCGCGGCGGGCCGCCGCCGCGGTCACGCCGAGCACGACGAACACGCCGCCGGACGCCCACCGTCGCAGCTTCGCGCCCCGGCCGCTGCGGCGAAGCCGGCCCGCCAGCAGGTCGGCCGCGACCGCGTACGCGCAGTCGGACGTGAACGCGATCGCGACGAAGATCACGCCGAGAAACGCCACCTGAAGCGCGACCGAGCCGCGGTGCGCGTCCACGAACTGCGGCAGGAACGCGAGGAAGAAGAGCGCGGTCTTCGGGTTGAGCACGTTGACGACGACGCCCTGCGCCCAGAGCTTCCGGTGCCGCGCCGGCGACGGCTGCTCGTCGTCCTCGTCGGCGTCCCTGCCGAGGATCCGGCGGATGCCGACCACGATCAGGTACGCGGAGCCGACCAGCTTGACCGCCGTGAACGCGGTCGCGGACGACGCGACGAGCGCCGAGAGGCCGGCCGTCGCCGCCGCGACGTGCACGAGGCCGCCGTTCGAGACGCCGAGCGCGGAGGCGAGCCCCGCGCGCCGCCCCTTGTCGACGCTCTGCGTGACGATGTACGCGACCGCCGGGCCCGGCACGACCGCCAGGGCGACCGACGCGAGGCAGAACAGCGCGAGCGACGAGGCCGACGGGATCACGGCACCGACCGGTAGAGCCGCAGGTACTGCGGGCGGAAGCCGCGTCTCGGCCAGAAGCGGGACGAGAGCAGGTTCACGGACCGCCAGTCGACGGTCACCGAGCGGCAGCCGTGCTCGACCGCCCACGCGAGCGCGTAGCCGGTGAGCGCGAGCCCCACGCCGGAGCCGCGGACGTCGGCCCGCGTCGCCGCGAACGCGAGGTCGATGTTCGCCGCCGGGACGCGCAGGTCGCCCTCCGGCCGCCGGTAGAGGCTGAGCCAGCCGACGGCGCGGCCGCCGCGCTCGGCGACGAGCTCGACGAAGCGGTCGTCGCCGAGGCACTCGTGCAGCTCGCGGGCGCGCTCCTCGACCGACGGCACGGGTCGGTCGGAGAAGCTCGGCGGCTGCAGCTGGAGCTCGGCCAGCACGCCGCCGAGCTCGACCGCCGCCTGCGTGTCGTCCTCGGTCGCCGGCCGGATCGTCCCGCCGAACTCGACCGGCTCGACGGGTTCCGCCTCGCGGACCGCCCACACCGCCTGGCAGCCGAACCCGAGGCGAAACCAGACGTCGACCAGCACGGGGTCGGTGGCCGGCACGGTGAGCATGAAGCGCCGCACGCCGAGCTCGCCGGCCTGCAGCGCGAAGAGGTCGCGCAGCGCCTCCGGCTCCCGGGCGGCATGGCCGGCGAACTGCCAGCGGGCGAGGTCGCCGTCGAGCGCGCCGCCGAGGTAGGCGACCGCCTCGCCGCCGCGCGTCGCGACCTGCCCCTGCTCGGGCAGCAGCGGCTCGAAGTCGTCCACCTCGGGCAGGAGCGGCTCGGCCGCGCGCTGCCGCGCGAAGCGCTCGGCGAGCAGCGCCGCCGCCTCGGCCCGAAGCTCGGAAAGTGCGTGGATCTCGAGGGGCGGCACCGCGTCCGGACGATACCCTCGCACTGTGTCGCCGAAGACGCTGACGGGAGCCGAGCTGGAGCTGGACGACGGCCCCGCGCGCGACTGCGACCTGTTCATCGTCGACGGCAACAACCTCGCCTACCGCGCGTTCTTCGCCCTGCCCGAGGAGCTCGCGACCACCGACGGCCAGCCGACGAACGCGCTCCTCGGCTTCACCAACATGCTCTTCAAGCTGCTCGCGGACTACCGGCCGAAAGGGGTCGCGGTGGCGTGGGACTCCCGGCCCGTGCACCGCGCGGCCGTCGCCGAGGCGGCCGACGTCGTCTACAAGGAGGGGCGGCGGGCGATGCCGGACCTCCTGCGCGAGCAGTTCCCGCACTTCCGGCCGATCGTCGAGGCCTTCGGCTACCGCAACCTCGAGTTCGAGGGCTGGGAGGCCGACGACGTGATCGCGACGCTCGCGACACGCGCCGACGGCGAGGGGATCCGCACCTGCGTCGTCTCGACCGACCGCGACGCCTTCCAGCTCTGCAGCGAGAACGTCTGCCTGATGATGACGCCGCGCGGCGTCGCCGACGTCAACGTCTACACGCCCGAGCGGGTCGTCGCGCGCTACGGGGTGACGCCCGAGCAGGTGCCGGACTTCATCGGCCTGAAGGGCGACACCTCCGACAACATCCCGGGCGTCCCCGGCATCGGCGACAAGACCGCGGGCCAGCTGATCGCGCAGTACGGGTCGCTCGAGGCGGTGATCGAGCACGCCTCGGAGCTCTCGCCGGCGCGCTCCCGCAACATCACCGAGAACGCCGACCTGGCACGCGCGTCGAAGGAGCTCGCGACGATGCGCCGCGACCTCGACATCGACTGCGACCCGGCGGCGCTCGTGCTCGAGCCGCCCGACCGGGCGCAGCTGAAGGAGATCTTCCGCCGCTTCGAGTTCCGCGCGCTGCTCGGCCGCGTCGACGAGCTCGACGCGGCGGTGCCGTCGGCGCCGCTCAAGGTGACGGGCGTCGAAGTGCCGTGGCGGGAGGGCGAGCTCGACTTCCGCGGCGTCGTCGGCTATGCGGCGATCGGCGACCGGGCGGCCGTCGCCGACGGCGAGACGGTCACCGTCGGCCCGCGGCCGGCCCGCGTCGACGGCGACCTCGTGGTGCACGACGCAAAGGCGCTGCGCGTCGACGCGCGCGAGGACACGCTGCTCGCCGCGTACCTGATCGACCCCGGCCGTGCGTCGTACGAGCTCGACGACCTCGCCGCCGAGTACGGCGTCGAGCTGCTCCCGGCGCCGGCGGCCGACGAGGAGACGACGGCGCTCGTCCGCCGCGCCGAGACGCCGAGGCGGCTGATCGGCCCGCTGCTCGAGCGCCTCGACGAGCGCGGCGTCACCGAGCTGTACCGCACCGTCGAGCTGCCGCTCACCTCGGTGCTCGCGGCGATGGAGCAGAAAGGCGTCAAGATCGACACCTACCGCATGGGCGAGATCACCGCGCGCCTCGCCGACCGCGTCGAGGAGCTCGAGACGCGCGCGCTCGAGCTTGCCGGCGAGGAGTTCGTGCTCGGCTCGCCGCAGCAGCTCGGACGCATCCTGTTCGAGAAGCTCGGGCTGACCGCCGGGCGCAGGGGGAAGACGGGCTACTCGACCGACGCCAAGGTTCTGCGCTCGATCCGCGGCGAGCACGAGATCGTGCCGGTGATCGAGGAGTGGCGCGAGCTCTCGAAGCTGCTCAACACCTACCTCGTGCCCCTGCCGTCGCTCATCTCCGACGAGGACGGGCGGCTGCACACGACGTTCAACCAGACCGTCGCCGCGACCGGCCGGCTCTCGACGTCCGACCCGAACCTGCAGTCGATCCCCGTCCGCACCGATCTCGGCCGCGAGATCCGCTCCGCGTTCATCGCCGAGGAGGGGCACCGGCTCCTGTCGGCCGACTACTCGCAGATCGAGCTGCGCATCCTCGCGCACGTCTCGGGCGAGCCGAAGCTGCGCGAGGCGTTCGCGCGCGGCGAGGACATCCACACGGCGACCGCGTCCGAGGTGCTCGGCGTCGAGCCGGCCAGGTTGACCGCCGCGCAGCGGTCGATCGCGAAGATGATCAACTTCGGGATCGTCTACGGCATCTCGGCGTTCGGCCTGTCCGAGAACCTCGAGATCCCGCGCGACGAGGCGCAGCGCTACATCGACGCGTACCTCGCGCGGTTCCCGCACGTCCAGGACTTCATCGCGCGCACGATCGAGGAGGCGGCGCGGCTCGGCTACGTGACGTCGCTGCTGGGCCGCCGCCGGCCCGTGCCGGAGATCCGCGCGTCGAACCGCCAGACGCGCGGCTTCGGCGAGCGCGTGGCGGTCAACTTCGTCATGCAGGGCTCGAACGCCGACATCATCAAGGTGGCGATGATCCGGATCGCCCGGCGGCTGCAGGAGGAGGGGAGGGGCGCGCGGCTCGTGCTGCAGGTGCACGACGAGCTCCTGCTCGAGGTGCCCGAGCCGGAGGTGTCGAAGGTGCGGGAGCTCGTGCGCGAGGAGATGTGCGGGGCCTACGACCTCGACCCGCCGCTGGGTGTCGACGTCGGGGTCGGCGACAACTGGGCCGACGCCAAGAGCTGAGCCAAAAACCGTCCGCCCCTGCCGGAGCGTAGGAACTTCGTGGCTATACTTCCCGGCCGCTTGGCTAGCAACGACCTCATGCAGAAGGAACCAGGAGTCTGGGTCGAAGGGCCCGACGGGGAGCTCGTCCCCGACTACGAGTCCACCTTCCCCGAGATCAACGAGGGGCAGGTCGTGCACGGCACCGTCGTGCGCGTGGACAAGGACGAGGTGCTCGTCGACATCGGCTACAAGTCGGAGGGCGTCATCCCGGTCTCCGAGCTGTCGATCCGCCGCTCGGTGAACCCGTCCGACGAGGTGTCGCTCGGCGACGAGATCGACGCGCTCGTGCTGACGAAGGAGGACGCCGAGGGCCGCCTGATCCTGTCGAAGAAGCGCGCGCGCTTCGAGCTCGCCTGGAAGAACATCGAGGGCGCCGCCGAGTCCGGCGACCCGGTGACCGGGCGCGTGATCGAGGTCGTCAAGGGCGGCCTGATCCTCGACCTGGGCGTGCGCGGCTTCCTGCCGGCGTCGCTCGTCGACATCCGCCGCGTCCAGGACCTCGACGAGTTCCTGGGCCAGGAGCTGCGCGCGAAGGTGATCGAGCTCAACCGCTCGCGCAACAACGTCGTGCTCTCGCGCCGCGCCGTGCTCGAGGAGGAGCGCAAGGAGCAGCGGCAGCAGATCCTCGACAAGCTGCAGCCGGGCGACGTGGTCGAGGGCCAGATCTCGAACATCGTCGACTTCGGCGCGTTCGTCGACCTCGACGGGATGGACGGCCTCATCCACATCTCCGAGCTCTCCTGGAGCCACGTCAACCACCCGTCCGAGGTCCTGGAGATCGGCCAGACGGTCAAGGTGCAGGTTCTGGACATCGATC
>DASRGA010000038.1:0-2279 GCA_035651295.1 Gaiellaceae bacterium | reverse complement strand
GCAGGGGCCGACCTGGATGGTCGCCGGAAGGAACGTCTGATGGCCGATCCCGTCTCGTGGCTGCTGATCGAGCCCGGCTGGCGGGTCGACGGCGCCGACGGCGAAGAGCTCGGCCGCGTCGAGGAGGTGACGGGCGACCAGCAGACGGACATCTTCGACGGACTCGCAGTCGCGGGCAGCCTGCTCGGGCGACCGCGCTACGTGCCGGCCGAGCAGGTCGCGGCGATCGTCGACGGCACGGTGACCCTCAAACTCGACCGCGCCGCGTTCGATGCACTCTCGGAGTACCGCGAGCCGGCCGAGGCGGAACGCATCGAGCCCGACAAGGCGTCACTGCTCCAGCGCGCGGAGACGGCGACCGTTAAGCCGGAGATGCACGGCGGCCGCATCTCGCTCGTCCGCCGCGTGCTGCTCTGGTTCGGGCGCGCGGGCCGGCGCTGAGCGCACTCGGCGACGCGCAGGCGATCCGCGCGGGCGAGCGGTCCGCGGTGGAGGTCGTGCAGGCGGCGATCGACCGCATCGAGGCGACGAACCCGAGTCTCAACTTCCTCGTCACGGACTGCTTCGACGCCGCGCTCGACGCGGCGGCCGGCCCGCTGCCGGACGGCCCGTTCACCGGCGTGCCGATCCTCGTCAAGGATTTGACGGAGACGGCAGGCCTGCGCACGACGTTCTCGTCGCGCGCCTTCGCCGACTACGTCCCCGCCGCCGACTCTGCGGTCGTGCGGCGCATGAAAGAGGCGGGCTTCGTCGTCGTCGGAAAGTCCAACACGCCCGAGTTCGGGATCACCGCGGTGACGGAGTCGGACCTGAACGGCGCATGCCGCAATCCGTGGGACCGAACGCGCACGCCCGGCGGCTCGTCGGGCGGCGCCGCGGCGGCGGTCGCGGCCGGCGCCCTCTCGCTCGCACACGGCACCGACGGCGGCGGCTCGGTCCGGATCCCCTCGTCGTGCTGCGGGCTCTTCGGGCTGAAGCCGTCGCGGGGCCGCGTGTCGCCCGCGCCGTACGTCTCGGGCTCGCTCGAGCTGTCCCAGAGCGGCCCGCTCGCGGTGTCGGTGGCCGACGCGGCGGCGTTCCTCGACGTGATCGCCGGCTACGAGTGGGGCGACGCGAACGTGCTGCCGGCGCCGGAGCGGCCGTTCAGCGACGAGGTCGGGGGCGAGCCGGGACGGCTGCGGATCGCGTTCACCGACGTTCCGCCGATCCCACACCCGGTCGATCCCGCCGTCGCGTCCGTCGCGCGCGACGCCGCCGATGCGCTGGCCGCCCTCGGGCACGACGTCGTGGAACGAACGCCGCCGTGGAGCGCCGAGGAGCTGATCGACGTCTTCGCGGTGCTGTGGCAGGTGACGCCCGCGCTCTATCCGGTGCGCGACCCCTCGCTGCTGATGCCGCTGAACCGGGCGCTCGCCGAGACGGCGGCGGCCACGTCGAGCATCGCGTTCGCCGACGCGGTGCGAAAGCTGCAGCTGACCGCGCGCAAGGTCGTCGCGTTCTGGCAGGACGTCGACGTCGTGCTGACGCCGGGGCTTGCGAAGCTGCCGGTCCCGATCGGCTGGATCTTCGAGCCGAGCGATCCCTGGGAGCAGTTCCGCCGCGGCGGCGCGTTCACGCCGTTCACGCCGATCGTGAACGTCACCGGGCAACCGGCGGTGTCGATCCCGTTCGGCATGGTCGACGGCCTTCCAGTCGGCGTGCAGCTGATCGGCCCGCCGGTCGGCGAAGCGCTGCTGCTGCGCCTGTCGGCGCAGCTCGAGGCCGCCCACCCCTGGGCCGACCGGCTTCCCCCGCGCTAGGTGGTCATCGCCCCGGCGAGCTCGCGCGCGAGGCTCTCGGCCGAACGCTCGTCGGGCGCGACGACGAGACACGTATCGTCGCCGGCGAGCGTCCCGACGACCAGCGGATGGCGGACGCGGTCGAGCGCCCGGGCGATCGCGGGCGCCGACCCGATCTCGGCCTGCACCACGACCACGTTGCGCGCCGCGACCGCGCTCTTGCCGAACTGCGCGAGCAGCGACTGCAAGGTCTCGCGCGGCTCGACGCGCGTCCGGCGCCCGGGCAGCACGTATCGCTCGCCGCCGAGGGTATCGGGCTCCTTTTCGAGCCCGAGCTCGCGGATGTCGCGCGACACGGTTGCCTGCGTCACCCGGCACCCGGCCGCCGCGAGCGCCTCCTGGAGCTCCCGTTGGTTGCCGAGCCGGCGCCGCTGGACGAGGCTCGCAACCAGCCGCTGGCGGTCGGCCTTGCTCGGCCGCGGCACGTCCCGGTCCTGCATA
>DASRGA010000037.1:0-2373 GCA_035651295.1 Gaiellaceae bacterium | reverse complement strand
GCGACGCGCCGGCTCGGCGTCGAGCTGCGGGTGGCCGGGGCGCGCGGCTGGGGCTCCGTCGACGTCGAGGCCCCGCACGTGCGCTGGCTCGGGCGACCCGGCGACGCCGAGCTCGCCTCGCTGCTGCGCGGCGCGCGCTGTTTCGCCTACCCGTCGCTGTACGAGGGCTTCGGCATCCCGGTGCTCGAGGCGATGCTCTGCGGCACGCCGGTGGTGACGAGCGAAGGCAGCGCGATGGAAGAGGTTGCGGGCGAAGCCGCCGAGCTCGTCGACCCGCGCGACGTCGACTCGATCGCGACCGGCATCGAGCGCGCGCTCGGCCGCCGTGAGGAGCTGCGTGCGGCAGGCCTAGCGCGCGCATCCCGGTTCAGCTGGGACGCGACGGCCGCGGCGGTCGTCGCGGCCTACCGCGAGGTCGCACGGTGAGACGCCCTGTGTCAACCGCTAGGTGCATGCACGTTCCTCGGGCGCCGCAGGCGGTGCGGCGCCGGAGGTCACAGTACGGAGGTACGGGGCCGGAAGGCGCCGTGGCGTCTGCGGCGTCAGGCGCCGGCGGAGCCGGGCTCCGCCCGGCGGGAGCCGGCGCCGGCGAGGGACGCGCATGAGCGAGCCGCCGGTCGTCGTCGACGCCGACGTGCTCGGCCGCCGGCGCACCGGCGACGAGACGTACGTCTCGAACCTGCTCGCCGAGCTCGGCCGCGCCGCGGGCGGCCTGAGACTCGTCGCGCTCACCCGTCGGCCCGAGCTCGTCCCCGAGGGCGTCGAGTCGTACGAGCTGCGCGCCCGGACGCAGGAGCTGCGAATGGCGCTCGGCGTCCCGCGTGCGCTTCGCCGCCTGCAGCCCGCGCTCGTCCACTTCCAGCACGTGTTGCCGCCGCTCCTTCGTGTGCCGGCGGTCGTCACCGTGCACGACCTGTCGTTCGAGCGCGACCCTGCGGTGATGAGCCGGGTCGACCGCGTCGTGTTCCGCACGCTCGTCCCGCGCGCGGTATCCCGGGCCGCGCGGGTGCTGACGGTCTCCGAGCGCACGAAGCGCGACCTCGTCGACCTCTACGGCGTCGACGCCGCCAAGGTCGTGGTCACGCCGAACGGCGTCGATGCCGCGTTCGCGCCCGGGGACGACGGTGGCAGCGGAGGCTACGTGCTGTACGTCGGCGCGATCCAGGCGCGGAAGGATCCGCTAGCCGCCGCCGAGGCCGCGGCCGAGGCCGGGTTGCCGCTCGTCGCCGCCGGCCCGGAGCGGGAGCCCGAGCTGGCGCGCGAGCTGCGGGCGCGCGGTGCCGACGTGCGCGGGTACGTCGCGAAGGACGAGCTCGCCCGGCTGTACCGGCGGGCGGCGGCGGTCGTCGTCCCGTCGCGCTACGAGGGGTTCGGCCTTCCGGTCGTCGAGGCGATGGCGTCGGGGACGCCGGTCGTGACGACGGCTGATGCGGCGCTCCGCGAGGTCGCCGGCGACGCCGCGCTCTACGCGGACCGCGCCGGGCTCGGGCAGGCCGTGCTGCGCGCCGTCGCAGAGCGCGACCGGCTCGTCGCCGCCGGCCTGCAGCGCGCCGAGCGGTTCTCGTGGGCCGAGACGGCGCGCGCGACGCTCGCCGTCTACCGCGAGGTGCTGCAGGGATGAGGACGGCTGCGGTCGTCGTCTCGCATCGGAACCGCGACGACCTCGAGCGGCTGCTGCCGGTGCTCGCGCCGCAGGTCGACGAGCTCGTCGTCGTCGCCAACGTCGCCGACAGCGTCGGCGCCGTGCCCGAGTCGGCGGTCCTGCTCGAGAACGAGCGGCCGCGCGGCTTCGGCGCCAACGTCAACCGCGGCGTCGCGCACACGACCGCCGAGCTCGTGTGCACGGTCAACCCCGACGCGGTGCCGCGGCCCGACGCGGTCGCCGTGCTGCGGAGCTTCCTCGAGTCGTGTCCGCGCGCAGGCGTCGCGGGACCGCGGATGCTGTACCCGGACGGAACGGTGCAGCCGTCGCGGCGCCGGTTCCCGACGGTCGCCGGCACGCTCGTGCGGCGCACGCCCGTGCGCCTCCTCTTCGACCCGTACCGGCTGCAGCAGCGCCACTACCACCTCGGGGACGTGCCGTCGGAGCCGGTGGAGGCCGACTGGATGCTCGGCGGCTTCCTGATGCTGCGCCGCGCGATGCTCGACGAGCTCGGCGGGTTCGACGAGGGGTTTTTCCTCTACGGCGAGGACATCGACCTCTGCTACCGCGCGGCGCGGGCGGGGTGGGACCGCTGGTACGTGCCGGCGGCGGTCGTCGAGCACGAGCATCAGGCGGTGACCGACCGGCGCTTCCTCACGCGGCGGACGCTGTGGCACTGGCGCGGCATCCTGCGCTTCGTGCGCAAGCACCCCGAGCGCCTGCGCACGCTC
>DASRGA010000036.1:0-15351 GCA_035651295.1 Gaiellaceae bacterium | reverse complement strand
CGGCGCACCGAGCGGGTGGCCGGCAGGGGCTTCCGCCGGCTGAAGCTGAAGCTCGGCGGCCGCGACGGGCTCGACGCCGACCGCGTCGCCGCCGTCCGCCGCGTCACCGCACTGCCGCTGCAGTGCGACGTCAACGAGGCGTGGACGCTCGACGAGGCGCTCGACGTCCTGCCGCGCATCGACGTCCAGTACTGCGAGCAGCCGCTCCCCGCGGGCGACCCGGACGGGCCCGAGCTGAAACGGCGCTCGCCGGTGCCGATCTACGTCGACGAGGACTGCCACACGCTCGCCGACGTCGCGTCGTGCGCGGAGCGCGCCCACGGCGTCAACATCAAGCTTGCGAAGTCGGGCGGCATCCGCGAGGCGGTGCGCATGGCCGCCGCCGCGCGCGCGCTCGGGCTCGGCGTGATGCTCGGCTGCATGGTCGAGTCCGGGCTCGGCATCGCCGCCGGCGTGCACATCGCGAGCCTCGCCGACCACGTCGACCTCGACGGCAACCTCCTGCTCGCGCACGACCCATGGCCCGGCGTGCGCCTCAGCGACGGCGTGCAGCTTCCATCCGGCCGGCCGGGGCTCGGTGTCGCGCGAGCGTAGGCTCCTGCTCCTCTGCGAGGGGCTGTCGCACGACCCGCACTACGGCAAGACGGCCCGCGGCGTCCTGCGCTACCGGCGCGGCGACGTCGTCGCGATCCTCGACTCGACGAGCTCCGCGAACGAGCAGGACGGCGTGCCGCTCGTCCACTCCGTCGACGAGGCGCTCGCGCACCGGCCCACCACCGCGCTCGTCGGCGTCGCCACGGCCGGCGGCCGCTTCCCGCCCACGTGGCGCGAGCTGCTGAAGCAGTGCATCGCGGCCGGGCTCGACCTCGAGAACGGCCTGCACGAGTTCCTCACCGAGGACGACGAGCTGTCCGCGCTCGCCGCCGCACACGGCGTCGCCCTGCGCGACCTGCGCAAGCCGCCCCGCGGCCTCAACGTCCCGACAGGCGCGAACCTCGCGCACGGCGCGAAGGTGATCCTCACCGTCGGCTCCGACTGCGCGATCGGGAAGATGACGGTGTCGCTCGAGCTCGACCGCGAGGCGAGGCGGCGCGGCTACCGCAGCGAGTTCGTGCCCACCGGGCAGACCGGGATCGCGATCGCAGGCTGGGGCATCTCGGTCGACGCGGTGGTCGCGGACTTCCTCGCCGGCGCCGCCGAGCAGCTCGTCCTCGACGGCGTCGGGCGGGGCGGGGAGGTGCTGTGGGTCGAAGGGCAGGGCTCGCTGCTCCATCCCGCCTACTCGGGCGTCACGCTCGGCCTCGTCCACGGCGCAGCGCCGCACGGGTTCGTCCTCTGCCACCTCGCCGGCCAGACGCACGTCGACGAGAACGAGCGCTTCCCGATGCCGCCGCTCCGCGAGATCGTCGAGCTGCACGAGCGGATCAGCCTGCTCGCGCGGCCCGCCCGGGTGCACGCCGTCGCCGTCAACACGGCCCAGCTCGACGCCGCCGCCGCGGAGCGGGCGATCGCGGAGGCCGCTGAGGCGACCGGCCTGCCCGCCGACGACCCGGTGCGGAACGGCCCGGCGCGCCTGTTCGACGCGGTCGAGCCGCTCCTGCAGGGTTAGCGCCCACCCACTCGAACCCTCTCCGCACGTGAAACGCGCGCTGACGCTGCTCGCTCTCCTCGCCGCGGCCCTGTGCTTCGGGGCGGCGCGGGCCGGCGCGGACGGCGTGCGCTTCGGGATCAACGACGACGCCGGCCTCTTCGCCCGCGGCGCCGGCCCGTTCTTCCCGTCGCTCACGAGCCTCGGGATGTTCGACAACACGATGACCGTGCGCTGGGACGACACCCAGCCGACCGGCTTCGAGGACCTCGGCCACGGCCTCACGCTGCAGGACTTCCTGCCGGACGCGCTCGCCGCCGCGAACCTCGCCGGCGTCACCGTGACGCTCGACGTCTACCCGCGCCATTCGGCCGCGGCGGGCGACCCGGCGAACGCGCCGCGCTTCGCCGCCTGGCTCGCGAACCTCGCCACGACCTATCCGACGGTGACGCATTACGTCGTGATGAACGAGTGCAACCAGCCGCTGTTCGTCAACCCGCAGTACTCGGCGAGCGGGCAGCTCGTCTCGGCCGCCGCCTGCGGCGCCTTCCTCGCCGCCGGCTACCGGGCGCTCAAGGCGGTGAACCCGGACATCTTCGTCTGGGGCCTCGGGCTGTCGCCCCACGGCGCCGCGGTCGACGGCCGCGTGCACCGCGACTCGAGTCCGTTCGACTTCCTCGCCGCGCTCGGCGCCTGGTACCGCGCGAGCCCGTACGCGGGCAGCCCGATCATGGACGGGCTCGACCTGCACCCCTACCCGATCCCGCAGTCCGTGCCGTTCGCGCAGGGCAACAGCCTCGCCGGCGGCCCGTCGTACGGCGTCTCGACGCTGAACCTCGTCTACCGGGCGTTCTACGACGCGTTCACCGGCAGCGGCCAGCCGACCGTAGGCCCGGGCCGCCTGCCGGTGAGCCTCAACGAGGTCGGCATCCAGACGCTCGAGACGGGGCCCGCCTACACCGGCGTCGAGACGGCGGGGTGGGGCATCGACACGGTGACGGGCACGCCCGACTACCAGGCCCAGTGGTACCGGCGGCTGATCGACACCGCCGAGTGCGACGCGTCGATCACGAACGTCAACATCTTCAAGCTGGTCGACGAGACGAGCCTCGCCGGCTGGCAGAGCGGCCTCTACCGGGTCGGCTGGCAGCCGAAGTACGCCGCCCAGGTGGTGCGCACCGAGCTCGCGGACGTCCACGCGTGCCCGACCGGGGCCGCGGCCGCGTGGTCGCCGTCGGACACGGCCGCGGCGCCGCTCGAGACGCCCGCCGACCCGCCGCCCCGGCTCGCGTGCCGGCGCGGCTTCGCCTCGAACCGAGGCGTCTGCGTGGCGGTCGCCCGGCGGGGAAGCGGGGACGTCAGCCCGACTTGACGGACCGAACAGGTGTTCGCTAGCATGGCGAACACATGTTCGTCCGCATCCTCATCCTGGTCGGGATAGCCGTGCTCGTCTGGAGCGCGGCGGCACACTCCTCGCAGGCGCACGGCCGCAAGCAGGTCGTCACCGTCCGCCCGTACGACACGCTCTGGTCGATCGCCGAGCGGCACTACGCCGGCAGCGTCCAGGACGCGATCTGGCGGATCGAACAGGCGAACCACCTGCCCGGCGCCGACATCCGCGCCGGCGAGAAGCTCGTGCTGCCGTAGCCCGAACGACTCGGCCGCGGCGCGCCGCTGCGACAATCGTCGCCCGTGGAGCTCGACATCGTCTTCCTCGGCACCGCCGCCAGCGCGCCGAGCGCGGGCCGCGCGCCCATGGCCACGCTCATCCGGCGGGGCGGCGACCGGCTGCTCGTCGACTGCGCCGAAGGGACGCAGCGGCAGCTGATGCGCTCGTCGCTCGGCCTGCCCGACCTGCCCGACGTCTTCCTGACGCACTTCCACGCCGACCACTACCTCGGCCTGCCGGGGATGCTGAAGACGTTCGCGCTCCGCCAGCGCGAGGAGCCGCTGACCGTGTACGGGCCGCCCGGCCTGCAGCAGCTCTTCGGCGACCTGCGCCGCCTGATCGGCCGGCTCACCTACGAGGTCGAGCTCGCCGAGGTGCGCGCCGGCGACGCGCTCGAGCGCGACGGGTTTCGCCTGCTCGTCTTCCCCGTGCATCACGGCGTCTCGGCCGTCGGCTACGCCCTCGTCGAGGACGACCGGCCGGGCCGGTTCGACGTCGAGGCCGCCGACGCGCTCGGCGTGCCCTCGGGGCCGGAGCGCGGGGCGCTGCAGCGCGGCGAGTCGATCACGCTCGACGACGGGCGGACGCTCACCCCGGACGCCGTCCTCGGGCCGGCGCGCCCGGGCCGGCGGATCGTCCTCTCGGGCGACACCGCGCCGACCGAGACCGTGCGCATCCTCGCCGAGGGCGCCGACGTGCTCGTGCACGAGGCGACGTTCGGCGAGGACGAGCGCGACCGCGCCGAGGACACGCTGCACTCGACCGCCAGGCAGGCCGCCGAGCTCGCCCGCGACGCCGGCGTGCGTCTGCTCGCGCTCACGCACCTGTCGCCGCGCTACGCGGGCGCCGAGCTCGCCGCCGAGGCCGAGGCCGTGTTCACGCCCACGGTCGTGCCGCGCGACTTCGACGTGATCGAGGTGCCGTTCCGGGAGCGCGGCGAGCCGACGCTCGTCCGGAAGGGCGCGCGGCCGCCGCGCCGGCTCTCAGAGCTGCCAGGCGCCGCCGCGCAGCACGGGGACGCGTGACCCGTCGGCCTTGACGCCGGTGACGGCGACGTCGTCCGACCCGATCATGAAGTCGATGTGGATCGCGCTCGCGTTGATCCGGCCGCGGTCCGCCTCGCCGACCGCGGTCGCGTAGGCGTTCCCCAGCGCCAGGTGGCTCGCGGCGTTCTCGTCGAGCAGCGTGTTGAAGAAGACCGTCCCCGTCTTGCCGATCCGGCCGTCGCGGTCGACGAGCGCCACCTCGCCGAGCCTGCCGGCGTTGTCGTCCTTCGCAACCCGTGCGCGCAGCGCCTCGGCGCCCTCCTGCGCCTCGATCCGGACGACGCGGCCGCCCTCGAACCGCACCTGCAGGCCCTGCACGAGCGTGCCGCCGACGTCGAGCGGCTTCGTGGCGCTCACGACGCCCTCCGTGCGGGCCGGGTCGGGCGACGTGAAGATCTCCTCCGTCGGCAGGTTCGCGTGGTGGACGATGCCGTCGACCGTCGTCGTGCCGGGCCGGTCCTGGGCGAAGCGCGAGGTGGGCAGCAGGCCCACGGTCAGGTCGGTTCCCGGCCCCTCGAAGTGCAGCGAGTCGAAGCGCTCCGCGTCGACCTTCGTCGCCGCGGCGTGCAGCTGGCCGATCCGGTCGCGCCACGCCGCCTCCGCGTCGGGCTCGTCGAGCCGCAGCACGTACACGAGCTGCTCCTCGAGCCGCGCCATCGCCTCGTCGTCCGGGAGCCCCGGGTGGACGCGCCGCGCCCAGGCGGGCACCGCCCACGGGACGACCAGCCAGTTCGTCGTCTTCGCGTTGATGATCGGGAAGTGCTCCTTCAGCGACGGCAACGTGTCGCGGCCGGCGAGCGAGGGATCGGTGTCCTCCAGGAGCCCGGGCGGCGTGTTCGGCGAGATCGAGATGCGGCAGCCGTGCGCCTCCGACAGCTCGAGCAGCCGGGTGCCGTACCACGGCGGCACGTACTCGAGCGTCTCCGGGTCGGCGTGCAGCGCCCGCAGCCGCTTGACGTACGGGTCGAACCACCACGGGTCGACGAACAGCGCGCCGCGCTCGTAGGCGCGCGCGGCGATCGCCCGCACGAGCGGCGCCGCCTCGGGGGAGGTGATCAGCAGCACCTGCTGGCCCGGCTGGATGTTCGCGCCGAAGCCGACGATCAGCCGGGCATACCGCTCGAGAAGCTCGCCCTCCACGACGGCGAGGGTACTTCGTCCGGCGCCATCGCCTATGCTGCAACCGCACACGCCCCTTTAACCCGGTCCAGCGAGGCCGGAAAGGAGTCGAATGTCTCACCCTGCCGTCCTGCCCGGCGCCCGCGTGCTCCTCGACGAGGAACACGTGGCGCGGACGCTCTCCCGCATCGCGCACGAGCTGATCGAGCGCAACGACGACCTCGACTCGGTCGCGCTGGTCGGCATCCACACGCGCGGCGTCCCGCTCGCGCAGCGGCTGCGCCGGCTGGTCGAGGAGCGCTCCGGCGTCGCGCTCGCGCTCGGCCAGCTCGACATCACCTTCCACCGCGACGACGTCCACGTGCGCGGCGGCCAGGCGCCGCGGCGGCCGCAGCCGCTCGTCCGCGACACGAAGCTCGACTTCGAGCTCGAAGGCCGCACGGTCGTGCTCGTCGACGACGTCCTCTACACCGGCCGCACGATCCGCGCCGCGATCGACGCGCTCTTCGAGTACGGCCGCCCGCAGCGCGTGCAGCTCGCCGTGCTCGCCGACCGCGGGCACCGTGAGCTGCCGATCCGGTCCGACTACGTCGGGAAGAACCTGCCGACCGCGCAGGGCGAGCGCATCCAGGTCGAGCTCGTCGAGATCGACGAGGTCGACCGCGTCCTCCTCGTCGGCTCGAACGGGGAGGACGGCGATGACTGACCTGCGCGTGATCGGCGGCGACCTGCTGCCGCCTCGCCCCGAGCGCCGCAACCTGCTCTCGATCGCCGACCTCGAGCGCGACGACGTCGAGCGGCTGCTCGCCACCGCGCACTCGTTCGCGCTCTCGCAGCAGCGCGAGACGAAGAAGCTGCCGACGCTGCGCGGCCGGCTCGTCCTGAACGTCTTCTACGAGTCGTCGACACGCACGTCGTCGTCGTTCGAGCTCGCGGCCAAGCGCCTGTCGGCGGACACGCTGACGCTGCGCTCCTCCGGCTCGTCCGTCGACAAGGGCGAGTCGCTGAAGGACACGGCGCTCACGCTCGCCGCCTACGAGCCCGACGTGATCGTCCTGCGACACCCCGAAGCCGGCGCGCCCGCGTTCGTGGCGCGCGCCACGGGAGCGCGGGTCGTGAACGCCGGCGACGGCAAGCATCAGCACCCGACGCAGGCGCTGCTCGACCTCTACACGATGCGCCGGGCGTTCGGCCGGCTCGACGGCCTCCACGTCGCGATCGTCGGCGACGTCGCGCACTCGCGCGTCGCGCGCTCGCTCCTGCAGGCGCTCGAGCTGGTCGGCGCGCGCGCGACGCTCGTCGGGCCGCCCGCGCTGCTGCCGGCCGGGCTCGCGCCCGCGACGCACGACATCGAAGCGATCGCCGACGCCGACGTGATCTACGTCCTGCGCATGCAGCAGGAGCGGATCGCCGCCGGCGCGAACTTCGTTCCCTCGCTGCGCGAGTACACGGCCCGCTGGGGGATCACGCCGGAACGCGTGCGCGACGGCCAGCGGGTGATGCACCCCGGGCCGATGAACCGCGGCATCGAGATCGACGCGCGCGTCGCCGACTCCGACGCCTCGCTCGTCGTCGACCAGGTGCGCAACGGGCTCGTCGTGCGCATGGCGGTGCTCTACGACCTGCTCACCGCCGGCCGCCCCGTCGCGGTCGACGCCGCCGTGGGGGTGGCGTGATGCTCGCCGGCGCCGTGCTCGCCGGCAGGCGGGGCGCGGACAACCTCGTCATCCGCGGCGCGCGCGTCCTCGACCCCGTCGAGGGGATCGACGCGCTGCTCGACGTGCGCATCGACGGCGGCGTCGTCGCGCAGCTCGGCGAAGGGCTCGACACGAACGAGCATCGCGTGGTCGAGGCTGAAGGCCGGCTGCTCGTCCCTGCGTTCGTCGACCCGCACGTGCACCTGCGCACGCCGGGCCGCGAGGACGAGGAGACGATCGAGAGCGGCACCGCAGCCGCGGCGGCCGGCGGCTACTGCGCCATCCTCGCCGTCCCGAACACCGACCCGGTCGTCGACCGGCCGGAGCTCGTCCGGGGCCTGCGCGCCCGCGCCGAGGCGGAGGCCCACGTGCCCGTCGGCTTCATGGCCGCGCTGACCCGCGGACAGGCGGGCGAGGAGCTCGCGGAGCTCGCCGAGCTCGCCGCCGCCGGCGCCGCCGCGTTCACCGACGACGGCCGCCCCGTCGCCGCCGCCGGCGTCATGCGGCGCGCGCTCCAGTACAACGCGGTCACCGGCCGCATGATCGCCGTGCACTGCGAGGAGCCGACGCTGACGCGCGGCGGCCATGCCCACGCCGGCGCGGTCGCGGCCGAGCTCGGGCTGGGCGGCTGGCCGTCGCTCGGCGAGAGCCTGATGGTCGCCCGCGACGTCGACCTCGCCGCCGACACCGGGCGGCCGGTGCATCTGATGCACCTGTCGGCGCGCGAGTCGGTCGAGCACCTGCGCCGCGGGCAGTCGCTCGGCGCGCCCGTCACCGCCGAGGCGACGCCGCACCACCTCTGCCTCACCGACGAGGCGATCCGCACCCTCGATCCCAACCTGAAGATGAACCCGCCGCTCCGGACCGCCGCCGACCGCGCAGCGCTCCTCGACGCGGTGCGCGACGGGGCGATCGCCGCGATCGCAACCGACCACGCGCCGCACGCGCCGGAGGAGAAGGACGTGCCGTTCGAGTCGGCGCCGTTCGGGGTGCTCGGGCTCGAGACCGCCTTCTCGGCGCTCTACACGTATCTCGTCGAGCCGGGCCTGCTTCCGCTCGAGACGCTGCTGCAGCGGCTGTCCGCGGGCCCCGCCGCGATCTTCGGGCTCGAACGGCCCCGCGTCGCCGTCGGGGCGCCGGCGAACCTGACGCTCGTCGACCTCGAAGCCGGCTGGCGCGTGAAGGCGACGAAGCTGCGCTCGCGCTCCGGCAACTCCTGGCTCCTCGGCAAGCGCCTCCGCGGGCGCGTCGCCCTGACCGTCGCCGCGGGCCGCGTGGCGTTCGAGCGGTGAGCCGCGGCAGCCTGATCCTCGAAGACGGCACCGTCTTCGAGGGCGAGTCGGTCGGGGCCGCCGGCCCGGCGTTCGGCGAGGCGGTCTTCACGACGTCGATGACCGGCTACCAGGAGGTCGCGACCGACCCGAGCTTCGAGGGGCAGATCGTCTGCTTCACGGCGCCGATGGTCGGCAACTACGGTGTCGACGAGCACCGCTCCGAGTCGCGCCGTGCGCACGCGAAGGCGGTCGTGATGCGCGACGCGCGCGGGCCCGAGTGGACGGACTGGCTGTGCGAGCACGGCCTCGTCGCGCTCACGGGCGTCGACACGCGCTCGCTCGTCCTGCACCTGCGGGAGCGCGGCGCGATGCGGGCCGCCGCCGTCGCGGGCGACGCCGACCTCGACGAGACGCTCGCCGCCGTCCGCGCGCAGCCGCAGATGGCGGGCGCCGCCCTCGTCGCCGGCGTGTCGACGCGCGAGGCGTACACGTTCGCCGCGGAGGGCGCGGTGCGCGTCGCGGTGGTCGACTACGGCTGCAAACGGTCGATCCTCCGCCGCGTCGCCGCCGCCGGCGCCGCCGTCGACGTCTTCCCGCACGGCGTCGACGCCGACACGCTCGCCGGCTACGACGGCGTCGTGCTCTCGCCCGGGCCCGGCGACCCGGCGCCGCTCGGCGGGGAGGCGCGCACCGTCGAGGAGCTGCTCGGCCGCACGCCGGTCCTCGGCGTCTGCCTCGGCCACCAGCTGCTCGCGGTCGCGACCGGCAAGCAGACGTTCAAGCTGCCGTTCGGGCATCGCGGCGCGAACCACCCCGTCGTCGACCATGCGACGAGGCGCGTGCTCGTCACGTCGCAGAACCACGGCTTCGCCGTCGCGCCCGGCGACGAGTCGGGCGTCACGCACAGCTCGCTCTACGACGGCACCGTCGAAGGGCTCGCCTACCCGGAGCTGCGCGCCCGCTCGGTGCAGTTCCACCCCGAGGCCTCCCCGGGGCCGCACGACGCGTCCGTCCTGCTCGAGGGGTTCGTCGAGGAGCTGAAGGCCGTTGCCTAGAAGACGAGACCTCGAGTCCATCTGCCTCGTCGGCTCCGGCCCGATCGTGATCGGCCAGGCGGCCGAGTTCGACTACGCCGGCTGCCAGGCGCTGAAGGTGCTGCGCGAGGACGGCTTCCGCACGATCGTCGTCAACTCGAACCCGGCGACGATCATGACCGACCCCGGCTTCGCCGACCGCACCTACCTCGAGCCGCTCGACCTCGAAGGCGTCGCAGGCGTGCTGCGCCGGGAGCGGCCCGACGCGCTACTGCCGACGATGGGCGGCGGCACCGCGCTCAACGTCGCGCGCGAGCTGCACGGCGCGGGCGTCCTGCGCGAGCTCGGCATCGAGCTGATCGGCGCGAACATGGAGGCGATCAGCCGCGCCGAGGACCGCGAGCTCTTCAAGACGACCGTCGAGTCGTGCGGTCTGAAGGTGCCGACGTCGCGCATCGTCACCTCCGTCGACGACCTCGCGGGCGTCTCGCTGCCCGCGGTCGTGCGGCCCGCGTTCACGCTCGGCGGGCACGGCGGCGGCTTCGCCGACACCCCGCAGCAGCTGCGCGCGCAGGTCGAGCGCGGCCTCTCCGAGTCCCCGATCGGCCAGGTGCTCGTCGAGGAGTCGGTGCGGGGCTGGGACGAGTTCGAGCTCGAGGTCGTCCGCGACCGAGCGGACAACGTCGTCGTCGTCTGCTCGATCGAGAACCTCGATCCGATGGGCGTGCACACCGGCGACTCGATCACCGTCGCGCCGCAGATGACGCTCTCGGACGAGGCCTACCAGGAGCTGCGCGACGCCGCGATCGCGGTCATCCGCGCGGTCGGCGTCGACACGGGCGGCTCGAACATCCAGTTCGCACGGGAGCGAACGACCGGCGAGCTGCGCGTGATCGAGATGAACCCGCGCGTGTCGCGCTCGTCGGCGCTCGCGTCGAAGGCGACCGGCTACCCGATCGCAAAGGTCGCCGCGAAGCTCGCGGTCGGCTACACGCTCGACGAGGTGCCGAACGACCTGACGCGCACCACGCCCGCGAGCTTCGAGCCGACGCTCGACTACGTCGTCGTCAAGATCCCGCGCTTCGCGTTCGAGAAGTTCGCGGGCGCCGACCGCACGCTCGGCACGCAGATGAAGTCGGTCGGCGAGACGATGGGGATCGGCCGCTCGTTCCTGGAGGCGTTCGTGAAGGCGAAGCGGGGGCTCGAGGGGCCGTTCGAGTGGCGGCCGGAGAACCTGCACCCCTGGTTCGAGCGGGAGCTCGCAGGGCTCGCGGCCGAGGACGCCCGCCAGCAGGCCGAGCCGCCCGTCTACCGGCGCATCGACTCCTGCGCGGGCGAGGTCGAGGCCGAGTCGAACTACTTCTACGGCACGTGGGGCGAGCGCGACGAGCGGCCGCCGGCGGGCGACGCGGCGCGCGTCGTCATCCTCGGCTCCGGCCCGAACCGCATCGGCCAGGGGATCGAGTTCGACTACTGCTGCGTGCACGCCGTGCAGACGTTCCGCGCGCTCGGGTACGAGGCGGTGATGGTCAACTGCAACCCCGAGACCGTCTCGACCGACTACGACACCTCCGACCGCCTGTACTTCGAGCCGCTCGACGCCGCGTCCGTGCTCGCGGTGTGCGAGCGCGAGCGGCCCGAGGGCGTGGTCATCCAGTTCGGCGGCCAGACGCCGCTGAAGCTCGCGCGCGCGATCGAGGCCGCGGGCTTCCGGATTCTCGGCACCCCGTTCGAGGCCGTCGACCTCGCGGAGGACCGCGAGCGCTTCGGCAGCCTGCTGCGCGAGCTCGGCATCCGCTGCCCGGAGTGGGGGATCGCGGCGTCGGGCGCCGAGGCCGTCGACATCGCCGACCGGATCGGCTACCCGGTGCTGGTGCGCCCCTCCTACGTGCTCGGCGGGCGCGCGATGCGCGTCTGCCACGACGCCGGCGACGTGCGCGAGGCGTTCGCGGGCGTGCAGGGGCCGACGCTCGTCGACCGGTTCCTCGAACGGGCGATCGAGATCGACGTCGACGCCCTCTGCGACGGCGCCGACAGCTACGTCGCCGCCGTCATGCAGCACGTCGAGGAGGCCGGCGTCCATTCCGGCGACTCGGCCTGCGTGCTGCCCGCGCAGTCGCTGACCCCCGAGGCGACGGCCGAGATCCACTCGATCGTCCGCCGGCTCGGGCCGGCGCTCGGCGTGGTCGGGATCCTCAACGTGCAGCTCGCCGTCGCCGAGGAGGAGGTGTTCGTGCTCGAGGTGAACCCGCGCGCGTCGCGGACGGTGCCGTTCGCGTCGAAGGCGATCGGCGTCAACCTGGTCGCGGCTGCGTGCAGGCTCGCCGCGGGCGCGCGGCTCGCCGAGCTCGAGCTGCCGGCGGAGCGGCCGCCGCGCCAGGTGAGCGTGAAGGCGGCCGTCCTGCCGTTCGCGCGCTTCCCCGGCGCCGACCCCGTCCTCGGGCCCGAGATGCGCTCGACCGGCGAGGTGATGACGAGCGCCGCCGACCTGCCGACCGCCTTCGCCAAGGCGGAGCGCGCCGCCGGCCGCGCGCTGCCCGGCGAGGGGGCCGTCTTCCTCTCGGTGCGCGACGAGGACAAGGCCGCCTCGATCCCGGTCGCGGCCGCGTTCGCGGGCCTCGGCTTCCAGCTCTACGCCACCGGCGGCACCGCGCGCACGCTCCGCGGCGCCGGGCTCGAGGTGCTGGACGTGCGCAAGGTGAGCGAGCCCGGCGACGCGCCGAGCGTGGTCGACCTGATCCGCCGCGGGCGCTGCAACCTGGTCGTCAACACGCCCGACCTGGGCCCCGAGCCGCGCAGCGACGGCTACCTGATCCGCGAGGCGGCGCTCGCCGCCCGCGTCCCGTGCATCACGACCGTCGCCGCCGCGACGGCGGCCGTGCACGCGATCGCAAACGCGCGCGCGGAGACGGCACTGTCGTTGCAGGAGCGGATGGATGCCGAGGCTGCGGCGCGAGCGTCGTAGCGTCGTCGCGGTCGAGCCGGTCGGTCCGTACGCGCTCGTGCGCGTCGAGCGCGGCACGCTCGACCCCGGGGCTCCCGGACAGTTCTTCATGCTCGAGGCGCCGGGCCGCGTGCTGCCGCGTCCCATGTCGCTGTGCTTCGCGCCGGCGAACGAGCTCGCGTTCCTCCTCGACCCGGTCGGCCCCGGCACGCGCGCGCTCGCGGCGCTCGAGCCCGGCGACCGCATCGGCGTGCTCGGTCCGCTCGGCAACGGCTTCCGTCTCGACGTCGCGCGCCCGCTGCTCGTCGGCGGCGGCATCGGCGTCGCGCCGCTGCCGTATCTCTCGGAGGCGCTCGACCGGCCGCCGGCCGTGCTCGGCTTCCGCAGCGGCCACCACGCCGAAGCGGCGGCGCTCGTCCCGAACGCCGAGGTTGTGATCGACCCGGTGCTCGTGACCGATGCGCTGCCGGCCGGCCGCGACGTGCTCGCGTGCGGGCCGGAGCCGATGCTCGAGGCGGTGCGCGCGCTCCACCCCGGCGCCCAGCTCGCGTGGGAGGCCCCGATGGCCTGCGGCTACGGCGCCTGTTACGGCTGCGCGGTGGAGATCGACGGCGAGCTGAAGCGGCTGTGCGTCGAAGGGCCCGTCCTGTGCAGCTCCTGAACGCGAGCGGCTGCCTGGACGCGCTGACGGCGCCGGAGGTCGCGCGGTCGCTCGACGCGTTCGTGACGAAGACCGTCACGCCGGAGCCGCGGGCGGGCAACGAGCCGCCCCGGATCGCCGAGGCGGAGCACGGGCTGCTGAACGCGATCGGGCTCGCAAACCCAGGCAGAGAGCGGTTTCTGGCCGAATCCCTGCCCGCGCTGCGGCAGCTCGGGGTGCCGCTCTGGGTGTCCGTCGGGGGCTTCACGGCCGCCGAGTACGCCGAGACGTGCGCGGCCCTCGACGACGTCACGATCGAGCTCAACCTCAGCTGCCCGAACGTCGACGAGGCGCCCGAATCGGCGGCCGAGATCGTCGCCGCCTGCCGCGCCGCGACGGCGCTGCCGCTGTACGCGAAGCTCTCGCCGCACGCGTGGGACGTGGGGGAGACGGTGCGCGCCGCAGAGGCGGCCGGCGCCGACGGCATCAGCCTCGTCAACACCCTGCGCGGCGTCGCGCTCGACCCGTCGCTCCGCCCGAAGCTCCGGCGGACGACCGGCGGCTACTCCGGACCGGCGCTGAAGCCGGTCGCGCTCGCCGCGGTCGTCGCCGCTCGGCGGGCGACCGAGCTGCCGATCGTCGGCATGGGCGGCGTCTGCACCGGACGCGACGTGCTCGAGCTCGTCGCGTGCGGCGCAACCCACGTCTCGCTCGGCACGGTCCTGTTCGCCGACCCCGGTGCGCCCGCCCGCGTGCGCGAGGAGCTCGCGGCCGCAGTGGACGATGCCGGCTTCGCTCACGTCGCCGACGCGTTCTGTGCGGCGCTCGGATCTGTTGCCAGATTAGAGAACTAGCTGCAGAACGACCCAGTTGCACGGCGCGTACAGGTTGGTAGGATGCTGCGCTCATGGTGCCCCCGCAGACCCAGGTGCAGGCTCCCGTCCGTTCGCTCGACCAACGCATGGAGGCGCTGAAGAGGGCGAACGACATCCGGGTCAAGCGGGCGCAGCTGAAGAAGGACCTGAAGTCGGGCAGCGTGTCGATCGAGCAGATCCTCGGTGAGCCTCCGGAGTACGTCTCGACTGCGAAGGTGTTCGACATGCTGATGGCGGTGCCGAAGTTCGGTCGCGTGAAGGCCGCGCGCCTGCTCAACCAGTGCCGCATCAGCCAGTCGAAGACGGTCGGCGGCCTCTCCGATCGCCAGCGTCACGAGCTGATTGCCCTCTTCAACCACCGTTCGTAGCACGAAGCCCGTCTTCGTCGTGACCGGCCCGTCGGGTGCCGGCAAGGGGACGCTGATCGAGCTCGTCCTGCCGCGCTTCCCCGAGCTCGCGCTCGCCGTGTCGGCGACGACGAGGGCACAGCGGCCCGGCGAGGTCGACGGCGTCCACTACTGGTTCCTGACCGCGGAGGAGTTCGAACGCCGCGTCCAGCAGGGGGAGTTCCTGGAGCACGTCGACTACGTCGGAAACCGGTACGGGACGCTCCGCTCGGAGATCGACCGGCTCCGCGCACAGGGCAAGGCGCCCCTCCTCGAGCTGGAGACCGAGGGCGCGAAGCGGGTCCGCGCGCGCGTCGAGAACGCGGTCACGATCTTCGTCACCGCGCCCGTGCCGGAGCTGGAGCGGCGGCTGCGCGAGCGGGCGACCGAGAGCTCCGGGCAGATCGACGAGCGGATCGCCACCGCCCGCCGCCAGCTCTCGGAGGCCGGCGACTTCGACGAGATCGTCGAAAACGACGACCGCGAGCGGGCCGCGGACGCACTCGCGGCGATTGTCGCGCGGGAGTTGAACGGCGCCGCTACCATGGCGCGGCCATGATCCATCCCCGCATCGACGAACTGATGAACCAGGTCGACTCGCGCTACGCGCTCGTGATCGTCGCCGCCAAGCGCGCGCGGCAGATCAACAACTACCACCACCAGCTCGGTGAGGGGACGTTCGACGAGTTCGCGCCGCCGCTGATCGAGTCGCGCTCGAAGAACTACCTGACCATGGCCCTCGAGGAAACGTCCGAGGGCAAGATCGGGTACGCGTACTCCTCGGCCTCGAAGAAGTAGGCACGATTCCGGGCATGGCCCGGATCCTCGTTGGAGTCACCGGCGGGATCGCCGCCTACAAGGCGTGCGAGCTCGTGCGGCTGCTCGTGAAGGCCGGCCACGACGTCGTGCCGCTCGTCACGCCGGGGGCGCAGCGGTTCGTCGCCGAGGAGACGTTCCGCGCGCTCGCGCGCCGGCCGAAGAGCAAAGACGCCTACCCGCATCTCGTGCGCGCAGACCTGCTCGTCGTCGCGCCGTGCACGGCGAACACCCTCGCGAAGCTCGCGCACGGGATCGCCGAC
>DASRGA010000035.1:0-16078 GCA_035651295.1 Gaiellaceae bacterium | reverse complement strand
ATCCGGGCGCTGCTCGTGCCGGCGCTGATGCGCCTGCTCGGTAACGCCAACTGGTGGATGCCGCAGTGGACGCGCACCGTCCTGCTCGTCCGCGAGCCGGAGGTCGCGCCGGAGCAGGGCTAGTGCGGCCTCTCGAAACGTTCGACCGGGAACACACGGTGCGTGGAGGCCGCACTCATCGGCCGCTTCGCGGCCGCCGGCCGCAGAGCGGCCGGAATAGTGCGGCGTCGATGCCACGCCCATTTCGAGTGAAACGTTCGGAGACGCCGCACTAGGCGTCGCTCTCGCTCGGGGCCGGGCTCCGACCTCTCCAGGTCACGAGCCCGGCCCCGAACAGCGCGACCTCGACGAGCGTGATCGCAAGCCGGTTCAGCAGCGTCAGGCCGAGCGCGGAGCCCGCCGGGATGTTCACCGAGACGAGGATCCCGTACATCGACGCCTCCCGGGCGCCGAGCCCCGACGGCAGGAACACCGCGAGCACGGCGACGATCGCGCCGACCGCCGACACCCCGCCCAGGAACGGGATCATCGTCAGGCCGACGTCCGAGCCGAGGCTGCGCAGCATGAAGTACACGGCGACGCCGCCGACGAGCCACGTCGCGCAGTAGAAGAGAAGCAGCACGACCGTCACCGGGTAGGGGAGCGGGTCGATCCGGTGCGCGCCGAAGGGCCGCAGCAGCCTCTCCGCCAGCGGCCGGAAGACGCGCGGATGGAGGAGCGCCGTCAGCAGCACCGCAAACGCGAGCAGGGCGGGGAGCGGCGCGTGCACGCCGCGCACCCAGGCGAGGCTGACGACGAACACGATCACGCCCGAGATCGCCGAGAGCCCCGCCTCGACGAGGATCGACGCGAGCACCGTCGGCGTGTCGGTGACGCCCGCCGAGCGGCGCAGCGCCACCGTTCGCGCCGCCGGCGTCCAGACGCCGCCGGGCAGGTACTTGGCGAGCATCGACACCATCTCCGCCTGCAGCGCTGGCCGGTAGGGCACGTGGATGCTCCACGCCTCCAGCATCCGGATCCAGCCGACGATGAAGACGAGGTAGTAGACGGCGACGAACAGGACGCCGAGCGCGAGGTAGCCGGGCTCCGCCGCCGCGAGCCTCGGCTCGGCCTTCGACCACTCGTCCGCGATCGCCCAGCCGCAGAGGCCGAGCGTGACGAGCAGGATCACGGTCTGGCCGACACGCGTGCCGCGCGGGTGCGCACGCAGCCACGCGGCAGCCGCCGACGCCCTCCCCACCAGCCCGCCCGCAGTCATACCGCGCGACGTTAGCCTGTCGGATCGTGGAGGGGCAGCGCCAACACCACAACGTCACGCTCGCGATCCTGGCGCTGGCCGGGCTCGCCTACGCGCTGCAGCAGACGATGGTGCTGCCCGCGCTGCCGGTGCTGCAGCGGGATCTGCACACCTCGACGACGTGGGCGACCTGGATCCTGACCGGGTTCCTGCTCGTCTCCGCCGTCGCCACCCCGGTGCTCGGCAGGCTCGGCGACCAGTACGGCAAGGAACGCTTCCTGCTCGTCGCGCTCGTCTTCCTGTTCGCGGGCTGCCTCGGCGCCGGGCTCGCGACGAACGTCGCGTCGCTGATCGCGTTCCGCGCGCTGCAGGGCTTCGGCGGCGCCGTCTTCCCGCTCGCGTTCGCGATCATCTACGACGAGTTTCCGCGCGAGCTTCTCGGCGCCGGCGTTGGGATGATCTCGGCGATCCTCGGCGTCGGCGGCGGCCTCGGCCTCGTGCTCTCGGGCGTGCTCGTCGACCGGCTCTCGTGGCGGTGGATCTTCTTCGTCGGCGCCGCCGGTGTCGCCGTCGCCGTCGTGCTGACCTGGCGCTTCGTGCCGGAGTCGCCCGTGAAGACGCCGGCGCGGCTCGACCTCGCCGGCGCGCTGCTCCTCTCGGCCGTGCTCGTCGCGCTGCTGCTCGCGCTGACGGAAGGGCCGGCGTGGGGCTGGCTGTCGGCGCGCGTGCTCTCGCTCTTCGCCGCCACGGCCGTCCTGTGCCTCGCCTGGGCCCGCGTCGAGCTGCGCGTCGCCGACCCGATGATCGACATGCGCATGCTCGTGCAGCCGACCGTCCTGTACACGAACGCGACCGCCGTGTTCGCCGGCTTCGCGATGTTCGGCGCGTTCGTGCTGCTGCCCAACCTGATGCAGAGCCACGAGCGCTACGGCTTCGGGCTCTCGGCGACGGGTACCGGGCTCTACCTGCTGCCCGGCGGCGTGCTCGGGTTCGTCGCCGGCCCGCTCGCCGGCCGGCTCGGCGACCGCTGCGGTTCGCGGCTGCCGCTCGTCCTCGGCCTGCTGCTCACCGGCGCCGGGATCGTGCTGCTCGCGCTCCTGCACTCGCGTCCGTGGCACGTGTCGCTCGGCATGGTGTTCGTCGGGCTCGGCGTCCCGTTCGCGTTCGCGGCGATGGCGAAGCTGATCATCGACGTCGTCCGTCCGACCGAGACCGGGGTCGCAACCGGCATGAACACCGTCATGCGGACGGTCGGCGGCGTGATCGGCGGCCAGGTGGTGGCGGCGATCCTGGCGGGCGACACGATCGGCCGCACCGCGGTGCCCGCGGCGTCCGCGTTCGCGATCGCGCTCTGGGTCAGCGCCGCGATCGCCTTCCTCGGGGCGGGGCTGGCCGTGCGCACGCGCGTCCGCGAGCCGCGGCTCGCCGTCGTATGACGCGGGTCCGCTTCGCCCCCAGCCCCACCGGAACCCTGCACGTCGGCAACGCGCTGAGCGCGGTCGCGAACCGGCGCTTCGGCGACCACCTGCTGCTGCGGATCGACGACACCGACCCGGCGCGCAACGTGCCGGGCGGGGAGGAGGCGATCCTCGCCGACCTGCGCTGGCTCGGGGTCGACTGGGACGAGGGCCCGGTGCGCCAGAGCGAGCGCGCCGCGCGCCATCTCGAAGCCGCGCGCGCGGCGGGCCTGCCGCAGCGCTTCGAGGGCGTGATGATGTGGCGCGAGGACGGATCGCCGACGTTCCACCTCGCGAGCGTCGTCGACGACGCCGACTTCGGGATCACGCACGTGCTGCGCGGCTCGGACCATCGCCCGAACGAGGAGCTGCACGCCGCGCTCCACCGCGCGCTCGGCACGAAGCCGCCGCACGTGATCCACCACGGACTCGTGGTCGGGGCGGACGGGAAGAAGCTGTCGAAGCGCGCCGAGGGCGCGACGGTCGCCTCCCTGCGCGATGCGGGCTACCCGGCGGAGGCGGTGCGCGCCTACCTCGAGGAGCTCGACCTGCCGCGCCACGACGTGCACCTCGACCTCGAGCGAATCCGGTCGCTGTCGGTCGACGTGCTCGCGCGCCTCGACGACGACGACCTGGCGGCCCGGCTCGGCGCGCCGGTCGAGGCCGCGCCGCTCGCCCGCGGCGCGCACGACCTCGTCGAGGGGCGGGCCCTCGTCGCGCGCGTGCTCGACCCGCCGGCAAGGAGCGGACCGGTCGAGGCGTCCGAGACGCTTTCGCGCTTCGCCGAGCTGCGCGCGCCGCTCCCGGAGGTGCTCGCGAAGGACGAGGCGAAGGCGGTCGTCCGCGAGCTGAAGGCCGTCGGAGGCGACCTCCGCGCGCTGCGGGCGGCGCTCACCGGCGCCGAGCGCGGACCGGAGCTCTGGGCCGTCCTGCGGGCGCTGCCGCGCGACGAGGCCCTTCGCCGCGCACTACCCTGAGCGTCTTGCGCCTCTACGACACCTCCACGCGCTCGCTCGTCGAGCTGCCGGCGGCGCCCGGCCCCATCCGCATGTACTTCTGCGGCCCGACCGTCTACGCGCGCGCCCATCTCGGCAACGCGCGGCCGTTCGTGTTCGGGATGTGGCTTCGCTCGTGGCTGCGCGCGACCGGGTACGAGGTGCAGCTCGTCCACAACATCACGGACGTCAACGACAAGATCTACGACGCCGCGCCCGGCGCGAGCGCCGCGCTCGCCGAGCAGGCGACGCGCTGGTATCTCGAGGACACCGGCGACCTCGGTCTGGGCCTGCCCGACCTGCTGCCGAAGGCGACCGACGCGATCCCGTCGATCGTCGCCTTCATCGAGCAGCTGATCCGGGCCGGGCACGCGTACGAGTCGGGCGGCGACGTCTACTTCCGCGTCTCCAGCTTCCCGGAGTACGGGCGGCTCTCCGGCCAGCGGCCCGACGCGGTCGAGCAGGGCGAGGAGCGGAGCTCGCTGAAGGAGAGCCAGAGCGACTTCGCGCTCTGGAAGGCGAACAAGCCCGCCACCGAAGACACGTGGTGGGACTCGCCCTGGGGCCGCGGCCGGCCCGGCTGGCACATCGAGTGCTCGGCGATGGCGGAGGATGCCTTCGGCCCCGCGTTCGAGATCCACGGCGGCGGGCTCGACCTCGTCTTCCCCCACCACGAGAACGAGGTGGCGCAGTCGCGGGCGCTCGGGCACCCCTTCGCCTCCATCTGGGCGCACAACGGGATGCTCCGGCCGGTGGGCGGCGACAAGATGTCGAAGTCGCTCGGCAACATCGAGACGATCCGCGACGTCCTCGACCGGTGGGGGCGCGAGGCGATCCTCGTCTACTTCCTGACGGCGTCCTGGCGGAAGCCGATCGACTACTCCGACGAGCTCATGGAGCAGGCGGCGGCGCGGCGCGACACGCTCCGGAACGCGTTCACGCTCGCGCCCGCCGCGCACGACGAGTCCCGCTGGCGGCAGTTCGCCGACGCGCTCGAGGACGACTTCGACACCCCGGCCGCGCTGGCCGTCCTGCACGACTGGGCCTCGTCGGGCCAGCTCGAGCTGCTCGAGCGCGGCCTCGCGATCTTCGGCCTCGGCTCGCTCGCGGCGCGCGACGAGGCCCCCGCCGAGGTGCACGCCCTCGCGGAGCGCCGGGCGGCGGCGCGCGCCGGGCGCGACTTCGCCGCCGCCGACGCGCTCCGCGACGAGCTGCGGGCGCTCGGCTGGGAGGTGCGCGACGAGCCCGGCGGCGGCTGGACGCTCGTCCGTGGCTGATCTCGTCTACGGCCGCCGTCCGGTGCGCGAGGCGCTGCGCGGACGGCGCGAGGTGCTCGAGCTGTGGGCGACCGAGCGCGCCGTCGCCGCCGAGCCGTGGCTGGCCGAGGCGAAGCCGAAGCCCGCCGCCGACCGCGACCTCGCCGAGCGCGCCGGCACCCGCGACCACCAGGGTGTCGTCGCCGCCGTCGAGCCGTACCGCTACGCCGACGCCTACGAGCTCGCCCGCGCCGAGCGGCCGCTGCTCGCCGTCCTCGACCGCGTCACCGACCCGCGCAACCTCGGCGCCGTCTGCCGCAGCGCCGACGGCGCGGGCGCGACGGGCGTCGTCGTGCCGGCGCACGGGTCGGCCGTCGTCACCGCCGCCGTCGCGCGCGCGTCCGCGGGCGCCGTCGAGCACCTGCCGGTCGCCGTCGTCACGAACCTCGCGCGCTACCTCGAGGAGGTGAAGGGCGCCGACCTGTGGGTGTTCGGGGCGGCGGCGGAGCCGGCGGCGACGCCGATGTGGGAGGCCGACCTCTCGGGCGGCGCCGCGCTCGTCCTCGGCTCCGAGGGCAGGGGGCTGCGGCCGCTCGTCCGCCGCACGTGCGACCTCCTCGTCTCGATCCCGCTGCTCGGCGGCGTCGAGTCGCTGAACGTGTCGGTTGCGGCCGCGCTCCTCCTCTACGAGGCGCGCCGCCAGCGCGCCCTCTCCTGAATCGAGCAAGCGGGTCCACTGCAAATGGGGCTTGTGCTCTTTGCGGGTCCCTGCTACTTTCACCTCAAGTTCAGGGTGAGAGTTCGTCCTGCATTGTCCGCAAACTCCGGGGGTACGACGTTGGCCGCGCGCACCGCAACCGCTCCGAAGTCACCGCAGAAGGCTCAACGAGAGCTGGAGGATCTGCAGCTCGTGCTCAAGGCGCGGAACGGCTCGACCGCCGCGCTCGACCAGCTGATCCGCCGCTACACGTCGTTCGTGCGGCTGAAGGCGAGCTCCTACTTCCTCGCCGGCGGCGACTCGGAGGATCTGATCCAGGAGGGCCTCGTCGGCCTCTACAAGGCGGTGCGCGACTTCCGGCCCGACAAGGAGACGTCGTTCCGGTCGTTCGCCGAGCTCTGCGTCACGCGGCAGATCATCACGGCGATCAAGACGGCGACCCGCTTCAAGCACGCCCCGCTGAACCAGTACGTGTCGTTCAGCCACACCCCGGCGGGGCAGGAGGGCGACGACTGCACGCTCGGCGACGCGCTCCCGGGGCCGGCGGTCAACGACCCGTCGGTGCGGGTGATCTCGACCGAGGAGCTGCAGGCGCTCGTCGGCTGCCTCTCGACGACGCTTTCGACGCTCGAGGCCGACGCGCTGCGGCTCTATCTCGAGGGCTCGTCGTACGAGCAGATGGCGGCCGAGCTCGGCTGCGATACGAAGACGATCGACAACGCGCTGCAGCGGGTGAAGCGGAAGATCCTCACCCACCAGGCCGGCCGCGCCGTCCTGCAGTAACCCCCGGCGTCAGACGCGGCTCAGAGTCGTCTCAGAGCCGGCTCACCTCTGGACCGTCACGGAAGCGCGACGGAAGTGCAACGGGTGGCCGCCGATCCGTGGCGGCGAGCCGGGTTCCGTCGCATCGCCCGGTCGGGAGGGGTCCCGTTCGCCGGGGTCGCCGTTTTCGCCGGCTTCCCGACCCCGGCGTCAGAGACGTGTCAGAGGCCGGGGTTCGGGGTTCGACGCGGCGGGCGCCTACGATGTGCGGAGACGCCGGAGTAGCTCAGCTGGCAGAGCAACTCACTTGTAATGAGTAGGCCGTGGGTTCGAGTCCCACCTCCGGCTCTCTCGCCGCTCGAGCTCACGCCTGCGCGAGCGCGCGCTCGAGGTCGGCCCACAGCTCGTCGACGTCCTCGAGCCCGACCGACAGCCGCAGCAGGCCGCGCGGGATGCGGTCGCCCTCGAACCGGTGGCGGCTCTCGAGCGACGAATGCGTCCCGCCGAGCGACGTCGCGTTGCGGATCAGGTGCAGCGACGTCTCGACGGCGCGGGCCGCGTCGCCGGCGACGTCGAACGAGATGAGGCCGCTGAAGCCCGGGTAGCGCACCCGCAGTACCGCGGGATGCGCCTCGAGCCGGCGGGCGAGCTCCACCGCCGTCTCCGTCTGGCGGCGCACGCGCAGCTCGAGCGTCGCCAGCCCGAGCGTCAGCGCGGCCGCAGCGTCGGGCGCGGCCGAGAGGCCGAGCCTCGTACGCAGCTCGAGCAGACGCCCCGCGAGCGCCTCGTCGCGGGTCGCCAGCGCGCCGATGAGCGCGTTCGAGTGCCCGGTCAGGTACTTCGTCGCCGAGTGGAGGACGACGTCGGCGCCCTCGTCGAGCGCACGCAGGAAGACCGGGGTCGAGACCGTCGCGTCGCAGACGACACGGCCGGGATGCGCGCGCACCGCCTCCCAGTCCGGCAGCGTCAGCACCGGGTTCGCCGGCGCCTCCACCCAGACGACCTCCGCGCCGTCGGGCGGCGGCCCCGTCTGGTCGTACTCGACCACCCGGAGGCCCCAGCGACCGAGCTCGCGCAGCGTCACCCCGGTGCCGAAGTACGCGCCCTCCGCAAGGGCGATCGTCGCGCCGGGGCCGCCGAGGGCGAAGGCGAGCGCCGTGATCGCCGCGGTGCCCGAGCCGAAGACGAGCGCGCGCCCGCCCTCGAGCTCGCCGAGCAGCCGCTCCGCCTCGGCGCCGGCGGGATGCCCGTAGCGCTGGTACATGAACGCGCGCGGCTCGCCGTGCTCGTCGTAGGGCCAGACGGATGAGCGGTCGACTACGGTCATCGCCCCAACTCTATGCGGGTAGGCTCCGCGCGGCATGGCGCGCACCGAGAAGCACACGCACGAGACGACCCGCGACAAGCTCGAGTGGCTCGCCGAGCTGCGCGAGCAGGCGCTGCACGCGGGGTCGGAGCGTTCGGTGCAGCGCCACCGCGACGCGGGCAAGCTGCTCGCACGGGAGCGGGCGGAGCGGCTGTGCGACCCGGGGAGCTTCGTCGAGCTCGACCGCTACGTGCGCCACCGCGAATCGAACTTCGGGATGCTCGAGCGGCGGCCCTACGGCGACGCCGTCGTCACCGGCCACGGGACGATCTTCGGGCGCAAGGTGTTCGTCTTCAGCCAGGACTTCACCGTGTTCGGCGGGTCGCTGTCCGAGGTGTTCGCGGAGAAGATCTGCAAGGTGATGGACCTGGCTGCCTCCTACGGCTGCCCGGTGATCGGGATCAACGACTCCGGCGGGGCGCGGATCCAGGAGGGAGTGGTGTCGCTCGCCGGCTACGCCGAGATCTTCTGGCGCAACGTGCAGTGCTCCGGCGTGATCCCGCAGATCTCGCTGGTGATGGGGCCGTGCGCCGGCGGCGCCGTCTACTCGCCCGCGATGACCGACTTCGTCCTGATGGTCGAGGGCAGCTCCTACATGTTCATCACCGGCCCCGACGTCGTGAAGACGGTGACGGGCGAAGAGGTGACGTTCGAGGAGCTCGGCGGCGCGCTCACGCACGCGTCGAAGTCGGGGGTGGCGCACCTGGTCGCGCCCGACGAGCTGTCGGCGCTCGAGGACGCGCGCTACCTGCTCAGCTTCCTGCCGCAGTCGAACCGACATCCGACCCCGTACGACCCGCCGTCGGACCCGGTCGACCGTGAGGCGCCCGAGCTCGACGACCTGATTCCCGACGAGCCGACCAGGCCGTACGACATGAAGAGGGTGATCGCCGCGGTCGTCGACGACGGCGAGTTCCTGGAGCTGCAGCCGCTGCACGCCGAGAACATCGTCACGGGGTTCGCACGGCTCGGCGGCTACAGCGTCGGGGTTGTCGGCAACCAGCCGAAGGCGCTCGCGGGGGTGCTCGACATCGCGAGCTCGGAGAAGGCGGCCCGGTTCGTCCGCACCTGCGACGCCTTCAACATCCCGCTGCTCACCTTCGTCGACGTGCCCGGCTTCCTGCCGGGAACCGCGCAGGAGTGGGGCGGCATCATCCGCCACGGCGCGAAGCTCCTCTACGCCTACTGCGAGGCGACGGTGCCGAAGCTGACCGTGATCACGCGCAAGGCCTACGGCGGCGCCTACGACGTGATGAGCTCCAAGCACGTCCGCGCCGACTTCAACTTCGCCTGGCCGACCGCCGAGGTCGCCGTGATGGGCCCCGACGGCGCCGTCAACATCATCTTCCGCCAGGAGCTCGCGGACGCCGACGACCCCGACGCCCGCCGCGCCGAGCTGATCGCCGAGTACCGCGAGCGCTTCGCAAACCCCTACACCGCCGCCGAGCGCGGCTACGTCGACGACGTGATCGAGCCGCGCCGCACCCGCCCGGTGCTGATCGAGGCGCTGAAGGCCGCGATCACGAAGGCCGAGAAGCGGCCCCCGCGCAAGCACGGGAACATCCCGCTCTAGACAGCCGCCGCATACCCGGCGCCGACCGCGGCGACGAACGCCTCGACCACCTCCGGGTCGAACTGCGTGCCCGACCCCCGCTCCAGCTCGAGGAGCGCCGCCTCGTGCCGAAGCGGCGTGCGGAACAGGTGCGTCGAGGTCATCGCGTCGTAGGCGTCGACGACGAGGATGATGCGCGAGCCGAGCGGGATGTCGTGGCCGGAGAGGCGGCCCGGGTAGCCGGTGCCGTCCCACCACTCGTGGTGGTGCAGCACCCAGTCGGCGATCGGCTCGGCGCCGAGGCTCGACAGCATCCGGTGGCCGATCTGCGGGTGCCGCTCGATCACCAGGCGCTCCGCGCTCGAGAGCCCGCCGGGCTTGCGGAGGATCTCCTCCGGGATCGCCAGCTTCCCCAGGTCGTGCACGGCGGCGGCGATCCGCACCAGCTCGACCGTGTCGTCCGCGAGACCGAGCTGCGCGGCGACGGACGCCGCGAGCACCGCCACCCGATCCGAGTGGCTGCCCGTGTACGCGTCGCGCGAGTCGACGGAGCGCGCGAGCGAGACGGCTGCGCGGAACCGGGCGGCGAGGTCGGTGTCGGGAGCCGGCTCGGAGAGCTGGACGGGGGCGAGGTGCGGCGCGAGCTGCGGCACCTCGCCGCGCGCCAGCTGCACCTGGTCCTTGCCGTGCTCCTTCGCCCAGTAGAGCGCGCCGTCGGCGAGCCGGATCAGCGAGTCGCGCTCGCGTGCGTGCAGCGGGTACGTGGCGACGCCGACGCTGATCGACACCGGCCCGACGCCCGAGTCGGAGGCGCTCACCCGCTCGGAGATCGACTGGGCCGTCGCGAGCGCGAGCTGCTCGCCGACGCCGGGGAGGAGGACGGCGAACTCGTCGCCGCCGAGGCGGAACGACTCGCCGCCCTGCCGCAGCCTCACCGCGACGTGCGCGAGCACCCGATCGCCCGCCGGGTGGCCGTGCCGGTCGTTGATCTGCTTGAAGTCGTCGATGTCGAGCAGGCACAGGGAGAGCAGGCCGCCGCCGGCCTCCGCCTCGTCGAGCGCGCGCTGCAGACGCTCCTGGAAGTGGCGGTGGTTGCCGAGCCCGGTGAGCGGGTCGGTGAGCGCCAGGCGCATCGCGCTCAGCGCGCGGTAGGTGGAGCGCTGGTAGAGGGAGATCGCGGCCAGCGGACCGGCGAGCGCGGCGAACAGGAACGGCGTCCGCTGCCAGAGCACGACGAGCATCAGCGCGGTCGACGCCATCAGCGTGAACGGGACGATCGTCCAGCGGAGGTTCGAGCGGATCAGCCGCAGATACCCGAGCTGCGACCCCGACGCCGCGATCGCCGCCGTGACGATCGGGATGTTGACCGCGTAGAGGATGCCCGCGGTGGCGGTCACCTTGAGCAGCAGGTGCTCCGCGTCGGCGCCGTGCAGGTGGGGCAGCGCGAGGCCGGCGATCGTGCCGACCACGCCGAAGACGCCGGCGTTGAACACGGTGCGGATCAGCGGCCGGCGGTCGACGAGCGCCACGATCGTCGGCGCCGACGCGTAGACGAACGTCGCCGGCGCCCACCCGAACAGGACGAGCGCGGCGACCGCGAAGACGAAGCCGAGCGAGACGCCGTTCGCGTCCGCGCCCTCGACAGGCACCGGGTAGCGCTCGGCCAGCGTCGAGGCGAGCAGGAACGCCGCGACGCCGGCGATCTGGGTGCGCGACCCGGGGTGCTCCAGAAAACGGAACGTCGCCGCGTAGTACGCGGCGACGCCGACCAGCGAGACGGGTGCGACGACCGCGAGCAGCCTCGCGGGTGGGAGCACCCGGCCCGTCATCTCAGGTTTGGACTACCAGGTGAAGTTCTTGAAAGCCCAGGTGAAGTTGCCGAGGAACGCCGCAAGAGAAACCAGGACGACGACCGCAGAAACCAGTTTCGTGTTCCACTGAAGCATGGGGATGATCCTCCAACGTGGGTGCCGCATGTGGAGTGATCATGGGTGACCTGTTTGAGCGGGAGCATCGTCCGAAAGGGTGAAAACCGCACGTTTGCAGGAAATCCCTCGTTCGGGTGTCCCTCGAAAGGGGGTACTACGATTTGGACATGTCCGTGTCGCACGAGCAGCTGGAGCTGAGCCCGCCGCAGCCGGAGCCGGTCGCGCGCGCCGTCGCCGAGCTCGTCGGCGAGCCGGGAGCCAGCCTCGACCCGTGGTGGCAGGCCGGCCTCGACGAGGCGCTCGACTCGTAGCCGCCCGCGGCCTCAGGTCGCGGCGGGGCGGCTGCGCAGGAGCCGCGGCGCCGCGCGCGCGTAGTCGAGCCCCGACACCCAGGTCAGGACGAGCGCGACGAGCAGCGTCCACCAGGCCGCGCGGTGCCCGAACGCGCCGGCGGCGGCGAGCCCGCCGACGGCGGCCGCGACGGCCTGCGCCCACGTCTTCACCTTCGCCAGGTCGCGCGCCGCGATCACGACGCCGCGCTCGAGCGCCGCCTGCCGCAGCCCGGACACGAGCAGCTCGCGGACGAGGATCGCCGCCACCATCCAGGCGGGGAAGACGCGCTGGTCGAGCAGGACGACGAGCGTCGCCAGCACGAGCAGCTTGTCGGCGACCGGGTCGAGAAGCGAGCCGAGCGACGACGACCGGCCGCTGCGGCGCGCGACGCGCCCGTCGAACCAGTCGGTCGCCATCGCGGCGCAGAAGACGCCGCTCGCCCAGTAGTCGTGGCCGGCGAACGACACCGCGAAAAGCACGACCACGACCGGCACGCACACGGCGCGTGCAATCGTCAACTGGTCGGCGAGGCCCATTCGCAGGGAGAATACGCGCATGCCCGAGCGCGCTCTGTTCTCGAAGGTGCTCGTCGCGAACCGCGGCGAGATCGCCCTCCGGATCTTCCGGACGCTCCGCGACATGTCGATCGGCTCGGTCGCCGTCTACGCCGACCCCGACCGGAGCGCCGTCCACACCCGCTACGCCGACGAGGCCTACGCGCTCGGCGGCTCGACGTCGGCCGAGACCTACCTCGTGATCGAGAAGCTGCTCGCGGCCGCGCGCGCGAGCGGGGCGGAGGCGGTCCATCCCGGCTACGGGTTCCTGGCCGAGAACGCCCAGTTCGCCGCGGCCGTCGAGGACGCCGGCCTCGTCTGGATCGGCCCGCCGCCCGCGGCGATCGAGCTGATGGGGTCGAAGACGCGGGCGCGCGCGGCGATGGAGGCGGCGGGCGTGCCGATCATCCCCGGGACGACCGACCCGGTCTCCTCGGTCGACGAGGTGGTCGCGCTCGGCGAGGAGATCGGCTACCCGCTGCTCATCAAGGCCGCGGCCGGCGGCGGCGGCAAGGGGATGAAGACCGTCTACTCGGCCGACGAGGCCGCGCAGGCGTTCGAGTCGGCGCAGCGCGAGGGCCGCTCCTACTTCGCAGACGCGTCGGTGTACGTCGAGCGCTACCTCGAGGATCCGCGCCACATCGAGGTGCAGGTGCTCGCCGACGCCCACGGCAACGTCATCCACCTCGGCGAGCGCGACTGCACGATCCAGCGGCGCCACCAGAAGCTCGTCGAGGAGACGCCGTCGCCGGCCGTGTCGCACGAGCTGCGCGACCGCATCGGGAAGATCGCGATCGACGCCGCGCGCGCGGCCGGCTACCGCTCCGCCGGGACGATCGAGGGGCTGCTCGCGCCCGACGGCTCCTACTACTTCATGGAGATGAACACGCGCATCCAGGTCGAGCACACGATCACCGAGGTCGTTGCCGGTGTGGACATCGTGCGCGCGCAGGTGCAGATCGCGGCCGGCGAGCGCCTCCAGTTCACGCAGGACCACATCCACCTGCAGGGCCATGCGATCGAGTGCCGCATCAACGCCGAGGACCCGTCGAACGGCTTCCTGCCATCGCCCGGCACGATCACCGTCTACCGCGAGCCGGCCGGGCCCGGCGTGCGCGTCGACTCCGGCGTCGAGGCCGGCTCGGAGGTCTCGCCGCTCTACGACCCGATGATCGCGAAGCTGATCGTGCGCGGCGCCGACCGCGAGGACGCGATCGGCCGCATGCTGCGCGCGCTCGGCGAGTACCGCATCGGCGGCGTGAAGACGCTGATCGGCTTCCACCGTGCGCTGCTCTCGCACCCGTGCTTCCGGGCGGGCCAGACCTGCCACGGCATCGTCGAGTCGGCCGAGCTGGCCGCGCGCGCCGAGGAGCTCGCGGTCGATCCCGGCAGCGACGGCCGGGTCCCGGCGCGGGCGATGGAGCGGGTCGCGGAGGCCGAGGTCGACGGGCGGCGCGTGCAGGTGAAGGTGCTCGTCCCCGAGCCGGGCTACCGCGAGCTCGCCCGCCGCCGCCGCGAACGGGTCGCCGCCGGCGGCGCAGGCGGGGGCTCGGACACGGTCACGAGCCCGATGCAGGGCACCGTGCTCGACGTGAAGGTCGCCGACGGCGACGAGGTGGCGGCCGGGCAGGTCGTCTGCATCGTCGAGGCGATGAAGATGGAGAACGAGGTGACGGCGCACCGCGCCGGGACCGTCGCCGAGCTGTCGGTCGTGCCGGGCCAGCCGATCTCGATCGGCCAGGCGATCTGCGTGATCGCCTAGAGCGAGCGCTTGTAGACGGCGAACGTCTGCGCCGCCCAGGCGGCGGTGACCGCGCTCAGGCCGAGCAGGAGCAGCAGGTGCCAGCCGACCGACCCCCACGACGTGCCGGGCAGCACGACCTCGCGCGACGCCCTCACGCCCCAGTCCACCGGGTTGAACCGGGCCGCCGTCTGCATCCAGCCGGGCATCTGCGCCTTCGCGATCATTGTCGTCGACAGGAAGAGCAGCGGCAGGCCGATGAAGTTCGCGACGGCGATCATCGTCGCCTCGCGCCGCGTCAGCAGCGCGATCGCCTGCGAGATGCCCGCGAACACGCTGTTGACGAGAATCGCCGCGACGACGATCACGAGCCAGCCGAGGACGCCGGTGTGGATGCGCACGCCGAGCGCGAGCGACACGAGCAGGATGATCACCGCCTGGATCGCCGCCGTCAGGGCCGAGCGGACGATCTGCGAGAGGACGAGCGCGAGCCGCGACGCCGGCGTGGCGAGGAAGCGCTCGATCACCTTGTGGTCGAGGTCGTAGATCATCGACATGCCGCTCCACGTCGCCCCGAAGAACGCGTTCATGACGACGATCGCCGGCGCGAGGAACGTCACGTAGGAGCCGGTGCCGAAGCCGCCGAGCCGCGTCACGTTCTTGAACAGCTGCCCGTAGAGGAGCAGCCAGATCATCGGCTGGATGATCATCATCACGATCCAGATCGGCTCGCGGCGCAGGTTGCGCGCCTGCCGCAGGACCATGAACCAGGTGTCGCGGGCCACGTTCACTCGCCGCGGTCCTCCGCGCCGAAGTCGCGCCCCGTGAAGTGGAGGTAGACGTCGTCGAGCGACGGCCGCGAGACCGACACCGACGCGACGCCGACGCCGGCGCTCTCGAGCGCCGCGAGCACCGACGGCAGCGCGCGGCTGCCGTTGTCGACGCGGGCGACCACGGTGCGGCCGTCCAGCACCTGCTCGGGCCGCGCGCCCGCGTTCGCGAGCACACGCTGCGCCTCCTCGACGGCCCCGTCCTCGAGCTCGACGTGCACGGCGTCGCCGGCCAGCCGTCCTTTCAGCTCGCGCGGCGTCCCCTCGGCGACGATCTTGCCCCGCGAGACGATCGCCAGCCGGTCCGCGAGCTCGTCCGCCTCTTCCAGGTAGTGCGTCGTGAGCAGGATCGTGAGCGACTCGGCGGCGGCGAGGCGCGAGACCTCCGACCACATCGCGACGCGGGCCTCCGGGTCGAGACCGGTCGTCGGCTCGTCGAGGAAGAGGACGCGCGGACGGTGCACGAGCCCGAGCGCGATGTCGAGGCGGCGGCGCATGCCGCCCGAGTAGGTCTTGACGATCCGGTCGGCCGCGTCGGCGATCCCCACCAGCTCCAGCAGCTCGTCGACGCGCGCGCGGAGCGCCGCGCCGCTCATCCCCTGCACCCGTCCCTGCAGCATCAGGTTCTCGCGGCCGGTGCCGAGGCCGTCGACGCCCGAGTCCTGGGGCACGTAGCCGATCGTGCGCCGCACGGCGCCCGGATCCCGGCGCACGTCGTGGCCGCCGACGCGGGCGTCGCCGTCGTCGGGCTCGGTGAGCGTGACGAGGACGCGGACGGTCGTCGACTTGCCGGCGCCGTTCGGGCCGAGCAGCCCGAACACCTCGCCCTCCTCGACCGCGAACGACACACCGTCGAGCGCCTGCACGCTCCCGTAGCTCTTGCGCAGGTTGTCGACGCCGATCGCTTCCACTGACGCCGAGCCTAGCGACGCGGCTAGAGTGCCGCGGCCGATGGATCTCTACGAGTACCAGGGCAAGCAGCTGTTCGCGACGTTCGGCATCCCGGTCTCCGAGGGCCGCATCGCCGCGACTCCCGGGGAGGCCCGGGCGGCGGCGGAGGAGCTCGGCGGCCCGGTCGTCGTCAAGGCCCAGGTGCTGACCGGCGGCCGCGGGAAGGCGGGCGGCGTGAAGCTCGCCGGCGACCCGGCGGACGCCGAGGCGAAGGCGCGCGACATCATCGGCCTCGACATCCGCGGCCACGTCGTCGAGCGCGTCTGGGTCGAGCGCGCCTCCGACATCGCCAAGGAGTACTACCTCTCGGTCACCTTCGACCGCGGCGCGAAGAAGCCGCTCTTCATGTTCACGACGCAGGGCGGGGTGGAGATCGAGGAGGTCGCGGCGAACGACCC
>DASRGA010000034.1:0-40028 GCA_035651295.1 Gaiellaceae bacterium | reverse complement strand
TAGGGGGAACGCCCGACCTGACTTCGAAGGAAGAGCCATGAGGCTCAAGAGATCGGACGCCGCCGTCGCTGCGGTGGGCGTCCTATTCAGCCTCACCTTCATGCTCAGCAACGTCAGCGAGCTTGGTTACGCGCTCCTTTCGGCGGACGTGCTCTGGATGCTGACGCGAGTCGAAATCCAGGAGCGTCACGACAGGCCGGGGTACTACACGACACTGCGCGGTCGCATCGGAGTCGCAAGGCTCCTGCTGCTGGGGGTGATCTACGGTGCGTCCGTCTACGCGCTCTTCGTCATCAAGAACGACATCGGCCCAAAGGCCCGCGCAACCGTCTTGGCGGATTTCGGGATCGCAGGTCTTTGCTTCATGCTGCTCGGCGAATTCAAACGGAGCGGCGACGACGCGGCGAACTGGCTCGTCGGCGGCCGCGCCGAGCGACGGATCGGCGAAAAGCTTGACAGCTTCAAGGATCGCGGCTGGCTCGTCCTCCACGGCTACAAACGTGAATGGGGTGGCGACGTCGATCACATCTTGTGCGGCCCGCGGGGCGCATTCATCGTCGAAACGAAGAGCTACAGGTTCCGACGGCGAGACCTACGTCAGGCGGCGTACAACGCGTGGTGGCTGCGGGAGAAGCTCGGGGTGCGCTGGGTAACGGGGGTGCTCTGTGTCGACGAACAGGGCCCGCCGCGCCGCGAAGGTCGAATTTGGGTCGTGGGCCACGAGCAGCTCATCCGCTGGCTCGAGACCCAGAACGACGCGCCGATCGACCCGGTCTACGCACGCAACAGGCTTCTCGCGGCCGACGCTTCGGGCTAATCGACCGTCTCCTCGCCGCCGCCGGAGCGGCGGCGCCAGAACGTCGCCAGACCGACGGCGCCCGCGAGCAGCAGGGCGACCGCGCTCGTGTTCGGCCTCTTCGTCTCGGGGTCGACCGAGGGCACGACGTCCTTCGCCTTGCGCTTCAGCACCCGTTTGCCGACGGTGAGCGCGAGCCACCCGACGACCGCGTTCCTGCGGTTGATCACCGACATGCGGCGACTCTACCCCTCGCCCGGCCATCCGCAAACGACCGGGCGGGGCGCCTCCGGCGACCGGCCGCTACGCCTTCGCGGCGGCGCGCTTCTTGTTCGGCAGGTGGATCGCGCGCCCGAGCGCGACGAGGCCGGCTTCCTTGATCGCCTCCGACAGCGTCGGGTGCGGCGCGATGCCGTCGGCGATCGTCTCGACCGTCGACTCCGCGTCGATCGCGACGACGCCCGCCTCGACCATGTCGGTCACGTGCGGCCCCACCATCACGAGGCCGAGCAGCTCCCCGTAGCGCGCCTCGTGGATCGACTTCACCCAGCCGACCGTCTCCGCCTGCATCACCGCGCGAGCGTTCGCGACCCACGGGAACACGCCGACCGACACGTCGTCGCCGAACTGCTCGCGCGCCTGCGCCTCCGTCAGGCCGACGGCGGCGATCTCCGGATCCGTGTAGATCGGGCGCGGCACCGCGCCGGAAACGACGCCGTCGTGGCCGAGCGCGTTCTCGGCCGCCACCTCGCCCTCCCGGAACGCCGTGTGCGCGAGCTGCCAGTAGCCGGCGCAGTCGCCGACCGCGAAGATGTGCGGGACGCTCGTACGGCGGTGGTCGTCGGCGGCGATGCCGGTGCGCCGGTCGAACTCGACGCCCGCCGCCTCCAGGCCGATGCCCTCGACGAGCGGGGCGCGGCCGACCGCGACGAGCATCAGGTCGCACTCGACGCGCTCGTCCTCGCCGAACGACACCGTGAGCTGGTTCCCGTGCTGCTCGACGCCGGTGCACTGCTTGCCGAGCTGCAGCGTGATGCCGCGTTTCCCGAACTGCTTCGCGAGCTCCTTCGCCGCATCCGCGTCCTCCGCCGGGATCAGCGAGTCGAGCATCTCGATGATCGTCACCTCGGAGCCGAACCGGTTGAAGATCGACGCGAACTCGGAGCCGATGATGCCGCCGCCGAGGATGACGAGCCGGCGCGGCACCTCCGTCTGGGCGAGGAGACCGGTCGAGTCGACGCACAGGTCGCTCTCGAGCCCGGGGATCGGCGGCCGCAGCGGGAACGACCCCGTCGCAACGATCGCCGACTTGAACGAGACGTCGTCTCCGCCCTCGACCGCGATCGTGGTCGCGTCCCTGAAGCGGCCGTAGCCCTTGACCCACTCGACGCCGTTCGCCTTGAAGAGGCCGGCGACGCCCTGCGTCATCTGCTTGACGACCGCCGCCTTCCACTCGTTCGCGGCGGCGAAGTCGAGCTGCGGACCGTCGACGCGGACGCCGACCTTCGCGAAGCTGTCGTGCGCCTGGTGCAGGAAGTGCGCGGTCTGCACCCACGCCTTCGTCGGGATGCACCCGACGCGCAGGCAGGTCCCGCCCAGCTCGGGCTCCTTCTCGATGCAGGCGACCTTCGCGCCCAGCTGGGCCGCGCGGATCGCCGCCGTGTACCCGCCGGGGCCTCCGCCGAGCACTGCGATGTCGACATCCATGCAGGCGATCGTAGCGAGGCGTTGAAGGACGGCGGGTCGGCACACGATGACGCGCCTCCTCACGCTCGCCGCCGCTGTGACGCTCCTCCTCGCCGCGCCCGCTGCGCCGGCGACCGCGCCGCAATGGCGGCCGATCCCCCTCACCGGCTCCGCCCCCCGCGTCCTCGGCTTCGCGGCCGGCCGCGTCTGGATCGCGAGCGGCTCGACGGTGCTGAGCGCGACCGTCTCAGGCGGAAGGCTCGGCGGCTTCGTCGCGACGACGATCGCCGGCGCGAGCCCGTGGCTGTTCGGCGACGCGCTCGTCTCCGGCTCGACCATGACGCCGCTCCTCGCGAACGGGCAGCTGGGCGCCGCGGCGCCGCTTCCCGCACCCGCGCAGGCGGCCGTCACGGCCGGCGGCCGGACGATCTGGGTCGCAGCGGGCGCCGCACCGGCGAGCCTCACCGTCTGCTGCACCCAGGCCGGCGACCCCGTCGCCCTGACACCCCTGCTCGCGGGTCGGCCGGCCAGGCCCGGCTCGCCGGCGCTCGGGCTCGACACGGAGAACCGGCTCTGGGTCGCCTGGACGGATGCGGGGCAGACCGGCCATCTCGTCCAGCTCGACCCGGCGACCCTGAACGGCGTCACCGCGAACACCGTCTCGCCGGTCCGCGGACCGGCGTACCTCGGCTGCGCCGCGACCTGCCGGCTCTTCTACGAGAGCAGCGTCGGCGTCTTCGCCTGGCGAGGAATCGGAGCGGCGGCGCTGATCCTCGCAACGCCGGGCTCGCTGCTCGCCGCCGGCGTGCGCGACGGGCACCTGGAGCTCGCGACGCGCGAGCGTCAGCGGCTCGTCTTCCGCCGCGGCGCGCCGACCGGGACCGGGCTGCGCGTCGTCGCGTCGATTGGCGGCGTCACGGCGCGCGCGGCCGCGGCGGGCACGCCGCGCGGGCTGGTCGCCGTGCAGGCGGACGGTCACCGCGTGGACGCCGCGGTGCTCGGCTAGGGAACGATCACGAGCTTGCCGAACTTGCCGCCCGCCGCGAACCGGTCGTAGGCCTCCTGCGCCCGCTCGAGCGGGAACGTCGCCTCGACCGGCACCGTCAACGCGCGTCCGCGCACGAACTCGCCGAGACGGCGGATCACCTCCGCCTTCTCGTCGGCCGTGCGCGCGCGAAGCGTCGAGCCGTGAATCCGGCCGCGCCTGCGCATCAGCAGGCCGAAGTTGACCGTTGCCGAGGCGCCGGCGCCGGTGCCGATCACCGCGATCCGGCCCTTCGACGCGAGCCGCTCGAGATTCGCGGCGAGGTTCTCGCCGCCGACGAGCTCGAGGATCACGTCGTACTCGCCCTCCACCTCGGTCGAGGCGCCGAGCGCCCGCAGCTCGTCGTGGTGGTGGCGCGCGTTCGCGGTCACGCGGGCGCCCGCGGCGAGCCCGAGCTGCACCGCGGCGACGCCGACACCGCCCGCGGCGCCGTTCACCAGCAGCCGCTCGCCGGCGCCCAGCTCGGCCTGGGTGAAGAGCGCGTCGTGCGCGGTCGCGAACACCTCGACGAAGCCGCCCGCGGCGGGCCAGTCCCAGCCGTCCGGCACCGGCAGCAGATGGCGCTCGTCGACCGTCACGAGCTCGGCGTGCCCGCCGCCCGGCAGCAGCGCCATCACCCGGCGGCCGTCCGCCGTCTCGCCGGCGCACTCGAGCCCCGGCACGTCCGTCACGCCCGGCGGCGGCGGGTAGCGGCCCGCAGCCTGCTGGAGGTCGGCCCCGTTCACGCCGGCGGCCCGGACGCGCACGAGCACCTCGCCGTCGCCGGGGACCGGGTCGGGGCGCTCCTCGACGACGAGCTTCCCCTCGCGGACGGCGGCGACGCGCATTTCGTCATGCTAGGGGCGATGAGGCTCGAAGGGATCCACCACGTGACGTGCATCACCGGCGACGCGGCCGGGAACGTGGAGTTCTACGCCGGCGAGCTCGGGCTGCGCCTCGTCAAGAAGACCGTCAACCAGGACGACCCGACCGTCTACCACCTCTTCTACGCCGACGAGCTGGGCTCGTCGGGCGCCGACATCACCTTCTTCGAGTACCCGGGAGTCGGCCGCGGCCGCGCAGGCGACGGGATGGTGCACACCGTGTGCTTCCGCGTCGGCTCCGGCGAGTCGCTCGACTGGTGGCAGGAGCGCGTCGGCGGGACGGTCGAGGACGGCACGCTCGTCTGCGAGGACCCGGAGGGACTACGCCTGCAGCTGATCGTCGACGACTCCGGCGAGCCGCCGCTCACCGCCGAAGCGCCGGACATCCCCGCCGAGCACCGGCTCCGCGGGTTCGCCGGCGTGCGCGCGTACGCCTCGCAGCCCGACCGCAGCGCGCGGCTGCTCGCAGGGCTCGGCTTCGAGCCGGGCTGGGTCGCCCGCGGCGCGCACCGGAGCGGCTTCTACGTCTACGACGAGCCGCCGGCCGCGCGCGGGCTGCAGGCCGCGGGCACCGTCCACCACGTCGCGTTCGCGGCGAAGCCGGAGGAGCACGAGGCGTGGCGCGCACGGGTGGCCGAGGCGGGCGGCCAGCCGACGCCGGTGATCGACCGCTTCTACTTCCGGTCGATCTACTTCCGCGAGCCGTCCGGCGTCCTGTTCGAGATCGCGACGATCGGCCCCGGCTTCACCTCGGACGAGCCGCTCGAGACGCTCGGGCAGTCGCTCTCGCTGCCGCCGAGCTACGAGCAGTACCGCTCGCAGGTCGAGCAGATCCTCGCGCCGCTGCCGGACCCGCGCGCCGAGCGCGCCGCTCGGTGATCGCGCTCGAGCGGCCCGCGGCCGGCGACCCGGCCGGCGCCCTCGTGCTGTTCCACGGGCGCGGCGCCGACGAGCACGACCTCTTCCCCCTGCTCGACGCGCTCGACCCGGAGCGGCGCTACGACGGCTACACGCCGCGCGGGCCGCTGTCGCTGCCGCCGGGCGGCGCGCACTGGTACGTCGTCCCCCGCGTCGGCTACCCGGAACCCGGCACGTTCCGGGCCTCCTACGACGAGGCGTCGGAGTGGCTCGACGCCTTGCCGCACGAGCGGCTCGTGCTCGGCGGCTTCTCGCAGGGCTGCGTGATGGCGCTCTCGCTGGGGCTCGGGCCCGGACGGCGGCCCGCGGCGATCTGCGGCTTCTCGGGGTTCGTCCCGGTCGTGGACGGTTGGGAGATCGACCTCTCGCGTCCGCTGCCGTCGGTGTCGCTCGGGCACGGGACGCTCGACCCGGTGATTCCGGTCGAGTTCGGCCGCGCGGCGCGCGACCGGCTCACGGCGCTCGGGGCCGACCTGCTCTACCGCGAGTATGCGCTCCCCCACGTCATCTCGCCGAAGTTCCTCGACGAGGTGCGCGGCTGGCTGCGCGCGCATCCCCGAATCGGGTAACGGCTCCTACCCCTCCGCGAATCCTCGTACGCCGATTCGCAGGTCGCCGCCGATGCTGGGCGCATGCGGTGGGTACGTTCGGCCCTGGCTCCCGGTATCGCGGTTGCTGCGGCCGCGGCGTTCGGAATCTGCCTGAAGCTCCGCATCGGGGGCCCGGCCGCGACGTCGTACCTCGACGACGCCGCGACCGCGGCCGCGGCCCTTGCCGCCTTCGTCCTCTGCGTGCGCGCCGCACTCCGCACGCGCGGAACGACGCGGAGGTTCTGGGCGCTCTTCGCCGCAGCGCTCGGGTGGTGGACGGCCGGCGAGACCGCATGGGCGGTGTACGACCTCGGCTTCGGCCGCGTGCCGAAAGCCTCTTTCGCCGATGCCTTCTACCTCACGGCGGTGCCGTTCTGCGTCGCCGCGCTGCTCGTGCATCCCGCGCTGCGCGGACGGGCGCTCGGCTGCCTGCGCTCGCTGGCGGACGGCTGCATCGTGGCGCTTTCGGTCTTCCTCGTCGCCTGGCTGCTCGTGCTCGAGCCGATGCGCCACACGACCGACCTGACGAGCCTCGGCGGGCTCGTCTCGACCGCGTATCCCGTGACCGACACGGTGATCGTCGTGCTGATCGTGCTCGTCGTGCGCGGCACGACGACCCACGAGCGGCACGACATCTGGCTGCTGCTCGCGGGGCTCGTGCTGATGACCGCCTCCGACGCCGTCTACTGCTACCTGAACAGCGTCAAGCACTTCGCGACCGGCGGGGTGATCGACACCGGGTGGTTCGCCGCCTACCTCGCGATCGGGCTGGGCGCGCTGCGCGCACACGCCTACGAGCCGGCCGCCGCACGTGCCCGGTCGGAGCTCTCGCCGCTCGCGCTCGTCACGCCGCTCGCCACCGTGGTCGCGGGGCTCGGTCTCGTCGCGACGCGGCTCCGGCCCGGCCATCCCCTCGGCGGCGTCACCGAGGTGACGACGCTCGTGCTCGTCGGGCTCGTCCTCCTCCGCCAGTCGCTGCTCGTCCTCGACGCGGCCCGGGAGCGCGAAGGCCGGCTCGGAACGAGGCTCGTCGGAGCTCTCGGAGGGACCCGCCGGTGACCGACCGCTCGCTCGCGCTGGCGTTGATGATCATCGCGACCGTGATCGCGATGTACGACCTGCTGCTCCTCGCGCTGAACGTCTAGGCTGCGGGGGTGCGTGGCAGGCGCCTCGCCGCGGTCGGCTCCTCCGTGGCCCTCGGACTGGTTGCGGTCGCCGCCGCGCTCGCCGCGACGCACCCCGAGAACTACCGCTACGCGCGCACGAAGAGCGACGACGCGGCGGCCGCGAAGATCGTCCTCAGGAAGGCCGACCTGCCGCCGTCCTCGACCGTTCAGGGCGGCCCGTCGAGACCGGACGAGACGCCGGAGACGGCGCGCGACGTCTGCAACGGCAAGCTGCAGGTCGAGCACGACCTCGTCGTCACCGGCGATGCCCACTCGTCGTTCCGCGACGCGCAGTCCGTGCTCGAGATCGAGTCACAGGCGCGCCTCTTCAAGACGGCCGCGATGGCGGCGAAGGACTTCGCGCGCGACCTCGGCACTGCGACGAAGACGTGCCTGGCGCAGACCCTCGCGAAGGACAGCCCGCCCGAGCAGCTCGTCAGCTTCCGCGCGCTCGGCTCGGTGAACGGCTTCACGTCGAAGTCGTGGCTCGTCGAGTTCAGCGTGCCGTCGAGCCCGAACGCGCCGCACGTCGCGCTCGCGCTCACCGACGTCGTCAGGGGGCGAACGAAGGCTCAGCTCGCAACGGGGCTGGCCGAGCTTCAGGCGGACGCGCCGGACGTCGCGCTCCGCATCCAGGCGACCGCGCTCGCCGCGATGGTCGCCCGGATGCGGTGACACGAGCCCGTCGCTAGGCCGCCTCCTCGACCTCGGCCGGCGGCGCGAGCTCGGCCTCGACCGCCTCGATCGCCCGCCTCGGGAGGCGCAGGCCGACCGCGGCGGCGCCGAGCAGCGCCGCGGCGACCGAGACGAGCAGGGCGGGACGGAACCCGTCGAGCAGGCCCTGCCCGGCGGGCCCGCCGCTGTTCGCGTTGTTCACGGCCGTCACGACCGCGAGCACGAGCGCGCCGCCGAACTGGAACGACGTGTTCAGCAGCCCGCCCGCGAGCCCCTGCTCGACCGGTGCGACGCCGGTCGTCGCCGCGACGTTCAGCGGCCCGAACGCGAGCGTGAAGCCGATGCCGGCGAGCAGCATCGTCGGCAGCACCGTCGGCAGGTACCCCGAGTGCAGGCCGATCCGGGTGAAGAGCGCATACGCCGCCGCGGTCGAGAGCAGGCCGGCGACGATCAACCGCATCGGGCCGAAGCGGAAGATCAACGGCGCGATCCGCGGCGAGAGGAGGGCGACGAGCGCCCCGCCGGGGAAGATGGCGAGGCCGGTGTCGAGGGCCGACCAGCCCCGCAGCTGCTGCATGTAGAGGGTGGCGATGAACTGGAAGCCCACCCAGCCGCCGAACAGCGTCATCGCCCCCAGGTTCGCCCGCACGAGCTGCTCCGAGCGCAGGATGCCGAGCCGCACGAGCGGCGCCGCCGCACGCCGCTCCCGCAGGACGAACGCGGAGAGCAGGGCGGCGACGGCCGCGAGCGAGGAGACGGTGCGCGCCGTCTCCCAGCCGACGGTCGGCGCCTCGACGAGCGTGGAGACGAGCAGGAGCATCGCTCCGGTCATCAGCACGGCGCCGGCCACGTCGAACCGGCGGGCGGCGTGGGCGCCGCGCGCGTCGGCCGGCACGAACCGGAGCGCGCCGATCAGCGTCGCGAGCGCGAACGGCGCCGGCAGGAAGAACACGAAACGCCAGCCCAGCTCCGTCAGCAGGCCCCCGAAGACGAGGCCGAGCGAGAACCCGGTCGCGCCGGTCGCGGTGAAGACGGAGAGCGCCTTGTTGCGCGCCGCGCCCTCCGCGAAGCTGGTGGTGATGATCGAAAGGCCGGCCGGCGCGGTGAACGCCGCGCTGACGCCCTTGACGAACCGCGTGGCAATCAGCAGGCCGCCGTCGTTGACGACGCCGCCGAGCGCCGACGCGACCACGAAGACGCCGAGCGCGACCGCGAAGACGCGGCGTCGCCCGAGGAGGTCGGCGGCGCGGCCGCCGAGCAGCAGGAAGCCGCCGTAGCCGAGCACGTAGGCGCTGACGACCCACTGCAGCGAGCTGGTCGTCATGTGCAGGTCGCGGCGGATGGACGGGAGCGCCACGCCCACCATCGACACGTCGAGCGCGTCGAGGAAGAGCGCGCCGCAGAGGACGATCAGCATCGCCCAGGCCCGCCGGTCGAGGCGGGCGTTCTCGAGTGCGTTCGCGTTGGTCATGCACCCACCGTGCCTGCGCGGCGGAACCTGGACCAGAGCGCGTTTATCCTGGTACCAGCAGTACCCGACAGAGCCCCGCTCCCCTTCGCCATACTCGCAGGGTGAGCGTCGCAATCGAGGTCGGGACGCGCCGGCAGGAGCTTGCCGCCTTCGTGCGCAGCCGCCGCGAGCGGCTGCTCCCCGAGGAGGTCGGCCTGCCCCGCTTGCGGCGCCGGCGCACGCCCGGGCTGCGCCGGGAGGAGGTCGCGCAGCTCGCAGGCGTGGGCGTCACCTGGTACACGTGGCTCGAGCAGGGCCGCGACATCAACCCGTCACCGCAGGTGCTCGAGGCGATCGCGCGCACGCTCCGCTTCGACCCGCACGAGCGCACCCACCTCTTCACGCTCGCCGGCGTGCCGCTCGCCCCCGCCGAGATCGACGTCTGCGAGACGCTCTTCCCCACGGCGCGCACCCTCCTGAGCTCGCTCGAGCCCAACCCGGCCGTCCTGATGAACGCCCGCTGGGACCTGCTCGCGTACAACCGCATGCACGCCAGCTTCTTCAGCGACCTCGACTCGATCCCGCGCGAGGACCGCAACTGCATCTGGCTCGCGTTCACCGACCCGGAGTGGCGGGACGTGATCGTCGACTGGGACGAGGTCGCCGGGCGGATGGTCGGCGAGTATCGCGCGGCGATGGCGGAGCACGTGGACGACCCGAGCTGGCGCTCGTTCGTCGAGCGGCTGCTCGAGGCGTCACCGGAGTTCAGCGCGCGCTGGCAGCAGCACGACGTCCGCCGCACGGAGAGCGCACGCAAGCGCGTCCGCCACCCCGAGCTCGGCGTGCTGACGCTCGACTACACGAATCTCTGGCTCGACGCGTCGAAGAGCGCGCGGATCGTCGCGTTCACGCCGCCCGACGAGCACACCGCCGCGCGGCTCCGCGCGTTCCATCAGAGGCGCTTCAGCATGACGAGCCCGCCGTCCGACTCGCCGACGTTCTCGAAGCCCTCGCGCTCGTAGAACCCGACGGCCGGCGAGCCCTTCTCGACGCTCAACGACACCTGCGCGTAGCCGGCTTCCCGCGCGTCGTCGAGCAGCGCGTGCATCAGCTCGCGGCCGAGGCCGCGGCCGCGCTGCGACGGCACGACGGCGATCGTCAGCTCCGGCGTCGCCTCGTCGACGAAGCCGTAGCCCGGCTCCGCGGCGGTGAAGCGTCTGAGCCACGCGGCGCCGATGCGGTTGCCGATCTCGTGGGCGATCACCGAGACGTCCCCCGCGCGGCCCCAGTTGTCGACGTACCGCGTCAGCGGGATGTCCGCCTCGAACGCGTTCACACGCCACGCATAGGCGTGCGCGAGCATCGAGCGCATGAAGGGCACGTCGGCGTGCGAGCCGCGGCGGATCATGCGAGCTGCTCGGCCGGCCGCACCCGGTTGCCGTCGGGGTCGAGCACGTCCTCAGAGGGCGAGCGCGGGATCTTCCAGGAGCTGCTTCACCGTCCGCAGGAAGTCGGCGCCCGCAGCGCCGTCGACGGCGCGGTGGTCGACCGTCAGCGTCAGCGTCAGCATCGGCCGCACGACCACCTGCCCGTCGCGCGCGACCGGCGTGTCCACCGTCGCGCCGACCGCGAGGATCGCGGCCTGCGGCGGGTTGATCACCGCCACGAACTGCTCGACGCCGAACATGCCGAGGTTCGAGATCGTAAACGTCCCGCCCTCCAGATCCTGCGGCGTCAGCTTGTTGTCGCGAGCGCGGCCGACGGCGTCGGCGCGGGCGGCGGCGAGCTCGGCGAGCGAGAGGCGCTCGACCGACCTGAGCACCGGCACGACCAGGCCCTGCGGGGCGGCGACTGCGATGCCGACGTTCGCCGTCGGGTAGCGAAGCAGCGCATCCTCGCTGTACTGGACGTTCACGTCGGGGTGGCGGCGGAGCGCGACGGCGCAGACCTTGGCGAGCAGGTCGGTGACCGTGACGCGCACGTCCGGGCTCAGCTCGCGCACGCGCGCGACGAGCTCGTTCGCGCGGGTCATGTCGGCGCTGACCGTGAGCTGGAAGACGGGCGCCTGCCAGGCGGCGGTCAGCCGCCGCGCGATCGTCTTGCGGATGTTCGTGAGCGGCACGCGCTCGATCTCGCCGGCCGGCGCCGCGGCGGGAACGGCCGCCGGGGCGGCGGCCGCGCCGCGCTCGACGTCCTCGGCGATGATCCGCCCCTCCGGGCCGGTGCCGGTGAGCGCGCGCAGGTCGATCCCGCGCTCCCGCGCGATGCGGCGCGCGAGCGGGCTCGCCTTCACGCGGTCGCCGTCGCCCACGGTGTCAGCCACCGTCACGGAAGTGTCACGGCGTTCCGCGGGAGCCTGTGCCGGAGCCGGAAGCGCGCCTTTCGCCACGGTGTCGGCCGCCGTTACGGAACTGTCACGGGGCTCGGGGATCGACTCGCCCGGGCTGCCGATCCAGGCGATCGTCTGGCCGACCGGCGCCTCGCCCTCCTCGAGCGCGATCCGCAGCAGGACGCCGGCGAAGTCGGACTCGACCTCCTGCGTCACCTTGTCGGTGTCGACCTCGAAGAGCGGTTCGCCCTTCTCGACCGTGTCCCCCTCCGCCTTCAGCCACTTCCGGACGGTGCCGGACTCCATTCCCTGGCCGAGACGGGGGAGCTTCACCTCGTTCGCCACGCCCGGAACCCTACTTCCCGACGGTGCGCCTGATCGCCGCGAGCACGTCCTCCGGGCCGGGCACGACGAACTGCTCCATCACCGGCGCGAACGCGAGCGGTGCGAACTTCGCGCCGACCCGCTCGATCGGAGCGTCGAGCCAGTCGAACGCCTTGTACTGGATCACGGCCGCCACCTCGGCGCCGAAGCCCATGCGGGTGACGGCCTCGTGCGCGACGACGACGCGGTTGCACTTCTTGACCGACGCGACGAGCGCATCCTCGTCGAGCGGCTGCAGCGTGCGCGGGTCGACCACCTCGACGGAGATGCCGTCGGACTCGGCCGCCTTCGCCGCCTCCAGCGAGCGATGCACGAGCGGGCCGGTCGCGATCACCGTCACGTCCGTCCCCTCGCGCACGACGCGCGCCTTGCCGAGCGGGATCGGCTCGAGCTCGTCCGGCACCGGGCCCTTCACCGGGTAGAGCAGCCGGTGCTCGAAGACGATGACCGGGTTGTCGTCGTAGATCGCCGACCACAGCATCCCGCGGACGTCCTCGGGCGTGGACGGGAACGCGACCTTGAGCCCCGGCACGTGCACGAGCCACGCCTCGAGCTGCTGCGCATGCTGCGCTCCCGGCGACCAGCCGGCGCCGCCCTGCGTGCGGATCGTCAGCGGCACCTTCACCTGCCCGCCCGACATGTAGCGGTGCTTCGCCGCCTGGTTGACGATCTGCTCGAGCGAGAGCGTCAGGAAGTCCTCGTACATGATCTCGACCACCGGACGCATGCCCGCGAGCGCGGCGCCGATGCCGGCGCCGACGATCGCCATCTCGGAGATCGGCGTGTTGCGCACACGCTCCGGGCCGAACTCGTCGACGAGGCCCTGGGTGACGCCCATCGAGCCGCCCATCTCGGCGATGTCCTCGCCCATCACGAAGACGTCCTCGTCCGCGCGCATCGCTGCGCCGAGCGCGTCGCGCACGGCCTCGCGGTAGGTGATCTCAGGCATAGACGTTTCTGAGGGCGTCTTCCGGCTGCGGGTCGGTGCCGTTCTTCGCGAACTCGACCGCGGCCTCGACGATGCCCGTCGCCTCCGCGTCGAGCGAGGCGAACTCGTCGTCCGACACGCCGAGCCGGTCGCGCAGCCGCTCGATCGGATCGTGGCGCGCGGCGTTGTCGCGGTCCTCGCGCGTGCGGTAGACCTGCGGGTCGCCGATGTAGTGGCCGTGCATCCGGTAGGTCTCGACGTCGAGGAACACCGGGCCGTCCCCGCCGCGTGCGTGCTCGAGCGCGTCCTGGGCCGCCTCCCACACCGCCTGGACGTCCTGGCCGTCGACCTTGATCGACCGCATGTCGTAGGCGAGCGCCCGCTTCGACATGTCGTCCCAGACGGGCGAGTGCTGCCAGCCCGGCGTCGACTCCGCCCAGTGGTTGTTCTCGCAGACGAAGATCGTCTTCGTCTTCCACAGCTGCGCGAGGTTGAGCGACTCGTGGAAGGTGCCGATGTTCGTCGCGCCGTCGCCGAAGAACGCGACCGCGACGCGCGGCTCGTCGCGCATCCGGAACGCGAGGCCCGCGCCGACGACCGCCGGCAGGCCGCCGCCGATGACGGCGTTCGCGCCGAAGTTGCCGTGCTCGACGTCGTACAGGTGCATCGAGCCGCCGTACCCGTGCGAGCAGCCCTCGACCTTCCCGTACAGCTCCGCCATCACTGCGTTCGGGTGCGTGCCGCTCGCGAGCGCATGGCCGTGCGCGCGATGCGTCGAGGCGAAGATGTCGCCCTCCTCCATCGCCCGGCAGACGCCGACGGCGACCGCCTCCTGGCCGATGTCGACGTGCAGGAAGCCCGGGAGCTCGCCCGCGCGGAAGCGCTCTTCGACCTTCTCCTCGAAGCGGCGGATCAGCAGCATCTCGCGCAGAAACTCGTGCAGCGACTCGTCGTTCAGCGTGCGCTTTCTCTCGACCTTGGCCAAGGCTCCGGCAGTGTACGTTTCCCTCATGGCCGTGGCGGAGCAGTGGAAGCGCATCGGATCCGAGTTGCCGGAGGGCTGGGCGCGGGTCGAGCTGCGGCTGCAGCTGCCCGACCGTGCGGCCGCCGACCGGGCCGCCGCGACCCTCGCTCCGGCGGGCCCGTTCCGCGCCGCGCCGACGGTGCTCGCGTTCGCGATCGCGCGCGACGGCTCCGCTGTCGGCCCTGAAAACGCCGTGCGCCTCCTTTCCCGCATCCCGCGCGGGACGCTCGTCCTCGAGAGCTCGCAGGCGGCGGCGAAGGCGGCGCCCGCGCCGGCCTCGACGCTCGCCGAGTCATGGGACGCTGCGATCGCCGGGCTGCCCGCGGACTGGAGCGACGCCTGGGTCGAGCTTGCGCTCACGTCGACCGACTACGTCGAGCGCGCGTCCGTGCTTTGTATCCAGACGAATCCGCGCCGCGACGGCGACCGGGCGGCGCTGCGCTTCCGGGCGGCCCGGAGGTCCGGTTACGGCGTCGCCGCGGGCATGGCGCGCCGCTGCCTCGAGCGCTGCGACGGCGAGGGGATCGGCGGCGCCGTCAGCGTGCTGCGCGTGCTCTGCGACACCGACCACGCCGGCACGCAAGGGCCGTCGTGGATCCTCGACGGCCAGACGGTCTGAGCGTGGACGCGCTCGGCCTCGCGGCGCAGGTGCGCGCCGGCGAGGTCTCGGCGCGCGAGCTCGCCGAGCAGGCGATCGCGCGGATCGAAGCGCGCAACCCCGAGCTGAACTTCCTCGTCACCGGCTGCTTCGAGCAGGCGCTCGCCGCCGAGCCGGCGGACGGGCCGTTCGGCGGCGTGCCGATGCTCGTCAAGGACCTCACCGAGACCGCGGGCGTGCGCACGACGTTCTCGTCCCGCGCGTTCGCGTCGTACGTGCCGGAGCACGACACGGCGGTGGTGCGGCGCCTGAAGCGGGCGGGCTTCGTCGTGCTCGGCAAGACGAACACCCCGGAGTTCGGCTCGACGGCGGTCACCGAGTCGGAGCTGAACGGCGCGTGCCGCAATCCGTGGGACACCGCGCGCACGCCGGGCGGCTCGTCGGGCGGCGCCGCCGCGGCGGTCGCCGCGGGCGTGCTGCCGCTCGCGCACGGCTCCGACGGCGGCGGCTCGATCCGCATCCCCGCGACCGCGTGCGGGCTCTTCGGGTTGAAGCCGTCGCGCGGGCGCGTCTCGGGCGCGCCGTACGGCGGCGGCTCGCTCGAGCTCGGGCAGAGCGGGCCGCTCTCGGTGACGGTGCGCGACGCGGCGGCGTTCCTCGACGTGCTCGCAGGCTACGAGCCGGGCGACCCGCACTGGCCGCCGCCGCCCGCGCGCCCCTTCGCGGAGGAGGTCGGCGCCGACCCCGGCCGCCTGCGAGTCGCGGTGACGGTCGAGCCGCCGGTCTCCTCCGAGGTCGACCCGCGGCTCGCGGCGGTCGCCCGCGACGCGGGCGACGCCCTCGCGGAGCTCGGCCACGACGTGGTCGAGGCGACGCCGCCGTGGCGCGACGAGAGCCTGCTCGACCGCTTCGCCGTGCTGTGGGCGATCGGGCCGGCGCTGTACCCGGTCCCCGACCGCTCGCTGCTCGAGCCGCTGAACCGTGCGCTCGCCGAGAAGGCGGACGCGACCTCGAGCGCCGACTACGCGCGCACGGTCGCCTGGTTCCAGGGGCTCGCGCGGCGAGTCGTCGCGTTCTGGGAGGGCGTCGACGTCGTGCTGACGCCCGGGCTCGGGCTCCCTCCCGTCGAGATCGGCTGGGTGACCGGCCACGAGGACCCGTGGACGCAGTACCACCGGGCCGGGGCGTTCACGCCGTTCACGCCGCTCGTCAACGTGACCGGCCAGCCCGCCGCCGCCGTGCCGTGGGCGCTCGTCGACGGCCTGCCGGCGGGGATCCAGCTGATCGGCCCGCCGGCGGGCGAGGCGCTCCTGCTGCGGCTCGCCGCGCAGCTCGAGCAGGCGCACCCGTGGGCGCACAGGCTCGCGGGTTTGGCGGCATGATTCGGAGGCAACCGAGAGCAGGGACGTGATGACTGCGAGGACAACAGGCCCGGCGATCGAGAAGGCGCTCGTCGTGGTCGCCGCAGCGTTCGCGCTGGGGCTGGCCGCAGCGAAGGCGATCGCATGGAGAGACGGTGCGCACCCCGGGCGCTGACGGCGGCGTCGGCGAGGCCGCGAAGAGCGTCGCCGAGCACGCGTCTCGGATCGCGCGGCTCGAGCTCGAGCTCGCGGCGTCGGAGCTGAAGCACAAGGCGGTCGCGCTGGGCGTCGGCGCCGGGTTGCTCGCGGGCTCGCTCGTCGTCGGCGTCTTCATGCTCGCGTTCGCGCTCGCGACCGCGGCGGCCGCGCTCGCGCTCGTCGTCGCGTGGTGGCTCGCGCTCCTGATCGTCACCGCGGCGCTCGGCGCGCTCGCGGCGACGCTCGGCCTGGTCGGGCTCGGGCTCGTCAAGAGGGGCTCGCCGCCGGTGCCGAAGGAGACGATCCGCGAGGCGAAGCTGACAGGAGCGGCGCTGAAGCGATGAACGGCGCCTCGACGACGAAGCGCGCGCCGAAGCAGATCCGCGACGACATCGCCGCGGAGCGCGACGCGCTCGCGGCGTCGGTCGAGCGCCTGCGCGCCGAGCTCGGCCGGGCGACGAGCCTTCGCGGCAAGCTGCCCGTGCTCGCGGCCGGAGCCGCCGGCGCGGGGTTCCTGCTCGGCGGCGGGATCCGCGCGACCCTGCGCGTCCTTGCGCGCAGACGCCGACGGCGCTAGCCGCCGCGCAGCTCGCCGCCGAAGCGCTCGGCGATCGCGTCGACGATCGCGGCGCGCAGGCGGACCGCGTCCTCGTCGGTCAGCGTGCGCTCGGACGACTGGAAGGCGACCGAGAACGCGATCGACTTCTTGCCGGCCGGGATCGGGTCGCCGCGGTAGTCGGAGAGGAACCGCGCCTCGCGCAGCTGCTCGCCGGCCGCGGCGCGCGCCGCCGCGATCAGCTCGCCGGCGGGCACCGCGTCGTCGACGACGAACGCGAGATCCTGCCGCACGGGCGGGAACGTGAGCACGTCGCGATAGTGCAGCCGCTCAGGGACGAGCGCGTGGAGCTCGGCCAGGTCGAGCTCGAACGCGCTCCACTGGCCGTCGAGCTCACCCGGCCCGTAGGTGGCCGCCCATCCCGACTGCACGGTCGCGCCGACGACGAACTCGGGCGCGACGTCCGCGCGCTCGAAGAGCGGCTCGACCTGCAGGTCGGCGAAGATCGCCTCGACGATCCCCTTCGCGCGGAAGAAGTCGCCCTGGACGATGCCGCCGAGCCGCCAGCGCTCGACGGGCACCGGGCCAGGCGGCAGGTAGACGTGCGCGATCTCGAACAGCTCGACGCCGTCGTTTCCCATGTCGACGTTGTGCCGTGCCGCACCGGCGAGCCCGACGCGCAGGGTCGTTCGGAGCACGCGCTGCTGCGAGCTGAGCGGCACGGGCAGCTCGATCGCCGCCGGATCCGGGTCGCTCGGCTGCAGCGAGTACGTGTACGCCTCGGAGAGCCCGGCGCCGACGAGCACGTCGGCGATGCGGCGGCGCAGCCGCTGCTCGTCCGTGAGCCGGCCGAACATCGCCTGACGCTCGGGCAGCGTCGCCGGGACGTGCTCGAGCCGGAAGCGCGCGACCTCCTCGACGACGTCGACGTCGCGGCGCACGTCGCGCGCCCGCCACGACGGCGTGCGCACGGTCCAGTCCGCATCGACCTCGAACCCGAGCCGTCCGAGCCGCTCGCGCTGCTCCGCCTCCGGGATCTCGAGCCCGAGCGCGTCGTCGGCATATCCCGGCCGGTAGGAGATCACCGGCGGCGGCGGGAGCTCGCCGCGCACCTCCGTCTCGCCCGTCCAGCGTGCGCCCGCGAGCTCGACGAGGAGCTGCGACGCGTACGTCGCCGCCGCGGCTGCGAGCTCCGGGTCGACGCCCTTCTCCCAGCGGGTCTGCGCCTCCGAACGCATGTGGTGGCGCGCGCCGCTGCGGATCACCGTCAGCAGGTCGAAGTTCGCCGTCTCGAGCACGACCCGCGTCGTCGTGTCGGACACCTCCGTGTTCTCGCCGCCCATCACACCGGCGAGGCCGATCGGGCGATCGGCGTCGGCGATGACGAGGTCGGCGGGGTCGAGCTCCCGCTCCGTCCCGTCCAGGGTGACGAGCTTCTCGCCGGGCCGGGCGCGGCGGACGACGATCCTGTCGCCGTGCAGCGCCGGCCGGTCGTACGCGTGCAGCGGGCTTCCGAGCGCCAGCATCACGTAGTTGGTGACGTCGACGACGTTCGAGATCGGCCGCATCCCGGCCGCGACGAGCCGCCGCTTGAGCCACGCGGGCGAGTCGCCGACCGTGACGCGGTCGAAGGTGCGCGCGATGAACCGCGGGCAGCCGTCGAGATCCTCGACGGTCACGTCGAAGCGCTCGTCGCCGGCACGTTCGGGGTCGGCGCCGGGCGGCGGGCGCAGCGCCGCGCCGGTGAGGGCGTGCACCTCGCGCGCGATCCCGTAGACGCACGTCAGGTCGGGGCGGTTGTAGAGCGTCTCGATCTCGAGCACGTCGTCGCCGAGCGGCAGCACGTCGGCGAGCGGCGTGCCGGCGGCGAGCGAGTCGTCCAGCACCATGATCCCGCTGTGGTCGTCGCCGAGCTCGAGCTCGCGCTCGGAGAGGATCATCCCCTCCGACGTCTCGCCGCGCAGCTTGCGCTTCTCGATGCGCAGCTCGCCGCCCGGCATCAGCCCGCCCGGCGTCACGACGGCGACGGTGGCGCCGGCGCCGAAGTTCCACGCACCGCAGACGATCGAGCGCGGCTCGCCGTCGCCGACGTCGACCTTCGTCAGCTGCAGCTTGTCGGCGTTCGGATGCGGGACCGCCTCGAGCACCTTGCCGACGACGAAGTGGTCGAAGTTGCCGTTCCCGTCGGGCACGCCGCGGCGCACGATGCGGTCGACCTCGCACGAGGTGAACACGAGCTGACGCGCGAGCTCCTCGAGCGGCAGCTCGAGGTCGACGTACTCGCGCAGCCAGCTGATCGGCACCTTCATCAGAACTGCCCCAGGACGCGCAGGTCGTTCTCCCAGAACAGGCGCAGGTCGGGGAGGCCGTGGCGCAGCATGGCGATGCGCTCGATGCCGAAGCCGAACGCGAAGCCCTGCCACTCGGCAGGGTCGAGGTTCACGTTGCGGAACACGTCGGGGTCGACCCAGCCGGCGCCGCCCATCTCGATCCAGCCCGAGTGCTTGCACGTCGCGCAGCCGCCGCCGCCGCAGATGAAGCAGGTGACGTCGAACTCGACCGACGGCTCGGTGAACGGGAAGTGGCTCGTCCGCATGCGCACCTCGCGCTCGGCCCCGAACAGCGCCCGGAAGAACTGCAGCACCGTGCCCTGCAGGTCGGCGAGCGTGATGCCGTGGTCGACGGCGAGGCATTCGACCTGCAGGAAGATCGGCGAATGCGTCGCGTCCGGCGTGTCGCGCCGGTAGCAGCGGCCCGGCGACACCATGTAGATCGGCGGCGTGCGTGCGAGCATCGCCCGGATCTGGTCGGGCGAGGTGTGCGTCCGCAGCACCGTGTCGTCGTCGATGTAGAACGTCTCGAGCTTCGACCGCGAGGGATGGTTCGGCGGCTGGGTGAGCGCGTCGAAGTTCTCCCACACGGTCGCCACCTCGGCGCCGTCCCAGACCTCGTAGCCCATGCCGAGGAAGATGTCCTCGATCTCGCGCTGGATCTGCGAGAGCAGATGCAGCCGGCCGCGGCGCACCGGCGCGCCCGGGATGGTGACGTCGACGCCGCGCTCCGCCGCCTCGCGGTAGGCGAGCCGGAGCAGCTCCTGGCCGCGCGCCGCGATCGCCTCCTCGAGGCGGCCGCGGATGCCGTTCAGCAGCATGCCGCTTTCGCGGTCGCGCACGCCGCGAAGCGCCTGCGCCAGCTCCGAGCGGCGGCCGGCGACGGCGACGCGCGCCTCCTCGAGCTCGGCCTCCGACAGCGCGGCGCGGACGCGCGCGAGCGCCTCCTCCTCGTAGGCCTTCCAGTCCACGGCGGCGAGCCTATCCAAGCGATCCTCCTTCCTTCGTCGGGGCGGTCGGTCAGGCCCCGGTGCGGAAGGACGCGCTACGCGACGTCCCCGGTTGCGCACCGGGGCCGCATAAACAGCGAGATCGCCGTCGCGAGCATCGCCCGGAAGAATAGCGGCGTGTCCGCCTACGACGCCATCGCCCGGCTCTACGACCCGTGGTCGCGAAGCGTGGTCGAGGACGTCGAGTTCTACGTCGAGGAGGCGGTTCGCTCCGGCGGGCCGGTGCTCGAGCTCGGCGTCGGCACCGGCCGGATCGCCGTGCCGGTCGCGGCGGCCGGGATCGGCGTGGTGGGCGTCGACCTCTCGGCCGGGATGCTGGAGGTCGCACGCGAGCGGGCGGAGCTCGCAGGCGTCGAGATCGACCTGCGCCGCGGCGACATGCGCGAGCCGCCGGTCGAGGGCCGGTTCCCGCTCGTCGTCATCCCGTTCCGCTCGCTGCTGCACATGGAGACCGACGCCGACCGCCGAGCGGCGCTACGGGCGGTCGCGTCGCGGCTCTCGCCGGGCGGGCGCTTCGTCTTCGACGTGTTCACGCCGGCGGCGGACGACATCGCCGACACGCACGGGCGCTGGCTGGAACGCGAGCCCGGCATCTGGGAGCGCGCCGACTGGAACGAGCACACGCGCACGCTCGTCCTCCGCGTCCGCGGCGCCGGCGGAGACGCCGAGATGTCGCTTGCGTGGCTGTCGGTGCCCGAGTGGCGGACGCTTCTGCGCGAGGAGGGATTCGAGGTCGAGGCGCTCTACGGCTGGTTCGATCGCGTCCCGTGGCGCGGCGGGGAGGATTCCGTCTGGATCTGCCGGATCCCTCACTAGGGATGCGAACCCTGGGCTATCGTCTCCGCATGCCCCGCCTGGCCACGGGTGCGCTGCTCGTGTCCGCCGCCGTCTGCCTCGTCGCCGTGGGGACGATCTCCGGCGCGACCGGTCCGGCGGTGATCCGGCTCACCGACGTGCAGATGAACGACACGATCGTCGGGCCCGACGACCACGTCGGCAGCCTCGAGGTGATCCGGCAGCAGCTCTACGGCAGCGCGAACAAGAACCGCTCGATCGGCCATGCCGTGGTGACGTGCATCGACGTCGGCGCCAGGGAGCGGCGGTGCGACGGCACGTACGTGCTGCCGCGCGGCTCGATCCTCACCGGCGCCGTCCTGCAGACCCGGCTGTTCTACACCGCCGCGATCACCGGCGGCACCGGGCTGTACGACAACGCGCGCGGCACGCTCACCGTCACCGAGACGCGGCTGAAACCGCGTCGCGAAATCCTGCTCTTCCGGCTGTCGGGCTGATCGTGGCGGCGGAAACGCTGCGGCCGCTCATCCTGATCTGCGACGACGAACGGCCCCTGCGGGAGCTGGTCAAGGCGGCGCTCGGCGGCGCCTACCGGTACGAGGAGGCCGCCGACACCCTGGAAGCGGAGCGGATTCTCGAGCAGGACCGCCCCGCGCTGGTCGTCCTCGACGTGATGCTGCCCGGCAAGAGCGGTCTCGAGCTGCTCGAAGAGCTTCGGGGACGGCCCGAGACTGCCGATATACCGGTCGTGATCATCTCGGCCTGGCACGGCGAGTACGAGGTGACGGCGCTCGGGAGCGGGGCGAACGCGTTCCTCGGCAAGCCGTTCGACCCCGACGAGCTCGCGGACACCGTGGAGCGGCTCGTTGCTGCGTAGCGTCTCGGCGCGCATCGCGGCGGTGACGCTCGTCGCAGCCGGCGGCGTCATCGTCATCTTCACGCTCTTCTTCGTCGCCGAGCGCAACCTGAGGAGCGCGAACAACGCGACGACCCGCGCGGCCGACGTCAGCTCGGTCGGCCTCACCCTGCGCGCCTCGGTGACCCAGCTCGACAGCGCGTTCCGCGCCGCGCTCCGCGAGCGGAACGGCACGACGCTCGCCGACTGGCATCGCGCCGCGGCGGCCTGGCACCAGCCCGGCGAGCGGCTCGCCGTGATCGTGCAGCGGCCCGGCGACGTGCAGCACGTGCACGAGATCGAGACGCTGATCAACCAGTACGTCGACGACTACGGCAACCCGGTGCTGGGCATCGCGCAGTTCTCGCCGTCGACCGCGAAATCCGCCGACGTGTCGGAGGAGGGCCGGCTGCGGATCGCGCAGATCACGAAACGGATCGACTCGATCACGGGAGCCGCGGCACGCTCGGCGGCGCTCCGGAGCCGGCATGCCGACGGGTTCGCGAACCGGGTCACCGAGGCCGGCCTCGCGGCGCTGATCATCACGCCGCTCCTCCTGCTGTTCGGCGGCGTGTGGCTGATGCGCGCCGTCGCCCGGCCGCTGGGGGCGGTCGTGTCCGCCGCCTCGTCGGTGGCGGCCGGCGACTTCGAGGTGCACCTCGACGAGGACGACCGCCGCGACGAGTTCGGCGCGCTCGCGCGCGCGTTCAACCGGATGACCTCGGCGTTGAAGACGAACCGCGAGGAGCTGGTGACGCGCGCGCAGCGGCTCGAGGAATCGGAGCGGCGCAAGTCCGAGCTGATCAGCATCGTCTCGCACGAGGTGCGCACGCCGCTCGCCAGCATCCTCGGCTTCGCGCGGCTGCTGCTCGAACGCGACCTGACACAGGACGAGCAGCGCGCCTACCTGCGGATCATCGACGACGAGGCGACGCGGCTCGCGTCGCTCGTCAGCGACTTCCTCGACATCCGTCTGCTCGAGGACCGGCGCTTCCCGCTGCGTGCAATCGAGCTCGACATCCGCCCGATCGTCGTCGACCAGGCGGAGCGGATGCTTGCCCGGCATCCCGAGCACACGCTGGTGACGGCCGTCGGCGCCGAGCCGGTGCTGGTGGTCGGCGACGAGCAGCGGCTGACGCAGGTGGTGATCAACCTGCTCTCGAACGCGGAGAAGTTCTCGCCGAGCGACGGGCGCATCAGGGTCGGCGTCAGCCGGACGGCCGCCGGCGTGCGCGTCTTCGTCGAGGACGAGGGCCCGGGCATTCCGCCGGAGCACGCGGACGAGGTGTTCGAGCCGTTCTTCCGGGGCGACGCCGCGGCCGCCGGGATCGCGGGCGCCGGCATCGGCCTCGCCCTCTGCCGCCGCATCATCGAGGCGCACGGCGGCCGCATCGGCTTCGAGAACCTCCGCCCGGGCGCGAGGTTCTGGTTCGAGCTGCCGGCCGAGGGCCTCGTCCCCGAGGACGACCGGCTGCCCGACGCGGCGCACGTCTAGTGCGGCGTCTCCCAACCTTTCACTCGAAACCGGCGTGGCATCGACGCCGCACTACTCCGGCCGCTCTGCGGCCGGCGGCCGCGAAGCGGCCGATGAGTGCGGCCTCCACGCGCCGCGCGTTCCCGATCGAACGTTTCGAGAGGCCGCACTAGCGTCTACCCGCGGCGGCGGCGCTCGTAGAGCGCGATCGCGCCCGAGGCGGCGACGTTCAGCGACTCCGCGCCTTCGATCGGGATGCGGGCCTCGACGTCGCGCGCCACCTCGGCCGGCAGGCCGGCGCGCTCCGCGCCGAGCAGAAACGCGACCCGGCCCGTCAGGTCCAGCTCGGCCAGCGGCACGCCGCGGTGCGCCTCGAGCGCGACCCGCATGCCGCCGACGTCGGCCCACGTGCCGAGCGGCACCCGCCAGATCGAGCCGGCGCTCGCCCGGAGCGCCTTCGGCGACGTCGGGTCGGCGCAGCCGTCCGAGAGGACGACCGCGGCCCCGAACGCGTCCGCGGTGCGGATCAGCGTGCCGACGTTCCCCGGATCGGCGAGCCGCCACAGCGCGAGCGTCGCGTCCCGCTCCTCCCAGGCCGGCAGGTCGTCGCGGCGGTAGACCGCGATCACCCGCGGCGGATGCGCGGCCGTCGCGACCTCCGCGAGCAGCCGAGGCTCGACGTCCTCGCCGGCGTGCAGCACGTCGACCGGCTCGGCGGCGGCCGCCTCGACCGCGTCTTCGCCCTCGACGAAGAACAGCCCGAGCTTCTCCCGCCAGCGCCGCTCCTGCAGCCTGCGGAGGGTACGGGCGATGCAGGCCTTCGGCGGGCAGGGCGCGCCGATCCGCCCGCACCGGCCTCCGGCAAGCGCGCAGGTCGCCATCCCGCGACGCTACATGCCTCGACGTCGGCCGCGACGCCGGCGAACCGTCACCGTCCCCAGTCGAGCCACTCGCCGTGGAAGTCGAACACGGCGAGGCGGGTCGAGCTCCCGTCGGGGAAGCGGTGGATCTCGAGCGCGTACCCGTCGTCGTCGGGCGCGCGGCCGCCGGTGACGAAGTCGAGCGGCTCCTCGAGCGCCGCGTCGTGGAAGGCCGCCCGCACCTGCTCGGCGAGGCCGCGCTCGAGGTACATCGTCGACGCCGTCTGGAAGACGACAAGGCGCGTGCCGTCCCGGCGGTTGCGCAGCAGCGACGGCAGCGCCTCGACGTAGTCGCCCTCCATCACGAGCGGCGGGTCGCGGCGGACGATCTCGATCGCGCGGTCCAGCCGCTCGAGCCGCGCCGTCTGGTCGGCCCAGACGAACGACCGCAGCAGCCTCCGCCCCCGGTCGGTGGTGACGTCGATCGGGTTGAGGTCGACGCCCCGCCGGCGGGCGACCGTCACCGAGCGCCCGAGCAGCTCGGCCGGGAGGCCGGCCCGGTCGTCGCCGCGGAGGACGAGCTCGCCGCTCCCCCACTCGCCGTCGCGGTAGGCGTAGCGGTAGCGGTCCCAGACGAGGTTCAGGCCGGCGGAGGAGCCGAGCTCGAGCAGGTCGAGCGGCCGGCCGTCGGCCAGCGTCAGGAACGCCGGCAGGAGCGCCCACGAGCGCTGCACCTCGTTCGTCTGCACCTCCTGCTCGGCCGTCCAGCGCGTCAGGAACTCGCCGTGCCGCTCGAGCGCGCCGTCGAGGTCGTCCCACGACGCCTCGCCGCCGAGCACCAGGTAGTGCAGCCCGGCGAGCAGCCGCAGCGGGAAGTCCCACGAGAGATCGGGAGCGATGTCGTCGACGCGCGGCTCCTCCGCGAGCCGGCGGCACAGCTCCGCGTACAGCGGCGAGCGGCCGTCGCAGTAGACGGCCTGCCGCTGGAAGATCTCCCGCTGGCGGTCTATTCGCCGAGCGCGGCCTTGGCCTGCGCCGCGAGCTCGCCGAACTTCACCGGGTCGCTGATCGCGAGATCGGCCAGGATCTTCCGATCCAGCTCGACGTTCGCGGCCTTCAGCCCGGCCATGAAGCGGTTGTAGGAGAGGCCGTTCGCGCGGGCGCCGGCGTTGATCCGCATGATCCACAGCTTGCGGAACTCGCGCTTGCGGACCTTGCGGTCGCGGTAGGCGTAGACGAGCGAACGGTCGACCTGCTCCTTCGCGTAGCGGTAGTTCGACTTCTTGAGCCCGAAATACCCCTTCGCCTCGTCGAGAACCTTGCGGCGCTTCTTGCGGCCGTGGACGGAACGCTTGACGCGCGGCATCCGCTATCGCCTCCCCAGCATGCGGCCGACCTTCTTCTCGTCGGCGGCCGCGACCGGCCGGTCCTTACTGAACTGGCGCTTCTGCTTCGGCGAGCGGTTCATGAGCTTGCCCGACATCTGGGCGCGCCGCATCAACTTCCCCGCCGCCGACACCTTGAACTTCTTCTTCGCTCCCGAGTGTGTCTTCTGTTTCGGCATCTCTCTTCGCTCCTGCGTTCTTCGACGGGCCCAACACCATCGTCATGTTCCGCCCTTCCAGGAGCGGCTGCGTCTCGATGACGCCGATCTCCTTGACGTCCTCCGCGAGGCGCATCAGCAGGTCGCGGCCGCGGTCCGGATGCTCGCGCTCGCGGCCCCGGAACATGATCGTGACCTTGACCTTCGCGCGCTGGTTGAGGAAGCGCTCGACGTGGCCCTTCTTGGTCTCGTAGTCGTGGATCCCGATCTTCGGCCTGAGCTTGATCTCCTTGACATGGATCTGCGTCTGGTGCTTGCGGGCGAGCTTCGCCTTCTGCTCCAGCTCGTACCGGTACTTCCCGTAGTCCATCACCCGGGCGACCGGCGGATCCGCCTGGGCCGCGACTTCGACGAGATCGAGGTTCTTGCCGTACGCGTACTCGCGTGCCTCGTCCGTCTGCTTGATCCCGAGTTGCTGCCCGTCCTCGCCGATCAGCCGGACGCGCGGGACGCGGATCGCGTCGTTGATGCGCGTCTGCGGCTCGGGCCGGCGGGGGGCTTCGAAACCCCCGGAGCGCCTGCGCGGCCTCAAATGTCCTTCACCAAGCTCGTGTTGACCTCCCTAGAAAACGACAAAACCGCTGGCATGCAGCGGCACCGTCGTGTCAACCTGCTCGGTTGAGCCAGTTCTCTTGAACCCCCGAGACCCGTGGTCAGGAGGTGAGAGACGGTTCCGCCCCTGCTTGCCAGGGAGCAAGGGTAGCAAGTTTCGCCCGGAGACCCGCAAGGCTCAGCGTCTCCTGCGCGCCGCCGTGCTCCCGGACGGCGAGCGACTCGTCCGACTCCTTGTCGCCGTAGACGACCACGAACGGGATCTTCTCCACCTCGGCGCTGCGGATCCGCTTGCCGACGGTGTCGTCGGCCTCGTCGACCTCGACGCGGTAGGGGAGCCGCGCAGCCAGGTCGTGCGCCGCGTCGCGGTGGCCTTCGCCGACCGGCAGCACCCGGACCTGCACCGGGGCGAGCCAGAACGGGAACGCGCCCGCGTAGTGCTCGGTGAGGATGCCGATGAAGCGTTCGAACGAGCCGAAGAGCGCCCGGTGGATCACGTAGGGCACGTGCTCGGCGTTGTCGGCGCCGACGAAGTGGCAGCCGAGTCGCGCAGGCTGCTGGCTGTCGAGCTGCACGGTGCCCATCTGCCACGAGCGGCCGAGCGAGTCGCGCATGTGCAGGTCGATCTTCGGCCCGTAGAACGCGCCGTCGCCCTCGTTGACCGTGTAGGCGAGCCCGCGCCGGTCGAGCGCCGAGCGGAGGGCGCCCTCGGTGAAGTCCCACTCCTCGTCGGTTCCGAGCTTGTTCTCGGGGCGGGTGGAGAGCTCGAAGCTCGCCTCGAGCTCGAACAGGTCGTAGAGGTACTTCGCATAGTCGAGGCAGCCGAAGATCTCGTCCTCGATCTGCTCGCGGGCGCAGAAGATGTGCGCGTCGTCCTGGGTGACGATGCGCACCCGGGTGAGGCCGTGCAGCGTGCCGGCGCGCTCGTTGCGGTGGAGCGGCGCCGCCTCCGCGTAGCGCAGCGGTAGCTCGCGGTAGCTGCGCAGCTGCTGGGCGAAGAGCAGCATGTGCCCCGGGCAGTTCATCGGCTTGATCGCGAAGGTGTGGTCCTCGTCCGGGATCAGGAACATGTTCTCGCGGAACTTCTCCCAGTGGCCGGACCGCTCCCACAGCCGCTTGTCGTACACGAGCGGGGTCTTCACCTCGACGTAGCCGCGGGCGGCGTTCTCGCGGCGGCGGAGCGCCTCGAGCTCGTTCCAGATCACCATCCCCTTCGGGTGCCAGAACGGCGAGCCGGGCGAGATCTCGTCGAGGTGGAACAGGTCGAGCTGCAGCCCGAGCTTGCGGTGGTCGCGCGCGCGGGCCTGCTCGAGCCGCTCGAGGTACGCGTCGAGGTCGGCCTGCGAGTAGAACGCGGTGCCGTAGATGCGGGTGAGCTGCTTCAGCCGCTCGTCGCCGCGCCAGTACGCGCCCGCGAGCCCGGTGAGCTTGAACGCCTTGATCGGCTTGCTGTCCTGAAGATGGGGGCCGCGGCACAGGTCGGTGAAGTCGCCCTGGCGGTAGAGGGAGATGTCGCCCTCCGCGGTGTCGACGAGCTCGACCTTGTACGGCTCGCCCTCCGCCTCGAAGCGGGCCTTCGCCTCGTCGCGCGAGATCTCCTCGCGGCTCCACGCACGGCCCTCGGCGAGCTCGCGCTGCACCTCGGCCTCGATGCGGTCGAGGTCGGCTTCCGCGATCGGCTCGGGGAAGTCGAAGTCGTAGTAGAAGCCGTTCTCGATCGGTGGGCCGATCGCGATCTTGACGCCCGGATAGAGCCGCCGCACCGCCTCGGCGAGCAGGTGGGCCGACGAGTGGCGCAGGACGGAGAGCGCGTCCGGGTCGCTCGTGTCGCGGGTGGTGAGAAGCTGGATGCGCTGGCCGTCGGCGAGGGGCAGGCGCAGGTCCTGCGGCTTCCCGTCGGCCCTGACCAGCACGGCTTGCTCGGCGAGCTTCGGGCCGATCGCGCGCGCCGCGTCGAGGCCGCTGGCCCCGGCCGGGAGCTCGAGCTCGGAGTTGTCGGGAAGGACGACCTTCATCGAGGACGCCAAGAGTAGTCACCTCCGGGGACTGCCTTCGTGTGCTGGACGCGTCGCCCGGGAGCTACGAGGCCACGCGCGAGCCGGCGACGGTCGCCCGCGCGTGGCCGCGCGTCGTCGTCGAGATCCGGTTCGCGTTCACGGCTCCAGGGTAGCGGCGAACCGCATCAGGATCCACCCGGCCGTGTGCTCCTCGTCGGGCGGGTGGCGGGAGACCTCCGCAAAGCCGGCCTTCCGCCAGGCGCGGACGGCGCGGTCGTTCCAGTCGTACGGGTCGACCGTCACCTCCGTCCACCCCTGGGCGAGCAGGTGGCGCGCGAGCGCACGGCCGGCGTCGGGCATGAGCCCGCGGCCGCGCGCCGCGGGCACGAGGAAGCCGTCGATGCCGCCGGCGCCCGCGTCGCGCCAGGACTGCAGGTAGCCGACGGGCTCGCCGCGCTCTTCGACGATCCACGAGTCGACCTCGCCGCGCGCGAGGCGCTCGTGGATCTCGGCGACGGTGAAGGTCTCGTCGTCCCAGTAGCGGGAGACGTCGGGATCGGCGTGCCAGGCGGCGAGCAGCTGCGCGTCCGAGGCGGTGGCCGGACGGACGGTGGTCAGATCCCCGGCGACCATTCGTACATGTGGACGCCCGAGCGCCGGCCGCCGAGCTTCCCGTAGAGCGCGTTCGCGGCCTCGTTGCCGGGCTCGGTGAGGACGAAGGCGTCGGTGACGCCGTCTTCTTCGGCGACGTCGAGGAGCTCGCGCATGAGCCGCGTCGCGAGCCCGCGGCGCCGGTAGGGCTCGGCGACGTCGAGCTCGTAGACGAACAGCATCTCGGCGTCGCCGTGGCGGCGCGCGAGCTCGTAGCCGACGACGAAGCCGACGGGCTCGTCGCCGGCGAACGCGGCGAGGAAGATCGTCTTCGGGTCGGCGAGCAGCGCCGTGCGCGGCTCCGCCTCGGCGAGCGCGCGGATCACGTCCTCGTCGCCGGCCCGGAGGCGGCGGATCGTCGCGTCGGCCATCTCGGCTGAACGTTACGGAATGCCGGAACGTGCGCGATTTTCGAGGCGCACGCCTCTTGCGCCCGGCCGTGTCCGCGTCGTACAGTGCGGCTCCCGCTGAGCACGGAGCGCGAGTAGGTCGAAGCTCCGCCGAGCAACTGTGACGGGCGCAAGCCTCGATCGGTCGGTCGGCAGAGTGGACGAAAGCGCCACCGGCTCGGCGGTTTTTTCGTATGCAGCCGAACCGTTCGATTCCCGCTGCGGCGGTCGTCCCGGTCCTCGTCTATCCGGACGTGCGCGCGGCGGTCGAATGGCTCGTCGAGGTCTTCGGCTTCGTCGAGCGCGTCCACATCCCGCCGAACCACCGTGTGCAGCTGTCCTATCGGGACTCGGCCGTGATCGTCGCCGAGCGCGGCGCGCCGGGGCCGGCGGGCGTCCTGATCCGGGTCGACGACGCGGCAGCCGTACTCGAGCGCGCGGTCGCGCGCGGCGCTGCCGTGTCCCACGAGCTGAACGACTGGGAGTACGGCGAACGGCAGGTGACGATCGAAGATCCAGGCGGCCACCGCTGGACGGTGTCGCAGACGCTCTTCGACGCCGAGCCGGAGAGCTGGGGCGGCATCACCGTCTCCCCGGACCCGGCGCGCACGTACTAGCCCCGTTCGAACACGGCCGGGGACAGTCCCCAGACAGCGCCCTTCCGGCCACGGCCGGGGACAGTCCTCGGCCGTGGCCGTTGGGGCCTAGGCGCGAAGGACGTAGAACGCGCCCAGCTGCTTCAGCAGCTGCGCGGCGATCAGGTCGCCCGCGGCGGCGGTGTAGTGGACGCCGTCCGGGAGGCGCATCAGCGTCAGCGTCCCGTGCACGCGCAGGTAGGCGGTGTAGCGGCCGTGGGCGTCGTCGAGCAGGTGCCACGTGTCGACGTAGACCGCCTTGCCAGGGTGGGCGGCGGCGACGCCCGCCAGGATCCGGTTCACGATCGGGAAGCTCCGCCTGAATCCGGGGCCGTCGGGGATCGGCAGGCCGAGCCACACGACGAGGATCCCCCGCGCGATCAGCTCGCGCGTGACGCCGTCGACGCGCCGGCGGTACTCCGCGTTCCACGACGGCGAGCCGAGGGGGCCGACCGAGCGCCCCTCCGGCACGCCCGCCATGTAGTCGTGCGCGTCGTCGGCGCCGAACGACAGCACCGCCACCTTCGGATGCAGCTGCCGCGGCGCCTGCTCGATCCGCGTGAACCAGTTGTAGAGATCGGGCCGCGTCAGCCCCGTCGAGAGCCGGCTCTCCACACCGACCACGTCGACCGCGCCGCCGACGCGCTCGAGCGCCTGGCCCGGCACCTCGGCGAGCGAGTCGCCCGCAACCCACACCCGCAGCGGCCGCGCCGCGGTGAACAGCGGCCGGTGCACGACCGGCGGCTTCGGCGGGTGCTTCGCCGACTTCGGCTTCCGCGGCCGCGGACCGGCCGGCGGCGGCAGCGTCAGGTGCACCTGCGTGTCGATCCGGTCCTCGCCGCCGCGCCCGATCGCCACCTGCAGGTCGTGCCGCGGCGTCGTCAGATGGAGGGCGCGGCTGAACGCGACGAGCGGCTTCGTCACCCGCAGCGCGAGGTTCCGCTCGAAGCCGGCGGGCTGGATCTCCGCCTGCTTGCGCAGCCCCTCCGCCTCGAGCACGGCGGCGAAGGCGAGCGCGAGGAAGAGGACGACGACCGCGCGGCCCGCGGAGGACGGAGGCAGCCGCCGCATCAGAAGCGGAAGTAGATGAAGGGCGCGACGCCCTCCGGGCCGAGGGTGTTGATCAGCGCGAGCGCAACCGCGACCGACGCGGCCTGGGCCAGCGCGGGCAGGCGCCGGAAGACGGCAACGGCGCCGACCGCGGCGCCGGGCTGCACGTACTGGCCGGCGATCCCGACGGCGATCGCGAGCACAACCGACGTGGTGACGAGCGGCGAGCCCTGCCCCCACGCCGTGAACAGCCGGCCGAGCACCTGCCCCGCCGTGTGGAACGAGTCGGCGCGGAAGAACACCCAGCCGAAGCAGACGACGTGGAACGTCAGCACGCGGCCGAACCACCGGGCCGCAGGCGACGTCGGCCGCCAGCCGAGCGCGCGCTCGGCCGCAAGCCCGAGCCCGTGGATGCCGCCCCACGCGACGAACGTCCACGCGGCGCCGTGCCAGAGGCCGCCGAGCAGCATCGTCAACAGCAGGTTGCGATAGGTGAGGATCCGGCCCTTCCGGTTGCCGCCGAGCGGGATGTACAGGTAGTCGCGCAGCCAGCGGGAGAGCGTCATGTGCCAGCGCCGCCAGAAGTCCTGCAGCGACACCGCCGTGTACGGCGCGTCGAAGTTCTGCGGGAACTCGAAGCCGAGCAGCAGCGCGACGCCGATCGCGATGTTCGTGTAGCCGCAGAAGTCGGCGAAGATCTGCACCGCGTAGCCGTAGATCGCCACCAGCACCTCGAGCGACGAGTGGCGCTCGGGCGCGGCGAACACGTCGTCGACGATGTGCGTGGCGAGGTGGTTCGCGATCACGACCTTCAGGAAGAGGCCGATCACGATCAGGACGTACGCGCGCGAGACGTTCACGCGGCGCGGGTCGCGCGGAGCCTCGAGCTGCGGCAGCAGCTCGCTCGCCCGCACGATCGGCCCGGCGACGAGGTGCGGGAAGAACGCCTGGAACACCGCGAAGCGCGCGAACGACGCGGGCACGAGCGAGCCGCGGTAGGTGTCGACCACGTACGAGATCGCCATGAACGTGTAGAAGGAGACGCCGACCGGCAGCGTGGCGTTCACGAGCCAGCTCGTGCCGAAGGCGTTGTCGAACTGCGTGACGAAGAAGCCGGCGTACTTGAAGTAGCCGAGCAGGCCGAGGTCGAACGCGACCGCGAGCGCGAGCAGCGCCTTCCGCCGGGCCCGTGCCTCGGTGCGGTGCATCGCCACGGCCAGCACGTGGTTGACGATCGTCGAGGCGGCGAGCAGGAAGACGAAGCGCCAGTCCCACCAGCCGTAGAAGACGTAGCTCGCGACGAGGATGAACGCGCGCCACGCGCGCTGGTGCGGCTGCAGCGCCCACGACAGCGGAAGGACGACGAGGAAGAAGACCGCGAAGGTGACGGTCGGGAAGAGCAACGGCTAGGAGACGACGCGCAGCGTGACGGTGCGCGAGTCGAAGCTGCCATCCGCGTCCTTCACCTGCAGGTGCAGCACGTACGACCCGAGCTTCGCCCGCGGCCTGCCGTCGAGAACGCCGCCGGCGAGCAGGTGGATGCCGAGCGGCGGGCGGCCGACGAGCGAGAAGCGGTACGGCGGGTCGCCGCCCGCGGCCGTGACGCGGGCGTGGTACGCCTTCGCAAGCCTCGCCCACGGCAGCCTCGTCGTGGTCAGGCGCACCGGCGGCGTGGCGACGTGTGCGTCGAGCAGCGCCTGGTGGATGAGCGTCGCCATCGCCTCGGAGCCGCCGGCGAGGAGGTGCAGCCCGTCCGGCTGGAACCACTCGGGGTGGCTGCGGGAGTAGACGTTCCAGTCGACGACCGTCATCTCCGGGTGCCGCTGCGCCGCGGCCTCGATATCGTCGTTCATGCTCAGGTACGGGTGGCGGGCGGCTCGCAGCGTCAGCCACCAGACGTGCTGCACGCCCTGCGCCTCGAGCACCTGCAGCGACGTTTCGATGTCCCGCGCGTACTGATCCTCGAACTCGTTGTAGCCGACCGCGACCACCACGTTCGGGCCGAGCTTCGAGCCCATGCTCTTCGCGAGCTCGACCAGGGTCGGCGGGCCGGGCGGGCAGCTCGTCCCGTCGAGCCGTCGGCAGGCCGCCGTCTGGAGGTTCAGGTCGACGCCCTGCGAGACGATCCGCACGGCGGCGGCGTCGCCCGCGATCCCGTCCGCCACCGAGTCGCCGATCAGGGTGACGCGCTGCAACGTTTCACGCGCGGCTCCGGCGGGCAAGGCACCGAGTGCGAGTGCGGAGACGATCGCGACCAAAGCCCCCCTCACGGCGCCGATCGTAGCGACACCTCGCGCGAGCCCTCGCGCTGAGGCGCGGCGCCGTTCCGCCGTCCGCCGGGAGGCGGTCGGGCTGCTGCCCGTGCTCGCGATCGCCGGCGCCGCCGGCGGCGTCCTCGCGGCGGCGACGACCCGGGTCGTCGACTGGTTCGTGATGACGGACGAGCTGCTCTACGAGCGGCTCGCGTTCTCGGCGGCGCGCAGCGGCTCGCCCATCCCGACGCTGCGCGGCGCGCACATCCCGGTGGGGAACGACCTCTACCCGCTCCTGCTCGCCCTGGTCGCGAAGCACGACGAAGTGCCCGCGTTCCTCCACCGCGCGCACCTCCTGAACGCGTTTCTGATCGCCTCGGCGGCGATCCCCGTGTTCCTGCTCGCGCGCGACGCGCTGCGCTCGAGGCTGGCCGCGTACGCCGCGGCCGCGCTCTCGGTGCTCGTGCCGTGGCTCGTGCTCGCATCGTTCCTGCTCACCGAGAACGCCGCCTACCCGGCGTTCCTCTGGGGCGTGTATCTCGTGCAGCGCACGGTGCGCAGACCCTCGGCCGCGGCCGACCTGCTCGCGCTCGGCGGGATCCTCGTCGCCACCGCCGCACGCACCCAGTTCGCCGTGCTGCTCCTGACCGCGCCGGCCGCGATGCTCCTCTGCGACGCGGCCCCGCGCACGACGCTCCGCCGGCACCGCACGTTCGCCGCGGCGCTCGCGCTGCTCGCGCTCGCGGTCGGGGTCCTCGCTGCGATCGGCGACGGCTCGACGGTGCTGGGGTTCTACTCGTCGACGACACAGGGGTCGCTGCGGCTCGACGCGGTGCCGAGGGCGTTCGTGCAGCACCTGGCGACAGTCGCGCTCGCCCTCGGGATCCTGCCCTTCCTGCTCGGCGCCGCGTGGCTCGGCACGCGCTCGCTGAGACGCGACCCGTTCGCGGTCGTCGCGTCGCTCGCCGCGACGCTGCTCGCGCTCGAGGTGGCGTCGTTCGACCTTCGCTTCGGCGGCGACATCCCGCGCGACCGCTACCTCTTCTACATCGCGCCGCTCGTGCTCGTCGCGTTCGTCGGCGCCCTGCGGGAGCCGCGCGCCCCGCGGCTCTCGCTGGCCGCCCCGCTCGTCCTGCTCGTCCTCGGCTTCGAGAGCGCACCGCTCCCCGTGTTCTCGAAGCTGAACGTCGACACGCCGGCCGCGATCCTCGACGACTACCTGCTTCGCGCCGGCCACGGCGTCGGCGGCGCCCGCACGCTGCTCGTCGCCTGCACGGCGCTCCTGCTCGCGATCTTCCTGCTCGGCCGCGCGATCGCCGGCCGCAGGCTGGTCGCCGTCGTGCTGATCGCGGCGACCGCCGCCGCCACCACCGCCGAGAGCGTGTACGCGTTCGACCGCCTCTTCCGCGTCGACGGGACCAGCGGCCGGCCGGTCACGCTGCCGCAGGGAATCGTCTTCGACTGGGTCGACCGCACGCTCGGCACGGACAAGGACGTGACGATCGTGCCGTACGCGCAGATCCCGGGCGACTACTGGGCGACCGCCGGCTGGTGGTGGGACATGGAGTTCTGGAACCGCTCCGTGACACGCGGCGCGTACATCCACAACGAGTACGCCGAGATCCAGACGACGTTCCCGAAGCTGCCGCTCACGTTCGATCCCGCAACGGGCCGCGCGAGCATCTCTCCCACCCGCTACGTCGCCGAGAGCGGCCGCGACAGCCGCTTCCGCATGCGCGGCCGGCAGGTCTCGCTGACGCGCGACGTGCTCCTCATCGACGCCGGCGCGCGCTGGCGCGCGGACTGGCTGACGCTGGGGATCGACGACGACGGGTTCACGTTCCCCGGCCGCACGGGAACGATCCGCGTCTATCCGTACGACGGCCAGACCGAGCCGCGCGTCCGCTACCTGGCGCTCTACGTGAACGCCGTGAGCGCGCGCGTCGGCGCCGCGTTCCGCTCGAACGCCGGCAGCTGGAGCGTCGAGCTGCCGCCGGGCTCCGACACGACCGAGCAGGTCTCGGTCTGCGTGCCGGCGCGCGGCTTCGCCGACGTGACCGTCGTCCCGCACGGGAGCGGCCGCGTGTGGGGCGATCTCTCGACGCGGTCGGGCATCGGCCTCCAGCGCGTGCGCGGGATCTGGCTCAACCGGATCGCGCTGGCCGACGAGATCGGCCCGCGCTGCTCACCGTAGCCGGAACGGCGAGCTGCGCCAGCCGGCCCACACCCAGTACCAGGCGGGCGGACGCTTCGGCGCGGCCGACGGGCGAGCCCCGCCGCCGCCGCGCTGCCACGCGTAGAGCGCATAGGCCCAGCGCGGGATCGCGCGCGGCAGCCGCGCCGGCCGCCGGTGCACGACGACGACGACGGCCTTCGACGGCGGGCCCGCGTTCCCGGCGGCGTCGAGCGCCTGCAGCCGGAAGACGTTCGGCGCCGTCGTCGAGAAGCCGCGCACCGTCGTGCGGCGGGCGGCGGCGGGCAGCGTGGCGACGGTCGTGCCGTTCCGGAGCACGTTGTACGAGGCGACGGCCACGTTGTCGGTCGCCGCCGGCCACGTCAGCGTCAGCGTCGAGCTCGCGAGGCGCGCGGTCACGAGGGGACGGCTCGGCGCACGCGTGTCCGGCAGCAGGCCGAAGCGGCCGGCGAGGAGCGTCTGCACCTCGATCGTTCCGTCGGCGTCGACCGAGTAGGCCGCCTGGGTCGCGCCGTCGAGGCCGGCGGGGGTCAGCTTCGGCAGCGGCTGCCAGGTCGTGCCGTCGGGCGAGTAGGCCGGAAGGGAGCCGGGCGGCGGGTGCAGGAGCTTCAGCGTCACGGGCGCCCCGAAGGCCGGGATCGGCGCCTGGTTGTCGGCCTCGGTGACGGCGAGGTCGACCGCGTAGCCCGCCGGGGCGGGCGGCGGCGAGACCGCCGTCAGCGTCACGACCACCTGCGCGGCGAACGCCTCGGCGGGCCAGCTGACGCTCGCGAGCCCGTCCGCGGAGGCGACGACGCCGGCGGGCGGCGGGGCGGGCGGCGGCGCGGGCGGCGGCGCGATGCCGCCGACGACGGTGCTGTCGACGACGTTCGAGTCGATGTTGATCGTCACGCCGCCGTAGGTCTCCTTGTGCCCGCCCTTGTACTGGTGGATCCGCTGGTGGTTCACCCACAGGCCGTCGGTGACGTACGGGTCGCCGAAGACGTTCTCGACGCCGTTCCAGTTGGCGATCCAGACGAGGTCTGGCAGCCCGCTCGGCATCGCCGACACGTCGCGGATCGTGGATGCGGCGCTGCCGTACAGGCCGGCGACGAAGCCTCGTGCGTGCACTTCGCCGACCCATGCCGCGACGAAGCTCTGCACGGCGCGCGTGCAGGTCGCGTTGCCGAGCCTGTAGCCCTCCATGTCGTAGTAGAGCGGGCTCCCGGTCGGAAGGCCGAGCGCGTCGGCCTGCGCGACGGCGTCGTCGGCTGCGGCGCGCGCCTGCGCGGCGGCGGTGGTCGTGTTCGCCGAGAGCTTCGACAGCCCCGCCTGCGACGCGCACGGGGCCTGCGGGCCGACGTACAGCGGCATCAGGCTCCACCCCTGCGCGACCGCCGAGTCCACCCACACCGGCGTCAGGTTCGGCTGCGAGCACGCACGGTTCACGCCGCCGATGTAGATGCCGATCGCACGATACGGCGACGCCGTCCACGCCTGCAGCTTCGCGAGCGACGGCGCGGAGCACGCGTCGAAGCCGTACCCGCTGAACAGCGACGGCTGCACGTTCCGGCTCAGCGCCGACGCGCCGCCGGCGAAGAGCGCGAGCATGATCGACGCGATGACCCCCAGGCGTCTCACGGCCCTGCAGCTTGCAGCACGGTTGTGAGAAGTTCTTTAGCTCTGCACCGACAGCACGATGCGGCGCGAGGTGATCTGGCCCTCTGCGTCGGTGCAGCGCACCCGGAACGTGACCCGCTGTGCGCGCCGCGGCGTGCCGTAGATCCGGCCGGATGCGAGCAGGTGCAGTCCCAGCGGCGGGCTGCCGACAAGCGACCAGCGGTAGGGCGCCTGCCCGCCGCTCGCGGCGAGCTGCAGCGAATAGGGGCTGCCGACGCGGGGCGTGCGGAACTCGCCCGGCGTGATCCGGAGCGGGAACGCCACCTCGTCGACCGCCAGATGGATCAGCCCTGCCATCGCAACGCCGCCCGCGTCGATCAGATGCTCGCCGTCTGTCTGGAACCAGTCCGGGTGACTGCGTGCGTACATGTTCCAGTCGACGACCTTCACCTGCGGATAGCGCTTCGCCGCCGCGACGAGGATGTCGTTCATGTGGATGTACGGGTGGTGCACCTCGCGCAGCGTCAACCAGATGACGTGCTGCGCGCCGTGCTGCAGGAGCGTGCGGATCGACTGGTCGACGCTCGCGGCGAACGTGCTCTCGAAGTCGTTGTAGCCCATCTCGACGACGACGATCGGGTCGACGACGCCGAGCGACGTGACGAGGTCGACGAGGTTCGGCGGCGTGTCGCCGTCGAACGTGCAGCTCGGGCCCGTGAGCCGGCGGCAGACGGCGACCTGCCAGTCGACGTTCAATCCCTTCTGGAGCGCCGCGATCGCGTCGTTGTGCCACTGCATCCCGGTTGCGACCGAGTCGCCGATCAGCAGCACGTGCGGCGCACCGGGCACGCCGGCCGGCGCGGCGCCGCTCGTTGAAGCGGCGACCGCGCCGGCGACGGCGGCGAGAAGCGCAAGGCGGGTCAGCACGACGAGATGTCGTAGCAGACCCGGCGCTCGCGCGTCAGCCGCTCGACGGTGCGAAGAGCGCGTACAACCCGATCAGCGAGCCCCAGTCGGCGACGTGCGCGTCGGCGTAGTCCTTGCCCCACAGGAGACCGCCGTCGTCGACCACCTGCCCGGTGTTGGTGTAGGTCGAGGGAAGGTTGCAGACGAGCGTGTAGCCGTTCCCGAGCACGGTGCTCGAGCCGAACGGGTTGCCGGCCACCGCGTACGGCGCCCAGTAGCCCTGCCCCACGAGCGTCTTCGCCGTGCTGAGGCTCCACACGCCCGGGTCGACCTGGAACGTGCTGTAGCAGAGGAAGATTCCGTCCTCCTTGGCCGCGCCGCTCTCGAGGTGGAGCGTCCAGCCGCTGATCGCGCCGTGGTCGCCGCCGCAGTTGTCCTGGATGAAGAGCCTCCAGGTGCCGTCCGCGCTGCTGCCGTCGAGCGAGGCGAGCGTCGTCCCGTACGGGCCGGCCGGTGCAGGCCCCGGGATCCCCGACGTCGACCACGTGCACTCGCCGCTACCGTTCCGACCGCTGGCTCGGGTGGGCCGGTAGGTGCCCGGCGTGTCGCCGATCGTCCAGTCGGCGCCGGCCGCGTCGTCGAAGGTGACGTCGCCGCCGAACGAGCCGCCGGTGCACGGCCCGCTCTGCGCGGCAAGCCACACGGTGCTGCCGTTGGGCGCCTCGAGCACGATGTTCAGGTCGCTCGAGCAGGTGTGCGTCAGGTTGTGCAGCGTGACCGTCACGTTCGTGACGACGCCGCCGTTCCCGGTGACGTCGATCGTCGACGGGTACGGTGAGGCGACGCTCGTGTCGGGGATGTTGACGCCGGAGTTGTTCGAGTAGTCGGTCGCGGCGAACGCCGACGGCGCCGTCAGGCCGACCGCACAAAGAAGCGCGCCGACGAGCAGCGCGCGGAGACTGAGACTCATGTAGGAGGCTCTCCTCGGTTCGGGGGACGCCGCGTGATTCGGCGGCGGGCGCCGATGACCTTCAGGCCAGACGCAGCCGCGAAGCCGGCGGCCTGGACTCCTGGGCGAGCAGCGAGCCAGCCTCCGCCGGGCCGACCGGCCGGCCGAGCAGGAACCCCTGACCGATGTCGCAGCCGCACTCGCGGACCGCCTGCAGCTGCGCGAGCTCCTCGATCCCCTCGGCGGCGACCCGGACGCCGAGCTCGCGCGCGAGCGCGATCGTCCCGCGCAGCAGCCGCGTCTCGCCGGACTCGACGCCCGCGAGCAGCGAGCGGTCGATCTTGATCAGCTGCGGGTGGAACTCCTGCAGGTGGCCGATCCACGAGTTGCCTGTGCCGAAGTCGTCGATCGCAAGCTGCACGCCCGCCTCGCACACGGCGTCGACGCTCCGGCGCGCGGTGTCGTTCGCCTGGACGAGCACGGTCTCGGTGAGCTCGAGCCGCAGCAGGGCCGGATCGATCCCGTGCGCATGCAGGATCGCCCGGACGTCGTCGGCGAACGCCGGGTCGCGCAGCTGCCGGCCCGAGACGTTGACGCTCAGCGCGAACGCGCCGTGCTGCGCGGTCCACGCCGCGGCCTGGCGGCAGGCGGCGTCGAGCGCGAAGCGCCCGATCTCGACGATGCTCCCCTGCTCCTCGGCGACGGGGACGAACTCCGACGGCGGCACCGCCCCGAGCTCCGGGTGACGCCAGCGGAGCAGCGCCTCCAGCCCCTCGACGCTGCCGTCGCGCAGGTCGAACGTCGGCTGGTAGACGAGCTCGAGCTGATCCGGCAGCTCGGCCGTGCGCAGGTCGGCCGAGAGGCGGAGGCGGCGCTCGGCCGACGCGTGGAGATGCGGCGCGTAGAACGCGACCGTCCCGCCGCCCTGCGCCTTCGCGCGGTACATGGCGAGGTCGGCCTCCCGCAGGAGCTCCTCGTCCGTCTCGCCGGTGGCGATGCCGATGCTCGCCGTCAGCCACAGCTCGCGCCCGTCGGCGACCACGGGCGCCGCGAGCTCGTTCAGCAGACGGCGGCCGAGGCCCTCGAGGCGAACCCGGTCGGTGATCGACGTCGCGACCGCGAACTCGTCGCCGCCGAGGCGTGCGACGAGACCGTCCGCCCCGGCGCTGCGTGCGAGCCGCGCGGCGACCTCGACGAGCAGCGCGTCGCCCGCGCGATGGCCGAGGCTGTCGTTGAACGTCTTGAAGTCGTCGATGTCGAGGAAGAGCAGCGACTGCCGCTCGCCGCCGGCCGCGGCGGCGCGAAGGCGCTCGAGCAGCC
>DASRGA010000033.1:0-22913 GCA_035651295.1 Gaiellaceae bacterium | reverse complement strand
GGCTCGGCGCGCGTGCGCGAGGGCAGCCCGCCGTACGAGGCGGCGCGCGAGACCGCCCGCCGCTTCGGCGCCGAGGGCTGGTCGGTGATCACGGGCGGCGGCGGCGGCGTGATGGAGGGAGCGAACCGCGGCGCCAGGGAGGGCGGAGGCCAGTCGGTCGGCTTCAACATCAAGCTGCCGCACGAGCAGGCGCCGAACCCGTACTGCGACGTCACGCACACGTTCGACCACTTCTACGCGCGCAAGGTGTGCTTCGTGCGTCCGGCCGAGGGCTTCGTCATCTTCCCCGGCGGCTTCGGCACGCTCGACGAGCTGTTCGAGTCGCTGACGCTGATCCAGACCGGGAAGATCCAGCACTTCCCGGTCGTGCTCTTCGATTCCGGCTACTGGGGCGAACTGGTCGACTTCGTCCAGGACGGGCTCGCCGAGCAAGGGATGATCTCGCGGGGCGACATCGAGCTCCTGCGCCTGACCGACGAGCCCTCCGAGGCGGTCGCGCACGTGTGCGACTGCTACCGGCGGCTGCGCACCTAAAGCGTCGCGGGCAGGACGATGTAGGGCCCGGGCGGATGTCCGCCCGGCCCGTAGACCGTGGTCGAGCTGTCGGGGATGTAGCGCGACTTGAAGACGTCGCGGCGGATCAGCGCGCCGGCGGCGTCGTACACCCGCCGCGTGACGGTGACGTCGAAGCCGAGCTCGCCCGTGCCGGCGACGACGCGCACCGAGCCGGGCGGGGCGTTCGGGTCGATCGCGTAGTTCATCCCCGGGTGCGTCCAGTTCACCTGCGGGCCGGTCTGCGACACGACGCGTCGGCCCTCCGGCGTCCCGTAGAACGTGAAGGTGAGCGTCTGGTCGGTGTAGCTCGTCTTGATCAGCAGCCCGTGCTCGAGGTCGTTGCGGAAGCGGAAGTCGGGCCCGCCCCACGACACGGTCGCGTCGCGCCCGAGCGGGTAGTGCGACAGGTAGAGGTTGTGGTTGACGCGCTCGAGGATCGGCAGCCCGAGCTCGAACGCGTCGTTGAAGAGCGTCGTCGCCGTCTGGCACACGCCGCCGCCGATCGACGGCAGCACGAGCGAGCCGATGATCTCCTGCCCTTCGAGGAAGCCGCGCTCCGCCGTGCGCGGGCCGACGACCTCGTTGAACGAGAAGACCCGGCCGGGCCTGATCAGCGTGCCGTCGATGAAGTCCGCCATCAGGTGCACGTTGTGGATGCGGTTCGACGACGAGGCGCCCATCTGCGTCGTGTACGACACGAGCTTGCGGCGGATGCCGAGCGCGTTCGCCTCCGCCGTCGTGAGATCCGGCTGCCGGGGCCCGAGCTGGACGGTGGCGACGCGGCCGCCGGCGGCCGCCGCACGCACGGCGGCGGCGACGTTCGCGGCGCTCAGATCGCGGCCGGGACGCGAGGGCGCGACGTGCACCAGGTCGCCGGCGACGACGAAGCGGGCGTTGCGCGCGCGGCGGATGTAGCGGCCGAGACGCGGACGGAGGACGCCGGCGAGCCGTGCGCCGTCGAGCGTCACCGAGAAGCCGTGCGCCTTCGGCGTCACGCGGACCGCGCGCGCGATCTGCGCCGGCGTGAGCGAGCCGAAGCGGCCGCCGGCGAACGCGATCGCGACCGGCCCGGAGACAAGCGACCGCAGCTCCTCGACGGCCCGGTGCGCGGCGGGGTCGCGGATCGCCGCGTGCACGACGCGGAACGGCGCCCGGATGACGACGCGGTCGGAGGCGAGCAGCCGCAGCAGCGCGGGCCGGTCGAGCGTGCGGCCGTCGCGCGCACCCGTCGAGGCGACGGTCGTGCCGTGCAGGCTCACGGTGGCGGAGACCGGCGCCCGTCCCGCGCGCGCAAGCTCGGCGAGCACGTTCGAGACGCCGCCGGCCGGCCGGAAGACGGGGGCGGCGTCGACGCGCCGGGCGACGACGAGCGCCGACAGCGAGCCGGCGGCGAGCGCGCGCCGGGCGGTCGCGTGGACGTCGAGCGAGACGAGCCAGCCGCGCGCGACGCGCAGCGTCTTGCCGCCGACCTCGAGCGTCACCGGCCGCGCGCTCCAGGCGCGGAGCCGCTGCTCGATCCTGCCGCGGCTCTCGCCCGAGACGTCGAGCCCGAGCACGTGCACGCCCGGCTTCGCCGCCCCCTCGAACTCGAGGGCCCGCGCCACCGCCGCGCCGCCGGCGGCGGCGCAGACGGCGGCGAGCACGATCGCCGCGCGCCTCATGAGAACAGTGAAGCAGTGTTCCCGGCGGACGTAATCTCCCCCCATGGAGCTGCGCGATCTGCCTTCGGTCGACGAGCTCGCACGCACCGCCGACGACCCGCTGGCCGTCGAGGCGGCGCGCGCGGTGCTCGAGCGGGCGCGTCTCGAGATCCGCGAGGGCCGCGAGCCGGCGCCGCTCGAGCAGCGGCTGCGCGAGGAGCTCGCCGCCGCCCGGCGGCCGTCGCTGCGGCGGGTGCTGAACGCGACCGGCGTGCTCGTGCACACGAACCTGGGCCGCGCACCGCTGCCGCCGCTCGCGCTCGAGCGCGTCGCGGACGCCGCCCGGGGCTACTCGAACCTGGAGCACGACCTCGAGTCCGGGACGCGCGGCTCCCGCCAGGACCACCTCGCGCGGATCCTCTGCCGGCTGACCGGCGCCGAGGCGGCGCTGGTCGTCAACAACAACGCCGGCGCATTGCTGCTCGCGCTCGCCGCGCTCGCCGAGGGCCGCGAGGTGGTCGTGTCGCGCGGCGAGCTGATCGAGATCGGCGACGGGTTCCGCATCCCCGACGTGCTCGCGCGCTCCGGTGCGACGCTGGTCGAGGTCGGCACCACGAACCGCACGCGCGCGGCGGACTACGAGCGCGCGATCGGCGAGCGGACGTCGCTCCTGCTGCGCGTGCACCAGTCGAACTTCCGCGTCGTCGGCTTCGCCGAGCGGCCGGCGCTCGCCGAGCTGGCGGCGGTCGCACGGGCGGCGGGCCTGCCTCTGCTCGACGACCTCGGCTCGGGGGCGCTCGTCGAGCTCGGCGACGAGCCGACGGCGCGCGAGACCCTCGCGGGCGGAGCCGACCTCGTCTGCTTCAGCGGCGACAAGCTGCTCGGCGGCCCGCAGGCGGGGATCGTCGCCGGCCGGGCGGAGCTCGTGGAGCGCCTGCGGCGCCACCCGCTGCACCGAGCGCTGCGCATCGACAAGCTCGGGCTGGCGGCGCTCGAGGGGACGCTCCTGCTCTACCTCGACCCGGAACGCGCGCTGCGCGAGGTGCCGGTGCTGCGGATGCTGCGCGAGGACGCCGCGGCCGTCCGTGCGCGCGCCGAGCGGCTGGCGGCGGCGACCGGCGGCGAGGTCGAGGAGACCGTGGGGCGCGTCGGCGGCGGCGCGCTGCCGCTCGCGGAGCTGCCGTCGTTCGCGTGCGCGCTCGCCGAGGAGCTCGCGGCGCCGCTCCGCGCGGGCGAGCCGCCGGTCGTCGGCATCGTCCGCGACGGCCGGCTGCTGCTCGACTGCCGAACGCTCGGCGACGCCGAGGCGGTCGAGGCGGCGGCGGCTGTGCTGCGATGCCGCTGACCGTCGGCACGGCCGGCCACATCGACCACGGCAAGACGTGGCTCGTCCGCGCGCTCACCGGCAAGGACACCGACCGCCTGCCCGAGGAGCGGGCGCGCGGCATCTCGATCGACCTCGGCTACGCGCCCCTCGAGCTGCCCGACGGGCGGCGGCTGTCGCTCGTCGACGTGCCCGGCCACGAGCGGTTCGTGCGCACGATGATCGCGGGCGCCACCGGGATCGACCTGTTCCTGCTCGTGATCGACGCGGCCGAGGGCGCGCGGCCGCAGACGCTCGAGCACCTGGCGGTGCTCCGCCTGCTCGGCGTCGACCGCGGCGTGGTGGCCGTCACGAAGGCCGACGCCGTCGACGAGGAGACGCTCGAGCTGGCCGTCGAGGAGGCGCGCGAGCTCGTCCCCGGCGCCGAGGTGGTCGCCGTCTCCGCGAAGACGGGCGCGGGCCTCGCGGAGCTTCGCGCCGCGCTTGCGCGCGTCGACGTCGAGGGCCGCGACGTCTCGACGGCGGCGCGCCTCGACGTCGACCGCGTGTTCTCGCTCGCCGGCGTCGGCACGGTCGCGACCGGCACGCTCCGCTCGGGGGCGATCGCGGCCGGCGACGAGCTGCGCGTCGAGCCGTCCGGGCGCACCGTGCGCGTGCGAAGCGTCCAGGTGCACGACGAGGCGGTGGCGCGTGCCGAGGCGGGCCAGCGCGTGGCGCTCGGCCTCCCCGCGCTCGAGCGGACCGAGCTCGCGCGCGGCGACACGCTCGTCGCGCCGGGGCACTTCCCGCGCTCCTACCGGCTCGACGTGCGGTTGGAGGAGCTCGCGGAGATCCCCGCGGCGGTCACGGTGCATGCCGGGACGAAGAGCGTCCCCGCCCGCGTCGCCCGCGCCGGCGCCTACGCCCAGCTCCGGCTCTCGGAGCCGGTGGTCGCCGCGAGAGGCGACCGGGTCGTGCTGCGCACCGAGACGACGGTCGGCGGCGGCATCGTGCTCGACCCGAGCCCGCCGCGCGGCCTCGCCGCGGAGCGGCTCGCGGCGCTCGACACCGACGACCCGGCCGCCGTCGTGCGTGCGCTCGTGCACGAGCCGGTGACGCGGCGCGCGCTGCAGGCGCGCGGCCTGCTGACCCCGGAGGAGCTCGGCGCCGGCCTCGCGGCGGTCCGCTCGGCCGGCGACTGGTACTTCTCTGACAACTGGCTGCGCGAGGTGGCGGAGTCGGTGCGCGGACGGCTCGCCGCGCGCGCCGAAGCGAGCCCGCTCGACCCGGGCGTGCCGCTCGCGGAGCTGCTGCCGCCGCAGCCGTGGGCGAGCGCGGTGCTCGAGCTGCTCCCGCTCGAGCGCCGGGGCGCGAAGGCGTACCTCCCCGGCGCCGCGGCGGCCCTCGGCGGCCGGGAGGCCGCGGCGGAGGAGCTGCTCGCCCGCCTCGAGCGGGAGGAGATCGTGAAGCTCGACGACCGCGCGCTCGCGGCGTTCCTCGAGGGCGAGGGGCGGCTGCGGCGCGTCGGCGACGGCTACGCCGTCTCGACCGCGCTGTACGAGCGCGGGCTCGCGCTGCTGCCGCAGCTCGAGCCGATCACGCTCGCGTCGTTCCGCGACGCGCTCGGCGTCGGCCGGCGGACGGCGCAGGCGCTGCTCGAGCGCTACGACGCCGACGGGCTGACGCTGCGGCGCGGCGACCGCCGCACGCTGCGGCGTGCGCGCCCGCGGGGGGCGTGACGGAGCGGCGCGGGAGTCGAACCCACCCAGCGTGGGGCTGCCACGCCATGCTCGTTTTGAAGACGAGTCGAGGCACCGGCCTCAGCCGCTCCCGGCGATGCGCCCCCGAGGTTACTGGGTCAGGTCGCGCAGCAGCTCGCGCAGCTCGGCGATCCGCTGGTGCAGCGTGCGGCGCTCGGCGGAGACGGTCTTCTCGCGCGCGACCGCGGGGTCGTTCGCGAAGCCCTTGTCGATCTGGTCGTGCAGCCGCCGCCGCTCGGTCGACAGGTGCTTCTCCTTCAGCTCGAGCGAATCCAGCTCGGCCTGCAGCTCCGCTCGCGTCGGCATGTCGGTCAGAGCTTAGATCAGTGCTGTGTGGCGCAGAATTTGTCGCCTGCGGTGACGCGGGTGAAGAGCGCGTCGCGCACCCGCTCGGCGGCGGCGTCGTACGGGCCGGGGTCGGCGGCCTCGGCGACGACGTCCGGCGTGACGCCCGGGCCGACGACGCTGATGCGGTACCGGGCGCCGTTGCCGGCCGGCCGGGCAGGCGCGCCGGGAAGCGACGCGTCGCGGGTCGGCCAGAACGAGTAGCAGAACGCCCCGGTCGGCTTGCGGAAGACGACCGACGTCTCGCGCCTCCAGCCGGGCCCGTACGCCGAGTCGAACGTGTCGATGTAGGCGCTGCGGCCGTAGGAGTCGATCGGGGCGCCCGCCGGGGTCGTGTGGAAGCCGTGCACCGGCTGCCCGTCGTAGGTGAGCCGCCCGAAGATGTCGTGCGCCTGCCCGCCGAACGCCCAGTCGGTGTACAGCTCGACCCGCGCGAGCGGGCCCGTCCAGTGGGAGACGCGCAGGTCGGCCGCTGCCTGCTCGGCCGTCCACGGCGCGACGCCGCGATGGGGGAGGTTGCGCTGCCAGCTCTGCAGCGCCCAGTACGAGCCGTCGGGCGCCGTGCACGCCGCGACGAGGTACGCGAGCGGCGGCCCGGCGTAGGGGCGGCACTGGTCGTCGAAGCGCCGCCAGGCCGGGCGGTAGTCGTGGCGGAAGCGCACCTGCGGGAGCCCGGAGCCCGGCGTGCGCGCGTTCACCGCGCCCCAGACGAGCACGTGCCGCTCGACGCCGCCCTCCCGCCAGCCGACGAGCGCGCGCCCGCCGTGCACCTCGAGCGTCGCCTGCCGGGGGGCGAGCCCGATCAGGTCGGACGCCCGCGCCGCCGGCGCGACTAGCATCGCGGCGATGCCGAGGACGATCGCCGCCGCCCTGACGCCGTTCACGCCGGGCGGCGCCGGGCTCGACCTCGACGCGGTCGGCCCGTACCTGGCCTTCCTCGCGGCCGGCGGCGTCGACGGCATCCTGCTCCTCGGCACCACCGGCGAGGGGGTCTCCTGCTCACTGTCCGAGCGCAAGCTTCTGCTGTCTAGCACAGTCGCCGACGGAACCCTCCCGGTCCTCGCCCACTGCGGCGCCCAGACGACGGCGGACACGGCCGCGCTCGCGGCCCACGCCGCCGAGGCGGGCGCGGCCGGCGTCGCGGTGATCGCGCCGCCCTACTACCAGGTCGACGAGGCCGCGCTGCTCGCCCACTTCCTCGCCGCCGCGCGCGCCTGCGCGCCGCTTCCCTTCTACGTCTACGAGCTCGAGAAGGCCTCCGGCTACGCGATCCCGGTCGCGGTGGTGGAGCGGCTGCGCGAGCAGGTCGAGAACGTCGCCGGGATGAAGGTGAGCGACGCGCCGTTCGAGAAGGTGCGCCCCTACCTGCTCGACGGCCTCGACGTCTTCATCGGGGCCGAGGCGCTGATCGGCGAGGGGCTCGCGGCGGGGGCCGCCGGCTGCGTCTCCGGGCTCGCCTCGGCGTTCCCCGAAGTGGTCGCCGGGGCGGTGCGGAGCGGCGACTCGGCGGCGGCCGGCGCGCTCCGCGCGGCGGTCGAGCGCTTCCCGCGCCACGCCGCGCTGAAGGCGGTCGTGCGCTCGCGCGGCGTCCCGCTGCACGAGGACGTGCGGGGGCCGCTGCGCGGCCTCACCGACGCGGAGCGCGGCGAGCTACTCCGGCTGGTCGCGTAGCTCGTCGATCGCCTGCCGCGCACGCTCGTGCACGCCGGCGCGGCGGTCGGCGGCGGGCGGCTCCGGCTCCTCGGTGCGCACCTCGTCGAGCTTCGCGCGCAGGCTGTCGGCCGGCGAGGCCTCGACGGCCGGCCGCCGGCGCCGCGCCAGCAGGGCGCGCAGCCCGAGGCCGCCGAGCAGCAGGGCGAGCAGCCGCTTCACGGCGTCGATGCTACAGTGGCGCGGCTTCTCGCCCCGCCCGTCGCGCCGTCACCCGAAGCGGCGCCCAGGAGGCCGGGCCGACTCAGACCGTGAGAAGGAGGGATTCGGGCCTGTGAACGAGTACGAGATCATGCTGTTGCTGGACCCGGAGCTCGCCGAGACGCGCGCGAACGAGATCATCCAGCGCGTCCGCGACTCCGTCGACGAGTCGAAGGGCCGCTGGGACGGCCACGAGCCGTGGGGCCGCCGCCGGCTCGCCTACGAGATCGACCACAAGGGGGAGGCGGTCTACCACCTGCTCCTGTTCACGACCACGGCCGAGGTGCTGGCCGAGATCACGCGCGTCCTCAAGATCACCGACGGGGTCGTCCGCTACGGCGCCTACCGGCGCGTGAAGGGCTCGACCCACACGAAGGCGCCGGCGCCGGCACCCGCCGCCGCGGCGCCCGCAGCGGCCGCGGCCGCTTCCGCCGATGACAGCGACCCGGCCGACGAGTAGCCTGGATCGAACCGTCGGAGAGGAGCGAGAACCATGGCCAACATCAACCGCGTCGTGCTCGTCGGCAACCTGACCCGCGACCCCGAGCTGCGCTCGACGCCGTCGGGAACGTCGGTCTGCAGCCTGCGGATCGCCGTCAACACGCGGCGCAAGGACAACGCGACCGGCCAGTGGACCGAGAAGCCGAACTACTTCGACGTCACGGTCTGGGGGAACCAGGGCGAAAGCTGCGCGCAGTACCTGTCGAAGGGCCGGCCGGTCGCGATCGACGGCCGTCTCGAGTGGCGCGAGTGGGACGCGCAGGACGGGACGAAGCGCCAGGCCGTCGAGATCATCGCCGACTCCGTCCAGTTCCTGGGCGGCCGCGACGGCGGTGGCGGCGGCGAGAACCAGTTCGTGCCCGCGGGCGCGTCCGCCGGCGCCGACGCCGACTTCCAGGGCGCAGACGACGACATCCCCTTCTAAGGAGAGGCAGTGGCTGCACCGAAGAGCGACCGTGAACGTGGATCGAGGAAGCGGAGCGCGCCCAGCCCCGGGCGCCGCAAGTCCTGCTTCTTCTGCAAGAGCAAGGTCGACGAGGTCGACTACAAGAACGTCAACGAGCTCCGGCGGTACGTGTCGGAGAAGGGCAAGATCCGCTCCCGCCGCATCAGCGGGGCGTGCCGGCGCCACCAGCGCCAGGTCGCCGTCGCCGTGAAGCGCGCGCGCGAGCTCGCCCTGCTCCCGTACGTCGCCGACAAGTAGGCCATGGACGTCGTTCTCACCCAGGACGTCGAAAAGCTCGGCCTGCGCGGCGAGGTCGTCCACGTCGCGCGCGGCTACGCGCGGAACTTCCTGCTCCCGCGGGGCCTCGCCGAGCCGGCCACGCCCGGTCTCCTGCGCGAGCTCGAGAAGCGCGAGGCGCGCCGCGCCCGCCACGAGGCGAGAAGCGTCGAGGAGGCCCGTGCGATCGCGGCGCGGCTCGAGAAGCTCGAGCTCCGCTTCGACGTGACCGCCGGCCCGACCGGCGCGCTCTTCGGCTCGGTGACGGCGACGAACGTCGCCGACCGGCTCTGGGAGGCGGAGAAGCTCCGCGTCGACCGGCGCAAGCTGCAGATGGGCGCGATCAAGCGGATCGGCCGCTACACGGTGCCGTTCGAGGTCTTCCCGGACGTCGTCGCCGAGCTGCGGGTGGTCGTCGCCCCGGAGGGCCGGGAGCTGCCGCCCGACGAGGAGCTCGCCGAGCTCGAGGCGGCCGAGGAGCAGGCCGGGCAGCCGCAGAGCGGCGCCGAGGCGGCCCCCGGCGACGCCGCCGGGACGGACGCCGCCGGCGCGGACGCCGGGCCCGCCGAGGCGTAGCCCCGCATCCCCGCAGTCGTCCACAGGCTTTGCACGAGCCTGTGGACGACCGACCGGCGAGTTCTCCACAGCCGCGTGCACATGTGTGGAACTCGTCGCGAAATCGGCGCAAAGAGCGACCGTTTCGTCCACTACACTGACACGAACACACGTTCTCTTTTCCCTGCATGTCAGAGTCTCCGACGCCGCAAACACCGCCTGTCCACACCCTTGCGGGGGCGGGCGATCCGGGTTCTCCTACACGTCGAATGGCCACGCCCGCCCAGGCCCTCGCCGCCGCGCCGGTCCCGCCCCAGAACCTCGACGCGGAGGAGTCCGTCCTCGGCGCGATGATGCTGAACCCGCTCGCGATCGGCGCCGTCACCGAGGCGACGACGCTGACCGCGGCGGACTTCTACCGCGAGAGCCACGGCCACCTCTATCGCGCGATCCTCTCGCTGTACGCCAAGGGCGAGCCCGTCGACGCGATCACCGTCGTCGACGAGCTCGACCGCTCCGGCACGCTCGAGGCTGCGGGCGGCGCCGAACGCGTGCACGAGCTCGCGGCGCTCGTGCCGGCGGCCGCGAACGCGGCGCACTACGCGCGCATCGTCAGCGAGATGGCGACGCTCCGCGGGCTGATCCGCGCCGGCAACGACATCGCCCGCCTCGGGTTCGACCGTCCGGGCGAGACCGTCGAGCTCGTCGACCGGGCCGAGCAGATCGTCTTCGACCTGTCGCAGCAGCGCGTCTCGACCGAGTTCGCGCACATCGACGACCTGCTCAAGGACTCGTTCGAGACGATCACGAAGCTCTACGAGGCCGGCAGCGACATCACGGGCACGCCGTCGGGCTTCCGCGACCTCGACCGCCTGACCTCCGGCTTCCAGCCGGGCAACCTCGTGATCGTCGCCGCACGCCCGTCGATGGGGAAGTCGGCGCTCGCGCTGTGCATGGCGGCGAACGTGTCGGTCCGCCACCAGACGCCGGTCGCGCTGTTCACGCTCGAGATGTCGAAGGCCGAGGTGACGCAGCGGCTCATGTGCGCCGAGGGCAAGGTCGAGTCGCAGCGCCTGCGCACGGGCAAGCTGCAGGCCGACGACTGGCCGCGCCTCACGGCGGCGTGCGACAAGCTTGCCAAGGCGCCGATCTACGTCGACGACACCGGCTCGATCACGATGATGGAGATCCGCTCGAAGCTGCGCCGGCTGAAGATGAAGGAGCCGAACCTCGGCCTCGTGATCGTCGACTACCTGCAGCTGATGACGAGCGGCACGACCGTCGAGAACCGCGTGCAGGAGGTGTCGCAGATCTCCCGTGCGCTCAAGGTGCTGGCGCGCGACCTCGACGTGCCGATCATCGCGCTGTCGCAGCTCTCCCGCGCCGTCGAGCAGCGCCACGACAAGCGGCCGATCCTCTCCGACCTGCGGGAGTCCGGCTCCATCGAGCAGGACGCCGACCTCGTGTTGTTCGTCTACCGGGACGAGTACTACAACCCGGAGGAGACCGAGTCCGCCGGGATCGCCGAGCTGCTCCTCGCCAAGCACCGAAACGGCGCGACCGGTATGGAGAAGCTCGCCTTCCAGAAGCGCTACGCGAAGTTCTCCGACCTGGCGGCGGGCACGTGACCACGGTCTGGATCAGCCCTTCGGCGACGGGCTACGCGTGCCTGTGCGAGACGTGCCTCGAGCAGGCCCGCCTCGCGGGCCTGCTGTTCGCGGATGCGCTGATGCTCGCCAGCGTCCGGGGCACGCTCGGCGCCGAGACCGTGCAGGCGTCGGTGCGCTGCGGCGCCGGGCACGAGATCGTCCTGCGCCGCGTCGAGCGGCCGCCCAACCTGTCCCACCACGACTCGAGGCAACTGCAACTGACATGACCGGTTGAGGTGGGAATCGAGCGGCAGCACGTCTGGGTCGGCCCGGAGGCGACGTCCTTCGAGGAGCCGTGCGAGGCGTGTCTCGCGATCCGCGAGTCGATCGCCGCCGACTCCTGCGTCGTCTACGGCACGCTGCGCCGTGAGGCCGACGTCGGCTTCACGACCTGCCCGCGCGGCCACCGCATCGTCGTGCGGCGGGTGGCGAGACAGCTCGCGCGCGCAGTGTGAGCCTCTCCTCGGCGCGCTCGCGTTCTCGTCTGCGTGGTCGGCCGGGTCGCACTCCACCGGGGCGCGGCGCGGGCGGCAGCCCGGCGCACTAGAGTGCCTGTGTGCCTGCGACCGTGGTGGTCGGAGCGCAGTGGGGCGACGAGGGCAAGGGGAAGATCGTCGACCTGCTCGCGCAGCAGTCGGACGTGGTCTGCCGTTACCAGGGCGGGCCCAACGCGGGGCACACGATCGTCGCCGACGGCGAGACGTGGAAGCTGCGGCAGATGCCGAGCGGCGTCGTGTCCGGCACACGCTCGGTGATCGGCGCCGGCTGCGTCGTCGACCCGCAGGTGTTCGTCGAGGAGGTCGACCTGCTCGCCGAACGCGGCGTCGACCCGTCGATCGTCGTCCTGTCGGGCAACGCGCACCTGATCATGCCGTGGCACGTGACGATCGACCAGGCGTCGGAGCGGCGGCTCGGCAAGCTGCAGATCGGCACCACGCGCCGCGGCATCGGGCCGGCGTACGCGGACAAGGCGTCGCGGATCGGCATCCGCGTGCAGGACGTGCTCGACCCGAAGATCCTCCGCGAGAAGATCGAGGTCGCGCTCGCCGAGAAGAACCTCTGGCTGGAGCGCATCTACGAGGCGGAGCCGTTCGACCTGGAGGAGGTCTGGGCGCGCTACGCCGGCTACGCCGAGCGGCTCGCGCCGTATGTCGGCGACGTGTCGCTGCTCGTCGACGAGGCGCTGCGCGCCGGGGAGCGGGTCCTGTTCGAGGGCGCCCAGGCGACGATGCTCGACCTCGACCACGGCACGTATCCGTTCGTCACCTCGTCGAACCCGATCGCCTCGGGGGCCGCCACGGGCGTCGGCATCGGGCCGACCCGCATCGAACGCGTGCTCGGCGTGTCGAAGGCCTACGTGACGCGGGTCGGCGAGGGGCCGTTCCCGTCCGAGATCGCCGGCCCGGACCAGGAGCGGCTGCGCGAGCTGGGGGGCGAGTTCGGCACGGTCACCGGCCGCGAGCGCCGCTGCGGCTGGCTCGATCTCGTCGCGCTCCGGTACGCCGTGCGCGTGAACGGGATCACGTCGCTCGCCCTGACGAAGCTCGATGTGCTCTCGGCGTTCGACGAGCTGCCGGTGTGCGTGCGCTACCGGCTGCGCGACGGCGGCGAGACCGAGCACTTCCCCGCCCACCAGTCGGACTTCCACCACGCGGAGGCGGTCTGGGAGGTGCTGCCGGGCTGGGCCGAGCCGCTGGACGGCGCCGCGACGCTCGACGACCTGCCGGCCGCGGCGGCCGGCTACGTCGAGTTCGTCGCGAACGCGCTCGACGTGCCGATCGAGCTGGTCGGCGTCGGCGCGTCGCGCGACCGCGTGCTCGCGTGAACGCGCTCGCCTACACCGCGAGCACGTGGACGCAGGTGATCGTCGCCGTCTCGATCTTCGTGCCCGTGGCGGTCGCGGCCTGGCTGGCGTGGTTCGTCCTGCGCGGGAAGCGCGACGACCCGGACGAGCAGCGCTGGGCGCGCCTCGCCGAGCAGCGGCGCGAGGCGTCTAGGTCGGAGTGAGGTCGGCGGGCGTGTCGACGTCGGCGACGAGCTGCGGCTCGACCTCGACCGTGACGACGTCGAGCTCGTCGTAGGCGCGGTAGAGGGCGAGCGGGCCGCCGGCGGCGAGCCGGCGCTCGAGCACCGGCAGCGCGCTTCGCGCCCAGGCGCCCGGCAGCGGCCCGGTCTGCGGGACGGCGGCGTCGCGGCAGCGCTCGCCGAGGAGCCGCAGCAGCTCCGGGGTGACCCACGGGCAGTCGACCGGCAGCACCACCGTCACGTCGTGGGCCGCCGCGCGCAGGCCGGCGACGACACCCACGATCGGGGCGCGCAGCGCGCCGCCGCCGTCGTCGAGCACGTCGAACGGCAGCTCGCCGGCCTTGCCGACGACCAGCACCTCGTCGCACGCGCCGGCGAGGACGCGGCGGCCGCGGTCGGCGAGCGTCTCGCCGTCGATCGTCGCGAGCGCCTTCGGCGAGCCATAGCGGCTGCTCGCCCCGCCGACCAGCAGCACGCCGGTCAGCGCTCGACGCGCCACGGCTCGCTGTACACGTTGAAGCGGCCGCCGCGCACGAACCCGCAGAGGGTGACGCCGCGGTCGGCGGCGAGCTCGACCGCGAGCGACGACGGCGCGCCGACGGCGACGAGCACGGGGCAGCCGGCGACGGCCGCCTTCTGCACGAGTTCGAACGAGAGCCGGCCGCTGACGCACAGCACCTGCTCGGCGAGCGGCAGCAGCGCCTCGCCGAACGCCCAGCCGACGACCTTGTCCAGCGCGTTGTGGCGGCCGACGTCCTCGCGCAGGCAGAGCAGGCCGCCGCCCGCGTCGAAGAGGCCGGTCGCGTGCAGGCCCCCGGTCTCCTCGAACGCGGCCTGCGCCGCGCGCAGCCGGTCGGGCAGCGCCGAGACCACCTCCGCGGGGACGCGCAGGGTGCTCGTCACGCGCGGCGCCTCGACGGCGATCGCCTCGAGCGCGCCCTTGCCGCACACCCCGCAGGAGGAGGTCGTGTAGAAGCTGCGCGCGAGTCGATCCGCGTCGAACCCGGGGGCGACCAGCTCGACCGTGTTCGCGGCCAGGTCGTCGGGCAGGCGGGCGGACTCCGGGTGCAGCCCCTCCGAGAGCGCGAAGCCGAGCGCGAGCTCCTCGTCGTTGCCGGGCGTGCGCATCGTCACCGCCACCGGGCGGCCGCCGATCCGGATCTCGAGCGGCTCCTCGACGGCGACGACGTCGACGCGCTCCCCCTCGGGAACCCGCAGCACCGTCACCCTGGCGGTGGAGTAGGGCGGCGCGGTCACCGCGGAAGTATCGCCGGAAGCGCCGAGTAGACTCGCCCGGTGAACGTGGTCATCGTCGGCTCGGGCGCGCGCGAGCACGCGCTCGCGTGGCGGCTGCGGCAGAGCCCGAGGCTCGGCGAGCTGCACGTCGCGCCGGGCAACCCGGGCCTCGCCGCGCTCGGCACGTGCCACCCGGTGCGGGCCGACGACGGCGACGGCCTGCTCAGCCTGGCGCTGACGATCGACGCCGACCTCGTCGTGATCGGGCCGGAGGGGCCGCTCGTCGCCGGCGTCGCCGACCAGCTGCGGCAGAGCGGGCTCGCCGTCTTCGGGCCGAGCGCGGAGGCGGCGCGGATCGAGGGGTCGAAGTCGTTTGCGAAGGAGGTGCTGCGCGCCGCCGGCGTGCCGACGGCCGAGTCGCTGCCGGTCGCGCGCGTCCCCTGCGTGGTGAAGGCGGACGGGCTCGCGAGCGGCAAGGGCGTCTTCGTGTGCCGGACGCAGGAGGAGCTCGACGCGGCGCTGCACGCCGTCCGCGCCTTCGGCAGCGAGCTCGTGATCGAGGAGCTGCTCGAGGGCGAGGAGGTGTCGCTGTTCGCCCTCGTGGACGGGCGGCGCGCACTCGCGCTCGGAGCCGCGCAGGACTTCAAGCGCGCCGGCGACGGCGACACGGGCCCGAACACCGGCGGCATGGGCGCCTACTCGCCGGTGCCCCGGGTGGACGACGTCGCCGCGCTCGTGGCGCAGGTGCACCAGCCGGTCGTCGACGAGCTGGCGCGGCGGGGCACCCCGTTCGTCGGGTGCCTGTTCGCCGGGCTGATGCTCACGCCGGACGGCCCGAAGGTGCTCGAGTTCAACGCACGCTTCGGCGACCCGGAGACGCAGGTGCTGCTGCCCCGCCTCGACTGCGACCTGCTGGAGCTGCTCGCGGCGGCCGCCGACAGCCGCCTGCCGGAGGGCGCGGTCGCGGTCGCGCCGGAGGCGGCGGTGACGGTCGTCCTGGCGGGCCCCGGCTACCCCGCGGACAGCGTCTACGCGGGCGCGCGGATCGACGGGATCGCCGCCGCCGAGGCGGCCGGCGCGCTCGTCTTCCACGCCGGCACGGCGGTTCGCGGCGGCACGCTGGTGACGAACGGCGGCAGGATCCTCTCGGTGACCGCCACCGGCCCCGACCTCGCCGCCGCCCGCCGCCGCGCCTACGACGCGGTCGAGCTGATCTCCTTCGACGGAGCCCGCTACCGGCGCGACATCGCGGAGGCCGCCGCCCGTGCCTGAGCTGCGCGTCGGAATCCTGGTCGGCTCCGAGTCCGACCGCGAACGGATGCAGGCGGCGATGGACGAGCTCGACGCCCGCGGGATCGGCTGGGAGTTCGAGGTGCGCTCCGCGCACCGGGCCCCGGACGCGGTGGCGGAGTACGCGAAGGGGGCGGCCGGCCGCGGCCTGCTCGTGCTGATCTGCGGCGCGGGCCTCGCGGCCGCGCTGCCCGGCGTGGTCGCCGCCCACACGGAGCTGCCGGTGATCGGCGTGCCGCTGCGGTCGTCGAAGTCGGTGCTGGACGGGCTGGACGCCCTGCTCTCGATCGTCCAGATGCCGCCCGGCGTGCCGGTGGCGACCGTCGGCGTCGACAACGCGCGCAACGCCGCGGTGCTCGCCGCACGCATCGTCGCACTCTGCGACTGATCGCCCGGGCCGCCTCTACACTGTCCCGAGTGATCGCCCGCTACGCCCGTCCGGAGATGAGCCGGATCTGGTCGGACGAGGGCAAGCTCGCGCGCTGGCTCGAGGTCGAGCTGGCGGCGCTCGACGCCTGGGCCGAGCTGGGCGCCGTCCCGGCCGCGGACGCGGCCGCCGTCCGCGCCGCCGCCGTGCCGCCGTCGCCGGAGCGCGTCGCCGAGCTGGAGCGCCGGACCGACCACGATCTCGCCGCGTTCGTCGACGCCGTCCAGGAGGGGCTCGGGCCGGAGGGCCGCTGGCTGCACCACGGGCTCACCTCGTCCGACGTGCTCGACACGGCCCTTGCGCTGCAGATCCGGGATGCGGGCGCGCTGCTCCTGGCCGGCCTCGACCGCGCTGTCGCGTCGGTCACCGCGCTCGCGCGCGAGCACCGCTCGACGGTGTGCATCGGGCGCTCGCACGGCGTGCATGCCGAGCCGACGACGTTCGGCTGGAAGCTCGCCGGCTGGGCGTTCGAGCTCGACCGCGACCGCGGCCGGCTCGTGCGGGCGCTGGCCGGTTGCCGCGTCGGCCAGTTCTCCGGGACGGTCGGGACGTACGCGTCGCTCGACCCGGAGGTGGAGCGGATCGCGTGCGAGCGCCTCGGTCTCGAGCCTGAGCCGGTCTCCACCCAGGTGGTCGCGCGCGACCGGCACGCCGAGCTGCTCGCGTCGCTGGCGATCACAGCGAGCTCGCTCGACCGCTTCGCGACCGAGATCCGCCACCTTGCGCGCACCGAGGTGCGCGAGGTCGAGGAGCCGTTCGCCGCGGGCATGAAGGGCTCGTCGGCGATGCCGCACAAGCGAAACCCGAAGGTCGCCGAGCGCCTGACCGGGCTTGCACGGGTGGTGCGCGCCGCGTGCGGCGTCGGCCTCGAGAACATGCCGCTCTGGCACGAGCGCGACATCTCGCACTCCTCGGCCGAGCGGATCGTCGTGCCCGACGCGTTCCTGGCGCTCGACTACATGCTCGACCGGTTCGCGTGGATCGTCGACGGGCTCGTCGTCCATCCCGGCCGGATGGAACGCAACCTCTGGTCGTCGCACGGCCTGTTCTTCTCGCACCGCCTGCTGCTCGCGCTCGTCGAAGCCGGGCTGGAGCGCGGCGAGGCCTACCGGCTCGTGCAGCGCAACGCGATGCGGGCATGGGACGAGGAGCGCGACTTCCGCGAGCTCGTCCGCGCCGACTCCGATCTGACCGCCGTCCTCGACGACGCCGCGCTGGCCGGGGTCTTCGACCTCGACGCGACGCTCGCCGGCGTGGAGGCCGTCTTCGACCGGCTCGACCGGCTCGCCCAGAAGGAGGAAGCAGTCCATGTCTGACGCTGTGCACGTGGCAAGCGGCAAGGTGAGGGAGCTGTACGCGCTCGACGCGGACCGGCTGCTGCTCGTTGCGAGCGACCGGATCTCGACGTTCGACGTCGTGCTCCCGACCGAGATCCCCGACAAGGGCCGCGTCCTCACGGGCCTCTCCGGCTTCTGGTTCGCACGCACGAGCCACCTCGTGCGAAACCACCTGCTCGAGCTGCGCGACGACGGCCGCTCGACCGAGTGCCGACGCCTCGAGATGCTGCCGATCGAGTGCGTCGTGCGCGGGTACCTCGCCGGCTCCGGCTGGAAGGACTACGGCCGCACGGGCGAGGTCTGCGGGCACCGGCTTCCACCCGGCCTGCGCGAGGCGGAGCAGCTGCCCGGGCCGATCTTCACGCCGGCGACGAAGGCCCAGACGGGGCACGACGAGAACATCGACCGCGAGACGGCGGCCGGGCTCGTCGGCGAGGATCGCTTCGAGGAGGTCGAGGCGACGGCGCTCGCGCTCTACGCGTTCGCGTCGGAGCACGCACGGCAGCGCGGAATCATCCTGGCGGACACGAAGCTCGAGTTCGGCCTCGACGCCGACGGGCGGCTCGTGCTCGCCGACGAGGCGTTCACGCCCGACTCGTCCCGCTTCTGGCCGGCGGACGGGTACGAGCCCGGCCGGACGCCGCCGTCCTACGACAAGCAGTTCGTGCGCGACTACTGCGAGTCGCTCGGCTGGGACAAGACCGACCCGGGCCCCGAGCTGCCCGCCGACGTCGTCGACGGCACACGCAGACGCTACGTGGAGGCGTTCGAGCGGCTCACCGGCCTCGCCTTCGCGGACTACCTCGCCGACCCCGGCGTGGTGCTCCGGTGAGGGCGACCGTGCTCGTCCGGCCGAAGCCGGGCATCCTCGACCCGCAGGGACAGGCCGTCGAGAGCTCGCTCCGCCACCTCGGCTTCGACGTCTCGGACGCGCGCGTCGGCCGCGTCGTCGACGTCGAGCTGGCAACCGACGACCCCGCCGAGGCGCGCGCCCAGCTCGAGCGGATGTGCGAGCAGCTGCTCGCGAACCCGCTGATCGAGAGCTACAGCGTGTCGCTCGGCGAGCCGGCGGACGGCACGTGAGCGCGGAGCCCCGCCCGCTCGTCGCCGTCGCCGTGTTCCCCGGGTCGAACGACGACCGGGACGCGGCGCGCGCGCTCGACCTGCTCGGCGCCCGCGCCGAGCGCGTGTGGCACACCGAGGAGCAGCTGCCCGACGGCACCGCGGCGGTCGTCCTCCCGGGAGGGTTCTCGTACGGCGACTACCTGCGCTGCGGCGCGATCGCCCGCTTCTCGCCGATCATGGCCGCGATCCGGTCGTTCGCCGCCGGCGGCGGCCTCGTGCTCGGCATCTGCAACGGCTTCCAGATCCTCACGGAGGCCGGCCTGCTCCCGGGCGTGCTCCGCCCGAACGCGTCGCTGCGGTTCGTGTGCCGGGACGTGCCGCTCGTCGTCGAGCGCGGCGACCTGCCGTTCACGTCCCGCTGCGTCGAGGGCCGGACGCTGACGATCCCGGTGAAGCACGGCGACGGCTGCTGGTTCGCCGGTGACGAGCTGCTCGCCGAGCTCGAGGCGGAGCGGCAGGTCGTGCTCCGCTACGCGGCCGGCTCGAACCCGAACGGCGCGGTCGCCGACGTCGCCGGCGTCTGCAACGCGGACGGCAACGTGTTCGGGCTGATGCCGCACCCGGAACACGCCGTCGACCCGATGCTCGGCGCGACGGACGGCGCGTCGATCCTCGGCTCCCTGGTCGACGCGGCTCGATTGTCGGTCGGAGCGGTCGTCTAGGCGCCTCCCAGCCCGAGCAGCTCGGCGAGCTCCGGGAGGCGCGCCGCCTCCGCCCGGAGACGCTCCAGGTCGCGCGCCCGCAGCGTGACCGGCCCGCGCCGTGCGACCCCGTCGGTCGAGTACGCGAACCGGAGGAGCCGCTCGCCGCGCTCCGTCTCGAGCAGCTCGACTGCGGACGCGAACCGCCGCTCGCCCGCCTGCTGCCGGACGACGGCCCGCTCGACGACGGTCGCCCCGCCCCAGGGCGTCTGAACGGCCTTCTTCCTCTCGGGCGGCATGACGCCACCCTAGAAGGCGACCTGCAAGAGGTGTGCAACGCCTTCGTGACGAAAGCGTGAAAGCTCGTCCACAGCAGGTTTGCCGTCAGGCGCGGCGGTCGAGGTAGGAGCGATGGGCCGTTCCCTCGCGCTCCTCGCCGCGGCGTTCCTGTGCACGGCGATCGCCGTCGCCCAGCGGGCTCCCGCCGCGCACGCATCCGCCGCGGTGCGCTTCGGCCTCACCGACGACGCCTGGCTCGAGGACGGGGCCGGGACGCTCGACGACCGCGCCGCCACGCTCGCGGCGCTCGGCGTCGAGGTCGTCCGCTACACGATCCGCTGGAACGAGGTGGCCCCGGCGCAGCCCGCGGATCCCGCCGACCCGAGCGACCCCGCGTACGACTGGACGACGCCCGACCAGGTCCTGAACGCGCTGCACGGCCACCATCTCGACGTGCTCGTGCAGCTCCTCGACACGCCCTCGTGGGCGAACGGCGGCGAGGGGCCGAACGTCCCGCCCAGGACGTCGGCGGCCTTCGGCGCGTTCGCAACGGCCGTCGCGCACCGCTACCCGTGGGTGCGCAAGTGGCTCGTCTGGAACGAGCCGAACCAGACGCGCTGGCTCCGGCCGGCGAGCCCTGCGCTCTACACGACCCGCCTGCTCAATCCCGCCTACGCGGCGATCCACCGCGCGATCGCAGGCGCCGAGGTCGCCGGGGGCGGGACGGCGCCGCGGGCAGGCCCGGGCGGGGTGTCGCCCGTCGCATGGCTGCGCGGACTGCGCGCAGCCGGCGCCCGGCTCGACGCCTACGCGCACAACCCGTATCCGCTCGACCCGCGTCACGAGACGCCTACGAGCGGCGGCTGTGGACGCTGCTCGACGATCACGATGGCGACGATCGGCCGGCTCGTCTCGCTCGTCGACCGCTCCTTCCCGCGGGCGCGCATCTGGCTCACCGAGTACGGCTACCAGAGCGACCCGCCCGACCCGCTGCTCGGCGTGCCGCTCGCCACGCAGGCACGCTACGAGGCGCTCGCCGACGCGGTCGCGTACCGCACCCGGCGCGTCGACCTGCTGATCCACTTCCTGTACCGGGACGAGCCGCAGCTCGGCCGGTTCCAGAGCGGGCTCGTGACGGTCGGGGGCGTCGCGAAGCCCGCGCTCGCCGCCTTCGAGCTGCCGCTGGCCGAGCTCCGCCGGAGCGGGACGACCACGCTCCTGTGGGGTCAGCTCCGCACGCCGGAGGCGGGGACCGTCGCGCTGCTCGAGCGGCGCACGCCCCGCGGCTGGACGATCCTCGCACGCAAGCAGACGAGCGGCCGCGGCATCGTCACCTGGCGCGTCCGGCTGCCCCGCGGGTCGGTGGTGCGGCTCGCCTCGGGCGCGCTCGGCGGCGCGCCGCTCGCGATCGGCTGAGCTCAGGCGTCGATCGGGATGTGGCCGGGCTGCGCTGCGACGCGCCCCAGCCACCGGCCGATCGCCGGGTAACGCCCGAGGTCGTAGTCGCCCTCCGCGGCCACGTGCGTGTACGCGTACAGGGCGATGTCCGCGAGGGTGAAGCCGCCGCCGACGAGCCAGTCGCGGCCCTCGAGGTGGCGCTCCATCGCGTCGAGGGCCCGGTAGCCGTTCCGCCAGAGCGCGTCGAGCCGATGCTCGTAGTCGGAGCGCGGCAGCCCCGAGTAGCGCAGCAGGAAGCGCGCGACCGCGATCGCCGGCTCGTGGTCGTACTGCTCGAAGAACATCCACTGGAGCATCTGCGCGCGCTCGTATGCGTCTTCCGGGACGAAGCGCGTGCCCTCGCCGAAGTACCACATGATCGCGCCCGACTCGCCGAGCGAGCGGCCGTCGTCGAGCACGATCGTCGGCACCCGCAGCGCCGGGTTGAGGCCGCCGAGCAGCTCCGGCCGATTCGAGCGGTCGGCGACGTCGACCGTCTGCCGCTCGACCGCAAGCCCGAGGTGCGCGAGCAGGAGGCGGACCTTGTAGCAGTTGCCCGAGACCGGGCTGTCGTACAGCAGCATGCGCCGACTATATGCGGCGGCCTCAGTCCTGCGGCACGACGAGCTCGAAGCGCGCCCCGCGGCCTCGCGGGTCGTAGAGCACGTCCCCGCCGTGCGCGCGCGCATACGCCCGCGCGATCGCGAGCCCGAGGCCGCTCCCGCCCCCGGAGCCGCCGGCGGCGAAGCGCTCGAACAGGCGCGCGCGAAGCTCCTCCGGCACGCCGGGGCCGTGGTCCTCGACGGCGACGCGCAGATGCCGGTCGCGCTTCTCGGCGCTCACGAGGATCGGCGACGCGCCGTGGCGCGCGGCGTTGATCAGCAGGTTCGAGAGCACGCGGTCGAGGACCACCGCATCCGCCACCACGGCGAGATCGCCGGGGATCGAGATCTCGACATCCGCGTCCGGCGGCAGCGACTGGGCGGCGATCGACGTGACGACGCTGCGCAGCACGACGGGCTTCGGATCGAGCGAGATCGTCCGCGCGTCGATGCGCGAGAGGTCGAGCAGCTCCTCGAGCAGGCGGCGCAGACGCTCGGCCTGCTCGAAGCCGATCTGGAGCAGCTCGTCCTTCAGTTCGGGTGCGAGGTCGCCGCCGCGACCGACGAGCGTCGCGAACACGCCGTACACCGACGCGGCCGGTGTGCGCAGCTCGTGGGAGGCGATCGCGACGAAGTTCGCCTTCAGCCGCTCGAGCATCACCGTCTCCTCGTGCAGCTGCGCGCGCTCGATCGCGAGCGCGACCCGCTGCGCGACCAGCTGCAGCAGCTCGACGTCGTGCGCGTTGAACTCGCGGCGGACGAGCGTGCCGACGTGCAGGACGCCGATCGCCTCGCCGCGGACGAGGAGCGGCACGCCGAGCAGCGACTTGATCCCCTGCTCGCGCAGGATCGGGTTGAGGATGTCGGCGTGGTCGACGTCGGGCAGGAACACCGGCGTCCGTGCGGCCGCGACCCGGCCCGCGAAGCCGCCGCCGACCGGGATGCGAACTCCCTGCTCGACCTCCCCCTCGATCCCCACCGCGGCGCGCGCCACGAGCTCGCTCGTCTCACGGTCGAGCAGCAGCACCGCGCACGTGTCGGCGGAGAGGATCGCCCGCACCTTCGGCAGCAGGACGGCGAGGAGCTCCTGCAGCTCGAGATGCGCGAGCGCCGTGTCGGTCACCGTCTGCAGAGCCTCGAGCCGCAGACGGGCAGCGCGCTCCGCCTCGAGCGCCGCGAGCAGCGCGTCCAGGTCGAGGTGCGCGACCGCAGCGTCGGTCAGGCGTTGCAGCCGCCGCAGCCGCTCGGTGGCGGTCTCCCCCGAGCCCACGAGCACAGTGTTGCCGAAACCGCGCCGGTTCGAACCCGGCGCGGCCGGCCTAGCCGCCGATGAGCTCGATGCGGTAGCCGTCCGGGTCGCGGACGAAGCAGAGGAAGCTGCCGCCCTCGCGCACCTGGTACGGCGGCCGCTCCGGCTCGATTCCCTGGTCGGCGAGGCGGGCCAGCGTCGCGTCGAGGTCGTCGACGCCGATCGCGATATGGCCGTAGCCCGTGCCGAGCTCGTAGGTGCGGCCGTCGTGGTTGAAGGTCAGCTCGAGCTCCTCCTCCTGGCCGGGCATGCCGAAGAAGTAGTT
>DASRGA010000032.1:0-25347 GCA_035651295.1 Gaiellaceae bacterium | reverse complement strand
GCTGAACTGGATCGTCGGCGTGCTCCTCCTCGCGATGGGCCTCGGCGAGGGCTTCACCGGCTACCTGCTGCCGTGGGACCAGACGTCGTACTGGGCGACCGTCGTCGGCATCAACATCAACGGGACGGCGCCGTTCCTCGGACCGTTCCTCGCGCAGTTCCTGCAGGGCGGCACGCACATCAACACCGACACGCTGTCGCGCTTCTACGCCATCCACATGCTGCTGATCCCGGGCGCGATCGCGGCGCTGATCGGGCTGCACCTGTATCTCGTGGTGCGGCTCGGCGTCACCTCGCCGCCCTGGTCGAAGGAAGCCGCCGGCACCGGCCCGCTCGTGCCGGCCGAGCAGAACGGCCACCGCGCCGGCCTCACGCGGTTCGCGGAGCGCAGGAGCTCCCGCTAGTGGCGACCGACCGCCTCGTCGAGCGCCGCCGGGTCTTCCAGCAGTACAAGGAGGACGTCAAGGAACGCGGCAAGCCGTTCTACCCGTTCGCCATGTTCCACGACACGCTGATGTCGGTCGTCGTCGTCTGCGTGATCACCGGGCTTGCGATCGTCTGGAAGTACACGACGCCGGGCAACCACCACACGACCGCCGCGGGCTGGCTCGGGAAGCTGTACGACGCACCCGCCGACCCCGGCACGATCAACTTCGTCCCGCGGCCGGACTGGTACTTCTACTTCCTCTTCTACCTGCTCCGGATCTTCAAGTGGCCGGAGTCGGTGCTGCTCGGCACGATCGGCGTGCCGACGATCTGCCTGATCCTCCTGCTCGCCATCCCGTTCATCGACCTGCGCACGGAGCGGCGGCTGTCGAAGCGCCCCGTGGCGATCGTCGCGTCGGCGCTGGTGATCGCGTCGATGGGGATCCTCACCTACAAGGGCGCGACCGCGAAGGAGGCGCTCGGCACCGAGCTGCTCGGGCAGGTGCCCCACTGGGCGCAGAAGCAGGGCTTCCAGGGCAACCAGCAGGCGATCGCCGGCGCGAAGCTGTTCGCCGTCTCCGGCTGCCTGAACTGCCACACCTACCTCGGGGTCGGCGGCCACAACCTCGGCGCGCCGGAGCTCACCGCCGAGGGCGCGAAGCACAAGGGCATCGCCTTCCAGGTGTCGCACCTCAAGTGCCCCGCCTGCGTGAACAGCGGCTCGCCGATGCCGTCGTTCGCCGGGCTCGGCGACCAGCGGCTGACCCAGATCGCGACGTTCCTGGAGGCTTCGAAGGGCCCGAAATAGCGACGCGCGCGTACCCTTAGCGGCGTTGCGCGTCTTCCTGGGCATCACCGGGGCCTCCGGCGCCCCGTACGCGCGCCGACTGTTGCAGGCGCTCGCCGCCGCCGACTGCGAGGTCGGCGTGTCGGTGTCGGGCGCAGCGGTCGAGGTGCTCGCCACCGAGCTGTACGGCGACGCCCGCCTCTCCCGCGACGAGACGCTCGCGCGCTTCGTCGAGGGCGCCGGCGACGCGGTCACCGTCTACGAGCCGGACGACTGGCGCGCCCCCTACGCCTCCGGCTCGGCGAAGGTCGACGGCTACGTGATCTGCCCGTGCTCGATGGGCACGCTCGGCACCGTCGCCTCCGGGTCGATGCAGAACCTCATCCACCGCGCCGCGTCGGTCGCGCTGAAGGAGGAGCGCAAGCTCGTCCTCTGCCCGCGCGAGACGCCGCTCTCGGCGATCCACCTCGAGAACATGCTCACCCTGCGCCGGGCGGGCGCGACGATCATGTTCCTCGCCCCCGGCTTCTACCACGGCGCCGACACGGTGGACGACCTGCTCGACTTCGTCGTCGCGCGCGTCCTCGACCACCTCGGGCTCGACAACGCGCTCGTCCCGCGCTGGGGCGGCGCGTGAGCCTCGCGCCCGAGGCCGTCCGGTCGATGTTCGACCGCATCGCGCCGGTCTACGACGCGATGAACCGGATCATGACGGCGGGGCTCGACCTGCGCTGGCGCCGGCTCGCGGCGGAGGAGGTCGTCCGCCGCGGCGACCGCGTGCTCGACGGCGCGTGCGGGACGGGCGACTTCGCCGTCGCCGGCCTGCGGGCCGGCGCGCGCCGCGTCACCGGGCTCGACTTCTCCGAGCGGATGCTCGAGCGCGCGCGGCGCAAGGAGCCTCGCGTCGAATGGGTGCAGGGCGACCTGCTCGCGCTGCCGTTCGACGACGCGACGTTCGACGCGGCGACCGTCGGCTTCGGCGTCCGCAACGTCGCCGACCTCGACCGCTGCCTGCGCGAGCTGCGGCGCGTGCTCGTCCCCGGCGGCCGCCTCGCGATCCTCGAGATCACCCGTCCGCGCGGCCCGCTGCGCCCCTTCTTCTCGCTCTGGTTCGACCGGGTCGTGCCGCTGCTCGGCAGGCTCCTGCCGGGCGGCTCCGCCTACACGTACCTCCCCGCCTCCGTGCGCCGCTTCCCCGACGCCGAGGCGCTCGCCGGGCTGCTCGGCGCCGCGGGGTTCTCCGAGGTGCGCTTCCGGCTTCTCGCAGGCACGATCGTCGCCGTGCACACCGGAGTGGCCGCATGACCGTGCTGACGGGCGTGGACGCCGTCCCCGGGCTCGCCGCGTACATGGCCGAGGTGGAGGCGGGGCTTGCGCGCGCCGTCGCGCTGCGTCCCGGCACCGCGCAGGCCGTCTCCGGCGAGGCGCTCGCCGCCGGCGGCAAGCGGCTGCGGCCGCTCCTCTGCTTCCTCTGCGCCGAGGGCGAGCCGTCCGTCGCCGCGGGCGTCGCCGTCGAGATGGTGCACATGGCGACGCTCGTGCACGACGACCTCGTCGACGGCGCCCGCCTCCGCCGCGGCCTGCCGGCCGCCTGGTCGGTGTACGGCGCCGAGGCGGCGAAGGCCGCCGGCGACTACCTGTACGCGTGCGCGTTCGCGGTGCTGGCGGAGACGGGCGACGAGTTCGCCGTCCGCACGCTCGCCGACGCCGCGCTCTGCCTCGCCCGCGGCGAGGCGATGCAGCGCCTGCAGACGCATGACCCCGACACGCCCGTCGCCGCGTACCTCGAGCGGTGCTTCCTGAAGACGGGGAAGCTGATCGAGGCGGCGTGCCTGCTCGGCTCCGGCGGCGACCGCCGGCTCGGCGACTACGGCGCCGCGCTCGGCATCGCCTTCCAGATCGCCGACGACATCCTCGACTGCACCGGCCAGACGCAGGAGACCGGGAAGATCCCGGGCACCGACCTGCGCGAGGGGACGCCGACGATGCCGCTGCTGCTCGCGGCGCGGGTCGACCCGGTCGTGCGCGCCGCGCTCGCCGGCGGCCCGCTCGACGGCGCGCTCGTGCGCGTGGCCGCGACCGACGCGATCGAGCGCTCCTGCGAGGAGGCGCTCGCCTACGCGGCGAAGGCGCGCGCGCACCTCGGCGCGCACCGCCATCGCGACGAGCTCGAGGCCCTCACCGACGCCGTCGTGGACCGGCCGGGATGAGCGGGCCCGCGCTTCGCCTCGGCCGGATCGGCTACGTCAACATGGCGCCGGTCTTCTTCCGCCTCGACGCCGACGTCGAGGAGGTCGTCGGCGTGCCGACCGACCTCAACCGCCGGCTCGTCGACGGCGAGATCGACCTCGCCCCGATCTCGTCCATCGCCTACGCGCGCGACGCGCACAGGCTGCGGCTGCTGCCGCGGCTCTGCGTCTCGAGCGAAGGCGCCGTCGAGTCGATCCAGCTGATCTCCAAGACGCCGCTCTCGCGGCTGCGCACGATCGCCGTCACGCCGGAGTCGGCCACCTCGGTCGTCCTGACGAAGGTGCTGTTCCCGGACGCCGAGCACGTGCCGCTCGGAGAGGAGGCCGAGGCGAAGCTGCTGATCGGCGACGCCGCGCTGCGCTCGGCCTTCGAGGACCCGACCCCGCACCACGACCTCGGCCGCCTCTGGCTCGAGCGCACCGGCCTGCCGATGGTGTTCGCCGTCTGGGCGGCGCCCGAGCCGGTGCACCCGGCGCTCGTCGAGCTCGAGGAGGCGCTCGTCGCCTCCGTCCGGGCGGCGCGCGAGCAGCCCGAGCAGCTCGCGTACGAGTCGGCGGAGCGCTACGGCTATCCCGCAGGCTTCCTCGCCCGCTACTTCGAGAAGCTCCGCTACCGGTTCGGGCCCCGGGAGCGCGCAGGGCTCTACACGTTCCTCGAGCTCGCGCACGACGTCGGCGAGCTCGCCGAGGTGCCCGAGCTCCGCTTCGTGGCGCCGGCGGGCGCGACGGCGTAGATTCCGCGAAAGGAGTGCTCCCGGCCGGGAGCGAAGCAGTCCGCCATGCCGCTTCCGAGGGCGACATTCGCGTGGTTCCTCGCCGCCGGCTGCGCCGCGGCGCTCGCCGGCGACCTGTCGGCGGCGACGCCGAAGCAGCGGATCGCCGAGAAGCAGGCGGAGGCGAAGAAGGTGCTCGCGCAGGTGAACGCGCTCGACCGCCGGTTCGAGGCGAGCGTCGAGGCGTGGAACGGCGCGAAGCTGCAGCTCGCCGCGACGAAGCGGGACCTCGCCGCCGCCCGGACGCGGCTGCGGACGGCCGAGCGCGAGCGGCGCATCGCGACCGCGCGTGTGCGCGCCCGCCTCGTCGCGCTCTACGAGAGCGACGCGGATCAGACGACGATCTCGATCCTCCTCGGCGCGACGACGCTGTCGGATCTCATCGACCGGCTCGACGCCGCGCGCCAGATCGCGGCGGCCGACCACCGGCTCGCGGTGCAGACGGCGCGGGCGCAGGCCCGCTTCGCCGCCGCCGCCGCCCGCGCCGGCGCGCTCGAGCGTCAGCGGGCGCAGGACGTGACGCGGCTCGACGGCGAGCGGCGGCAGATCGGCACGCTGCTCACCCGCCAGCAGCGGCTGCTCTCGTCGGTGCGCTCCGAGGTGGCGCGCCTGCGGGCCGAGGAGGCGCGCCGCCAGGCGAGGCTGAAGGCGCAGGCCGAGGCGCGGCTCGCGCGCGAGGCCGAGCTCCGCCGCGAGGCGGAGGCGCGGGCGAAGGCCGCCGCTGCTGCCGCCGCCGCGGCTGCGAAGGCACGGCAGGCGGCCGCGCCGCCGCCCCCGGCGGCCGCAGCCGCCCCGCCTCCTCCGGCCGCGCCCGCCGCGCCCGCCGCGACCACGACCACCGGCGGCCCTGCGCCGCCGGCGACCACGACCGCCGCGCCGCCGGCGCCCTCCGCCGTCCTGCCGGGCGGCCACCCGGAGGCGGCGCAGATCGCCCTCAAGTACCTCGGCGTGCCGTACGTGTGGGGCGGCGCGTCACCCGCCGGCTTCGACTGCTCGGGGCTCGTGCTGTACGTCTACGCCCAGCTCGGGATCGCGCTGCCGCACTACGCGGCCGCGCAGTACAGCCTCGGCGTGCCCGTCCCGCGCGCGGAGCTGCAGCCCGGCGACCTCGTGTTCTTCGACAACCTCGACCACGTGGGGATCTACATCGGCGGCGGCGAGATGGTGCACGCCCCGCAGACCGGCGACGTCGTCAAGATCACGCCGCTCTCGGCGTTCGGCGACCGCTACGTCGGCGCCCGCCGCCTGTGACCGATGAGTTTCCGCGCAGGCGGGAGTCGTACGTGCATGATCACGTTTCCTGACGACCTGGAGGTGAGAGCGTGCCGCGTACGGTGCTGCTGATCGGCACCCGGAAGGGGTGCTTCCTGCTGGAGAGCGACGCCGACCGCCGACACTGGAGCCTGCGAGGGCCCTACTGCGACGGCTGGCCGGTCTACCACGCGGTCCAGGACCCCGACTCGGGGACGATCTTCGCCGCCGCCGCGAGCGAGTGGCACGGCACCGCCGTCTGGCGCAGCGCCGACTGCGGCGAGACGTGGGCGCTCTCGAGCGAGGGGCTCGCCTACGAGGACGGCCGCAAGCTGTCGAAGGCCTCGACGCTCTCCGCGGCCCACGGGCGGCTGCTCGTCGGCGTCGAGGCGCCGGGGATCTTCCAGAGCACGGACGGCGGCGAGACGTTCTCGCTGCTCACCACCCTGAGCGGCCAGCCCGGCAGCGAGGTGTGGGACGACCCCTCGAACCAGCCGCCCGGCCACCTCGGCATCTCCGGCCTCGTCGACGACCCCGACGACGCCGACCGGTTCTGGGCGATCGTGCAGGGGATCGGCCTGTTCGAGACCTCGGACGGCGGCGCGAGCTGGACGCCGCGCAACCGCGGCCTGCGCGCCGACTGGCCGCGCGAGCACGAGGAGGTCGGCTTCTGCGTGCACAAGCTGGTGCGCTCGCCGGTCGACGGCGACCGCATGTACCAGCAGAACCACGTCGGCATGCACCGCTCGGACGACGGCGGGCTGTCGTGGACGGAGATCAGCGAGGGCCTGCCGACCGAGTTCGGCTTCGCCGCCGCCACGCATCCGCACGACCGCGACACGTTCTTCGTCGTGCCGCTCGACGGCGGCCACGGCCGCACGATGCCCGACGGCAAGGCTGCGGTCTGGCGCACGAACGACGCCGGCTCGAGCTGGCGGCGGATCGCGAACGGCCTTCCGCAGAAGGACGCGCACCTCGGCGTTCTGCGGCAGGGGATGGCGAACGACTCCTACGACGATCCCGGCTTCTACTTCGGCACGAGCACCGGCCAGGTGTTCGCGAGCGCCGACGGCGGCGACTCGTGGCAGGAGGTCGCGAGCTACCTGCCGGCGATCTCGTCGGTCTCGGTCGCCGTCTTCGACTGATGGCCGAGGTGCACCTGCCGATGACGCTGCAGCCGCTCTTCGCCGGGCTGCCGCGGCGGCTCGCCGTCGACGCCGACACCGTCGACGGCGCGATCGGGGTGCTCGACGAGCGCTGGCCGGGCCTGCGCGACCGGCTGTGCGAGCCCGGCCCGGCGCTGCGCATGCACATCCACGTCTACGTCGACCGGGAGCGGGCGGCGCTCGACACGCCGCTCGACTCCCGCTCGCGCCTCGATGTGGTCGCCGCGATCAGCGGCGGCTAGGCTAGGCCACCTTCCCGAAACGCTTCTCGGCGGCCGCGCGCCTGCGCGCGGCCTCGACCTCGCGGTCGCGCGGGGCGGCGGCCGTGACGAGGTCGTCGAGCAGGTGCTGGGTGAGGTGGGCGATCCCTTCCACCGCACGGTCGAACGCCGCCTCGTTCGCCTTCGACGGCTTGTTCATCCCGCTCACCTTGCGCACGTACTGGAGCGCGGCCGCCCGGACCTCGTCGTCCGTGGCGGCCGGCTCGAAGTTGTGGAGCACTCGGATGTTCCGGCACATGCCGCCGAGTGTAGACGCGCCCCTAGTGCTTGCCTCTGCGCTCGATGCGGGTGAGCGTGTTCGTGCCGCCGGTCAGCTTGCAGGTGATCGCGACGACGTCGCCCTGCTTGAAGGTCGTCGGGACGTTCGAGCCCTGCGGCAGCGCACAGGTGAGGCCGGCGACGGTGATCGACGAGCTCGAGAGCGCCGAGATCGAGCCGGCGGCGGCGCTGTGCTCGGGCTGCGAGGGCGCCTGCCTGCACGCGCGCGGCGTCTGCACGACGGCCAGGCCGCCGTTCGTGCCGCCGCCGAGCTTGGCGTTCTGGAAGCCGGCGGCGGGGTCGAAGTCGGCGGAGAGGTTGGCGACGAGGAGCCCCTGACGGCGGTGCACCCGGCCCGTGGCGAGCCCCGCGAGCTGCCCGTTCGACCAGACGCCCTGGAACGCGGCGGTCGTGTCGGGGCCCGAGCTCGTGTCGATGCCGAGGCGGCCGTTCACGAGCCCGATCTTGTTCGTCGTGTCGACGACGGCGTGCGCCCTGAGGGTGATCGCGCCGGTGAGGGCCGCGTCGCCGGAGGCGCTGCCCTTGTAGGTGCCGTCGGTGACGACGATCGTGCGGCCGTCGTCCGACGTGCACGTCCGGCTCGACGTGCTCACCTGCGTCGCCGAGAACGTGCCGGCCACGGCGGCGGGGCTCGCGGCCGTGCGGAACCCGTCGGCGACGGCGTAGCCCGCCGCGACGAGGGCGGCGAGCAGGACGGCGAGATAGACCAGCTTGCGCATGGGGTACGGCTCCTTCCCTCCTCGGAGTCTGTCGGCCGAACCATCGGGCCGGTCGGTGCGCGGGAGGTTTCTCGCACGTAAGCGCTCTGTAAGGCGCGGTACCGTCGGGGGGATGCGCCGCCTCGCCGCCTGCCTGCTCGCCGCCGCGGCGTTCGCCGCTCCCGCGAGGGCGCAGCCGGTCGAGCTGATGCCGGGCGTCACCTTCGACCGGACGGTGCAGTTCACGCCGCACGGCGTCGTCGTCCTGAACGTGATCACCGCCCCGCGCCCGGGCGGCCTCTACCGGCTCGCGCCCGTGCTCGCCGGCGGCGCCGTCGCCGGCGCGCCGAGCCGGCTGACGGCGATCGAGCAGAGCCTCTCCGGGTCGGCGACCGTCGCCGGGATCAACGGCGACTTCTTCGACCGCCGCGACGGCCATCCGGCGGGCGTCGTCCTCTCCGGCGGGGTGCTCGCCCACCCGCCGGCGGCCGGCCGCTCCTCGATCGGCGTCGACGCCGGCGGCCTGCTGCACGTCGACCGGGTCAAGCTCTTCGGAACCTGGCGCGGGACGGGCCAGCGGCGCACGCTGAACGAGCTCGACCAGGCGCCCGCGTCGGGCCAGTACGCGCTCTTCACACCGGCGTGGGGCCCCGCCGCGCCCGCCGTCCCGGGCGCCGCCGAGGTCGTGCTCGAGCCGTTCCCCGCCGCGGCGCCGAACAGCGACCTCGTCTCGAGCGTCGTGCGGGTCTCCGCGAACGGCGGCGAGCGGATCCCCGCCGACGGGGCCGTCCTGATGGCGAGCGGCTCCGCGGCGAGCGCCGCGCTCCGCGCCGAGGCTCCGCCGGGCGCGGCGATCACGGTGCGCCTCGGGCTGCTGCCGGCCTGGACGGGGATGGTCGACGCGCTCGGCGGCGGGCCGCTGCTCGTGCGGGCCGGCAAGCCGGTCTTCCACTCGCTCGAGGATCTGACGAACGACCAGGTGACCGCCCGCGACCCGCGCGCCGCCGTCGGGCAGCTCGCCGACGGGCGCATCCTGCTCGTCGCCGTCGACGGCGGCGGGCCCGGCTACAGCGTCGGCCTCACGAGCTACGAGCTTGCGAAGGCGCTCGCCGGCCTCGGCGCCGTCACCGCGTGCGGCCTCGAGCCGGGGAACGACGTGGCCGCCGCGTTCGACGGCCGCCTGCTCTCGCGCCCGGCCGCGGGCGAGCGGCCGATCCGGGAGGCGCTGCTCGTCGAGTACGCCGGCGTGTACGCGCCCGACCTGCCGCTGCCGCTCCTGAACGGCGACCCGGGCCGTACGACCGAGCCGCTCGTCTACCGGCTCGTCCGGCCCTCGACGGTCACGGCGCAGCTCGTCGCGCCGGACGGCGGCCTGCGGCCGCTCGAGTCCGGCGTGCAGCAGCCTCCCGGCACCTACACGCTGCCGCTGCCGGCGCTCGACGAGGAGGGCGCCTGGCGGCTGCGCGTCGACGCCGTCGACGACCTCGGCCGCGCTTCGACCGCCGAGCGCTCGTTCCGCTACGACACGACGCTCGCCGGCCTCTCGGCGCCGGCGACCGCCCGCGGCCGGCTGACCGTGCGCTTCACCCTCTCGCGTCCCGCGAGCGTCCGGCTCGTGATCGAGACCCCCGCGGGGATCGCCGCCCGCGACCTCGGGCCCGTCGCGCTTCCCGCCGGCGCGCAGTCGCTCGCCTGGGACGGGCGGCTGCCGGGCGGCACGCCGGCCTTCCCCGGCGCCTACGTGGCGCACCTCTACGCCACGAGCCAGGTCGGGACGTCGGACCTCGTCGCTCATTTCGCCTTCAGACGGGCCGGATAGAGTCGCGGCTGTGACCTCGTGGCTTGCGCACTACGGCGTCGTGGCGATCGTGGTGCTGATGTTCGTCGACGCGCTCTTCCCGGCCGCGAGCGAGCTCGTGATGGTGTACGGAGGCGCCCTCGCCTCCGGTGCGCTGACCCACCGGGTCGACGTCCTCGGCTGGCACGGCTCGGGGCTCGGCGCCTACGCCGCCGTCGTGATCGCCGGCGTCGCCGGCTACCAGGCCGGCGCGATCGTCGGCTGGTGGATCGGCATCCGCGGCGGCCGGGCGCTGCTCGAGCGGCGCGGCCGGCTCCTGCACCTCCCGCCCGAGCGCCTCGACCGGGCCGAAGCGTGGTTCGCGCGCTTCGACGCGTGGGCCGTGCTCGTCGGGCGCGTGACCCCGGTCGCCCGGTCGTTCGTCTCCATCCCCGCCGGCGTCTTCGAGAGCCCGTTCGGGCGCTACAACGTGCTCACGCTCGCCGGCAACGCGGTCTGGTGCGCGGCCCTCGCCGGGATCGGCTGGGGCCTCGGAGCGAGCTGGGACCACTTCCACCGCGACTTCCGCTACGTCGAGTACCTCGCCGTGCTCGGGATCGTGCTGGCGCTGGTCGCGCTGGTCGTTCGTCTCCGCCAGGCGGCTACGATCCCGGACGCGGATGCCGATTCCCCACGTTGACGTCAAGGCGCAGTACGCGCCGCTCGTCCCCGAGCTGCAGGACGCCTTCGCGCGGACGCTCGAGTCGGGCCGCTTCATCTTCGGGCCCGAGGTCGAGGCGTTCGAGCGCGAGGCGGCCGCGTACCTCGGCACCGGGGACGCCGTCAGCTGCGCGAACGGCACGGATGCGCTCGTGCTCGTGCTCGACGCGCTCGGAATCGGCCCCGGCGACGAGGTGGTCTGCCCCGCCTTCACGTTCTACGCGACGGCCGAGGCGATCGCGCGGCGCGGCGCGGCGCCCGTGTTCGCCGACATCGACCCGGCGACGCTGAACCTCGACCCGGCGGACGTCGAGCGGCGCATCACGCCGCGCACGAAGGCGCTCATGCCGGTGCACCTGTTCGGCCGGCCGGCGCCGGACCTCTCCGGCTTCGGCCTGCCGGTGATCGAGGACGCCGCGCAGGCGTTCGGCGCGAAAGGGATCGCGACGAGCGTCGCCTCGACCTTCAGCTTCTTCCCGACGAAGAACCTCTTCGCCCTCGGCGACGGCGGCCTCGTCGGCGTCAACGACGCGGAGCTCGCCGCGCAGCTGCGGCTGCTGCGCTTCCACGGCTCCGTGTCGAAGAAGGAGTTCCTGCACGTCGGCTACAACTCGCGCCTCGACGCGCTGCAGGCGTCGTTCCTGCGCATCTTCCTGCGCCACCTCGACCGCTGGAACGCCGAGCGGCGCGAGGCGGCGGCCCGCTACGGCGAGCTGCTCGACGGCCTCGTCGAAACGCCGGCCGACGAGGACGGCCACGTCTACCACATGTACTGCGTCCGCTCGCCCGAGCGCGACCGGCTCGCCGCGGCGCTGCACGAGGCGGAGATCGGCTTCGCGGTCTACTACCAGCCGCCGCTCCATCTCCAGCCGGCGCTCGCCTACCTCGGGCACTCCGAGGGCGACCTGCCAGAGACGGAGAAGGCGTCGCGCGAGAACCTGTGCCTGCCGCTCTGGGCGGGGATCACGGAGGAGCAGCAGATCGAGGTCGCGTCGGTCCTCCGGCGCGCCTCGAAGCTCGTACGCTCATAGGCGTGAGGTTCCCGGTCAACAGGCACCGGGTTTGGCAGCTCGTCTTCGACGCGGTCCTGATCGTCGCCGCGTGGCGCCTCACGTTCTTCCTGCGCTTCGACAAGACGACGCCGATCTTCTACCGGCACCTGCTCGGCTGGCGCGTCGTCGCGCTCGTCGTCGCGATCAAGCTCTCGACATTCGTCGTCTTCGGCTTCTACAACCGCTGGTGGCGCTACGTGTCGACGCGCGACATGTGGGGCGCGTTCCGCGGCGTGATCGTCGGCTCCGGCATCGCCTACCTCGTGCTGTACGCGTTCCCGCCCGCGCACACCTCGCGGCTTCCGCGCTCGATCGCGGCGCTCGACTTCCTGCTCCTGCTCGCGTTCGTCGCCGGCTCGCGCCTGCTGGCGCGGACGCTGATCGAGCGCCCGCGGGCGGGGCTCGTCGCCACCGGCAAGGAGGTGCTGATCGTCGGCGCCGGCGACGCCGGCCAGCTGATCGTGCGCGAGATGCAGCGAAACCGCCAGCTCCACTACACGCCGATCGGCTTCCTCGACGACGATCCGCGCAAGCGCGGGGCGCGGTTCAACGGCGTGCGCGTGCTCGGCACCGTCGACGACCTGCCGCACCTCCTGCGCGACAACCGTCCGGACGAGGTGCTGATCGCGATCCCGTCGGCGCCGGGGTCGGTGCGCCGCACGATCGTCGAGACGTGCCGTGCGGCGAACGTGCCGGTGAAGACGCTGCCGGGCCTGCACGAGCTGATCTCCGGCGACGTCAACCTCGGCGCCCAGATCCGCCCCGTGCAGGTCGAGGACGTCCTTGGGCGCCAGCCGGTCGAGGTTGACCTCGGGCGCGTCGCCGCCTACGTGAAGGGGAAGACGGTGCTCGTCACCGGTGCCGGCGGCTCGATCGGCGGCGAGCTCTCCCGCCAGCTCGCCCGGCTCGGCGTCGCGCGCCTCGTGCTCGTCGACAAGTCGGAGTCGGCGCTGTTCGACATCGACCGCGAGCTCGCCGACGAGCGCGAGTTCCAGGCCGCCCTGCCGGTGCTCGCCGACTTCGGCGACCGCGCGAAGATGCGCGACGTCTTCGAGCGCTACTCGCCGCAGGTGGTGTTCCACGCGGCGGCGTACAAGCACGTGGGGATGCTCGAGTCGAACCCGCTGCAGGCCGTCGCGAACAACATCCTCGGCACGCGCACGCTCGTCGAGACCGCGATCGAGGCGGGCGTCGAGCGCTTCGTGCTCATCTCCACCGACAAGGCCGCGAACCCGAAGAACGTGATGGGGCAGTCGAAGGCGGTGTGCGAGTGGATCGTCGAGTCGTGCGCGCTGCGCGGCGAGAACACGACGCGGTTCGTCGCCGTCCGCTTCGGCAACGTGCTCGGCTCGTCCGGCTCGGTGATCCCGATCTTCCGGCGGCAGATCGAGCGCGGCGGGCCCGTCACCGTCACGCACCCCGAGATGACGCGCTTCTTCATGACGATCCCCGAGGCCGCGTCGCTCGTCGTGCAGGCGGGGGCGATGGGCGGCCGCGGGCAGGTGTACGTGCTCGACATGGGCGAGCCGGTCCGCATCCTCGATCTCGCAAAGCAGATGATCCGCCTGTCGGGCCGCGACGAGTCGGAGATCCCGATCGTCTTCACCGGCGCGCGGGCCGGCGAGAAGATGCACGAGGTGCTCTGGAACGACGGCGAGATGGTCGGGCCCACCTCGCACCCCAAGATCATGCGCGCCGCCCGCGCCGCGATCGATCCCGAGTGGCTCGAGGAGTCGCTCGGCGAGCTCGAGCGGCTCGTCGCCGACGCCGACGCGCTCGGGGTGGTGGCGAAGCTCGGCGCGATGTGCCGGGAGCCGGTCCGCTCCGGCGCCGAGCCCGTCCTCGAAGACACGTTGCACTAACGGCACACCCGCCCGCCGGGGCTCCCGGTACGGTGGCCGGGTGGGCGCCCTCGACGGCCTGAACGCCGACCAGCGCCGCGCCGCGGAGGCGGTGCGCGGCCCCGTGTGCATCCTTGCGGGCGCCGGCTCCGGCAAGACGACGACGATCACCCACCGAATCGCGCACCAGGTCGAGTCGGGCGCGTTCGCGGCGCCGCAGATCCTCGCGGTCACGTTCACCGACAAGGCCGCGGGCGAGCTGCGCGCCCGGCTCGGCGGGCTCGGCGTCAGCGGCGTGCGCGCCTCGACGTTCCACGCCGCCGCCCTGCGCCAGCTGCGCCATTTCGCACCGGAGCGCGTCGGGAAGATCCTGCCCTCGAAGGTGCTCCTGCTGCGCCAGCTCGCCAACCGCCTGCCCGCGCCGTACAAGTTCCGGCCGGCCGGCGACCTTGCGACCGAGATCGAGTGGGCGAAGAACCGGCGGGTCGCTCCGCCGGAGTACGAGGGGCGCGACCCGCCGATCCCGCTCGACCTGATGCAGCGGATCTACCGCGACTACGAGCGCCGCAAGGCCGACGAGGGGGCGATCGACTTCGAGGACCTGCTGGAGCTCGCCGTGCGCCTCTTCGAGGAGCGCGAGGACGTCCGCGAGACGTTCCGGGCGCAGTACCGCGCTTTCACCGTCGACGAGTACCAGGACGTGAACCTGCTCCAGCAGACGCTGCTCGACCTGTGGCTCGGCGAGCGCGACGACCTCTGCGTCGTCGGCGACGACTACCAGTCGATCTACGCGTTCACCGGCGCCGGCCCCGAGCATCTGCTCGGCGTGCCGCAGCGCTTCCCGCAGGCGCTCGTCGTGCGGCTCGAGGACAACTACCGCTCGTCGCCGCAGGTGCTCGCGCTGGCGAACCGGCTCGTCCCGTCGCTCGGCGGCGCCGAGAAGACGCTGCGGCCGACGAGGCCCGACGGCCCGGAGCCGGTGCTGCGGCCGTACCCGGGCGCGGAGGAGGAGGGGGCGGCGATCGTGGCGGCGATCAGGGCCCTCGACTGCCCGCTCGAGGAGGTTGCGATCCTCGCGCGGACGAACGCCCGCCTGACCGACTTCGAGGAGCTGCTGCACGAGGCGGGCGTCGCCTTCCAGGGCGCGTCGCTGCTCGACCGCGACGCGGCCCGCCGGCTGTGCAAGCGGCTCGAGCGCTCGGGCTCGCCGGCAGCGGAGGCGGTGCGCGCCGCCGCGCTCGAGGCGGGCTGGCTCGAGCGCGTGCCCGAGAAGCTCGGCGAGCGCGAGCTCGTCCGGCAGCAGGATCTCGCGCGGCTCGTGACGCTCGCGGCGGGCTTCGACGGCGGCGCGGCCGCGTTCGTCGACTGGCTGCGGGAGCGCTTCTCGCCCGGCGGCGACGGCGCCCACGGCGTCCACCTGCTGACCTACCACCGCGCGAAGGGCCTCGAGTTCGACGCGGTGTTCCTGCCGCGGCTGCAGGAGCGGGAGCTGCCGGCGCCGCGCGCCGACGTGGACGAGGAGCGGCGTCTGCTGTACGTCGGGCTGACGCGCGCCCGCCGCGTCCTCTGGGTGACGTGGAGCGGCAAGCGGTCGCGCTTCCTGGCCGAGCTGGGGCACGAGCCGGAGCCGTCGGCGTGGTCGCCGGAGGCGCAGGTTCTGCGCGAGTGGCGGCTCGAGCGTGCGAGGGCCGACGGCGTGCCGCCGTACGTCGTCTTCCACGACTCGGTGCTGCAGGCGATCGCGGCGGCGCGGCCCGCGTCGCTCGGCGAGCTCGCGCAGATCTCCGGCGTGGGGCCGGCGAAGCTCGAGCGCTACGGCGCCGAGGTCCTCGCGCTAGTCGAGAGCTGAGAGCAGCAGGTCGAGCAGGAGCTGCGGGTCGCGGCGGACGCGTTCCTGCGCGGCCGCGTCGCGCTTGCGCAGGTCGAGCGCGCGCGGGTCGGTCAGCGGGCGCAGCCGGCCTTCGCGGATCAGCTGCTCGTCGACGCCGCCGAGGCGGCCGCCGTAGGTCGTGTAGACGGGCACGCCGAGGGCCGCCGCCTCGCGGTTCATCGTCCCGCCGGCCGAGACGACGAGGTCGCTGAGCGCGATCAGGCTCTGCGCGTCGACCGCGCGTTCCGGGACGATCACCGACGGCAGCTCGAGCGACTCGACGTAGGCGCGCTGCTCCTCGGTGCGCGGGATGACGATCGCGTGCACGTCGCCGGAGCGGCCGAGGTGCTCGAGCGTCATCGGGAACAGCGGGTTCGAGTGGCGGTGGTAGAGCGACACGTCGGGCGGCGGCCGCAGGACGACGAGGATCCGCGCCGGGTCGATCTGCCACGCCGCGAGCGCGGCCGCGTCGGGCTCGAAGTCGGAGAGGTAGTACTCCTCCTTCAGCCCCGGGTACTGCCGCAGCTTCGGCGGCACCGCGGAGTAGCGGGCGAGGCGCTCCGGCGGGATCGACTCGGGCACGACCACGCGCGTCGCCGCGCGGCAGCCGAGCTGGTGCTGCAGCCACGCCCACTCGTAGTCGAACGTGGTCGCGCTCGGGATGCCGAGCCGGCGTGCGGTCATCGTCAGCTCGTGCGAGCCGTGCGCGAGCGCGAGGTCGAACCGGCGCGGCTTCGCCCAGCGGCGCAGCGCCTTCAGCCGTGTGCGCATCTGCCGCGCCTTGCCGGCGGCGGAGCGCCCGCCGTGGTGGCCGACGACGGTCGCGGTCATGCCGTGCGACTCGATCAGCTGCAGCGTCTGCGCGTACTCGCGCGCCGTGATCTCGACCTCGTGCCCCTGCTCCTGCAGCAGCTGCACGAGCGGCCGGAACACGAGCGGGTGGGCGCTCGCCGTGAAGTCGACCCACACCTTCACGCGAGCACGTGCTCCAGCGACACGTCGCGCGCGACGCCTTCGACGTGGCGCTCGTGCCAGAGCGTGAAGGAGAGCAGCCCCCACAGCCCGCGCGAGTTGTCGCGCGCGCCGGCGACGTGCTCGTCGAGGAGCCGCGTCACGGCGGCCGGGTCGAAGAAGCCCTGGCGCCGCAGCGTCTCCGGCGCGAGCGTCTCGCGTGCGAAGGGGACGAGCTCGCCGCGCAGCCATTTCGCGGCGGGGATCGAGAAGCCGCGCTTGCGGCCGTGCACGACCCGGGGCGGCAGCAGCGGCTCGACCGCGCTGCGGAGCAGCCGCTTCTTCTGCAGCCCGCGCACCTTGTGGCGCGCGGGCAGCGAGAACGCGAAGTTGGCGACGACGCTGTCCATGAACGGCACGCGCGCCTCGAGCGACCACGCCATCGAGGCGCGGTCGGTCTTCACGAGCAGGTCGTCGACGAGGTAGAGGCCGAAGTCGACATCCTGCAGCCGGGTCAGCAGTTCGTGGCCCTCCGTCTCGGCGAAGCGGTCGCGGTAGGTCGCGAGCGGGTCGAACGAGCTTCGCTGCCCGAGCAGCTCCGCGCGGACGTCCGGGGCGAAGATCTCCTTCCAGCCGTGGTGGCGTTCGAGCGGCGGCAGGTGCGCCGCCGCCGTGAACCGCTTCGCCTTGTAGTCGAGGCTGACACGGCGGGTCGAGCTCGGCAGGCGCGCGGCGAGCGGGCGGGCGAGCGACGCGAGCGGGCCGATGCGCTCCGCCAGCAGGTCGGCCACGTACGTGTAGTAGCCGCCGAAGAGCTCGTCGCCGCCCTCGCCGGAGAGCGCGACCTTCACGTCCTCGGACGCGAGCCGCGAGACGAGGTAGGTCGGGAGCGCCGACGAGTCGGCGAACGGCTCGTCGAACGCGTCGGCGAGCGCGGGCAGGAGCAGTGCGGCGTCCGGCCGCAGCGTCAGCTCGCGGTGGATCGTCCCGTAGCGCTCGGCGACGCTGCGGGCGTCGGCGAGCTCGTCGAACGACGCCTCCTCGAACCCGATCGAGAACGTGCGGACGGGCCCGGAGGATTCCTGCGCGGCGAGCGCGGCGAGCGCGCCGGAGTCGACGCCGCCCGACAAGAGCACGCCGACGGGCACGTCGGCGATCAGGTGCGCCCGCACCGAGTCGCGCAGCCGGGCCCGGCATTCCTCGACGAGCTCCGCCTCGTCGGCGTCGCGGCGGGCGGGCAGCGGGCCGGGCCGCGCGTACCGCTCGATCGCCGCCCCGCCGGCGTGCCAGGCGAGCGTGTGCCCGGGCGGGAGCTTGCGGATGTCCGCGAAGATCGAGAGCGGCGCCGGGACGGAGTTGAACGCGAGGAACGCCTCCAGGGCGTCGGGGTCGACGTCGCCGTGGTCGAGGGCGTCGAGCTCCGAGGCGAAGCCGAGCTCGCCGCCGGCGACGCGGTAGTAGAGCGGCTTGATCCCGAAGCGGTCGCGGGCGAGCACGAGCCGCTGTCCGCGCGCGTCCCAGACGGCGGCGGCGAACATGCCGCGCAGCCGTTCCCAGAGGCCGGCGCCCCACTGCTCGTAGCCGTGCACGAGCACCTCCGTGTCGCAGCGGGTGCGGAAGCGGTGGCCGGCGCGCTCGAGCTCGTGGGCGAGCTCTCGGTGGTTGTAGATCTCGCCGTTCTGCACGACGACGACCTGGCCGTCCTCGCTTGCGATCGGCTGGTCGCCGCCGGTGAGGTCGATGATCGCGAGCCGCCGCGCGGCGATCCCCACCCCGCCGTCGAGGTGGGTGCCTTCGGAGTCGGGGCCGCGGTGCCGGAGGGTGCGCGACATCGCGGCGAGCCGGGCGGGGTCGACGGCGCCGGTCGTGCTCGCGATTCCGCAGATCCCGCACATGCGGGAGGAGTCTAGGGACGGCGGGTGACCGTCTGGCGGACGACGCGGAGCGCGGTCTGGATCACCGTGCGCAGGTAGAGCCGCACCGAGCGGTCGGCGATCCACTCGAGGTCGTGTGCGAGCTTCTCGGCCATCGACGTCTCGTAGCCGCGCCGCACCTGCGCGAAGCCGGTGAGGCCCGGCCGCACGACGAGGCGCTGCCAGTACGCCGGCAGGTCGTGGGCGAGCTCGGCGAAGAAGCGCGGCCGGATGGGGCGCGGGCCGACGAACGACATGTCGCCGCGCAGGACGTTCCAGAGCTGCGGGATCTCGTCGAGCTGCGAGGCCTTCAGCCAGCGGCCGAGCGGAGTCAGCTCGGCCGCGGTGCGCGCGACGAGCTCCTCGCCGAGGAACTGCCCGATGCGCTCTTCGGCGCCGGGGCGCAGCGTGCGGAACTTGAGCATGGCGAAGAAGCGGCCGCGGCGCCCGACGCGCTGGCCGCGGTAGAGGATCGGCCGGCCGCTCGTCGCGAGGACGAGCAGCGCGATCGCGGCGGCGGCCGGCGCGAGCACGATCAGGAAGAGCGCGGCGAGGACGACGTCGAGGATGCGGAGCTCGAGGTCGACGAGACGGTGCGGGGCGTCGGAGGCAAGACGGGTGTAGCCGCTGACGAGCGTGTCCTCGAGCGGTGGCTGCACCGATGACACGCGGCCGATGGTAAACCGTCGGCGGTGACGGTCATCGGGCTCGACCACGTGCAGGTGGCGGCTCCGCCCGGCTGCGAGGCGGAGGCGCGGGCGTTCTACGGCGGCCTGCTGGGGCTGGAGGAGCTGGAGAAGCCGGAGCGGCTGAGGGCGCGCGGCGGCTGCTGGTTCCGGGCGGGCGCCCAGGAGCTCCATGTCGGGGTCGAGGAGCCGTTCGCGCCGGCCCGCAAGGCGCACCCGGGCCTCGTCGTCGACGACCTCGCCGCCCTGGAGGCGCGCCTGGCCGCCGCCGGCATCCGGGCGGAGCGCGACGCGTCGCTCCCCGGCGTCCGCCGCAGCCATGTCGCCGACCCGTTCGGCAACCGCCTCGAGCTCCGCGAGGGGCAGAGCGCACCTTCGTAACGGTGTCTGCCACCGGACGCGGCCTGTCCGGCGGGCGCGCGGAACCGTGCCGGGAAGCGGGTTTCCGCGCGGCGTCGCGGTCCGGACACACAGACGGCACGTCTTCCCGACGGTGGCTGACGCCGTGTTGATCGATCGGCCCTGCGACAAGTAACAGGGTCGAAGGGACTCGTTGTCTCGAGTCAACCCCAGACGTACCATTCCCGAGCTATGGAGGTTGGCTTCTACATCGACGGCTTCAATCTCTACTACGGAGGCCGTTCTTACTTCGGTGGCCGAGCAGGCTGGCGCTGGCTCGACCTCCGAGCTCTGGCTACCACGATCATCGGCGTAGCCTCGGCTCAGCCTGCCTGGACAGGCGCGACACTCGGCCGACTTGTCTATTGCACCGCCCGTACCGGGGATCCCGACCAAGACGCATATGTAGGTGCTCTGAGCGCCGCTGGCTCGTATGACTGGATCGAATGGGGCTACTACCTCGAGAAGCTGATTCACCGTCCGCTGGCTGTCCAGCCACGGGGCGCCCCTCGCCCCCAGGTCGTCAACCCCGCCATGCCGATCCGCGTCCAAGACGCTGGCAAGAATCTCCATAAGGCCAAATTCATGGCGAGCGTCTCCCACCGGGAGGAGAAGGGCAGCGACGTGAACCTCGCTACTCACGCCCTGCTCGATGTGCTCAACGGCACTGTTGCTGCGGTGATCATGGTGACCAACGACAGCGATCTGAAACTGCCGCTTGGCGAGATTCGCAAGCGCGTTCCAGTTGGCCTCTTGAATCCGGGAAATCCTCGCAAGCGACCCACCGCGGGCGCGTTGCGAGCGAGCCCCGCCTTCGGCGTCGGCGGACATTGGTGGGGACGCATCACCCCGAACCAGTACCTAGGGCACCAACTTTCGGACCCAGTCGCCGATGCTACAGGCAAGACCTTCGCCCGGCCGGCGGGCTGGTAAATCAAGAAGGCCCCGTTTCCGGGGCCCTCTGAAATAGACCTGGACCAAGCAAGGACCCAGGTGGATTGAACGCATCGTAACGGTTCGAGCCGCCGTTGCAACTCCCCGCGAACGCTACGAACATCGCGCGAATGCGTCCCTAACCTATAAAGTTCTCTCATGTGTCAGCTTGCTAGGCATGAGGAGGGTAGGCTCGGGTACTTGGGTTCGTCAAGTACATAATCCCGAGGTTTCCTTATGGATACGCGGCAGCTGCAGGCCTTCTGCGAGGTGGTCGAGCGGCGGTCGTTCTCGCTTGCGGCGGAGCGGCTCGGGGTGACGCAGCCAGCGGTCAGCCTGCAGGTGCGGAGCCTCGAGAAGCGGCTCGGCGTGCAGCTCCTCGACCGCTCCGGGCGCCGCGTCGTGCCGACCGAGGCCGGGCAGCGGCTCTACCGCTCCGCCCAGCGGCTGCTGCAGCTCGAGGACGAGATCCTCGACGAGCTCGCCGCCGAGCAGACGGGCGCGCTCACCGGCACCTTCGAGATCGGCGCCTCGACCGGCCCCGGCGGCGTCGTCCTCTCCCGCCTGCTCTGCCGCTTCGCCGCCGAGCACCCGGCGCTCCACGTCGCGCTCTCCGTCTTCGACACCCAGACCGTCGTCGAGCACGTCGCCGGCCGCACCCTCGAGCTCGGCGTCGTCGGCGCCGCGCCGCGCCACCGCGGCGTCGAGTACGAGCCGTTCTTCCGCGACACGGTCGTTCTCGCCTGCCCGCCCGGGCACCCGTTCGCCGGGCGGACGGTCACGCTCGACGAGCTGAAGGGCGCGCAGCTGATCGCGATGCAGGACGGCGCCGGCGTCCGCCAGCTGATCGACGAGAAGCTCCGCGCGGCGGGCCTCCGCCTCCGCGACCTGAACGTGCGCCTCGAGCTCGGCCTGCAGGAATCGGTGGCGAGCGCCGTGCGCGGCGGCTACGGCGTCACGTTCATCTCGCGCTCCTCGATCGAGAACGACCTCGCCGCCGGCACGCTCGAGGAGGCGCGCGTCGACGGGCTCGAGCTCGAGCGCGAGATCTACCTCGTCCGCGCCGCCGGCCGCTCCGAGAGCCGCGCCAGCCGCACGTTCCTCGAGTTCGCGCGCCCGCAGCTGCCGTGATCGTCCGGCACGCGCTCGCCGAGCTGCCCGCCGTCCTCGCCGAGGCGGGGATCGGGCGCCCGTACACCGTCGCGGGCGCCCGCTGGGCGGCCGTCGGCGTCCCGGGCGAGGTCGGCCGCTGGACGGAGGTGCCGTCGACCGGCGTCCCCGTGCCGGCGGGCGCCGACGGGATCGTCGGGATCGGCGGCGGGTCGGCCATCGACACCGCCAAGCACGCGTCGGCGACCGCCGAGCTGCCCGTCGTCCACGTGCCGACGACCTACTCCGGCGCCGAGTGGACGACCTTCTACGGCATCCGCTCGCCCGACCGCCGCATTCGCGGCGGCGGCGCGGGCGCCCGCCCCGTCGGCATCGTCTACGACGTCGACCTGACGCTCGACCTGCCGCCCGACGTCACCGCCGGGACCGCGCTGAACGCGCTCGCGCACTGCGCGGAAGCGCTCTACGTCCGCGATCGAAGCGACGAAGCGGACGACGCCGCTCTCCGCGGCGCCGCCCGCATCGCGCGGTCACTGCCCGCCGTGCTGGCGGAGCCGCGCGACCGCTCCGCCCGGAGCGACCTGCTCGAGGGCGCCGCCGACGCGGGCTTTGCCCTCGGGCGCGCGGGGCTCGGCCTCGCACACGCGATGGCGCAGGCCGTCGGCGGCGCCTACGGGCTGCCGCACGGCGCGATGAACGCCCTCTGCCTGCCGCCCGCCCTCGAGTTCAACCGACGCTTCGCCGGCCCGGCGATCGCCAGGTTCGGCGACGCGATCGGCGGCGACGCCGTCGAGCGGACACGCGAGCTCGCGCAGCTCGGCGGCTTCGAGCGGCTGCGCGACTTCGGCGTCCCGCGGACCGACCTGGCCGCGGTCGCGGCGCAGGCCGCCGGGCGCGCCGGCAACCGGGCGAACCCGCGCCCCGCGACCGCCGAGGAGATCGAGCAGCTGTACGCGGCGATCTGGTAGCGGCGTCAGCGTTCCCCCCGATTCCCGCGCGCCCTCGCCCTTCTACGGTGGACGCGTGGCCGGGCGCGGCAACCTCTCGTACCGTGCGGGCCGCTTCAGCGCGGCCCACTGGAAGACAGCCACCTTCGGCTGGGTCGCGCTCGTCGCCGCCGCGATGGCGGCCGGCTCGGCGGTCGGGCTGAACAAGCTGACCGACTCGCAGAGCGGCTCCGGGGAGACGGCCCGGGCGCAGGAGCTTCTCCGCAGCGCGCACTTCCTGTCGCCCGCCACCGAGTCGGTGCTGATCGAGAGCCGCGACGGCAAGCCCGTCGCGGGCACGGCGCGCTTCCAGTCCGCGGTCGCGGCGCTCGTCCAGACGCTCTCCCGCCAGCCCGAGCTGACGAACATCCGCTCCCCGCTCGCGCGCGGCAGCGTCCTCGTGTCGGCCGACCGCAAGGCCGCGCTCGTCCAGTTCGACGTCAAGGGCGACGCCGACCACGCCGACGCGAAGATCGCGCCCGCCATGGCGGCGGTCGAGAACGCGCAGCGCGGCAACCCGAGCTTCCGCATCGAGGAGTTCGGCATGGCGAGCGCCACCCACGTGCTGAACAAGGTGGTCAAGCGCGACTTCAGCCGCGCCGAGTACACCTCGCTGCCGGTCACGCTCGCGATCCTGCTGCTCGCGTTCGGAGCGCTCGTCGCGGCCATGCTCCCCGTCGTGCTCGCGTTCACGGCGGTGCTGGGAGCGATCGGCCTGACCGTCCTGATCAGTCAGGCCTACCCGCTGCCCGACTTCCTGAACAGCGTGATCCTGATGATGGGGATGGCGGTCGGCGTCGACTACTCGCTCTTCTACCTGCAGCGCGAGCGCGAGGAACGGCGCGCCGGGCGGGGCGCGCACGAGTCGCTGCTCACGGCCGCCGCGACGTCGGGCCGCGCCGTGCTCGTCTCGGGCGTCACCGTCCTGATCGCGATGGCGGGGCTCTTCTTCGCCGGCAACCCGATCTTCACGTCGATGGGCCTCGCCACGATGGTCGTCGTCTTCCTCGCGATGATCGGCTCCGTCACCGTGCTGCCGGGGCTCCTGGCGAAGCTCGGCGACCGCGTCGACCGGGGCGGCGTGCCGTTCGTGCGCCGGCGGCGCGGACGCGGCCGGCTCTGGGAGTCGATCCTGCGGCCCGTGCTCGCGCGGCCCGCGCTCGCCGGGCTCGGCGCGGTGGCGCTCCTGCTCGCCGCGGCGTCGCCGGTCCTGTCGATGCACACGAAGCTGCCGAGCTTCACCGACCTGCCGCACAACGTGCCGATCATCCGAACCTACGAGCGGATCGTCAAGGTGTTCCCCGGCGCGCCCGCCCCCGCCGTCGTCGTCCTCCGCGCCCCCGACGTGACCGCGGCCCACGTGCAGCTGCAGGTGCGGGCGCTCCGCCGGGAGGCGCTCGCAAGCGGCCAGGTGCGCTCGCCGATCACGACCCGGATCAGCCCGGATCGCTCGACCGAGGAGATCGACCTGCCGCTCGTCGGCACCGGCGACGATCCGGCGTCGATGCGCGCGCTCGCCGCGCTCCGCGGCCGCCTGCTGCCGGCGACGCTCGGCCGCCTGACCGAGGCCGAGTACGCGACGACGGGGATCACCGCCGCGACGCGCGACTTCAACGAGCTGATGAAGGCGCGGCTCCCGTACGTGTTCGCCTTCGTGCTCGGGCTCGCCTTCCTGCTGCTGCTGATCACGTTCCGCTCGATCGTGATCGCAGCCACGGCGATCGTGCTGAACCTGCTGTCCGTCGGCGCCGGCTACGGGCTGCTCGTGCTGGTCTTCCAGCACCGCTGGGCCGAGGGCCTGCTCGGCTTCCACTCGAACGGCGCCATCGCCTCGTGGCTGCCGCTCTTCATGTTCGTGATGCTGTTCGGCCTCTCGATGGACTACCACGTGTTCATCCTCAGCCGGATCAAGGAGCTCGTCGACGGCGGCATGTCGACCGAGGAGGCGGTCTCGACCGGCATCCGCCGGACGGCCGGGACGGTGACGAGCGCCGCCGTCGTCATGGTCGCCGTGTTCGCGATCTTCGTCAGCCTGCGGACGCTCGACATCAAGCAGATGGGCTTCGGGCTGGCGGCGGCGATCCTGATCGACGCGACGCTGATCCGGGCGGTGCTGCTGCCGGCGGCGATGAAGCTGCTCGGCGACCGGAACTGGTACCTGCCGCGCTGGCTCGAGTGGCTGCCGCGCGTCCAGGGCGAGGCCGGCGGCGAGCGCGCCCGGGCGCACGAGCGGGGCCGCCGTCCCGATGCCGCGCCGGCGCTGAGCGAGTAACCTCGGTGCCGAGGGAGACGCGATGAAGCCGGAGCACCGGGAGCTGCTCGACGAGCTGCGGCCCGCGCGGCGCGTGCTCGTCGTCGACGACCACCCGAGCTTCCGCCGCTGCGCGCGGGCGCTGCTCGCGGCGGAGGGCTTCGAGGTGGTCGGCGAGGCGGAGGACGGCGCGGCCGCGCTGGAGCTGGCGACGCGCGTCGCGCCGGAGATCGTCCTCCTCGACGTGCAGCTCCCCGACGTCGACGGCTTCGAGGTCTCCTCGCGCCTGCTGGCGAAGAACCCGGCGCTGAAGGTGGTGCTCGTCTCGAGCCGCGACCGCTCCGCCTACGGGCCGCGGATCGAGGCGAGCGGCGCCCGCGGCTTCGTCGCCAAGGGCGAGCTCTCCGGCCCGGCGCTCGAGAGGCTGCTCGAATGAGCGTCGGCTCGTCGCTCCGCCACGCGGCGCTGCCGCGCGCCGGACCGTGGCCGGGCGTCCGCGTCGGCCTGCCCGCGCTCCTGCTCGCGGCCGCGGGCGCGGCGAGCGCCGGCGCCGTCTACGTCATCTCGGTCAGCAGGATCGCCCCGCACCCGGTCGGCCAGTCCGTGCTGGCCGTCGTCGTCTGCCTGACGTTCGTCGGCGCCGGCGTGCTCGCGCTGCGGCTGCCGCCGTACGCGCGCTTCGGCCTACTCCTCTCGGCGGTCGGCTTCTCGTCGCTGATCACCGTCCTGCACGGGGCCAACGACGCCGTCCCGTACACGATCGGCGTCTTCGCCTCGAACCTCGTCTTCGCCGTGCTCGTCCACGCGCTGCTCTCGTTCCCGAGCGGCCGTCTCCGCGCGACGGGGGCGCGGGTGCTGGCGGCGGTCGCCTACCTCGACGTGCTCGTGCTGCAGGCCGTCGCGGTCGTCTTCGACCCGCTGACGCGCTACCACAGCGCTCACCCGCGCA
>DASRGA010000031.1:0-12119 GCA_035651295.1 Gaiellaceae bacterium | reverse complement strand
CGCGCCGCAGGCGGCCGCGGCCGCCTGCGGGCTCATCCCCCCAACGATCAACGACACGAGCCGGCAGCGCGACTCGAACGAGAAACGCATCCGCCTGGGCGGGCAGACTCGATCATGCATCTGGGCCTCCTAAGCGAGCTGGGTCTTGGTCGACCACAAGGCTCGCCGGAGGCCCGGACGCGATCAGCCGTCTCGCAGGTGTGTAGGCAACAGATCTAGGCCGCCGCGGCGCCACGCGGGGCGAAGTGCTCGTGGAACTCGAAGCCCGTCTCCAGCGACCGGCGCACGGGGCACGCCGCGGCGACCTGCTCGAGCCGCTCGAGCTGCTCGTCCGAGAGCGGCGCGGTCAGCTCGATCGCGACGTCGACCCGGCGCGGCGTCGAGCGATGGTCGTAGTCGACGTCGACGACGACGTCGCCGAGCTCCCACCCCTTTCGGCGCGCGTACATGACGAGCGTCGTCGAGACGCACCCGGCGAGCGACGCGGCGAGCAGCTCGTGCGGCGAGGGCCCGCTGCCGTCGCCGCCGACGTCGGGCGGCTCGTCCGTGACGACCCGGTGGCCGCCGTCGATCACGATCTCCTGCCGCAGCGTGCCGCGGATCGAGCGCGATGTTGCCGTCAGGCTCATGATCTCACCCCCTCACGTGAACACGATCTGGCCGCCGGCTGCGAGCGCGTAGAACTCGCCGACGGTCGCGATCCCGGTCAGCTGCGGGACGAAGTCGGCCTCGGCGAGGCCGAACATCTCGACGGTCGCCTTGCAGGCGTAGAGGCCGGCGCCCGAGTCGGCGAGCAGCTCCACGAACTCGGGGATCGGCGGGATGTCGAGCTTCTCCAGCTGGCGCTTCATCATCCGCGTCGCAAGCGCAGAGAAGCCCGGCACCGCTCCCAGGAGCGTGGGCATGTGCAGGCCGGGGTTGCCGACCGTGGCAACCTTGATCCTCGCCTGACGGTCTCTGCGGATCGCGTCCAGGCCGAAGAACGTGAAGAAGAGATCGGCCTCCATCCCTTCCATGCGCGCGCCGTTGGCCATGATCAGGCCGGGGTAGATCCCTTCGAGCGATCCCTTGGAGACGACGATCGCGACCTTCTCGATCGTCTTCGGCGTCTCGAGCTCGCGCAGCGGTGATTCGCCGGTCGCTGTGACGGTCATGTTCGCTCCTTCCTAGATGCAGCCGCGCGGCTTCGGGATGCCGCCGATCTTGGCCGCGAGCTTCGCCGGCCCCTTGGGAAACAGCTCGTACAGCTCTTTGACGGGGACGCCGGACTCCTTGCCGAGCGCGCGGATCGAGGGTGCGCTGCCGGTCGAGAGGAACCGCTCGCGCATGAAGTCGACGACGAGCCAGTGGCGATCGGTCAGCACCGGGATCCCGTTCTCGGCGGCGATCTGCTCGCCGAGCTCCCTGCTCCAGTCGGCGGGGTTGGTGAGGAACCCCTCCGCGTCGGTGGGGACGTGCCTTGCAACGGTCATGAAGGTGAGCCTCCTTTGCTCAGCAGCTCGAGCTGCTTGCCGCGCGTGGGCATCTCCGGCCCGACGAGCGGCAGGTCGCGGCCGGGGAGCAGCGCGTGCCAGTAGAGCCACTGGAAGAGGAGCTTCCCCGCGTGGTTCAGGCGCGACTCGCGCAGCAGCGGCAGCGGGCCGAGCGCGGTCGGGAAGCGCCCGGGCACCGGCTCCGTCTCGTAGTTGAAGTCGATCAGGAGCGCCTTGTGGTCGCCGGTCTCGACGAAGCAGTTCGAGTGGCCGTCGAACCGGTGCTCGAGCTCCTCGCCGGCGAGCAGCCGGGCGATGTTGCGGTCGAGCAGCTCGGCCTCGAAGTGCGCGACCGAGCCGGCCTTCGAGCTCGGCAGGTCGGTCGCGTCGCCGAGCGCGAACACGTTCGGCGCCGCGAGGGTCTGGAGCGTGTGCGGGTCGGTCGGAACGAAGTCGAGCGCGTCGCCGAGGCCGTCGGAGCGGCCGACGTAGGCGGCGCCGCCGTGGAGCGGCACCGTGACGAGGAGGTCGAAGTCGACGCGCCGGCCGTCGTAGGAGGAGAGGACGCCGCCGACGCCGTCGACCTGGCCCGCGGCGAACTCGACCTCGAGGCCGATGCCCTTCTCGTCGAGGAGGTGCGTGAGCTGCCTGGACGCGATCGGCTTCGTGAAGCACCCGTCGAGCGGCGTCGCCAGCACGATCTCCGTGCGGGCCCGGACGCCGCTCTCGCGCAGATACCAGTCGGCGAGGAACACGAACTCGATCGGCGCCACGGGGCACTTGATCGGCATGTCGGCGATGTCGACGACCAGCCTTCCGCCCGCGAAGCGCAGGAGCGCGTCGCGCAGCCGCGCCGCCGCCTCGAGCTCGTAGAAGGTGTGCACCCGCTCGCCCCAGCCCGGGCCGAGCAGGCCGTCCGTCTCCTCCGGCAGGAGCCGGGCGCCGCTCGCGACCACGAGGACGTCGTACGGGAGCTCGCGCCCGGAGGCGAGCGTCACCCGCTGCCGGTCGAGGGCGACCGACTCGACCTCGCCCTCGTGAAACTCGATCCCGCGCCGCAGCTGCCGCCGCCGCGGACGGACGATGTCGTCCGGGTCGGCGAGCGAGAAGGGGACGAAGAGGAGGCCCGGCTGGTAGACGTGGCGGTCGTCGCGGTCGACGACGTGGACGTCGACCGCGTCCGGCCCGTACCGCTTGCGCAGCCGGTTGGCGGTGATCGTGCCGCCGGTCCCGCCGCCGAGGATCACGACTTGCTTGCGCACGCTGCCTCCTTCGCTTCTCGTCCTCCGGAGGATCCGCCGCGCGCCGCGCGCCGCCAACAGCGACTCTCGGTACCCGCGATTCGGACAACTACTCGGTTGCGTAGTTGACCGAACCGTGGATCAGGAGCGGGACGGACGGCGCAGGCGCTCACGGGGAGGATCCTCCGTCCACCGATGGAGACGCCTCGCGCAATCGCCCAGCCCCTGCCCGATGAGCTCGTCGAGCTGATCGCCGGCCGCTTCAGCGCGCTCGCCGACCCGACGCGGATCCGCCTGCTCGACCGGCTGACGTCCGGCGAGGCGACGGTCGGCGAGCTGTGCGACGCCGTCGGCACGACCCGGCAGAACGTGTCGAAGCAGATGCTGCTCCTCCTCGCGGCGGGGCTCGTCCGCCGCCGCCGGCAGGGCAACTTCGTCTACTACCGCGTCGCCGGGCCCGAGGTGACCGAGCTGTGCGCCACCGTCTGCGCGTCGCTGCGCGCGACCGCGGGCGCCGTGCTCGCCGCCGCGTCCTGACCGCGCCCTCCGGCTACGGAGCCGGGTGCGACGCGTCGGTGAACTCGCGAAACTCGCCGGTGACGAGGTAGGCGACCTGCTCGCCGATGTCGACGGCGTGGTCGCCGATCCGCTCGACGCAGCGCGACACGACGAGCATCCGCAGGCCGTACTCGCGCTCCTCGGCCGAGGTCCCGAGCGAGAGCACGTCCTCGGTAGCGTTGCGGTTCGCGCGGTCGATCAGCTCGTCGAGCTCGACGAGCGTCTGCGCCTTGTCGGGGTCGCGGGTGGCGAACGCGTCCATCGCCACCCGGATCATCTGCTCGGCGCGCTGGCCCATGTCCTCGATCGAATGGCCGATCGCGTCGTCGGCGACGTTGAGGTCGCCCATCAGCTTCGTCAGCTTGGCCACCGTGACGCAGTAGTCGGCCATGCGCTCGAGGTGCAGGTTGACGCGGAGGATCGCCAGCACGAGGCGCAGGTCCGAGGCCACCGGCGTCTGCCGCGCGAGCAGCGACTGCACGCCGTTTTCGATGTCGATGTAGCGGCGGTCGACCTCGTCGTCGAACAGGATCACCTCGTCGGCCAGCTCCTCGTCGCCGCGCGCGAGCGCGTTCAGCGCCGAGCGGAGCGCGCGCAGGACGAGGTCGCCCTCCTCCTGCAGGGCGGCCTCGAGCTGGGAAAGCTCCTCGGTGAAGGAGATGCGCACTAGCCGAACCGACCGGTGACGTAGCCCTCCGTCCGCTCGTCGGACGGGGACGTGAAGATCTTCTCGGTCGCGTCGTACTCCACGAGGATCCCGTTGCGTGACCCGTCCTCGTGCACGTCCAGGCTGAAGAACGCGGTCATCTCGGCGACGCGTGCCGCCTGCTGCATGTTGTGCGTGACGATCACGAGCGTGTAGTCGCGCTTCAACTCGTGCATCAGGTCCTCGATCGCGGACGTCGAGATCGGGTCGAGCGCCGACGCCGGCTCGTCGAGCAGGATCACGTCGGGCTGGACGGCGATCGCGCGCGCGATGCACAGGCGCTGCTGCTGGCCGCCGGAAAGCCCGAGCGCCGAGCGCTTGAGGCGGCTCTTGACCTCGTCCCACAGCGCGGCGCCGCGCAGCGCCTGCTCGACCCGGTCGTCCAGGTTGTCCTTCATGCCGAGGATGCGCAGCCCGTAGGCGACGTTGTCGTAGATCGACTTCGGGAACGGGTTCGGGCGCTGGAACACCATCCCGATCCGCCGGCGCACCTCGATCGGGTCGACCCCCGCGCCGTAGAGGTCGATGCCGTGGTAGAGCAGCCGGCCGCCCACCTTCGCGCTCGGGACGAGGTCGTTCATGCGGTTGAGGCAGCGCAGGACGGTGGACTTGCCGCAGCCCGACGGGCCGATCATCGCCGTGATCGCGTTGCGGTGGATCTTCAGGCTGACCCCGCCGACCGCGAGCGCCTGCCCGTAGTGGACCGAGAGGTCGTGGATGTCGAAGACGACCTCCCTGCTGACGGCGGCGGCGCTCGGGGGCGCCGCGACGCCGACGGTGGGTGTGCGCTGGTCGTTGCTGCGCTGGTCCATGGTGGTCACCCGGGGAGTCTCCCGGTCGGATGCCGCGGCCAGGGTGCACAGGATGTGAACGCCGTGTGTCGGAGTGGTGACGTGCGTGTCGCGCGCGAACCGCGGCTGGAATGCTGCCCGCGATGGAAGCCGCCTCGATCACGGCGCCCGGTCTCCCGCGCACCCGTCACGCCGGCGACCGCATCGGCGACGGCCTGCTCTACGGGCTGACGGCGCTCGCCGCGGTCCTCGGCGTCCTCGTCGTCTTCGCGATCATCTGGCGCGTCGCCGACGGCGCCTGGCCCGCGATCAAGGTCTTCCACGTCGGCTTCCTCTGGCACACCCAGTGGAACGCGAACCTGAACGAGTTCGGCGCCCGCGAGTTCATCATCGGCACCGTCGTCACGTCGTTCGGGGCGATGCTCCTGTCGGCGCCGCTCTCGATCGCGATCGGGCTGTTCCTGAGCGAGCTCGCCCCGCCGGCGATCCGGACGCCGATCGGCTCGCTCGTCGACATGCTCGCCGCCGTCCCGTCCGTCGTCGTCGGGCTCTGGGGCATCTACGTGCTGGCGCCGTTCGACGCCCAGCACGTGCAGCCGGCCATCCACGACGTGCTCGGCTGGATCCCCATCTTCGGCGGCGACCCGCACACCGAGTCGACGGTCTTCACGGCGATCGTCGTGCTCACGATCATGACGATCCCGATCACCTCGTCGATCTGCCGCGAGCTCTTTATGGGCGTCCCGACCGAGCTCGAGGAGGGCTCGATCGGCCTGGGGGCGACGCGCTGGGAGATGGTGCGCACCGTCGTCGTCCCGTCCGTGCGCGGCGGCGTGGTCGCCGCGATCATCCTCGGCCTCGGGCGGGCGCTCGGCGAGGCGATCGCCGTCACCCAGGTGATCGGCAACTTCATCCCGCTGCGCTCGACGCTCTTCGCGTCGGGCGACACGATCGCGAGCCGCGTCGCGAACCAGTACCAGGGGGCGACGACGAACCTCCAGATCGCATCCCTGATCTACCTCGCGCTCGTCCTCCTCGTGATCACGTTCCTCACGAACTACGCCGCCCAGCGGGTCGTCAAGCGCTTTGAGTTCCAGCGGACGGGGGGCGGCTGATGGACCCGCAGGCGCTCAGCCTGAAGGCCACCGGGCGCGCCCGGCGGCGGCTGGTCGTGAACAGGCTCGCCGAGGGCGGCGCCGTGCTGGCGGCCGCCGCGGCCGTCGCCGTGCTCGGGATCGTCGTCTGGTCGGTCGGCAGCCGCGGCGCCGGCGCGCTCAGCCTCGACTTCTTCATCAAGGGCCCGAGCTCCGACTTCTTCAGCGCGTCGGGAGGCGGCATCGCGCCGGCGATCGTCGGCTCGTTCCTGCTCGTCGGGACCGCCACCCTGATCGCGCTGCCGACGGGCGTCCTGACGGCGATCTACGTCAGCGAGTTCGCGCCGCGCGCGTGGGCGCAGCAGGTGCGGCTGTGGCTCGACGTGCTGAACGGCTTCCCGTCGATCGTCATCGGCATCTTCGTCTTCACGCTCGCGATCAAGACGAAGGTGCCGCTGCTCGGGATCGGCCACCACCAGAGCGCGCTCGCGGGCGGGTTCGCCCTCTCGGTGATCATGCTGCCGCTGATCGCGCGCTCGGCGATGGAGGTGCTGGCGCTCGTCCCGAACCATCTGCGCGAGGCGAGCATCGCGCTCGGCGTCTCGAAGTGGCAGACGGTGATCCGCGTCGTCCTGCCGACGTCGCTCGGCGGCATCCTCACCGGCACCACGCTCGCCGTCGCGCGCGCGGCCGGCGAGACGGCCCCACTGCTCTTCACCTGCGCGATCGCCGGCCAGCTCGTCGACTGGAACCCCGCCCACTCGGTCCAGTCGATCCCGCTGACGATCTTCTTCGACTCCGAGTCCGCGGACCCGAACCTGCACCAGCAGGCGTGGGCGGCGGCGTTCGTGCTGATCGTGTTCGTGCTCGTCTCCAGCCTCGCCTCGCGGCTCCTGCTCGAGCGGTCGCGGCGCAAGGCGGGGCTCTCGCGCTAGCGCGGCCTCTCGGAACGTCTGACCGGGAACGCACGGTGCGTGGAGGCCGCACTCATCGGCCGCTTCGCGGCCGCCGGCCGCGGAGCGGCCGGAGTAGTGCGGCGTCGATGCCACGCCCGTTCCGAGTGAAACGTTGGGAGACGCCGCACTAGACGGTTCACCACTCCGTCACCCGGGTGTCACACCGCGTCAGCCCACACCCGGCCTCATCCGGGGTGCAATGGCCGCGACATCGACGCATTCCCCCAGGGACAAGGAGAGGAACCGACATGAAGAGAGGGGTCGCCCTCATCGCCGCCTCCGCCGTCGCTCTGCTCGCCGTGGCGAGCGCCGGCGCCAAGTCGAGCGACACGACGATCACGGGTGCCGGCAGCACGTTCGTGCAGCCGCTCGTCGCCGCCTGGACGCCCGCCATCGGCCACGCATTCGGCATCACGGTTCAGTACAGCGGCGTCGGCTCGGGCGCCGGCATCGCCGCGATCACGTCGAACCAGGTCGACTTCGGCGCCTCCGACGCGCCGCTCAACCCGGCGCAGCAGTCCGCCTGCCCCGACTGCATCCAGATCCCGTGGGCGCTCTCGGCGACCGCCGTCGCCTACAACGTCCCCGGCGCCCCGGTGCACCTGAACCTGGACGGGAACACGATCTCGAAGATCTTCCTCGGCCAGATCACGAACTGGAACGACCCCGCGATCGCCGCGCTGAACAAGGGCGCAAGCCTCCCGGACCTCAAGATCACCCCGGTGTTCCGGTCGGATGGCTCGGGCACGTCCTACAACTTCACCGACTACCTGTCGTCGGTGAGCTCGACGTGGAAGACGAAGGTCGGCACCTCCACGCAGCCGGCGTTCCCCGCCGGCCAGGGGGCCAAGGGCTCGAGCGGCGTCGCCGGCCTCATCTCGCGCACCTCAGGCGCGATCGGCTACGTCGACGTCGCGTACGCGATCAAGAACCACATCCACTTCGCGGCCGTGCGCAACGCGGCGGGCCACTTCCTCTTCCCGAGCCTCCGGCGCATCGAGGCGGCGGCAGCGGCCTTCCCGACCGTCCCGGCCAACAACGAGCTCCACATCGTCAACCCGCCGAAGTCGGCGCCGCTCGCCTACCCGATCAGCACCTACACCTACGTCATCGTCCACAAGCACTCGGCGCACGCCGCCGAGCTGCGGAAGATGATCTTCTGGGCGCTCACCCAGGGCCAGTCCTCGCAGTTCGCCGCCAAGCTGACGTTCGCCAAGCTGTCCACGGTGAAGGCGGTCCTGGTCGCGTCCGAGAAGACGCTCAAGCAACTCGTCCAGAGCTAAAGCGCGGGCGAGGCGGATCTAGCGCGGGAACGTGGCGCGGACACGCAGTCCGCGCCCGGTCCCGCCGTCCGCCTCGACGTCGCCGCCGGCGGCCGCGACGATGTGCTTCACGATCGCGAGCCCGAGCCCCGTGCCGCGCGTCGAGCGGGCGGCGTCGCCGCGGTAGAAGCGCTCGAAGAGCCGCGGCAGCGCCTCTTCCGGCACGCCGGCGCCGTCGTCGGCCGCGGTCAGCACCGCGAAGTCGCCGGCGCGCTCGATCGTCAGCCGCAGCGTCGAGCCGTGCCCGGCGTAGCGGATCGCGTTCTCGGCGAGGTTCTCGGCGACGATCCGCAGCATCCGCGGGCGCAGCGGCACGTCCACGAGCGGGTCGCCCTCGACGACGATCTCGACGCCCGCCCGGGCGGCCGCGTTGCCGAGCTCCTTGGCCAGGTCCTCGAGCAGCGGCAGCGCGTTCGTGTGGCCGAGCGAGACGACCTCCTTGCCGCTCTCGAGCTCGGAGAGGAAGAGGATCTCGTCGATCAGCGCCGTCGCGCCCTCGACCTCGCTCCGCGCCTGCTCGACGAGCTCGTGGACGTCGGCGCCGGGAAGGTCGATCGTGTCGAGGAGGGCGAGGATCCGTGCGAGCGGCGTGCGCAGCTCGTGCGACACGGCGGCGGTGAAGCCGGTGCGCAGCTCGTCGAAGCTCGGGCCGTAGGTGCCTTCCTCGACGACCGGCTCGGAATCGGCCGTTTCCACGACGACATCGTGCGGCACCCGTTCCGGTCGTGAGAACCGTTTCACCAGACCGTCACCATTCCGAAACCCGGACCAAACCTCGGTGAACACTAAGGTAGGCGTATGGCCAAGGTCCTGATCGTCGAGGACGACAACGTCATCGCCGACGGGATGGCGCGCCACCTCGTGACCGCCGGGTTCGACCCGATCGTCGTCGGGCGCGGCGAGCTCGGGCTCGCCCGGCTGCGCTTCGAGAACCCCGACGTCTGCGTCCTCGACCTGATGCTGCCCGAGCTGGACGGCTGGAAGCTGATCGAGACGGCCCGCGCGGAGGGCATCGGCACGCCGATCGTCGTCGTCTCGGCCCGCGGCACCGAGCACGACCGCGTGCACGCGCTCGAGATCGGCGCCGACGACTACCTCGTCAAGCCCTTCTCGATGCGCGAGCTCGTCGCCCGGGTGGGCGCGGCGGCGCGCCGCGGCGTCCGGCCCGCCGAGGAGCGGCGCGGCGACCCGATCGAGATCGAGGAGCTGCGGATCGACCCGCGCGAGGTGCAGGCGTACGTCGACGGGAAGAGCGCCGACCTGACCCCCACGGAGTTCAAGCTGCTGTACACGCTGGCGCTCGACCGCGGCCGGGTCGTGACGCGCGACGAGCTGCTGCAGAAGGTGTGGGGCCGCCGCGAGACCCACCGCGACCGCACCGTCGACGTCTTCGTGCGGCGGCTCCGGCAGAAGGTCGACCGGCGCGCGACCCGCCACAGCTTCATCCAGACGCGCTTCGGCGTCGGCTACAAGCTCGAGCCGGAGCCGAAGTAGCTCCGGCGTTACGCTCCGGCGGTGGACTTCGAGCTCACCGCAGAGCAGCGTGAGATCCAGGCGCTCGCGCACGAGCTCGCCGACGCGGAGATCGCGCCCCGCGCGGGGGAGTGGGACCGCGCGCACGGGCTTCCGCGCGCGTTCCTCTCGCGGCTCGGCGAGCTCGGGCTGCTCGGCGTGTGCGTCCCGGAGGAGCACGGCGGCGCGGGCGCGGACTTCCTCTCCTACATCCTCGTGCTCGAGGAGCTTTCCCGCGGCGACGCGGGCGTCGGCGTCACGGTGGCGGTCCACACCTCGGCGTGCACGCTGCCGATCCTCGCGTTCGGGACGCCCGCGCAGGTGGCGGAGCACGTCCCCGCGCTCGCGCGCGGCGAACGGATCGGCTGCTTCGCCCTGACCGAGGCCGGGTCGGGCTCGGACGCGGGCGCGCTGCAGACGACGGCGGTGCGGGAGGACGGCGGCTGGCGGATCCGGGGAGCGAAGCAGTGGATCACGAACGCGGGCTTCGGCGGCACCGTGCTGCTCTTCGCCCGCACCGACTCCTCGACGCGCACCGCGCGCGGCGTGTCGGCGTTCCTCGTCGACACGGGCGAGGTGGAGATCACGCGCACCGAGGAGAAGCTCGGGCTCAACTCGTCGCTCACCAACGACCTGGCCGTCGACGCGCTCGTGCCGGCCGACCGGCTCGTCGGCGAGCTGCACCACGGCTTCCGGATCGCGATGGCGACGCTCGACGGCGGCCGCATCGGCATTGCCGCCCAGGCGGTCGGGATCGCGCAGGCCGCCTACGACGTCGCGCGACGCTACGCGGTCGAGCGGCAGGCGTTCGGCAGGCCGATCGCCGAGTTCCAGGCGATCCAGCACAAGCTCGCGAACATGTCGACGGAGATCGACGCCGCCCGGCTCCTGACGTGGCGCGCCGCCTGGCTGAAGGACGCGGGCCGGCCGCACAGCGAGGCGGGCGCCAAGGCGAAGCTGTACGCCTCCGAGATGGCGCGCCGCCAGACGGCGGAGGCGATCCAGGTGCTCGGCGGCTACGGTTACACGAAGGAGTTCCCGGTCGAGCGCTACTACCGGGACGCGAAGATCACGGAGATCTACGAGGGCACGAGCGAGATCCAGCGGCTCGTGATCGCCCGCGAGCTCCTCGGGAGAGAGCGTGCCGCGGCGCCCTGACGAGCCCGTCCGCCTGACGCGCATCTACACCCGCGGCGGCGACCGCGGCGAGACGTCGCTCGGCGACGGCTCGCGCGTCTCGAAGCTCGACCCGCTCGTCGCCGCCTACGGCGCGGTCGACGAGCTCAACTCGCTGGTCGGCTGGGCGTGCGTCGTCTGCGGCGACAGCGTGCTGGCGCGGGTGCAGAACGAGCTCTTTGATCTCGGCGCCGACCTGTCCGTGCCGTTCCGGGACGGCGACGGCCGCCTGCGCGTCGACCAGGCGGCGGTCGACCGCCTCGAGGCCGACTGCGACGAGGCGAACGCCGGCCTGCCCGAGCTGCGCAGCTTCGTCCTCCCGGGCGGCGGCGAGGCGGCCGCCCGGCTGCACGTCGCCCGCGCCGTCTGCCGCCGGGCCGAGCGGGAGGTGCTGGCGGCCGCGCGCGACCGCCCCGTGAACCCGCTCGCCGCCGTGTACCTGAACCGGCTGTCGGACCTCCTGTTCATCCTCGCCCGGGCGGCGAACCGGGGCGGCGGCGAGCCGCTCTGGCTGCCCGGCGGCGAGCGCGGCACCGCCTAGCCGTCACGGAAGGCGCACGAGAGTGCGCCGATTCCGTGCCGGTCCGAAACGGACACTTTCGGGCGGCGGCGGGCGCGGATACGAAGGACGAGCGAATCCTTCCGACCCGATTGGAGACCCGCATGCGCTCGATCCGCGTCCTCTTCCTTCCTCTGCTCCTCGCGCTCGCCTGCGCCCTGCCGGCGGCGCAGGCGAGCTCTCCCTCCGGGCTCGCCGTCAGCCAGGTGTTCGCCGGCGGCGGCAACAGCGGCGCCCCGTACCAGAACGACTTCGTCGTCCTGCTCGACCGCGGCTCGTCGTCCGTCGACCTCAGCGGCTGGACGCTCCAGTACGCGAGCGCCGCCAGCACGAGCTGGCAGGTGACGACGCTGTCCGGCACGATCACGCCCGGGCACAGCTACCTCGTCCAGCTCGCGTCGACCGCCGCGGTCGGCGCTGTCCTGCCGGCGCCGGACGCAACCGGCACGACGAACCTCGCGAACACGGGCGGCAAGGTCGCGCTCGTGCACGACACGAACGCGCTCACGTGCGGCGACGTCGCTGGCAGCTGCTCGGCGAGCCCGCTCGTCGCCGACCTCGTCGGCTACGGCGCCGCGACCGACTACGAGGGCGCCGCCGCGCCCGCGCTCGACGCGACGACCGCGCTCCTTCGCGCCGACTCCGGCTGCACCGACACCGACGCGAACGACGCCGACTTCTCGACCGGCGCGCCGGCGCCGCGCAACTCCTCCTCGCCGGCGACGACGTGCT
>DASRGA010000030.1:0-12744 GCA_035651295.1 Gaiellaceae bacterium | reverse complement strand
AGATCATCGCCAACGAGAGCCCTGAGCAGGCCAAGGAACTCCTGCGGCTGCTCATCAAAGAGATCCGCGTCCACGACCGCCGCCGGATCATCCCCACCTACAGGATTCCGGCGGCGGTTCGCGCAACACCTTCTAAGGTGGGCGGTACTGGGCTCGAACCAGTGACCCCCAGCTTGTCGAGCTGGTGCTCTCCCAACTGAGCTAACCGCCCTTGGGGCGCCCAGGATACCTTCTCCCACCCGTGCCAGTCGCAGGGGCGGCGCCGTGCGCTGCCCGCCCGGGGCATGTGAAAACGAGCGTGGTCGGGTTGCCGCTCGCCCGCCGCCGGCGAACCTCAGCCGGCGACGCGGCGGAACGCGAGCACGCTGTTGTGGCCGCCGAAGCCGAACGAGTTCGAGAGCGCCACGTCGACCTGGAGGGCGCGCGGCCCGTCGGCGATCCAGTCGAGATCGCAGCCCGGGCCGGGGACGCGCTGGTTGATCGTCGGCGGCAGCACGCCGCGCTCGAGCGCGAGCACCGCAAACGCCGCCTCGACCGCGCCCGCCGCACCCAGCGTGTGGCCCGTCGCGCCCTTCGTCGACGAGACCGGCGGCGCCGCCGCGCCGAACACCGCCTTCAGCACGCGCGCCTCGGCGGCGTCGCCCGCCGGCGTCGACGTCCCGTGCGCGTTCACGTAGCCGACATCCGTCGCCGCGAGGCCGCCGTCGGCGAGCGCCAGCCGGACGGCGCGCGCCGCGTTCTCGCCGACCGGGTCGGGATCGGAGACGTGGCTCGCGTCCGACGACACGCCGTAGCCGACGAGCTCCGCGTAGGCCCTCGCCCCGCGCGCCTCCGCATGCTCCCGCGACTCCAGCACGAGCACGGCCGCGCCTTCCGCCACCACGAACCCGTCGCGGTCGCCGTCGAACGGCCGCGACGCCGTCGCCGGGTCGTCGTTGCGCGTCGAGAGCGCACGCATCGCCGCGAACCCGGCGACCGACACCGGCGTCACCGGCGCCTCCGTCCCGCCGCACACCATCACGTCGGCGCGGCCGAGCCGGATCGCATCCAGCGCCGCGCCGATCGCCATGCTCGAGGCGGCGCAGGCGGTGCTCTCCGTCAGCAGCGGCCCGCGCGTCCCCAGCTCGATCGACACCCAGCCGGCGGCGAGGTTCGGCAGCGTCTGCACGATCGCGAACGGCCCCACACGGCCCGGCCCGCGATCCCGCAGCTGCAGCACCGCCTGCTCGAACGACGCGACGCCGCCGAGCGCCGTGCCGATCGACGTCCCCGCACGCTCGCCGACCGCCGCCACGTCGAGGCCCGCGTCCGCCTCCGCCTGCCGGGCGGCGTCGAGCAGGAGCTGCGTGCAGCGATCCATCCGCCGCAGCCGCTTCGCGTCGGCGACCCGCGACGCGTCGAAGCCCTTCACCTCGCACGCGAAGCGCACCGGGAACTCGTCCGCGTCGAACAGCGTGATCGGCCCCGCCCCGGACTCCCGCGCCAGCAGCGCCTCCCAGGACGCAGCGACGGAGCCGCCGATCGGGCTCACCATCCCGAGGCCCGTCACCACCACCCGCCGCCGCGCCTGCGCTGACATGGCCACAGCCTATGCGGCTGCATAGGATCCGCCGAATGGAGTTCCCGGTCGGCGCCTCCGTCACGCTGGCCGAGCTCGAGGACGACCCGCACCCCGTGCTCGCGCGGCTCCGCGCGCACGAGCCGGTCTCGTGGCTGCCGGCGCTCGGCGGCTGGCTCGTCACGAGCCGCGAGCTCGCGCTGCAGGTGATGCGCGACGCCGGCACGTTCACCGTCGACGACCCGCGCTTCACGACCGGGCAGGTCGTCGGCACCAGCATGCTCACGCTCGACGGCGAGGAGCACGCCCGCCACCGCGACCCGTTCGCGCGCCGCTTCCGCCTCGACGCCGTCCGCGCAGAGTACGCCCGGTTCGTCGAGACGGAGGCGAAGCGGCTCGTCGCCGCGTTCGCCGCGGACGGCCAGGCCGAGCTGCGGCGCGCGCTCGCCGGGCCGCTCGCCGCCACGACCGTCGCCCGCTCGCTCGGCCTCGACGTCGGCGACGTCCGCGAGATGCTCGGCTGGTACGACGCGATGGTCGCCGCCGTGACGCAGCTGACCGCCGGCGGCTCGATCACCGAGGACGCGCGCGCCGCCTTCGCCGCGCTGCACGCCCGGGTCGCGCCGGAGCTCGAGGGCACCGGGACGCTCTCGACCGACGAGGCGGTCTCGAACGCCGCCGTCCTGCTCTTCGGCGGCATCGAGACGACCGAAGGGATGATCGCGAACGCGATCCGCCACGTGCTCTCCCACCCGGACGCGCTCGCCGCGATCCGCGCCGACCCGTCGCTCGCGGCCGCAGCGGTCGAGGAGTCGCTCCGGCTGGAGCCCGCGGCCGCGGTGGTCGACCGCTACGCGACCCGCGACGTCCGGATCGGCGGCGCCGACGTCCGCCGCGGCGACCTGGTCGAGGTCTCGCTCGCCGGCGCGAACCGCGACCCCGGCTTCTTCCCCGACCCGGACCGGTTCGACCTCTTCCGCGCGAACGCGCGCCACCACGTCGCCTTCGCGCACGGCCCGCACGTCTGCGTCGGCATGCACCTGGCGCGGCTCGAGGCGCAGACGGCGCTTCGGCTCGTGCTCGAGCTGCCGGACGTGCGGCTCGACCCGGCGCGGCCGTCCGCGCCGAGCGGCCTCGTCTTCCGCAAGCCGCCGGCGCTCTACGCCGTCTGGAGCGGGATACCGGCCGCCTCGTAGGCGTCCGGCTGGTCGAGCGTCTCGTGCGCGAGCAGCGCCTCGGCGAGCGCGTCGAGCTTCGGCCGGTTCGCGCGCAGCAGCGCTGCCACCTCCTCGTGCGCGACGCCGACGATTCGGCGCACCTCCTCGTCGACGAGCTCCTGCGTCACCGCCGACGCCTCGGACACGCCGGGCAGCAGCGGCCCGCGCCCGTCGGAGGGGAGCACCGCGACCGTGCCGATCGCCTCGCTCATCCCCCACCGTCCGACCATCTGGCGCGCGATCAGCGTCAGCTGCTGGATGTCGGACTCCGCGCCGGTCGTCAGGTCGCCGAAGACGAGCTCCTCCGCCACCCGGCCGCCGAGGGCGACGTTGATCTTCGCCTTCAGCTCCTTCTCCGAGTAGTTGAAGCGGTCGGCGTCGGGCGCCGCGAACGTCACGCCGAGCGCAAGCCCGCGCGGGATGATCGAGATCTTCCGCACCGGGTCGGCGCCCGGCGTGAGCATGCCGACGATCGCGTGGCCGCCCTCGTGGTAGGCGGTCCGCCGCCGGTCCTCCGGGCTCATCATCACCTTGCGCTCCGCGCCGAGGACGATCCGCTCGAGCGCGTCGGTGAAGTCCGCCTCCAGCACCGCGTCGTGGCCGCGCCGCGCCGCGAGCAGCGCCGCCTCGTTGACGAGGTTCGCCAGGTCGGCGCCCACCATCCCCGGCGTCGTCGACGCGATCGCGCCCAGGTCGGCGTCGGGCCCGAGCGGGACGCTGCGCGTGTGCACCCGCAGGATCGCCTCGCGCCCGGCGCGGTCGGGCGGCTGGACGGCGACGCGCCGGTCGAAGCGACCCGGCCGGAGCAGCGCCGCGTCGAGCACGTCCGGGCGGTTGGTCGCCGCGACCACGATCACGCCGGTCGACGAGTCGAAGCCGTCCATCTCGGTGAGGATCTGGTTGAGCGTCTGCTCCCGCTCATCGTTGCCGCCGCTAAACCCGGCGATCCCCGACGTGCGCGAGCGCCCGATCGCGTCGAGCTCGTCGATGAAGATGATCGCCGGGGCCGCCGCCTTCGCCTTCGTGAACAGGTCGCGCACGCGCGAGGCGCCGACGCCGACGATCGCCTCGACGAACTCGGACGCCGCCATCGAGAAGAACGGGGCGTTCGCCTCGCCCGCGACCGCGCGCGCGAGCAGCGTCTTGCCGGTGCCGGGCGGGCCCGACAGGAGCACGCCGTGCGGGATGCGCGCGCCAAGCCGCCGGTACTTGTCCGGGTCGCGCAGGTAGTCGACCACCTCCGAGAGCTCCTGCTTCGCCTCGTCGATGCCGGCGACGTCGGCGAACGTCACCCGGTCGCCGCCGGGCTCGTACAGCCGCGCCCGCGAGCGGCCGAACTGGCCGAGGATGCTCTGCATCCTGCCGGCGCGGCGCGAGAACCAGACGATCAGCGCGACGAACAGGATCGTCGGACCGAACCCGACGAGCACGTTCTCCCACCACGGCCCGCTCGTCTGCAGCGGCTCGGCGTTGACGGTCACGCCCTTCTGCTGCAGGAGCCGCGAGAGGGCGTTCGTGTCGGCGAACGCCGGCACCTCCGTCTTGAACCGCGTCGACGGCTTGTTGCTCCCGTAGCGCTCGGCCGTCTTGAACGTCCCCTGGACGGCCGTCCCCTTCGAGGTGATCGACGCCACGTGGCCCGCCTTCACCTGCTCGAGGAAGAACGGGCTGTACGGCACGCGGACCCGCGCCGGCGCCTCCGTGGCACGCGAGCCGAGCCAGTAGTTGAGGACGAGCAGGCCGGCGATCCACGCGAGCCACCAGCCGACGCGGAACCCGGGGCGCGCCCTCGGCTGCTTCCCGCTCTGCTGCGGCGCCGTCACCGCCGCATCATGTCAGCCGTAGGCGTGCGGATCGAGCACGCGCACCTGGGCGATGCGGTCGACCGGCAGGCCGTTCGCGCGGGCGGCCCGGCGGATCGCCTCGGGCGTCGGCGCCTCGTAGACGCAGAACATCGTGCGGCCGTCGTCGCTGACGAACGACTGCAGCCATGTCACCCCTGCGTCCTCGTTGCGGTCGACGATCTCGTCCGGGATCCGCACCTCGCCGGCGAACGTGCGCTCGATCAGGTAGCGCGGCATCAGCCGGCCTCGACGTAGCCCCGCCGGGTCGCCTCCGCCCCGGCCTGCGCGCGCGTCCGGACGCCGAGCTTGCGCAGGATCGCGGACACGTGGTGGTCGACGGTGCGGCGCGAGACGACGAGCCTCTGCGCGATCTCGCCGTTCCGCAGCCCCTGGGCGACGAGCGCCAGCACCTCGAGCTCGCGCTCGGTGAGGCTCGCCGGGTTGCCCCGCGTGACGCGCCGCGGGCCGCGCGGGATCCCGCGGGCGCCGCCGAGCCGAAGACGGCGCGCCGCGATCGCCGCCGCGGGCCGCGCGTCGAGCCGCACGAAGATGTCGAGCGCCTCGCGCAGGTCGTCCTCGCCGTCCGAGTCGAGCAGGCACAGCGCGGCCTCGTAGTCGCAGCCCGCGTCCAGCCACGCCCGGGCGTCGCGGCCGTCCGGCTCGATCCCGGCTGTGAGCCCGGCGAGCGCGCGTCTCGAGGCGAGCTCGCGCGCGTTGCCGAGCGCGCCCAGCCGCAGCGCCTGCTCGAGCGGCTCGGCGGTCGCCTCGTCGACGGCCTCGAGGTCGCCGAGGAGCCACGCGCACTCGGCCCGGGCGGCGGCGACGGGCGCGACCCGGCCGGGCTCGCCGGTCGGCCGCGCGAGCGCCCAGGCCTCGTCGAGCAGCGGTGCGGCGCCCGGGTCGCCGCGCCGGGCGCGGACGAGCGCGAGCACGACGAGCGCCGTGATCCGCGGCGAGATCGACGTCCGCTCGATGCCGATCACCTGCTCGGCCGCCTCGGCGGCGGCGACCCAGTCGCAGCGGTCGAGCGCGAAACGGGCGCGGAACGAGAGCAGGTAGAGCCGGAACAGCTCGAGACTGTGGTCGCTGCAGTAGGCGAACGCCTCGTCGAGGTACCGCTCGACGAGATCGCGGCGCCCCTCGCTCAGCGCCCGCTGCACGAGCATCGCGTAGGCGGCGCCCGCCCGGTCGGGCAGCGAGCGGCGCTGCGCGTCCTCGATCACCCGGGCGAGCTCGGCGTAGCCGGCGTCGCCCCGCTCGATCGCGCCGAGCGTCGTGCGGCAGCGGAGCCAGAGCGACTCGTCGCCGTGCTCGCGGGCCAGCTCGACCCCGCGGCGCGCCAGCTCGAGGCCCTCGTCGCCCCGCGCGGCGCCGGCGCACTTGAAAGCGACCTCGGCGTAGCAGCGCGCGAGCTCCGCGCCGGGCGGCAGCCGCTCGAGCAGCGCGAAGGCCGCCCAGCCGGCGCGATCCGCCTCGACGACGCGCCCGGGGCACCAGAGGAACTCCGCGAGGCGGCTGAGCACGCGGCCCTCGCCGAGCACGTCGGCAGAGGCGCGGTGGTGGGCGAGCGCCTCCTCGAGCGCGGCGATGCCGTCGTCGTACTGGTCGGTGATGTAGCACTCGGTGGCGCGCTCCTCGAGCAGCGCGGCGCGCTCGGAGGGCGTCAGCCGGACGGCGCCGAAGCGCACCGCCCGGGCGAGCTGCGCGGCCGCCTCGCGGTGCGCGCCGACCTTCGCGGCCTCCCGGGCGGCGGCGGTGGCGAGCTCGACGACGGCGGCCTCGTCGCCCACCGCCTCCGCATGGTGCGCGAGCCGCGCCAGCTCGCGCCGCCCGCCGGGCGGCTCGGCGAGCGCCGCCAGCGCACGCTCGTGCACGCCGAGCCGGACGTTCGGCGGCACCGACTCCTCGACGGCGACCCGCGCCAGCTCGTGGCGGAAGACGACGCCGTTTCGCGTCGGCGCGAGCAGCCCCGAGGCGAGGCAGCCCTCGAGCCCGTCGAGGACGTCGCCGGCGACCCGCTCGAGCAGCCACAGCTCCGCCTCCGGAGGAAGCAGCGACACGGTCTCGAGCAGCCGGTGCGCGTGCGCATCGAGCCGGCCGGCGCGCGCGAGGACGGCGTCCTTGACGGTGCCGGGCACGCCGTCCGTCCCTGCGGCCAGCGCCTCGACGACGAAGAACGGGTTGCCGCCGGTCCGCTGGAAGAGCTCGTCCGGGTCGACCCCGTGGCGCGCGGCCAGGCGCTCGACCGAGCCGAGGCCGAGCGGCGCCAGCCTGATCCTGCGCAGGGCCGGCGCGGTCGCGAGCTCGCCGAGCACGAGCCGCAGCGGGTGCCGCACGTCGAGCTCGTCGTCGCGGTAGGTGGCGACGAGCAGCACCGGCGCGAGCGCGATCTTGCGCGCGAGCAGCCGGAAGACGTCGAGCGTCGCCTCGTCGGCCCAGTTCACGTCTTCGAGCACGAGGAGGTGCGGGCCGCCGGCGAGCTGCCGCAGCAGCTCCGCGACGACCTCGTGCGGCTTCGCGTCCGCGGCGAGCAGCTCGCCGAGCCGTCCGCCGGCGAGCTCCGCGACGTCGCGGATCGCGCCGAACGGCTGCGGCGCGAACAGCGGGTCACACGAGCCCCAGAGCACCCGCTCGCGCCCCTCGCAGAAGCGCCGCAGAAGCGTCGTCTTGCCGACGCCCGCCTCGCCGCCGAGCACGACGACGCGTCCCGACCCGGTTCCCTGCACCGCGCCGAGCGCCTCCTCGAGCAGCGCCAGCTCGCCGTCCCGCTCGAGAAGCTCGTCCTGCCCGGCTGCGGGCACGGCCTGCACAGGGGGATGGTGCAGCCGGCCGCCCACGACCGCAAGCGCCGGCACGGGAGGCGCCGCCTGGAGCGGCGGCGCCTCCTTCCCCCAGGACGACCGCTCAGCCTGCGTTGTACGGGGCAACGAGCGGGTTGGTGCCGGAGAAGAGACCGCTCGGGTTCGGGTACCAGAGCCACAGATGCAGCGTGTAGAGGAGCGGGTGCCAGAAGTTGAAGGCGGCGCCGCTCCCGGGCGCCGCCTTCGGGCACGCGTCCTGCGTGTCGGCCGGCACGTACGAGCCGTCCTTGTAGTGGCAGCCGGCGCCGAAGGTGCCGTACGTGGCGCCCGGCAGCGGCGCGGCCGCCGGCTTCGCCGTGAAGACCCACTCGATCGCCCCGAGCTGCCAGGTCGTGCCGCGATGCTCGTAGACGAGGATCGCCGGCTTGCGGACGTCGAACCCGGTGACCTTCGGGTTCAGGAAGTGGTACCCCATGTTCGGGATCATCTTGGTGATGATCCCGTAGCCGTCCGCCTTCGCCCGGTTCAGGTTCCAGACGTACTTGGCGGTGGCGGTGCGGGCGGCGGCGATCGGGGCTGCGATGGCGGCCCGGCTCCCCTGCGCCCGCGCCTGGCTGCCGGCGGCCGGCCTGGCCGAGGCGAACGCCGCCGTGCCGGCCAGCGCGAGCGCGGCGAGCGCGGCGGCCGTCGCCAGCGACAGTCCCAGTCTGCGGTTGGTGCTCACGAGAGGCTCCCTTTCCTCGAGTTGACCGCTCGACGGTACGAGCGGGCCGCTCGCGCGGCATCGGGAGGCCGACCCAGGTTTCGGCGCGGCGGTGCCCATCTTTCCCGCCCGGACGTGATAGGTAGGCGTCGATGAGCGCGCTGCGCGTGGTCGTGGTCGGTGCCGGGCTGGCGGGGCTCGCGGCGGCGGAGACGCTGCGCGCCGGCGGCGCCGAGGTGGTCGTCTTCGAGGCGCTCGACCGGGTCGGCGGCCGGGTCTGGAGCGACCGGTTTCCGTCGGGGGCGGTCTTCGAGCGCGGCGGCGAGTTCGTCACGCGCGGCTACGAGACGCTGGAACGCTACGCCGCGGAGCTCGGGCTCGAGCTCGCCGGCATGGGCATCCGCTATCCGGAGCGGCGGCTCTCGCCGGATCCCGGGCTCGTCCGGTCGGAGGTCGTCGCGGCGGCCGGCGCCGCGGAGTCGGCGGCGCGCGCCGACCCGTCCCGCCCGGCGCTCGACGTGCTGCGCGAGACGGTCGCCGACGAGCGCATCGCAGAGCTGCTCGCCGCGCGCGTCCAGAGCTCGCGCGCCTACCCCGTCGAGGAGCTGGACGCGAGCTTCCTGCTCGACCTGACGGCGCTCGTCGACGACGCCGAGACGCGCCGGATCGGCGGCGGCAACCAGCTCGTCGCCGAACGGCTCGCCGCCCGGCAGGAGCGGCTGCACCTCGGCGACGCCGTCCGCCGCGTCGTCGACACCGGCGCCGGCGTCGCCGTCTCGAGCGACGGCGGCGAGCTGACCGCCGACGCGTGCGTGGTCGCCGTGCCGGTCCCCGCCGTGCGCGCGCTCGACCTGCCCGCGCCGGCCGCGTACGCGGCCGTTCGCATGTCGACGGCCGCGAAGCTCGCCGCGCCGCTCTCGGCGCCGGCGGCGCCGGACGCGGTGATGTCCGCGGCGGAGCGCTGGTGGGCGTACTCGACGGGCGACGCGGTCGGCGCGTGGGCGGGCGCCGCGCCGGTGGTCGAGCTCGTGGGCGCGCGCGACGGCGCCTGGATCGACCGCGTCGAGCGGCTTCTGCCCGGGCTGCCGGTCGAGCGTGACGCCGCGGTCGTGACGGTGTGGGAGGAGGCCTACTCGGTGCTGCCGCACGCTCTGGACGGCGCGCCGGCCGGGCTCGAGGGCGCCGGCCGGATCGTCTTCGCCGGCGAGCACACGGCGCGCGACTGGGCCGCGACGATGGAGGGCGCGCTGCGCTCGGGCGAGCGCGCCGCGCGGGCGCTGCTGGAGCTGCGGCCGTGACGCCGTACGGCCCGCACCCCGACCAGCACGCCGAGCTGCGCGGCGACGGGCCGACGGTCGTCGTCCTGCACGGCGGCTTCTGGCGGGCCCGCTACCGCAGCGACCTGATGGACGGCTTCTGCGAGGCGCTCGCCGGGTCGGGCTTCGCCGCCTGGAACGTCGAGTACCGGCGCGTCGGGGCGGGCGGCGGCTATCCGGCGACGCTCGACGACGTCGCCGCGGCCTGCCGCGAGCTGACCGACGGCGGCGCCGTCGCGGTCGGCCACTCGGCGGGCGGCCACCTTGCGCTCTGGCTCGCCGCCGAGGGGCTCGTCCGCGGCGCGGTCGCCCTCGGCGCGGTGTGCGACCTGGGCGGCGCGGCGCGCGAGCGGCTCGGCGGCGGCGCGGCGCGCGAGCTGATGGGCGAGGCGGCCGACGAGGACTGGCGGCGCGCCGACCCGATCCGGCGGCTGCCGGCGGGCGTCCCGACCGTGCTCGTGCACGGCCGGGACGACGACACGGTGCCGATCGCCCAGGCGCGCGCGTACCTCGCGGCGGCGCAGGCGGCCGGCGACGACTGCGAGCTGGTCGAGCTCGACTGCGGCCACATGGAGCCGATCGACCCCGCCGCCGCGGCGTGGCCGCACGTCGTCACGGCTCTCGGGAGCGTGGCCGGCCGATGACCGGCCGCGCCGGAGCGGCCGCTCTCGACGCGGCCGACCCGCTCGCGCCGTTCCGCGAGCGGTTCGTCCTCGGCGACGAGCCGCGCCTCTACCTCGACGGCAACTCGCTCGGCCGGCTGCCGCTCGCGACGCGCGCCCGGCTCGCCGCGGCGGTCGGCGAGTGGGGCGAGCGGCTCGTGACGGGCTGGCACGAGTGGATCGAGCTGCCGCGCCGGGTCGGCGACCGGCTCGCGCGCGGCGTGCTCGGCGCCGGCGAGGGCGAGGTGCTCGTCGCCGACTCGACCACGGTCGACCTGTACAAGCTCTGCGGCGCTCTCGTCGCGATGCGGGACGGGGCGCTCCTCGTGCCGCGCGACGAGTTTCCCACCGACCGCTACGTGCTGCAGGCGCTCGCCGAGCAGCACGGCCGCGAGCTGCGGCTGCTCGACGCCGATCCCGTCGACGGGCCGGGCGTGGACGACGTCGAGGCGGCGCTCGCCGGCGGCGACGTCGCGCTGCTCGTCCTCTCGCACGTCAACTACCGCTCCGGCGCGCTCGCCGACCTGCCGGCGATCACCGCGCTCGCCCGCCGCCGCGGCGTCCCCGTCCTGTGGGACCTGTGCCATTCCGCCGGCGTCGTGCCGGTCGACCTGCGTGCGCACGGCGTCGAGCTCGCGGTCGGCTGCACCTACAAGTACCTGAACGCCGGCCCGGGCGCGCCCGCGTTCCTGTACGTCGCCCGCGAGCTGCAGCCGCGGCTCCGCTCGCCGATCGCCGGCTGGTTCGCGCAGCGCGACCAGTTCGCGATGGGCCATCCGCACGTCCCGGCCGACGGGGTCGACCGCTTCCTCGCCGGCACGCCGCCGATCCTGCTGCTGGCGGCCGTCGACGAGAGCGCCGCACTCGTCGCCGAGGCGGGCGTCGAGGCGGCGCGCGAGAAGTCGATCGCGCTGACCGAGCTCGTCGTCGAGCTGCACGACGCGTGGCTCGAGCCGCTCGGCTTCACGCTCGGCACGCCGCGCGACCCGGCGCGGCGCGGCTCGCACGTCTCGCTCCGCCATCCCGACGCCTGGCGGATCTGCCGGGCGCTGATCGAGCGGGCCGACGTCGTCCCCGACTTCCGCGCGCCGGACTCGATCCGGCTCGGCGTGCCGCCGCTGTACACGCGCTTCGTCGACGTGTGGGACGCGCTCGACCGGCTGCGCGCCCTTGTCTCGGCGGGCGAGCACGAGCTCGTCCGCCGAGACTCGTCGCGCGTGACCTGATCAGTCGCGGTCGATCTTCTTGCCGGCCGGGGTGAGCACGTACCAGCCGGCGCCGAAGTCCTTCAGGCCCTCGCCGTTCGTCTGGCCGCGCCCGCTGTCGCCGGCGAAGTAGTAGACGGGATGGCCCGCGTAGGTCACCTGACGGCTGCCGTCCGCGCGGCGGATGCTGCCGAGCAGGGATGCCTTCGCGCCCCTGACCGCGGCCGGCGTGCCGCTCGTCAGGAGCGGCGGCCAGTAGGACGCGCACAGCCCGGAGCAGGCGCTGCGGCCCTTCGCGTCCTTCTCGAACAGGTACAGGCTGCGCCCGCGCCCGTCGACGACGATCCGGCCGAGGCTGGTGCCGGCGGTGGCGACAGTCGCGGGGCGTGCGGCCGGCTTCGCCGCCGCAACCGCCGCCACCGCCAGGGCGATCGCGACCACCACCCCGACGATCGATGCGTTTCTCATGTCAAGCCCTCCTCAGGTGCTCGAGTGGTTGTGACCCGAGTACCGAGGCGGCGTGCGCGGCGGATTGCCGCAAGCGCGATCCCTTACCGCACGCTTACGGACGCGCCCCCTGGGTACTGCGGACAACGGTCACGCTGGACGGCGACGTGCTCCGTGCGGTCAAGATCCGCGCGGCGCGGCTCGGGCGCGGGGACAGCGAGGTGATCGAAGCGTCTCTGCGCCGCGACCTCGGGCTCGACGTGCTCGACAGCCTCTGGGCCCGGAACGACCTCCCGGAGAGCGAGGCGGCCGCGCTCGCGCTCGAGGCTCAGCACCGAACGCGCCGGAAGCGCCGGTAGGTCTTCCTGCGGGCCGTCCTCGACCCGAACGTCGTCATCTCGGGGCTGCTCTCGCCGGCGGGGAACGCCGCGCACCTGCTTCGCGCCTGGCAAGGCGGCGAGTTCGACCTGATCGTCTCCCCCGCCCTGCTGGACGAGTTGCGGCGAGCGTTCGGCTATCCGAGGCTTCGCCGTCGCATCCCGGAAGATGAGGCTGACCGGATCGTGGGCTGGCTGCGCGAGTCCACGACCATCGCGGAAGATCCGGAGGAACCGCCGCCCGTCCGGTCGGCGGACCCGGGAGACGGCTACCTGATCGCGCTCGCGGCAGCGCGCCGGTCGATCCTCGTCAGCGGCAACAGGCACCTGCTCGACCTCGCGGGCCGGATCCCGGTCCTTGACCCGAAGCGCTTCCGCGAACGTCTCTCCCGTCCGCAGCGGTGAGACGCCCAACCTGTCGGCCGGTTTCGTGCCGCGCGAACGGCTCTTACCCGGCCGCGGGGCGGCAGCGCGCGAGCTCGTCGAGCAGCCGGTCGACCTCCTCGCGCGTGTTGTAGTGCGCGATGCCGGCGCGCAGGGTCTCCCCGGGCAGGCGCGGGCCGAGCGAGACGCAGTACCAGTTGTCGGCGTGCCAGACGCCGACGCCGCGCTCG
>DASRGA010000029.1:0-3509 GCA_035651295.1 Gaiellaceae bacterium | reverse complement strand
CTAGTCCGGGTACGCCGCCTCGGCTCGCTCGCCGAGCTCGCGCTCCTTGCGGCGCAGGTACCAGATGCCGGCGAGGATGCCGGCGACCGCCGCCGCTGCGAGCGCCACGTCGATCCCGCCCTGCAGGTGCTTCAGCGTCGAGCCGAACGCGTAGTAGCCGACGCCGAAGATCGTCGCCCAGACGATCCCGCCCGCGGCGTTCCAGGCGAGGAACGTCGCCCAGTGCATCTCGTTCGTGCCGGCGAGGAACGCCGCGTAGGTGCGCAGGACCGAGACGAAGCGGCCGAAGAACACGACCTTGCCGCCGTGGTGGTCGAAGAGGTAGCGCCCGATCTTCAGGCGGCGCTCGTCGACCCGGATGTACCTGCCGTAGCGTTTCAGCAGCCGGTAGCCGCCGACGCGGCCGATCAGGTAGCCGATGTTGTCGCCGACGATCGCCCCGGCGGCCGCGGTGGCGACGACGCCCTCCACGCTCAGCTTGTGCGTCGAGCCTGCGTAGAGCGACGCCAGGATCAGCATCGTCTCGCCCGGGATCGGGATGCCGAGGCTCTCGGCGCCGACGAACAGGAAGACCGCCGGGTAGCCCCAGGTGGCGAGGAGATGGTTCAGCTCCGAGTGGGGGACGATCGCCGCGACGATCACTGCGGGATTCTCCTCGTTGCAGACGCCACGAGCGGTGCGACAATGACGCCCATGACCGCATTCGTCGACAAGCTCGTCGCCGAGGAGCACCACCTCGAGGAGATCGCGAAGGACGGGTACGAGCCCGCCACGCTGCCGATCGTGCTCGGGGTGATCGTGGTGGCGCTCGTCGTGATCGTGGGCCTGGCGCTCGGGGTCACGATGGCCGTCTACTACCTGACGTAGCGCAACTCGGCCGGGAGGTCCCGCGCGTGGACGACCACGAGCGTCCGCGTGGGCCGCGTCAGCGCGACGTACAGCTCGCGCAGGTCGACGAGCGCCGGCTCGACGACGACCACGTGGTCGAACTCGAGCCCTTTCGCCTGCCGGGGCGAGAGCAGCGGCACGCCGTCCCACAGGTCGCCGGAGGGCGCCTCGGCCGCGAGCTCGTCCGGGACGATCACGGCGAGCAGCCCGTCCTCGGCGGCGAGCCGCTCCGCCTCCCGGAACGCCTCGGCGAGCAGTCGTCCGGGCTCGACGCGGCGCACCGTCGGCGGGGCGGCGCCGGTGCGGTAGGCGAGCGGGGGGCTGACCTCGGGCGCGATCGCGTCGAGGAGCGGCAGGGCGACCTCCATGATCTCGCGCGGCACGCGGTAGGCGTGGCGGAGCTCCTCGACCGACGCGAGCTCCGTGCGCGGCAGGTGCGGCAGCACGTCCTCCCACCTCGTCCAGCGCACCGCGCCGGTCGCCTGGGCGACGTCTCCGAGGATCGTCAGCGACCCGTCTCGCGCACGCCGCGCGATCATGCGCAGCTGCATCGGCGTCAGGTCCTGCGCCTCGTCCACGATCACGTGCCCGTACGCGCGTGGAGGCGCGCCGACCACCGCGCGCGCCTCGTCGACGAGCGCGACGTCGGCGTCCGAGAAGCCGCCGCCGCCGCGGCGGACGAGCAGACGCTGCTCGCCGTCGTCGAGGATCCCGTCGGCCGCCTCCGCGAGCGCCCGGCGCGAGGTGAGGAGCGTGCGGACGAGGCGCTCCGGCGAGACGACGGGCCACGCCGCCTTCAGCACGCGGTCGAGATAGCCGCGCGCGCGCAGCGCCCTCTCGACCTCCTCGAAGCTGCGGATCGCGTTCACGCCGAGCACGCGGCCGTACTCCTCGTAGAAGCGCCGCAGCAGGCTCATCCGGAAGCGTTCCCGGGCGAGCGCCGTCAGCCCGTGCTCCTCGCGCGTCAGCGCGACGAGCTCGGCGATCTCGCGCTCGTCGATCCACACGAACGAGCCTTCGAGCCGGACCGCGAGCTCGTGCGGCTGCGACACGAGGCGCAGCTCGGCCGCGCGCTGCACGACGCCGGCGAGCCGCGTGTCGGCCTTCAGCCGGGCGGCGTCCGGCGCCTCGCGGCGCTCCGGCTCGATCCCGTCGACGAGCTCGTCGACCGCGCGCTGCTCGACCGTCTCCTCGCCGAGCGCGGGCAGCACGTGCGAGACGTACTCCATGAAGGTGCGGTTCGGGCCGACGACGAGCACGCCGCGGCGCTGCAGCGTCTCCCGCAGCGTGTACAGCAGCCACGAGGCGCGGTGCAGGCCGACCGCGGTCTTGCCGGTGCCGGGGCCGCCCTGGATGACGAGCGGCGCCTCCGGATCGTGGGTGATCAGCCGGTACTGGTCGGCCTGGATCGTCGCGACGATGTCGCGCATGCGGGCGGTGCGGTTCTGCTCGAGCTCCTCGAGCAGGAAGTCGCCGACGGCGGCGTTGTCGAGGATCGAGCCGTCGAGGGCCTCGTCGGCGATGTCGAGCAGGCGCCGGCCGTCGGTGCGGAAGCGCCGGCGCAGGGTGACGCCGTGCGGGTCGGCGGGCGTCGCCGTGTAGAACGGCCGTGCGGCGGGCGCCTGCCAGTTGACGACGACCTGCCGCTGCTCCTCGTCGTGCACCCAGCGCCGGCCGACGTACACGGGCTGCGGGAGCGTCTCGAAGTCGAGCCGGCCGAAGCAGAGCCCGCGCTCGGCGTCCTCGAACGTGCGGAGCCGGCGCGCCGCCCAGGCGTCCATCGCCGCCTGGGCGACCTCGCCGTCGACCCTGTCGGCTGCGCCGGCGACGGCCGTCCGCATGCGCTCCAGGTGCGCGTACGCGCGGTCGACGTACGCCTGCTCGGCCTCGAGCTCCGGGTGGCTCACGGAGCGACCGTAGCGGCTGGGACCTGCGGCGCGCTCGCGGCCGTATCCGCAGCGTGAAGCGCAGGGAGTTCCTCGCCGCCGCCGCGCTCGCACCGTCCGCGCTGCGCGCCTCGCTGCGCCCGCCCGCGGGGCGCGCCCTCGTCACCTGCGACGCCGAGTCCCGGCTCGCGGTCGTCGACCTCGCGTCCTTCCGCGTGGCCGGCTCGATCGCGACGCTGCCCGACCCGCGCTCGATCGAGCGGGTCGGCGGGCTGGCCGTCGTCTGCCACACGTCGGTCGGCGCGCTGTCGGTCGTCGACGGGTCGCGTGTCGTCCACGTGGTGCGCGGCGTCGCCGAGCCGCGCTACACCGCTGCGCATCCCGACGGCGTGCACGCGTTCGTCAGCGACTCGGGCCGCAGCGGGGTCGTCGTGCTCGACGTGCGCCGCGGCGTGCTCGTCGGCCGCGTCCCGCTGCCCGGGTGGGCGCGGCACCTGACGATCGACCGCGACGGGGGCCGGCTCTGGGTGGGGCTGGGGTCGGCCTCCGAGCACGTGGCGGTGATCGACACGCGCCGGTTGCGCCGCGTCGCGCTGCTCACGCCCGGCTTCCTCGCACACGACGTCGGACGCGCTCCGGACGGGCGGCTGTGGGTTACGTCGGGCGCCTCGCGCGAGCTGGCGGTGGCGGGCGCCGTCCAGCCGGCCGACCTCGCGCCGCAGCACGTGACGTTCA
>DASRGA010000028.1:0-3839 GCA_035651295.1 Gaiellaceae bacterium | reverse complement strand
CGCGGTGAGCGGGCGTCCGCCGACGGTCGCGCGCGCGAGCCGCAGCACGCGCACGATGTGGCGTCCCGGGAGCGTTGCGTCGACGCGGTAGAAGAAGCGCCCGGCCGCGTCGGTGCGCGACTGCAGCGTGTAGTCGTCGACCTGCATCGAGGCGCCCTGCACCGGCTTGCCGTCGTAGAGCAGCCGGCCGCCGACGAGCTGGGTGTTCGACTTCGTCACGCTCCACAGGCGGACCGGGATCGGGCCGGCCGTCGAGATGCGTGCCGGCCCGGCCGCGGCCGCCGCACGCGTGCCCCGGTTCGCGACGGGCGCTGCGACGACGAGCCGCTGCGGCGCGGCCGCTTCCGGCGCGGGCCGGAAGAGCGCCTGGGTCAGTTGCGGCGGCGGCGACTCCTTCGACGACCCCCCGAGACCGAACACCTGGAGCTCGGCCGCGGTGCCGCCGTTCGAGGACGTCGGCGTGCCGCCCACCGAGATCGCGATGTACTCCTTGCCGTCGTCGCCGGTGAAGACCGTCGGCCCCGCCGCGATCTGATGGCCGGTCTGGAACGTCCAGAGGACGCGGCCGGTCTTGGTGTCGAACGCGCGCAGCACGCCGTCGCCGCCGCCGGCGAAGCCGAGCCCGGAGCCGGTCGTGGTGACGCCGCCGCGCTCCGGCTCCGGCGTCTCGAACTTCCAGACGCGCTTGCCGGTGTTCACGTCGATCGCGCTGATCGAGCCGTGGTCGTGCCAGCCGGGCAGCACCTGCCCGAAGTCGCCGTTCTCCAGCCCGAGGAAGACGCTCCCGAGCAGGAACTTGTCCTTCTTCTCCGTGGGCGTCAGCGCCGTCTGGACGTCGACGCCGGCCGTCTCGGCCGCGGCGTTGATCACGTAGTCGGTCGCCGGGTCGTACGAGGCGGGGGAGTAGTTGAGGCCCCCGATGCTCGAGGGGAACACGGCCACCGGCTTGCCGGGCCTGAGCGCCGGGTGCTCGATGCGATCGAGCACCTTCACGCGCTGGTAGAACGGCTGCCCCGTGTTCGCGTCGAAGGCGTACCAGACGCCCTCCATCGTCGCGACCGACACGACGTGCCGGACACGGCCGCCGACCTTGCCCTCGTAGACGAGCGGCGGTTGCGAGACGTCGTACGACCACTGGTTGCCCGCGATCAGCTGGCGCCACCACTTCAGCTCGCCGGTGCGCAGGTCGACCGCGAGCAGCGAGTCGGTGCGCGGATTCGTGCCCGGTCGCAGCTGCGGGAAGTAGAGCGGCGTCGCGGAGCCGGTGCCGAAGAACACCGTGTTGGTCGACGTGTCGACGGTGACGGGCGTCCACACGGCGCCGCCGCCGACGACGCGGCTCGCGGAGCGCCAGCTCTGCTGCTCGGGCGGGATCGTCCAGACCGGGTTCGGCCACGCGGGGCGAAGGTCGGTCGTCCACGCCATCACGAAGCCGCGGACGCCGTACTCCGACCCCGCCGCGCCGGCGATCACGCGGTTGCCCGCGCAGATCGGCGCGCTCGTCTCGGAGTACCCGTAGTTCGAGCCGGCGCCGGGGACGGCCTTGCCGATCGCGACGCGTCCTTCGAGCGCGCCGGTCTTCGCGTCGAGCTTGTTCAGGTGCATGTCGAGCGTGAGGAGGAACAACGCGCCGTTGCAGTACGCGAGCCCGCGGTTCGCGACGATCCCGAAGTTCTTGAAGAGGCCGCTGTTCGTCGGCCTGAAGTGCCAGAGCACCTTTCCCGTCGCGCCGTTCAGCGCGAACACCTGGCCGTCGTTGGTCGTCTCGTAGAGGGTGCCGCCGACCGCGAGCGGATACGACTGCTCGCCGCGACGCACGCTCGGGTCGAGCGACTGGAGGTTGAGGTCGTACACGCGGCCGAGATCCTTCACGTTCGCCGGCGTGATCTGGGTGAGCGGCGAATGCCGCAGGCTGTCGTTGGTCCGGCTGAAGCCGAGCCAGTCCCCCGCCGCCTGCGTGGCGGAGGAGCCGCCTGCGGCGGCCACGAGGAGGATGACGATGAGGCCGGCGCCCGCAACGACCCGTACGAGGTTCTTCATCACGATTCCCTTCGCTTCATTGCGGCCTGCGCGAGGTACGTCGCGTGGGGTCGGCCGAGGCTGTCGATCGCCGCAGCCAAGGCTAGTGCGAGAGCGAGGAGCACGGCAAGGGGCGCGAGCGTGCGCGTTCGCGGCTGCACTGCGAGCGCGGTCGACGGGCCGCGGCCGAGCGCGCGCCGCGCGAGCGCGAGCGGGTCGGCGCCGGGACGCTCGCCGAGCGCGTCGTCGAGGCTCGCCACCGAGCGCCGGGCGCCGGCCGGGTCGGCGCGGTAGGCGGCCTCGGCCCGCCCGTCGGCGTCCCACACGCGCTCGCCCGCGCCGCCGACCCGAATGACGGCGAGCCGGATCCCGTGGTCGAGCAGGGACGATGCGACGCCGGCCGGGTCGAACGGCGCCGACTCTCCGTCGGTCACGAGCAGGACGACGCGCTTGTGCGCCGAGGCCGGGAAGAACCCCTGGGTCGCGAGCGCCGAGAGCGCGTCGAACGTCGTGGCGACCGGGTTGACATCGCGCGGCGGCGGGTCCTCGATGCCGACCGCCGAGACGGCCGAGTCGAACGCAGCGTGGTCGGCCGTCGGGAACAGGTCGGGCAGCACGCGGTCGGTGAACGTCGCCACGCCGACCGGAACGTCGCCGAGCTGCGAGCCGAGGCGAAGCGCGATCGTCTTCGCGCGGGCCAGGCGCGTCGGCACCGTCGGCGACGCGGCGGCGGCCATCGACCGCGACGTGTCGAGCACGACGAACACCTGCGCGTCGGTGCGCTCGCGCAGCGTGTCGTGCGTGCGCAGCGCGGGTTGCATGGCGGCGAGCGCGAGCAGGACGACGATGCCCGCGAGCAGCGCGCCGTGGCGCAGGTGCGAGGCGCGCTGCGCCGGCCGCAGCCCGAGCGCGGCGCGGACGGTCTCGGCGCGGCGGGCGCCGGCGGCGAAGGCGGCGAGCGGCAGCACCGCGAGCAGCGCCAGCAGGCCGGCCCACGGCGTGAGGAACGTGAAGCTCGCGCCCACCATCAGTACCCCTCGCCAGCCGTGCCGGCTCCCGCGCCCTTCGTGCCGGCGCCGTGCGTCCCCGCGTTCGGGTTCGTTCCCTGGCGGACGCCGTGCGGGGCGAGCGCCCGCAGGGCCAGCTCCAGGTTGAAGGCGGCGTCGCTGTTCCCCGGATCGAGGCGCGCGGCCTGCGCGAACGACTGCACGGCGCGGTCTGCCGGGTCGAGCACGCCCGCCGGCGCCTGCGTGCCGCCCCAGGCGAGGACGCCGAGCAGGTCGTCCGCCTGCGACGCCTCGGCCGCGGTTGCGCCCGACGCGACCGTGGCGAGCCGCGCCTCCGCGGCGGCGCGCACGCGCGTCTGCTGCTGACCGTTGTCGAAGCCGTACGGCGTGCGCTCCGCGGCGACGAACGTCTGAATCGCGCTGCGCAGCGCGACGTCGTCGTGCGTGGCGAGGAGGCGTTCCGCGGTGCCGCCCAGCAGCGTCGCGGGAGGTTGCGTGCCGACGTGACGCCACCGTCCGACGTCGATCGCGAGTGCGCAGAGCACCACCGCGATCGCCAGCACCGCGACTGCTGCGACTGCGCGCGTCACGCCGCCCACCGAAGGCGCGCGGCCCACCACTCGTTGGCCGCGAGCACCAGCGCGACGAACCCGGTCAGCACCGCGAGCAGCGTGGGAATGCTCGCGCCGGACTGTGTCACGCGCTCGCCGGGGAGCCGTGCAGCCTGCTGCGTCGCCGTCCCCGCGAGGAGGTTGGCGAAGAGCCGCTGGTCGGCCGGCTGGGCGTTCAGGCCGACGATGTGCACGGGGATCC
>DASRGA010000027.1:0-37488 GCA_035651295.1 Gaiellaceae bacterium | reverse complement strand
CCGAGGAACGGCGCCGTCCCGTTGATGTTGATGCCGACGACGGTCGCCCAGTACGACGTCTGGTCCCACGGCAGCAGGTAGCCGGTGAAGCCCTCGCCGAGGCCCATCGCGAGGAGGAGCACGCCGACGATCCAGTTCAGCTCGCGCGGGTACTTGTAGGCGCCGAACAGGAACACGCGCCCCATGTGCATGAACATGAGGATGATGAAGACCGACGCGCCCCAGCGGTGCATGCCGCGCACGAGCCAGCCGGCCCACAGCTCGTTCGTGATCCGCTGGATCGAGTCGTAGGCGATCGGCTGGTGCGTGTGCGGGTCGATCGTCGCGCTCGGCTTGTAGTACATGGCGAGGATCGAGCCGGTGAGCGCCTGCACGATGAACGCGGTCAGCGTCGCCGAGCCGAGCGTCTGGAACCAGTTGATGTCGCCCGGCACCTTCCGGAAGAGGAAGTAGCGGATCCCGCCGACGAGGCCGGACCGCTCCTCGAGCCAGTCGACCGGGTACAGGATCGTCTGCTGGAGCTGCTCGCTGCGGGTGAGCCTGCGGGTCGCCACGTTCGTCCTCAGTGCGGGGGCTGGATGGGGTAGAGCCAGGACTCGATCCCGTTCACGTGCTCGCCCGGGAACGCGTACGGCCACTTGTGGATCTTGGCGGTGGCGCCGGCGCCGTCGACCGCCGAGACGGAGAACGGCTTGCCGATGAAGAGGTGGCCGCCCCGGATCGAGAACGAGTAGCGGTCGAGCGCGCGCACCGGCGGGCCGGCGACCCGGTTGCCCTCGGTGTCGTACTGGCCGCCGTGGCACGGGCAGCCGAAGCCGGCGATCGAGATCGTCGGGATCAGCGTGACGTCGGCGAACTGCTTCTCGTGCGCGGAGTCGAGCGGGCCGTTCGGCTGGACGGGGCAGCCGAGGTGCGCGCAGTGGTTCGAGATGATCGTGAAGCTCGGCTTGCCGCCGAGCTGGCCGTTGTAGCGGACGTACGCGGTGCGCCTCGACACCTCGCCCTGCGACGCGTCGGTCATGAACGTCGCAACCACGTACTTGCCCTCCGGGAAGTTCGAGATCGGGCCGATGTCGTGGTCCTTGACGCCCTGCTTGAGGAACGCGGGGCCGACCATGAAGCCGAGCGCGGGCGCGGTGACGACGCCGCCGATCACGCCGCCGAGGCCGAGCGTCGAGAGCTCGAGGAACTTCGAGCGCGGGTAGCGCTCCGCGGGGGGCGGCGGCGGGCCGGCGGCGGCCTCGGCCGCCGGGGCGGCGCCGCCCGGCGCCTCGGGCTCGACCTCCGGCGCGTGCGCAAGGGCGGTGCCGGCGGTCAGGTCGCGCACCCAGAGGAACGCGAAGGCGAGCGCGACGAGGGCGCCGACCGCGGTGATCGTCCACGAGACGATGAGGCCGATCAGCAGGACGACCACGCCGATGGCGAAGCCGACGGGCCAGAGGCTCGGCCCGGGGACGTGGGGCTGGTCGTCGTGCGGCGGCAAGCTCAGCTTGGATTCAATCGGTCGGGGGGAACCACGGTCAACGTCGTAACAGGCGGCGCGAACTCTGCCCGAAACCGGGCAGTCATGCGGTGGGAACCGTCGGGATGCCGTACTCGGCCCACCGCCGCGTGACGAGCTCGCGCACCTCGGCGGTCATCTCGATCTCGGGCGGCCACTCCCGCGCCCCCTCGGCCGGCCCCTTGGCGGTCGCGTCGATGCCGAGCTTGCCGCCGAAGAACTGCAGTGTCGGCGCGTGGTCGAGGTGGTCGAGCGGCCCCTCGGCGATCACCACGTCGCGCTTCGGGTCGACGTTGGCGCCGACGTAGAACATCACCTGCGCGTAGTCGTGGACGTCGACGTGCGCGTCGACGACGACGATCCCCTTCGTCAGGCTGAGCATCCCGAGCCCCCACAGCGCGTGCATCACCTTGTGCGCGTGCCCCGGGAACGCCTTGCGGATCGAGACGATGCAGAGGTTGTGGAAGGCGCCGGCGACGGGCAGGTCGTAGTCGACGATCTCCGGGATCGTCATCCGCACCGCCGGCAGGAAGATCCGCTCGGTCGCCTTGCCGAGCCACGCGTCCTCCTGCGGCGGCTTGCCGACGACGATCGACGGGTAGACGGCGTCCCGGCGCATCGTCAGGGCGGTGACGTGGAAGACGGGGAAGCGCTCGACCGGCGTGTAGAAGCCGGTGTGGTCGCCGAAGGGGCCCTCGTCGGCCTCGTCGCCGCGCTCCACGTACCCCTCGAGCACGATCTCGGCGGCGGCGGGCACCTCGACGTCGACGGTCACGCCCTTGACGAGCTCGAGCGGCTCCCCGCGCAGGAAGCCGGCGACCATCAGCTCGTCGATGTGCTTCGGGAGCGGCGCGCTCGCCGAGTAGGCGCTGATCGGGTCGAGCCCGAGCGCGACCGCCACCTCGAGCCGGCCCTCGGCGAGGAGGTAGTCGGCGCGGCCGTCCTTGTGCAGCTGCCAGTGCATCGCCGTCTCGCGCGGGCCGAGCACCTGCAGCCGGTACATGCCGACGTTGCGCTGGCCGTTCCGCGGGTCGTGCGTGATCACCGCGGGCAGGGTGATGAACGGCCCGCCGTCGCCCGGCCACGCGGTCTGGACGGGCAGGAGGCCGAGGTCGACCTCGTCGCCGCGCAGCACGATCTCCTGGCAGGCGCCGCGGCGCACCGACTTCGGTCGTGAATCCGCGATCGACTTCAGCGTCTTCAGGCCGCGCACCTTGGCGGCGAGGCCTTCGGGCGGCTGCAGCTCGAGGATCTCGCCGAGCCGGGCGGCGACGTCGTCGAGCCGCTCGACGCCGAACGCGAGGCACATGCGGCGCTCGCTGCCGAACTGGTTGACGAGCAGCGGCAGCTTGCTGCCCTTGACGTTCTCGAAGAGGAGCGCGGGGCCGCCGGCCTTGACGACGCGGTCGACGATCTCGGTCGCCTCGAGCCGCGGGTCGACCTCCGCCCGCACCCGGACGAGCTCGCCCTCGCGTTCGAGCAACGCGATCCACTCGCGCAGGTCGCGGGCGGGGCTCGCCACGGTCCGGCTAGTAGATCTCGCGGCCGGCGCGCCGGCGATCGGCGCGGCGGTGGCCGGCCCAACGGGTGAGCTCGCCCAGCACGATCACGCCGAGGAAGATCAGCCCCACGACGAGCATGCCGAGGATGACGTGCGTGCCTTCGCTGGCGGCGTCGAGGATCACGGCGCGACTCTAGCGGAGTGGCGCGCGAGCGCGGCCTCCACCTCGCTCTCGCTGGGGTTGCCGCCGAGCGCCCTGGCCGCGTCGCGCCACGCTTCGCCGTCGCCCGCCGCCCCGTCGGCGCGCAGCGCGGCGCAGCGCGCGATCAGCTCGGCCATCGCGGCGACGGCGGGGACGCCGCCCGCCTCGGCGATGCGCACGAGCCCGTGCGCGTACAGGTAGTCGCCGAGCAGCACCGCCTCGTCCCCGTCGGGCGGGGCGAAGAGGCGCGGGCGGCCGTAGTGCACGAGGTACGCCTCGTACACCGTCTCGAGCCCGGCCGCGAGCGGCTCCGGGACGAGGGGCGAGAAGACCGGCTCCCAGTCGGGCTCGTCGAGCACGGCGCCGACCCAGAAGGCGCTCTCGCGGCGCGCGCCGGCGACGATCGCCTCAGCGACCGAGGACATCGCCCACCGCCGAGACCGTCTCGTCGATCTCCTCGTCGCCGTGCGCGAGCGACGGGAACAGGCACTCGTACGCGCTCGGCGCGACGTAGATCCCGCGCTCGTACAGGCCGCGGAAGAGCTCGCCGTAGCGCTCCGTGTCGAGCGTGGTGAAGCGCTCGACCGGCTCGTCGCGCCCCGGGTAGAGGGTCAGCATCGCGCCGACGCGCTGCACGCGCCCGAACGGCGCCAGGCCCGCTTCGAGGCGCGCCGACCGGCGCTCGAGCTCCTCGTAGCGGCCCGGGTCGCGCAGCCGCCTCAGCACCGACACGCCGGCCGCCGTCGCGAGCGGGTTGCCGCTCAGCGTGCCCGCCTGGTAGACGCGGCCGCTCGGCGCCAGCTCGCTCATCACCTCCGCCCGGCCGCCGAACGCCGCCAGCGGAAGGCCGCCGCCGACGATCTTCCCGAGCACGGTCAGGTCGGGCGTCACGCCGAAGCGCTCCTGCGCGCCGCCGCGCGCGACGCGGAAGCCGCTGATCACCTCGTCGAAGACGAGCAGCGCGCCCGCCCCGTCGCAGAGCAGGCGCAGCGCCTCGAGGAAGCCGGGCGCGGGCGGCACGCAGCCCATGTTGCCGGCGACCGGCTCGACGAAGATCGCCGCGAGACCCTCGCCGTACCGCTCGACCGCGGCGGCGACGCCGTCGACGTCGTTGTACTCGCAGACCACCGTGTCGGCGGCGACGCCGCTCGGCACGCCGGGCGACGACGGGATGCCGAGCGTGGCGAGCCCCGAGCCGGCGCTCGCGAGGAACGCGTCGGCGTGGCCGTGGTAGCAGCCGTGGAAGGTGATGACGCGGTCGCGCCGCGTGAACCCGCGCGCGAGCCGCAGCGCCGACATCGCCGCCTCGGTGCCGGAGGAGACGAGCCGCACGCCCTCGACGGACGGGACGGCGTCGACGATCTCCTCGGCGAGCTCGAGCTCGCCCTCGGTCGGCGTGCCGAACGTCGTGCCGGCGAGCGCGGCGGCGCGCACCGCCTCGATCGTCTCCGGGTCGGCGTGGCCGAAGACGAGCGGCCCCCACGACTGCACCCAGTCGACGAGCGTGCGGCCGTCGGCGGTCTCGAGCCGCGCGCCGTCGCCGCGCACGGCGAAGAACGGCTCGTCGAGGCCGACGGCGCGCATTGCCCGGACCGGCGAGTTCACCCCGCCGGGGGTCAGGCGGAGCGCCCGCTGCCACAGCTCGGTGCGGACTAGAGCCACGGGGCGAGCTCCTTCGCCCAGTAGGTGACGACGACGTCGGCGCCGGCGCGCCGGATCGCGGTCAGCGACTCGATCGCGGCGGCCCGCTCGTCGAGGTGGCCCGCGGCGGCGGCGGCCTTCACCATCGCGTACTCGCCGCTGACGTTGTAGGCCGCGACGGGAAGGTCGAACCTCTCACGCACGGCGCGGACGACGTCGAGGTAGGGCAGCGCCGGCTTGACCATCAGCACGTCGGCGCCCTCGGCGACGTCGAGCTCGCATTCGCGCAGCGCCTCGCGCACGTTGCCGGCGTCCATCTGGTAGCCGCGCCGGTCGCCGAACGACGGCGCGCTGCCGGCGACGTCGCGGAACGGGCCGTAGAACGCGGAGGCGAACTTCGCCGAGTACGCGACGATCGGCGTTTGCGGCAGCTCGGCGCGGATCGCGCCGACGCGGCCGTCCATCATGTCGCTGGGGCAGACGGCGTCCGCGCCCGCCTCGGCGTGCGACACGGCGGTGCGCGCGATCAGCTCGAGCGTGGCGTCGTTGTCGACCTCGCCGCCTGCGAGGACGCCGCAGTGCCCGTGCGAGGTGTACTCGCAGAGGCAGACGTCGGTGAGCAGGAGGAGCTCCGGGAAGCGCGGCCGGAGCGCCCGGAGCGCCCGCTGGACGATGCCGTCGTCGATCCAGGCGCCCGAGCCCTCGTCGTCCTTCGCCTCCGGGATGCCGAAGAGCATCACCGCCTTGACGCCGAGGCGGACGAGCTCCTCGCACTCGCGCACGACCGACTCGACGGTGTGGCGGCCGAGAGCGGGCAGCTCCGGGTTCGGCAGCGCCTCCGGCGCGACGAACAGCGGCAGCACGAGGTCGTCGACGGACAGCGTCGTCTCGCGCACGAGGTCGCGGAGCGCCGCCGTCCGCCGCAGGCGCCGCAGCCTGGTCGCCGGGAACGTCATCCGCGCAATGGTCGCACAGCCGCCCGGGCGGCCAGCGCGAACGCGAGGCAGAGCCCGGCGAGCCAGGCGGCCTCACGCGCGACGGCGCCCCACGGGTGGAAGTCGAAGAGCGTCGCCGAGAAGAGCCGCACGCCGTGCGCGAACGGCAGCGCGTCGCTGACCCAGCCGGCGGCGGTGAACACCTCCGCGGGAATCAGCCCGAGGAACACGATCGGCAGCACGACGAGCACGGCGACGAGCGACGCCGTGCGCGCCTCGCGCGCGACCGCGCCGACGAGCGAGCCGACGGCGCCGAGCGCGGCGCCGGTCAGCGCCAGCGCGCAGACGAGGAGCGGCAGCCGGCTCCAGGGCTCGCCGCCCGGGGCGTGGCCGACGACCGTGGCGACCGCGAACGCGAGCGCGACGCCGAGGCCGAGCACCGCCGAGACGACCGCGGCGAGCGCGACCTTGGCGGCGACGAGCCGTCCCGGTGAGACGAGGCCGCGCGCCAGCCGGCCGAGGACGTTCTCGTCCCGCTCGCCGGCGAGCGCACCCGCGGCGAGCACGAGGCCGAGGAACGAGATCGTGAGCGCGAGCGCGTAGCTCTCGACCTCGGCCGAGAGGGCGGCGGTGCGGCCGCGCTGCGGCTCCTCGACGAGCCTGATCGGCGTCGCGGTCGCGCGCAGGGCGTCGTCGGTCTGCGCGAGCGCGAGCCGCGCGTCGTGGACGAAGCGCGCGATCTCCTTCGTCCGCTCGTCCTGCGGCAGCGTGCCGAGAATCTGCGCCGTCCGGTCGAGACCGAGCAGGGTGAAGTCGCGGCCGACGAAGTGCCCGTGCCCGCCGTGGAGGAGCAGGCGCACGTACTGCAGGTTCGCGTCGATGTAGGCGCGCTGGAGCTTGCGGTTGAGCGTGTAGACGAGCGCGTCGACCTGCTGGCGCACGCGCGTCGCGGTGCCGCCGCGGGTGATCGCAACCTCGAGCGTCGGGCTCTGCACCATCTCCTGCAGCGTCGCGACGAACCCCGGCGGCACGATGATCAGCGCCACGACCTTGCCGTTCGCGAGCTCGCGGTCCCCCTCCGCCTGGCTCATCCGCACGAGCGTCACGTTGCGCGAGACCTCGTCGATCGTCGCCCGCACGTCGAAGGTGTGCGCGCCGACGACGAGCCGCGGCGGCAGGCCGTCCTCGTCGACGAAGCCGACGCGCGGCTTCGAGCTCGCGTACCCGGCGACGAGGCCGAGCAGCGCCGCGATCATGAGCGGGTAGACGAGCAGCACGCCGAGCAGCACCGGCGTCCGCAGCAGGACGACGACGTCCTTGCGCAGCACGAGCCAGACCGCCCTCACGCGAGCCGTCCTTCGCGCAGCTCGAGCGTGCGGTCGACCCGCCCCTCGAGCTCCTCCCAGTGGTGCGTCGCGACGAGCACCGCGCCGCCCTCGTCGCGCAGGCGGCGGGCGATCTCCCACAGGCGGCCGCGCTGCTCCGGGTCGAGCGACGCCGTCGGCTCGTCGAGCAGGAGCACGCGCGGCGACGAGACGAGCGAGAGGGCGACGTCGAGCCGCTGGCGGTTGCCGACCGAGAGGGACGCCGCGCGCACGCCGTCCGGGAGCGCGAACTCGTGCAGCAGCTCGTCCGCGCGCCCGGCGGGCGCGCCTTCGAGCGCGCCGAAGAGGCGGAGGTTCTCGAGCGCGGTCAGCCGCCCGTAGTGGGCGGGCCGCTGCGGCACCCAGCCGACGGGGACGCCGCACTGGACGGTGCCGGCGGTCGGCTCGAGCGCCCCGGCGAGGATCGAGAGCAGCGTCGACTTGCCCGCGCCGTTCGGGCCGACGAGCGCCACCACCTCGCCGGCTGCGAGGTCGACGTCGGCCGGATGCAGCGCGACGTGCGACCCGTATGCGCGGGTCACGCCGCGGGCGGAGAGCAGGCTCACTTCCGGACTGCCGCCGGCTGCTCGACCAGCTCGACCTCGACCGGAGGCGGCTCGCCGTGCCACGGCTCGAACGCGATCCGGTCGGCGAAGAACTCCCAGAGCGCGCGCAGCACGGCGAGCACCGGCAGCGCGGTCAGCGCGCCGGGCAGCCCGTAGAGCTCGAACCCGGCGGCGAGCCCGAAGATGACGAGCAGCGGGTGGAGGCGCAGCGCGCTCCCCATCACGTTCGGGACGACGACGTGACCCTCGATCTGGTGGATGCCGAGGAAGAGCAGCGCGACCCAGAGCGCCGACAGCGGATGCACGACGGCGGCGTAGAGCACCGGCGGGATCGCGCCGAGCCACGGCCCGAGATACGGAATCACCTCGGTGAGCGCGACCCACGCGCCGAAGAGCAGCGCGTACTGCTGGGCGTGCGGAAGCAGCCCGGTCGCGGCCAGCGCCCACAGGCCGATGCCGGCCGACGTGCCGATGATCAGGCTCAGCGCCGCCTGCCCGCGCACGTAGGAGACGAGCGCGTGCTCGAGCGAGCGCAGGAGCGGCTGTTCGCCCGGTCGAGGCGGGAAGCGGCGGTCGACGACCCGCCCGAGCCGTTGCATGTCGAGGAGCATGTAGACGGAGATCACGATCAGCAGCACGGCGCTGAAGAGCGTCTTGCCGATCGAGATCGCGGCGCCCTCGACGAACGTGACGAGCTTGTGGGTGTACTTGCCGACGTCGCGCTGCCGGATCTGGCGGACGAGCTTGTGGCCGCGCGCGCGGATCTTCACGGACTTCAGGTGGTGCGTGTTCAGCCAGTGCTGCAGCCGGTCGACGTCGCGATCGGCCGAGGTCTGTCCGGACGCGCCGTGAGGATGGGTGAAGTAGTCGTTGAACCGGGTGGCCGCCGTCTTCGTCTGACCGGCGACGGCGGTCACGATCGCTGCGATGACCAGCACCAGAGCCGCGAGGAAGCTGAGGTACACGACGGCGACCGAGAGGCCGCGCGGGAGCCGCAGCCGCTGCAGCACCCGCACGAGCGGGTTCAGCACGAGGGCGAGCAGGGCGGCGACCAGGAAGAGGAAGACGACGTGAGCCGCCGCGACCGCGAACACCCACACGAGGACGAGCACGAGCGGCAGCCCGACGAGCTGGATCCAGCGCGGGACCTGAACCCGCGGCGGCCGGCCGGCGGCGGTCATGTCGTCGATGCTACAGCCCGCCTCCGCCGGGTTTCGCCGCCCGGCTGGGACTGGTCGTGGGAGCTCGACGGGGCGCTCGCGCTCGACCGTCACGAACTCTGGGACGAGCCCCCGGCGCGAAGCCGGCTGCCCACGGCGCAAACCCGCGTCTTGAAAGGCCCGGAGGGGTTCGCTACGGTGCCCGCGATGCCGACCCAGGTGCGAGACCGGCGCGCGCGCGCGTCGCGCCGGCGCCAGCTCGCGGCCGAGCGCAGACGTCGGCGCCTCGCGGTTCTCGTCGCGCTGACCGCGATCGCGCTGCCGGTGGTGCTGCTCTCGGCCTTCGGCGGCGCGGGGCGCGTGACGCAGCTGCAGCCGGCCGGCGCGGCGCCGATCCTGCCCGCGGGGCCGCCCACGCCCGAGATCGTCGCCCGGCTCGACAACCTCCAGCTGCAGCTGCCGGTGAGCCAGGCGCGCGTCACCGCGATCGGCTACCAGGGCGGCAGCGACGGGTCGCTCGCCCTGTCCCCGCTCGGCACGCAGGCGAACGAAGGACTCCTCAAGCGCGTGCTGCACGCCGTCGTCGGCGGCTCCGGCGGCAGGCCGCGCTGGTACCAGCTGCCGGGCGGCGAGAGCGCGCCGACCTCCGCGCTCGAAGTGGGCGCGGCGCCGGGCACCGACGTGTACTCGCCGGTCGACGGCACCGTGATCGCGATCAGCCAGGTCGTGCTGAGCGGCCGCGTGCTGGGCTCGCGGATCGACATCCAGCCGACGGCGGCGCCGTCGCTCGTCGTGTCGGTGTCGCATGTGCGCGTCGACCCCGCGCTCGCCGTCGGCTCTCCGCTCGCCGCGGGCGGCACGAAGCTCGGCTCGGTCCTCGACTTCTCGCACGTCGAGCACCAGGCGCTCGCGCGGCACACGAACGACGCCGGCAACCACGTCGTCGTGGAAGTGCATCCCTCGCCGGCGCTCGGCGTCGGCTAGAAGCGCCGCTTGCGCATCCTCTTCGTCGCGGACGTCTTCGGCGCGCCGGGCCGCCGCGCGGTCGAGGCGCGCCTGCCCGGCCTCCGCGCCGAGCTCGGCGTCGACTTCTGCATCGTCAACGGCGAGAACGCGGCGGCGGGCCGCGGGATCACGGCGAAGCTCGCCGAGCGGCTGCTCGCGAGCGGCGCCGACGTGGTCACGCTCGGCAACTGGACGTTCGGCCAGCCCGACTTCGCGCCGTACCTGGCGGTCGCCGAGCGCGTGCTCCGGCCGGCGAACCTCTCGCCGCGCACGCCCGGGCGCGGCCTCGTCGTGCACGGCGCCGTTGCGGTCGTCAACCTGCTCGGCGTCTTCTCGCTGCACCCGTTCGAGAGCCCGTTCCTCGCGGCCGACCGGCTCGTCGAGGAGGCTCGCCGCGAGACGCCGGTCGTCGTCGTCGACTTCCACGCGGAGGCGACGAGCGAGAAGGTCGCGCTCGCCCGCCACCTGGACGGGCGCGTCACCGCCGTGCTCGGCACGCACACCCACGTGCAGACGAACGACGCGCGCGTGCTCGCGGGCGGGACGGCCGCGATCACCGACGCCGGCATGACGGGCCCGCACGACTCGGTGATCGGGAGCGACGACCACAACGCGATCCGCCGCTTCCTCACCGGCTTGCCGCTGCGGCTCGAGCCGGCGACGGGCGACGTGCGCATCGAGGGGGTGCTCGTGGAGTGCGGCGCCGACGGGCGCGCGCTCAGCTGCGAGGCGCTCCGCGTGCCCGTGCCGTAGGCCACGCGAGGAGCGCGTAGAGGGCGACGAGGACGAGGTTGCGGGCGAGCACGACGCCCGCGAGATGGAACGTGTACACGTAGCTCCAGTAGCGCAGCGGGAACCAGATCTGGGTGAGCACGCACGCAAGCGTGAGCAGGGCGACGGCGGGCGCGCGCCGCCGCCCCGCGGCGAGCGGGACGAGCGGGATCAGCCACAGCAGATACTGCGGCGACAGCACCTTGCCGAAGGCGACGAACGCGCAGACGGCGGCCGCCGAGTAGGTGAGCAGCCGCGCCCTCGTCGCCGGCCCGCGCGCGAACTCCGCCCAGACGGCGGCGACGGCGAGGAGCTGGATGACGGAGAAGGCGGCGCCGAGCCGCTCGTGCCCCTGGACGTTCAGCGACTGCGCCTCGACGATCGTCGGATGGCCGAAGGTCGTGAGCAGCGACGCGGCGAGGCTCTCGATCTGCAGCGGCCGCGACACCTGCCCGTAGACGCTCGACCAGATGCCGTGCGGCGCGAGGACGACGAACGGCAGGAACGCCGCCGCGACGACGGCCGCGCCGGCGAGCGGCGCGCGCGTCCGGCCGCGGCGGAGCGACCAGAGCAGCGCGAGCGGCACGAGCGTGAGCGGCCAGAGCTTCGCGGCGACGCCGGCCCCGAGGAACGCCCAGCCGGCGGCGTCGCGCTCCTCGACGAGCAGGAGCAGCGCGACGGCGACGAGGAGCGCCGGCCAGAGGTCGAAGCGCGAGAGGACGAGCGACCCGGCGAGCACCGGCGCGAGCGCCGCGTAGAAGCCCGCCCTGCGGTCGACGGCGAGCACGGCGAGGGCGGCGCCGACGCCGCAGACCGCCATCAGCCCCGCGAACGCCGCGTCGTAGTTCGGCACGAGGCCCGGCAGCACGAACACGGGCAGCGAGAGCGGCGGGTACTCGACCGCGAAGTCCCGGTAGGGGACGAGGCCGTGGTCGAGCACGGCGCGCGCGTAGTCGTGGTAGCCGGGCGTGTCGACGATGCGGCCGTGGCGCCAGAACCACGTCTGGAGCGCCGCGAAGCAGAGGACGAAGAGCGCCGCGGCGGCGCCGGCCTCAGGCAGCGACGGCCGGCGCCGGCGCGGGCTCGACGTCACGCGGCCGCCCGGGCACCGGGGCGAGGAGCGCCAGGACGACGAAGGGGTAGAACCACGGCAGATACAGATAGAACCAGTGGGTCAGGACGAGCTCGAAGCCGACCAGCAGGGCGGCGGTGAACGCGGCGAGCCGCAGCGGCGTCCGCCGGCGGGGCAGCCACCCGAGCACGATCGCCCCGCCGACGAGGGCGACCTGCAGGACCCGCTGCAGGAGGTGCAGGTCGGGCAGCCCGCGGGCGTGGTACTGCCGCCAGTCCCAGATCGAGAACGGCGAGGTGCGGCCGAACTGGAACCCGACCGTCCGGTCGTAGAAGACGCGGACGCCGTGCCACGGCGGCCAGTGGAGGAGCACGATCAGGAACGCCGCGATCGTGGCGGCGAGGAAGGCGAGCAGCATGCGGGCGGCCGAGCGCGGGTCGCGCGCGTTCGGATAGCCGAGCCAGAGCGGCGCCACGACGAGCGATGCGAACTTCGTCCAGCCGGAGAGCGCGACGGCGATCCCCCGCACCGAGTCGCTCGTCAGCGCGGCGAAGCCCCAGATGAGCAGGGCGGGCATGATCGCGTCGTTCGTGTTCGAGCTCGACGCGTACTGCGTGAACGGCCAGGCTGCCCACGCGAACGCGGCCGTCGCCCCGATTCGAGGCCCGCCGAGGCGCCGGCCGACGAACGCGAGCCCGAGCATCGCGAGCAGGTCGAACAGGATCGAGGTGAAGTGCACGGCGGGGAGCGAGTCCCACTTGTGGCTCCAGCCGAAGATCAGGTACCCGGGGAGGTAGGCGAAGTACGAGACCGGCCCGTAGGTATCGCCGAGCGGGTTCGCCGTCTCGCAGATCCCGTTCGACTGGATGCGGTCGCGGATCTCCCCGTCGGCGTCGGACGGCCCGCACGGCTGGCGCGAGTCCTCGACCGGGAAGTTGCCGTACGGGTCGACGCCGTTCCAGATCCGGTCGGCGCCGATCACGCCCGAGTAGCCGACGTCGATCACGTTCGACGCGCGCGTGTTCAGCCCGACGCGGAAGCCGGCGAGGAAGACGGTGGCGGCGGCGAGCACCCACACCGGCCACAGCGCGCGTCCGCGCGGCGCCCGGTCGGTGACGCCGACCCAGAGCAGCCGCGCGACGAGCCACGCGAATCCCGGGTAGACGATCGGCATCGCCGCGAACACGTTGCCGCGGTTGAAGAACCAGAGCGACACCGAGAAGGAGAGGAGCGCGAGCAGGTCGACGGTGCGCAGCGAGAAGGGCCGGCGCCAGTCGACGAGCCCGATCAGGAACACCGCCGAGAACGCGAGCCAGATCGAGTAGCTGTTGATCTTCCGCCCGCCGAACGCGCCCGGCGTGCCGCGCGCCATCTTCCAGGCCACCTGCGGCCCGGTCCACGCCTCGGTCACCTCGCCCGTCAGGTCGAAGACCTTGCCGGTCGCGATCTCGCCGGCCGGCGGATAGAAGACCTGCACGGTCCAGGAGCCGTCGGAGTAGCTCGCGGTCGTCTGGATGCGCGGCGCCGGCGGGTAGCGCTCGAGCCAGTCGTGCACCTTCGGCACCGTGAGGAAGCGCTGGATCACCTCGCCCTGCTTCAGGTGCGCGGGCCTCGGCCCGACCTGGCCCGGCGGCGGGATCGGGCTCGCCGTCGTGACCGTGCTCGTGGTCGTGACGGTGGAGAGGGTGGCGGCGTGCGCAGCCGGCGCCAGCGCGAGCACGGCCGCGGCGAGCGCCGCGAGCCTCACCTACGAAAGCTCCACAGCTTGTTGCCCAGGAAGTTCAGCGGGGTGACGAGCACGATCGCGATCGCCTGCGACACGATCTTCCCCAGGTGCAGGACGTCGAGGAAGAGGGCGAGCCACACCTGGTTGACGGCGAGCGCGACGAGCGCGACGGCGAAGAAGCGCGCGCCCTGGTAGGCGAAGCTGCCCTTCTGGTGCGCGAACGTCCAGTGGCGGTTCCACCAGTAGTTCCAGGCGGCCGAGACGACGAAGGAGACGACGGCGGCCCTGTGCGCGCCGATCCCGAGCAGCGACGCGTAGATGGCGAGGTTGACGGCGTAGCCCGACGCGCCGACGACGCCGAACTTGAAGAGCTGGATCCAGTTGTGCGGGCTGCGGAGCGCCCTGACGGCGCGCGTGGACGCGGACACGCGGCGAGGCTAGCGATTCCCCTGGACGCCCAGGCGGATCAGGACTCGCGCACGTCTCCCCTCAACGGGTTTCTCTCCGCCGCCGCTCACGGGAAACCGGTGACGAGCGGCACGAAGCGCGCCGGGAGGAGCAGCTCGAGCCGGCCGCCCGCGACCCGCGCGAGGTAGCCGCGGAGCGGCAGCACGAGCCGGCCGCCGGACGCGAGCTGGGCGAGCAGGGCGGGCGGCACCTCGTCCGTCTCGGCGGCGACCGCGATCGCGTCGAACGGCGCCCGGTCGGGCGCGCCGAGCGACCCGTCGCCGACGCGGACCTCGACGTCGCCGTGGCCCGATCGCTCGAGGTTCCGCCGCGCGAGGGCGCCGAGCTCGGGGATGCGCTCGATCGTCACGACCTCGGCCGCCAGCTCGCGCAGGAGCGCCGCCTGGTAGCCGGAGCCGGTGCCGACCTCGAGCACCCGCTCGGCGCCGGCGAGCTCGAGCGCCTGAAGGGTCGCGGCGACGATGAACGGCTGCGAGATCGTCTGTCCGCACGGGAGCGGCAGCGCGGTGTCGGCGTAGGCGGCGCGCCGCGCCTCCTCCGGCACGAAGAGCTCGCGCGGCACCCGCGCCATCGCGTCGAGCACGCGCTCGTCGCGGATGCCGCGCCGGCGGAGCTGGCTATCGATCCAGCCCGCCACCGAGCAGGTGCGCCGCGACCACGTCCTTGATCGCCGTGATCGAGGCGGGCGGCGGGCCGAGGCCGACGGCGAGCATCGGCACCTCCGAGTCGGCCGCCTCGAGCGAGCCGTGGCTGCCGCCGCCCAGGTGGTGGCGGCCGGCGAGGTCGGCGAACTCGTAGCCGGGCGCAGCCGACACGAGCACCTCGCCGGCGTTCGGGTTCGCGAGCGCCGCCGCGACCCGCGCGCGGCCGTCGGGGACCGCGTCGAGCAGCGCGTCGTCCTCGTCGCCGTCTCGCCGCGCGACGACCCGTCCATCCTCCCGGAAGACGACGATGCCGGCTCCGGGCTCGGCGTCGAGCGCCTCGGCGACGCGTCGCGGGTCGTCCGTGTAGACCATCGCCGCGCGATTCGACGCGGTGACGAGGTCGCCGCCGACGTCGAGCCGTGCGGTCTGCGTCACCTTCGACTGGCCGTGGTCGGAGCAGAGGACGAGCGCGTAGCGCTCGAGGAACTCGTCGGGGCCGCCGGCGGCCTCGAGCAGCGCGGCGATCGCCGCGTCGCTGCGCGCGAGCGCGTGCGGCGTCGCGTCGGGCCCGGCGGCGTGCGACGCGAAGTCGTAGTCGGGCAGGTAGTAGACGAGCAGGTCGAAGCCGTCGCGGGTGACGAGCCACCGGCCGACGGCCGCGGCGTAGGCGTCGATCGACCCGGCCGCGCGGCTGCGCACGGCGATCGGCGCTCCCGTGCGGTCGCTCTCGTACAGCGAATAGAAGAAGAAGCGCTTCGGGCCGTACACCGCGGGGACGCCCGGGATGATCGGCAGGTGGCGGTGGCGGCCCCGGTAGGTGGTGATGTTGACCGCGGCGGTGGTGAGGCCGTTGTCCTCCAGCTCCTCGTAGACGGTGCGCACGTCGCGCGACAGGTGGCGCGCGTTCAGGTCGACGATCGTGTCGCGCAGCGAGCGCGCGAGCCCGGCGGCGCGGACGGCGCCGAACGACGATCCGTACTCGACGAGGCGGTGCTCGCCGCGGTGCCACCAGACGAGGTGCGGGATGTGGTGGCCGTCCGGGTGGCGGCCGGTGGCGATCGATGCAAGGCAGACGGGGGTGAGCGACGGGAACACGGACGTCGCGCGCCGGTACTCGCCGTGCTCGGCGAGGAACCGCAGCGCCGGCAGGTCGGCCGACTCGAAGGCGGACGGCGTCAGCCCGTCGATGACGGCGAGCACGACGGGCTTCGGCCTCGCCATGCCGGTCAGTCGCGCGCGAGCGTGCGCAGCCCGGCGTGCCGGTCGGGCGCACGCCGCCGGGCCCGCACGCCGAGCGCCGGGAGGGCCAGCGCCTCGAGGTAGCCGACGACCGGGACGAAGGCGAGCGCCGCGCCGACGAGCGAGGCGCCGGCGAGCAGCGCGGCCGTGCCGCCCCGCGTCCCGCCGCGGCGCAGGGCGCCGACGACGATCGGCGCCGACCCGAGCGAGCCGCAGATGGCGCCGGCGGCGCCGCCGGCCGCCTCGTCCCACTGGCCGAAGGCGAAGCCGATCGCAACCGAGACGGCGGCCGCGGCGACGAGCCCCGCGGCGGCCCGCCGCAGCGCTCCGGTCAGCGCGAGCCCGATCGCGGCGCCGAGGCCGGCGAGGATGCCGATCGTGTACCAGTCTCCCACCAGCACGAGGTTACAGAGCGGGCGGACCCGGGCAGGTCCCGGTCGTGGCCGACTCCCGTCCGCTGCTCCTCTTCTTCTCGTCGTCCCGCTCCGGCCCGTCGCGCCGGATGGAGAGCCTCGTCGCCCACGTCGCGCGCAAGGAGCGCTCGCGGGTGCGGGTGGTGCAGGTCGACGTCGAGGAGCGCGCCGAGCTCGCGGCGCGGCTCGAGGTCGCGCGCACGCCGACCCTCGTCCTGGTCACAGGCCGCAGGACGGTCGGGCGCATCGAGGGCCGCGCGAGCGCGCCGGCGATCGAGGCGCTCCTCGACCGTCACCTGGCGCCGGCTGTCTAGGGCCCTGGGGCTTCCAGCCGGGCGATCACGGCGAGCGTGAACTCGGCGGCGCGCGCGCCGTCGACCACACGGTGGTCGAACGTGACGCTGATGTTGCCGATCGGGCGCGCGACGATCTCGCCGTCGCGGACGACCGGCCGCTCGGCGATGCGATGGACGCCGAGGATGGCGACCTCGGGATGGTTGACGAGCGGCGTGACGAGCACGCCGCCGAGCTTGCCGGCGCTCGTGACGGTGAACGTCGAGCCGCGCAGCTCTCCCGGCACGAGCGTGCCCGCGCGGGCGCCTTCGGCGAGCCGGTCGACATCGGCCCGCAGCTCCTCGACGGTGCGCGTGTCGCAGGCCCTGACGACCGGCACGACGAGCCCCCTGTCGGTCTGGACGGCGACGCCGAGGTCGTAGCGCTCGAGGTAGACGATCTCGTCGCCCTCGAGGCGCGCGTTCAGCTCCGGGAACGCGCGCAGCTCGAGAGCCGTCGCGTGCAGGACGGTCGGCAGCAGCACGCTCCGCTCGACGTGCGAGAAGTCGCACTCCTCGACGAACGTCACCGCGGCGACTTCGCGGTGGGCGCGGGTCAGGTGCTCGACGATCTGGCGGCGCACGCCGCGCACCGGCTCGCGGCGGCCTTCGGCCGGCCCGCCGCCCGCGGCGGCGCGGCGCACGTCCGCCTCGGTGATGCGGCCTGTCCCGAGCGCGGCGAGGTCGACGCCGAGCTCGCGGGCGAGGCGGCGCACGAGCGGCGTCGCCTGCACGCGTGCGGGCTCGGAGGGCGCCTCGGGCGCGTCGCCGCCGATCACGACCAGCACGGTGCCGACCGGGACGACGTCGCCTTCGGCGGCGAGGATGCGGGCGACCCGCCCGGCGGCGGGCGAGGGGATCTCGACGGTCGTCTTGTCGGTCTGGATCTCGACGAGCGGCGCGTCCTCGGCCACCTCGTCGCCTTCGCGGACGAACCAGCGGGCGATCTCGCCCTCGGTCAGCCCCTCGCCGAGGTCGGGCAGCCTGAACTCGTACGCCATCGGCGGCGGAGCCTACCTGCGGGGCCGCCCGACCCAGGAGCCGGCCGGCGCGATCAGCACCCGCAGCCCCTCGCCGAGCCGCCAGAGCGAGACGGCGAGCTCCGTGCCGTCGAGCCCGGCAGTCGCCTCGCGCGGCACGTAGCCGGCCTGCAGGGTCCGCGCCTCGTTCCAGACGCCGATCGCGTTCGGGTCGTGCGCGTTGTCCGGCTCGGGGACGAGCGCGAGCCGCTCGCCGGGGTCGAAGGAGGGGTCGGCGACCGCCTCGGGCCGGAACGAGACGCCCGCGACGGCGATCACGCGGATCCGCGGGTCCTCCCGGCGAAGCGGCTCGCCGGTCGCCGCGTCCCGCAGGTGGTAGCCGGCGCCGCGCCGGTCGCGCTCGAGCCAGAGCCGGAGCCGCTCGCCGCTCATTCGAGCAGGCGCGCGGCCGCCGCCGCCACCCGCTCGGCCGACGGCATGTAGGCGTCCTCGAGCGCCCAGTACGGGTACGGGACGTCGTAGCCGGTGACGCGCAGCACGGGCCCGTGCAGGTCGAAGATCGCGCGCTCGGCGATCAGCGCGGCGAGCTCTGCGCCGAAGCCGGCGGTGCGCGGCGCCTCGTGCACGATCACGACGCGGCCCGTCTTCGCGACCGAGGCGAGGATCGTCTCCTCGTCGAGCGGCCGCAGCGACCGGATGTCGACCACCTCGCAGGACGCGTCGACGGCGTCGGCCGCCCGCTCGCAGACGCCGACCATCGCCCCGTAGGAGATGAGCGTCACGTCGCTCCCCTCCCGCGCGATGCGCGCGCGGCCGAGCGGCACGACGTGCTCGCCCTCCGGAACCTCGCCGCGCGCCGTCCGGTAGACGAGCTTCGGCTCGAAGACGACCACCGGGTCGGGGTCGCGGATCGCGGCGGCGAGCAGCCCCTTCGCGTCGGCCGGGGTCGACGGGATCGCGACCTTGATCCCGGGCGTGTGGACGTAGTACGCCTCGGGCGAGTCGTCGTGCAGCTCGGGGGCGCGGACGCCGCCGCCGTAGGGCATGCGGATCGTGACCGGGAACTGCATGCGGCCGCCGCTGCGCCAGCGGTAGCGGCCGACGTGCGTGATCAGCTGGTCGAGGCAGGGGTACGAGAACGCGTCGTACTGCATCTCGACGACGGGCCGCCAGCCGGCCATGCAGAGGCCGACGGCGGCGCCGAGCATGCCCGCCTCGGCGAGCGGCGCGTCGACGCAGCGGCCGGGGCCGAAGCGCTCGTAGAGGCCGGCGGTCGCGCGGAAGACGCCGCCGGCGCGGCCGACGTCCTCGCCGATCACGAGCACGTCGGGGTCGCGTGCGAGCTCGGTGTGCAGCGCGTCGTTGACGGCCTCGACGAGCGTGAGCTCAGCCACGGCGGAGGTTTCCGGGCGGGTCGACGTAGGCGTGCGTGAACACGAGCTCCGGGTCGGCCGCCGGCTCGGCCTCGGCGGCGGCGATGCCGGCGCGCAGCAGCTCCTCGCACTCGGCGCGGACGGCGGCTGCGCGCTCGTCGGTGAGGATGCCGAGCTCCTTCAGGCGGCCCTCGAAGCGCCCGAGGCACTCGTGTGCGCGCTCCTCCTCGACGCGGGCCGGGTCGATGTAGGCGCGCGGGTCGTCTGCGGTGGCGTGCGGCGCCGCGCGGTAGTGGACGGCCTCGATCAGCGTCGGGCCGCCGCCCGAGCGGGCGCGCTCGACCGCCTCTCGCGCCGCCTGGTAGACGGCGAGCACGTCGAGCCCGTCGACCCGCACGCCCGGGATGCCGTACCCGACCGCCTTGTCGGCGAGCGACGCGGCGCGCGTCTGCGCCTCGAGCGGCGTCGAGATCGCCCAGCTGTTGTTGTTGCACACGAAGACAACGGGCGCCTGCATGACGGCGGCGAAGTTGACGCCTTCGTGGAACGAGCCCTCGCTCGTCGCGCCGTCGCCGAAGAACGCCATCGCGACGGTGTCCTCGCCGCGCAGCTTCTTCCCCCACGCGAGCCCGGCCGCGTGCGGCACGTGCGTGCCGATCGGCACGCAGATCGACGCGACGTTCCATTCGTCGGGGCTCCACCAGCCGGACGGGTGGCCGCGCCACCACTGCAGGACCGTCTCCACGGGCAGCCCGCGCACGAGGCCGATCGCCGACTCGCGGTAGCTCGGGAAGATCCAGTCGTCGTCGCGCAGCGCGAAGGTCGCGCCGGCCTGGATCGCCTCGTGGTTCCAGAAGATCGCGTACGTGCCGATGCGGCCCTGCCGGTGATAGACCACCGACCGCTCGTCGAAGGTGCGCAGGAGCACCATCCGGCGATGCAGTTCATGGAGCTCCTGTGGCGAGAGTCCCGCCGGCATGCGCGGGGAGGCTAGCGGAGCGCGGCGGCCTCAGACGAGGACGTCGAGCGCGTCGCGCCGCGCCTCGAAGACGGCCTCCTCGACGTCGCCGAGGTCCTCGCCGTCGACCTGGAGCGGCAGCGGCCGGTCGCAGCGGACGACGATCCGGTCGAGGTCGACGCCGGTGAGGACGCGGGGACCGTAGCCCGTGCCGCGGAGGAGCGCGCCGACGAGCCGGGGGACGTCGCGCGGCAGGACCTCGGTCGGTGCGGCGAACGCGATCCCGTCCTCGAAGCGCGCGGCCGGCGTGACGTGCAGCGGCACCGGGCCCGCGTACGAGTAGGGGTCGCCGTTGCCGACAAGCACGAACGCGGCGCGGCCGGCACCCTCGATCTCGAGCGCCGGCTCGAAGTGCAGGCGATGCTCGACCACGATGCGGGCGATCATGAGGCCGAACGCGAGGTCGCCGGGGCGCGCCCCGGCCGGGTCGCGGCCGAGCCTGTCGAGCCGGCGCACGGCCTCGCCGTCGAAGCCGAGCCCGGCCGAGAAGCAGAAGCGGCGGCCGTTCACGGCGCCGAGCCCGATGCGGCGGACGCGCCCCTCGTCGACGGCGACCGCGACGGCGTGCGCGGCGGCGACCGGGTCGCGCGGCAGGCCGAGCGCCCGCGCGAACACGCTCGTGCCGCCGCCCGGCAGGAAGCCGAACGGCGTGCGTCCGTCGGCGCCGTTCAGCGCCTCGTTGTAGGTGCCGTCGCCGGAGAAGACCGCGATCGCGTCGATGCCCGCGTCGGAGCCCTCGGCGGCGAGCTCGGTGGCGTGCCCGGGGCGCTCGGTGAAGCGCGTCCACACGTCGACGCGCTCGCGCAGCGCCGCCTCGACGCGGGTGATGTCGCCGCCGGTGACGTTCGTCGAGTAGGGGTTGACGATCAGGAGCAGGCGCTTCACGCTCCGCCGAGCATGCCACGGCGCACCGCCCTCGTCGTCGCGGTCCCCGGCGCCGCGCCGTACTACCAGCCGGGGAACGGCATGCCGGCGCACGTCACCGTCCTCTTTCCGTTTCTGCCGCCGGACGAGCTCGACGAGGAGGCGCTCGCGGCGCTCCTCGCCCGCTTTCCCGGCTTCGACGTGGTCTTCGACCGGCTCGAGCGCTTCGACGACGGCACGCCGTGGCTGCGGCCGGCGCCGAGCGCGCCGTTCGTCGACCTGACGGCGGCGGTCTGGCAGCGCTGGCCGGACAGCCCGCCGTACGAGGGCGCCTTCGACGAGGTGATCCCGCACCTCACCGTCACGCGCACGGACGTGCCGCTGCCGATCGCGGCGCACGTCGGCGAGGTGCTGCTGCTCGAGGAGGGCGACGACTCCCTCTGGGAGACGCGCCGCTCGTTCGCCCTCGCTCAGCGCGTCGCGTAGCCGCGCATGCCGTCGAGCAGCACGGCGTAAAGCCGGTCGGCGAGCGCGTCCGTGTCCGCGCCGGCGCGCAGCCAGGTGTAGGCCCAGTTGGCAGCCGAGAGGAAGAGGAGCGCGGCGGTCGCGACGTCGAGGTCGGTGCGCAGCTCGCTGCCCTCGACGCCGTCGCGGAAGAGCTCCCGCACCCGCTCTTCGTAGCGGCGCCGCTCCCCGACGAACCGCTCCCGCCGCTCGCCCTCGAGGTGGCGCCACTCGCGGACGAACACGGTTGCGACGTCGAGCTGGCCGGCGACGACGGCGAGGTGTGCGCGCAGCGCGAGCCGGATGCGGTCGGCCGCGGGCGCGTCGGCCGGCACGGCGTCGAGCGCCGCGTGGAACGCCTCGGCGCCTTCCCAGGCGACCTCCCAGAGCAGGTCCTCCTTGGAGGCGATGTGGTGGTAGAGCGACGGCTTCTGCACGCCGAGCGCCCGCGCGAGGTCGGCCAGCGAGGTGCCCTGGTAGCCGCGCTCGGCGAAGAGGCGGGCGGCGATGCGGGTGAGCTCCTCGCGCCGCGCGGACACTATGATTCAGAGCCTAACGATCGGTAGGTAGGAGGCGGCGGTGGATTCGCGCACGGAGGAGTTTCTCGCGTACGTCCAGGGCGGCGGCCAGGTCGAGGCGACCGACTGGCTGCCCGACGACTACCGGCAGCGGCTCTTGAAGTTCGTCGAGATGCACGCCAACTCGGAGCTGATGGGCGTGCTGCCGGAGCGGGAGTGGATCCTCAAGGCGCCGACGCTGCAGCGCAAGCTGGCGCTGACGGCGAAGGTGCAGGACGAGGTCGGCCACGCGCAGCTCATCTATCGGGTGGCCGAGGACCTCGGCAAGCCGCGCGAGGAGATGTTCGCCGACCTCCTCTCGGGCAAGGCGAAGTTCCACAACGTCTTCCACTACCCGACGGTGTCGTGGGGGGACGTGGGGGTGATCGCGTGGCTCGTCGACGCGGCGGCGATCGTCAGCCAGAAGGCGCTGCTCAAGTGCTCGTACGCGCCGTACGCGCGGATCATGAAGAAGATCTGCTGGGAGGAGTCGTTCCACATCCTCCACGGCCGCGACGTGATCCTCGCGCTCGTCACCGGCACCGAGGCGCAGCGGGAGCTCGTGCAGGAGGCGCTCCTCCGCTGGTGGGGGCCGCTGATGCAGTTCCACGGCAACCCGATCCCGCGCGACGAGGATCCGATGTGGGTGTGGCGCATCAAGTCGCAGGGGAACGAGGAGGCGCGGCAGCAGTTCCTCGAGGGGTACGTGCCGCAGATCCTCGAGCTCGGCCTGGAGATCCCCGACCCGAAGCTGCGCCGCCGCGACGACGGCGTGTGGGAGTACACGGAGCCGGACTGGGACGAGCTGCGCTCGGTCGTCACCGGGCACGGCCCGCGGTCGCAGGAGCGGCTCGCGTTCCGCGCGCGCTTCCTCGAGCAGGAGCGGTGGGTGCGCGACACCGTGCTGACCGCCTGATGATCTTCGAGGTGTTCCGGCAGGAGCGGAAGGGCCAGCCGTTCCAGCATGCCGGCTCGGTGGTCGCGCCGGATGCGGCGTTCGCCGACGCGTGGGCGCGCGAGCAGTACGGCCGCCGCGGCGAGAGCGAGGCGCTGTGGCTCGTGCCGCGCGAGTCGATCCACCAGGTGACGGAGTGGGCGGACGAGTTCGACCTGAAGTACCGCCGCGTCGACGGCTACTCGATCAAGGAGAGGCTGCGCGTTGCGCGAGAGCTTGCTGCTCGACCTCGCTGACGACGAGCTCGTCCTCGGCTGGCGCGACTCCGAGTGGACGGGGATCGCGCCGACGCTCGAGGAGGACGTCGCGTTCTCGTCGATCGCGCAGAACGAGATCGGCCACGCGCGCGCGCTGTACGAGCTCGCCGCCCGCGAGCTCGGCACCGACGCGGACGCGCTCGCGTTCGATCGCGCGCCGGACGAGTACCGCTGCGCGCCGCTGGTCGAGCTGCACCTGCTCGACTGGGCGCGGACGATCGCGCGGCGCTACCTGTACGAGGAGGCGGACCGCGTGCGCATCTCCGCGCTCGCGGCTTCCGGCGACACGGAGCTCGCGGGGCTCGCGGCGAAGATCGACCGCGAGGAGACCTACCACCGGCTGCACGCCGAGCTGTGGGCGGGGCGCCTGCGCGGCGAGCCCCGCTTCCGCGCCGCGGTGGCGGAGCTGTGGCCGTACGCGCTCGGCGTCCTCGAACCGGAGCTTCGACCGGAGCTCGCCGCCCGCGTCGGGCTCGAGCCGGCGCCGGCCGTCGAGCGCGGCGCGCACACGCCCGCGCTCGCCGAGCTGTGGGAGACGATGACGGAGGTGCGCCGGTCGGCCCCGGGCGCGCAATGGTGACCGCCGAGGCGGTGTGGGCCGCGCTCGACGAGGTGCCCGACCCGGAGATCCCGGTCATCTCGCTCGTCGACCTCGGCGTGATCCGCGACGTGGCGGTCGACGGCGACCGCGTCCGGATCGAGTTCACGCCGACCTTCCTCGGCTGCCCGGCGCTCGAAGTGATGACGCGGGCGCTCGAGGAGGCCGTCGTCCGCCTCGGCGCGACGCCGGAGGTGGCGGTGATCGCCGACGACTCGTGGTCGACCGACCGGATCACGCCCGCCGGCCGGGAGAAGCTGCGCGACGCCGGCTTCGCGCCGCCGGCCCCGCGCGCCGCGGGCGCGACGACCCTCGTGCAGCTCACGTCGAAGGCGTTCCGCTGCCCGTACTGCGGCTCGTCGGAGACGACGCTCGAGAACATCTTCGGCCCGACGCCGTGCCGCTCGCTCCGCTGGTGCACGAACTGCCGCCAGCCGTTCGAGCAGTTCAAGACGATCTGACTGACGGCTGCGCCTCGGACGACCCCGCGTGTGGGTGGTTCTCGAGGATCGTGATGTCTGCCCACTCCCCGTTTGTGCGCGAACGTAGCCACATGCCCGGCAGCGGTCCCCGACCCGAGACAAGCCGCTATGCGGCGGCCGCGTCAGCCCAACCGAGCGCCTTCAGACGTTCGAGCGCGAGATCGATCTGGCCACGGGTGAACCTGCGCTTGCGATGACCCCAGGCCCAGGTCGCTTCCGCGACTTGATCTGCGTCATCAATGCCCTCGTTCGCAACGATCCAGTGAACCGTCGCGAGCAGCTCAAGGCCGTACGGCGTCTCGTAGCCCTCGACGAGTTCGTCCACACGGGAGAACCGCCGCTGCGTCGCTTCCCTCCCCGAGAGGTAGGTCTCGGCCGCGTCCGACGCGCCGGGGACGAGCTCCAGCACCGTGTCGGGCGAGTCGCCCTCACCTCCGTATCCGATGATGAGATGGCCCTCGACAGCCATGAGCACATGCCGCAGGTTCTCAGCGTAGGGGCCGTACCAAGCCTTCTTGTAGCGGAGACGCAACGGTTCGCCAGCGGCCTGCAGGAAGTACATGAGCTTGTGCAGCTCGAGGAGGTTGATCGCGGGGTCAAGAAGCCCTGCGAGGTATCGGGCCGTCAAGGCAACGAGAGCCGCACGCCCCGGCGTCATCCGCGGTGAATCCACGTCCTTCGTCGAGGGAGTGGCAGCAGGCGCGCGCGCTGGCTCGTAGACCACGGCATCGACGTCCGGAACGATCGACATCGCGCGTTCGATCAGCGGCCGCACCTCAGCCCAGTCGAGCCCTCCGAGCCCGCTCCCGAGCGGCGGAATCGCAATCGAGCGGATGTTCCGCGTCGTGATCTCGCCGACGAGCGCTTCGAGGCCCAACTCGATGTACTCGAGACGGCTCTTGCCCCGCCAGTGAACCTTGGTCGGAAAGTTGATGACGAACCGCGGGCTGAGCTCGCCGGTCTCGTACACGAACATCCGGCCAGGCTGAACCTCGCCACGCTTACACGCAGCCTCATACGCCTTGAAGTTGCCGGGGAACGCTCGCTTGAACTGCAGCGCGATGCCACGCCCCATCACTCCGACAGAATTGACGGTGTTGACTAGCGCCTCGGTGTGCGCCTCGAGAATGTCGCCCTGCGCATAGCGGATCACGGCGCTCCCTTCCCCGAAGCTCCTAGAAATACCACGTCGGACGGACGCCGACCGGCGGGGCGTGATCTGCGCCGTCGAGGATCGCTCGCACTCGGGCAGCAACGTCCTCGGAGCGGACGCCGATCTCGCGGACGAGTTCCCACGGCACGAACTCGTAGACGAGGAACTCGGCCTGCTTGCCCTCCTTGACCTCGCGGCTTCGGAAGTCGTCGCTGGCGACCGCGTCCCAGTCGATCTCTCCGAGAAGTTCGAGCGAGTTCCTGAACTCGGTGTAACGTGCGCCGGCGTTCGACAAGCTGAACGCCCAGCGTCGGCCCTCGCCGTCGGCCCAGCCGACAACCTCTCGGACAGCGGCAACGAGGTGAATGATCGGGCCCTGGCCGCCGCGATAGGTCACCTCGGGGCGGTTCCCCATATGGAGCAGATAGAGCATGATCGACCGCGGGCAGAAGTAGAAGGGGACGTACTCCCCGACGAACGTCTCGGGGTGGCACTTGACCGGGAGCTCGCGAAGTCGCCGCGCTTTGATGGTGCTCATGCCGATCGCGACGGCCGGACCTCCCCGAGCGGCCAGATCGGCGTCCGAGAGGAGCCCACCGTCCGCCATGACGTGGCCCAGGTTGTCGACATGGGTGATGTGGTAGACGGCGGGACGCGCAGGGACAGCCACGTGCTCATTCTCAGCGACGAGCCGGACTCCAAGCGGGTCCGCGGCCTGGAGGTGAGGTCGCGCTGCCGAGGGGCCGTCGTCCGGCGAACCCTCTGGTCGGACCCGGAGATGCGATCATCCACGAGCGCTACGGGACGGAGAAAACGGTCGCCTTGAACCCCGACAACCTCCACCGCCTCACTCGGCTCGGCGCCGAGCTCGATGAGATCGCCGCGTCCGATCGAATCCCTCTCGACGACCTCGCGCTCGAGGCGCTGCTCGCAGAAGCCCGCCCGCAGAGCACGCCGATCGAGGAGGGAGCCCGGATCGGGGCGCTCCTCGCCCCTCGGCGCCCTCGAGCCGAATGAGCCACGCGCTCGCAGAGCGCAGAGCTCGAAGGCGAGACCGCCGCTCCCGTCGTCGTCAGCGGGAGCCGGCGAGCGTGGGGTAGCGGTCGGTGAGCAGGTAGAGGTAGGCGGCGAGCTGCGCGTCGTAGCGGACGCAGTACGCGCTCAGGTCGCGGAGGCCCCGCGGGGCGCGGCCGAGCGCCAGCGCCGCGACCGCGGCGACCGCCGACACCGCGCCGAGCACGACCGAGAGGACGCTCGCGAACACGAACGCCGGGACCGCGAGGAGGATGCGCAGCGCCGTCGACCACCGCGGCTGCGGGCCCGGCGGCGGCACGACGACGTCGACGGGGTACGGCGCCTCCGGCCGGAAGGACGGGAACGGCTCGCCGACGAGGTACGCGTAGCCGTGGACGTGCACGAAGTAGCGGACGAGCGACGCGAGCCAGCCGTGCAGCCGCTCGCTCGGCCGCCCGCGGACGAGCAGGATCGCCCAGCTCACGGCGACGACCGGGAGCACGGCGAGCTGCCACAGCGCGAGCACCGCGAGGTGCGGAAGCGCGAGCAGCGGCCTGAGGGCGGTCGTGAGCCGCCAGCGGCGCAGGTCGTCGGTGACGACGAGGCGGACCGGGTGCGGCGCCGGCGCCTCGCCGCCCGTGAACGCCGCGTCGCGCTTCCCCAGGAACGCCGCCACCCCCTCGCGGAAGTCGGGCGTCCGCACGAGCTCGGCCTGCGCCGCCGCCTCGAGCTCGAGCTGCTCGGCGAACGTGCTCGTCTCGGCGGCGTCGAGCAGCCGCTTCGTCTGCCAGACGGCGCGCGTCGGCATCGCCGCGTAGAGCCGCGCAAGCTCGAGCGCGCGGGCCGCCAGCTCCTCGTCGGGCACGACCTCGGCGACGAGCCCGAGCGCGCGCGCCTCCTCGGCGGCCAGCCGGCGGCCGGTCGTCAGCCACTCGAACGCCCGCGCGGCGCCGAGGAGCCGGCGGACGAGCCACGTGCCGCCCGAGTCGGGGACGAGTCCGATCTTGATGAACGCCGGCACGAAGCTCGCCGACGCGGCGGCGACGCGGAGGTCGCAGGCGAGCGCGAGCGACATGCCGGCCCCGGCCGCCGCGCCGTTCACCGCCGCGATCACCGGCTTCTCCAGCGCACGGATCGCGAGCACGTTTCGGTGGTAGTTGTCCCGCAGGTTCTGCGCGACGTCCCCCGCGCCGTCCGAAAACTCCTGCAGGTCCTGGCCGACGCAGAAACCACGGCCGGCCCCGGTGATCACGACGGCGCGGACGGAGGAGTCCTCGGCGGCCAGGCGCAGCGCGTCGTGGAGGCCGCGATGCACCGCCCGGTTCAGGGCGTTGAGCACCTCCGGGCGGTTGAGCGTGACCGTCAGGACCGCACCGTCGCGCGTCACCTCGACCTCGGGCACGGGCCAACCATAGAGCGCGGGCCGGACTTGTACAGTCGGTTGATCGACGGCTACGAGCGCTTCCCGAGCCTGGAGCTCGACCGGCCCGCCCGGCACGTGCTGCGGCTGACGCTGCGCGCGCCCGGCCGCCTGAACGCCGTCGACGCGGCCGCGCACCGCGAGCTCGCCGGCGTCTGGCGGGCGATCGCCGACGACGACGACACGCGCGCCGTGCTCGTGCGGGGCGCCGACGGCGCCTTCAGCGCCGGCGGCGACCTCGACCTCGTGCTCGACATCGCGCGCGACCCCGCGACGAGGCTGCGCGTGTTCCAGGAGGCGCGCGACCTCGTCTACAACGTGATCGAGTGCCCGAAGCCGATCGTGTCCGCCATGGCCGGCCCCGCCGTCGGCGCCGGGCTCGCCGTCGGGCTGCTCGCCGACATCTCGCTCGCGACGCCCTCGACGCGCATCGTCGACGGACACACGAAGCTCGGCGTCGCCGCCGGCGACCACGCCGCGATCGTCTGGCCGCTGCTCTGCGGGCTCGCGAAGGCGAAGTACCACCTGCTCCTCTGCGAGCCGCTCGACGGCGCCGAGGCCGAGCGGATCGGGCTCGTCTCGCTGTGCGTGCCCGAAGCGGAGCTCGAGGAGCGGGCGCTCGCGATCGCGACCCGGCTCGCGGAGGGGTCGCAGCCCGCGCTGCGCCACACGAAGCTCGCGCTGAACAACTGGCTGCGCGCCGCCGGCCCCGCGTTCGACGCGTCGCTCGCGCTCGAGTTCCTCGACATGACCGCCGGCGACGTCGAGGAGGGCGTCGCCGCCGTGCGCGAGAAGCGCCCCCCGCGATTTCGCTAGGAGAGCTCGAGGAACTCGACCGTCGGCCGCGGCAGCCCGCGGTCGCGCGCGTCGCGGCCCGTCGCCATGAACTCGGGGCTGGCCGTCGCCGCCTCGAACGCCTCCCGGTCGGGCAGCTCCCACTCCGCGTAGTAGGCGTGCGCGGCGTGGCCGGCCGGCGAGCCGAGCACCGGCCCGTGCCGGAACGTCGCTCCGGGCACGCGCGCGCACACCTCCGCGTGCGCCGCGTAGGCCTCGGCGTCCGGCGCCTCCTCGTACAGTACGACCACCTTGAACACGGCACCCGGGAGACTAGCCTGAGCGGGCTCGCGGTCCTGCTCGCCACCGCCGCCGGCCTCGCCGGCTCCGTCCAGGTGGCCGTGATGGGCCGCTTCGGCGGGCGGATCGGCGTCCTCGAGGCGCTCGTCTTCTCGACCGTGATCCAGCTCGCGCTCGCCGCCGCCCTGCTGCTCGCGGCGCGCGGCGGCCTCGGCGGACTCCATCACGTGCTGCGCACGCCGGCCTGGATGTGGATCGGCGGCGTGATGGGGCTGACGGTCGTCACCTCGATCACGTTCGCGCAGCCGCGCATCGGCGCGACGGCGACGATCGGGATCCTGATCGCCGGCCAGCTCGTCGCCGGCGCGCTGATCGACCGGTTCGGCCTGTTCGGCGTCGAGCGGATCGACATCTCCGTCCCGCGCGCCGCGGGAATCGCCCTGCTGGGAATCGGCGCGGCCCTCTCGCTCGTTCGATAGAGGGTGAGCGCGAGCACCAAGGTCTGGACCGCGCTCGTCACGGTGTACCTGCTCTGGGGGTCGACCTACCTCGGGATCGCGTACGCGGGCGAGACGATCCCGCCGCTCTTCGCGGCCTCCACCCGCTTCATCGCGGCCGGCATCCTGCTGGGCGCGATCGCGGTGCTGCGCGGCGGCACGCTGCGCGTCTCCCACCGCGCGCTCGCCTCCTGCGTCCTCGTCGGCGCCCTGCTGCCGGGCGCGAACGCGATTCTCTTCGTCGCCGAGCGGCACGTCCCGAGCGGCCTGTCGGCGCTGATCTTCGCCTCGGTGCCGCTGTGGCTCGCCGCCCTCCGCCTCACCCGGGAGCGGCTTCCCTGGCAGATGCTCGCGGGCGTCGGCACCGGCTTCGCCGGCGTCGCCGTGCTCGCCCGCCCGTCGGGCGGGGCGACCGGCTTCGGCATCGGGCTCGTCGTGCTGGCGGCGGCGATGTGGGCGACCGGCTCCTACCTCTCGTCGCGCCTGCCGCTGCCCGAGGACGCGTTCGCGGCGACCTCGCTCGAGACGTTCTTCGGCGGGCTCGTGCTGCTGCCGCTCGGCGCGCTCAGCGTGCACCACTTCTCGCCGTCGGCGGCGTCGCTCGCCGGGTGGGCCTACCTCGTCACCTTCGGCTCGCTGCTCGGCCTGACCGCCTACGTCTGGCTGCTCGGAAACGCGCCGCTCGGCCTCGTCTCGACCTATGCGTACGTGAACCCGATCGTCGCGATCACGCTCGGCGTCATCTTCCGCGGCGAGCACGTGACCTGGCGCCTGCTCGCGGGCGCGGCGATCGTCGTCGTCGCGGTCGCCGCCGTCGTGCGGCAGGAACCGGCCGGCCCGCGCGGCGAGCCGGCGCCGGAGCCGGTCGCCGTCGACTAGCTAGAAGACGATGTCGTCGGGCCGGACCGGGACGCGCACGAGCTCCCGGCCCGTCGCGGCGCGCAGCGCCGACACGACCGCGGCCGTCGAGACCACGGTCGGCGGCTCGCCGACGCCCTTCAGGCCGTAGGGCGCGTCCGGCTCCGGATCCTCGATCAGGACCGACTCGACCGGCGGCATGTCGAGCATGGTCGGGATCAGGTAGTCGGTGAAGCTCGCGTTCGCGATCAGCCCGCCGCGGCACTGGATCTCCTCCATCAGCGCGAGCCCGAGGCCCTGCGCCGTGCCGCCCTCGATCTGGCCCTCGACGTGCTGCCGGTTCAGCGCGTGGCCGACGTCCTGGGCGGCGCCGATCCAGACGACCCGCGTCAGCCCGAGGTCGACGTCGACCTCCGCGACCACCTTCATCGCGCACACCGCGAAGGCGACGTGTGCGCGCTCGCCGGTGATCTGGCCCGTCTGCGGGTCGAGCGGCGTCGTCCGCGGATGGCGGTAGACGCGCTCGACGTCGATCTCCTCGCCCGGCCGGAGCGCCTGCTCCGCGAGCGCCGCGCGGCAGGCGTCGCGCACGGCGCCGGCCGCCATCCACGTCAGCCGCGACGCGGACGCCGACCCGGCGGAGCCGACGTTCGCCGTCTGCGACGGCGCGAGGCGCACGTCGTCGAGCCCGAGCTCGAGCCGCGCCACCTGCAGGATCACCGAGGTGACGCCCTGCCCGACCTCGGCCGCCGCGCAGTGCACCTCGGCGAAGCCGGACGGGTCGAGGCGGACGCGCGCCGCGGTCGAGTCGTCGAAGCCCTCCGAGTAGGCGATGTTCTTGAAGCCGACCGCGAAGCCGACGCCGCGCCGAACGCCCTCGCCGTGCGAGGTGTTGCCGGCGCCGCCGGGCAGCCGCAGCGGGTCGCGCGGCAGCGGCTCGCCGGGCGGCGGCTCCAGCGCCGCGGCCGCCCGGATCACCTCGGCCACCGGCAGCGAGCCGGTGATCGTCTGACCCGTCGGCAGCACGTCGCCCGGCTCGAGTGCGTTCAGCAGCCGCAGCTCGACCGGGTCGATGTCGAGCGCGGCCGCGAGCTTGTCCAGCTGCGCCTCGGCGGCGAAGCACGTCTGCACGGCGCCGAAGCCGCGCATCGCGCCGCACGGCGGGTTGTTGGTGTACACGCACGTCGAATCGATCAGCGCGTTTTCGACCGCGTACGGCCCGACGGCGAACGACGCCGCGTTCGAGGTGACCGCGGTCGACGACGACGCGTACGCGCCGCCGTCGAGCAGGATGCGCATGCGCACGTTGACGAGCCGGCCGTCGCGCGCCGCGCGATGCTCGCACCAGATGCGCGCGGGATGACGGTGCACGTGCCCGGTGAACGACTCCTCGCGGTTGTAGACGATCTTCACGGGCCTGTTCGTGTGCAGCGCGAGCAGCGCCCCGTGGATCTGCATCGACAGGTCCTCGCGCCCGCCGAACGCACCGCCGACGCCGGCGAGGTGCACGCGCACGGCGCTCTCCGGCAGGCCGAGGCACGGAGCGATCTGGTCGCGGTCGACGTGCAGCCACTGCGTCGCCACGTAGATGTCGACGCCGCCCTCCCCGTCGGGGACGGCGAGCCCCGACTCGGGGCCGAGGAACGCCTGGTCCTGCATGCCGAGCTCGTAGACGCCCGAGACGGCCACCTCCCCCTCCGTCTCCGGATCGCCGTGCCGGATCACCATGTGGCGGACGACGTTCGGCCGGTCGTCCTCCAGGTAGCCGTGGCCGCGCGTCGGCTTCTCCGGATGCAGGTCCGGGAGCTCGGTGGCGCGCTCCATGTCGTCCACCGGCGGGAGCGGCTCGTACTCGACGCGGATCCGCTCGGCCGCGCGCCGGGCCTGCTCCGGATGCTCGGCGGCGACGAGCGCGACCGGCTCGCCGACGTACAGCACGCGGTCGATCGCGAGCACCGGCTGGTCGGCGAACTCGAGCCCGTAGTGCTTCGCGCCCGGCACGTCGGCATGGGTGAGCACCGCGTGGACGCCGGGCATCGCCACCGCCTCGGAGATGTCGACCGCCGCGATCCGCGCGTGCGCGTGCGGGCTGCGTACGGTGTGGCCCCACAGCATCCCGGGTGCGCTCAGGTCGCTCGAGTAGGCGAAGGCCCCCTGCGTCTTCGGCGGCGCGTCCGCGCGCGGCGCGAGGACGGCCCGGCCGACCTGCAGCGCCCGCGTCATGCGCGCTCGGCCGCGAGCCGCACGGCGTCGACGATCTTCACGTAGCCCGTGCAGCGGCAGAGGTTGCCGGAGAGCGCCTCGCGGATCTCGTCGTCCGACGGGCTCGCGTTGCGGCGCAGCAGGTCGACGGCCGCGACGACGAGGCCGGGCGTGCAGAAGCCGCACTGCACGGCGCCGGCGTCGACGAACGCCTGCTGGACGGGGTGGAGCTCGCCGCCGTCCGCGAGCCCCTCCACCGTCGCCACCTCGTGCCCGTCCGCCTGCGCGGCGAGCACGAGGCACGAGCAGACGAGCACGCCGTCGAGCAGCACCGAGCACGAGCCGCACTCGCCCTGCTCGCACGCGTTCTTCGAGCCCGGCAGGCCGAGCTTCTCGCGCAGCGCAAAGAGCAGCGACTCGCCCTCCCAGCAGTCGGCCTGGCGCGTCTCGCCGTTGACCCTGACGGTGACCCTCACAGCACCACCCGCTTCAGCGCGCGTTCCGCGAGGACGCGCAGCGCGTGGCGCCGGTAGCCGGCGCTGCCGCGCACGTCGTCGATCGGCGCAGCCGCCTCCGCGACGCGCTCCGCGAACGTCGCCGCCTCGTCGAGCGGCGCCGTGACGAGCACCGGGCGCGGCGACGCCGACCCGAAGCAGGCGCGCAGCGCGTCGCCGGCCGAGAGCGCGAGCGAGCAAACGGCGATCACCATCGCGTTGCGCGGGCCGACCTTCATGAACGTCTGCGCCGCATTCGACGGCCGCACCCAGACCGCAGTCACGAGCTCGTCCGGCTCGAGCGCGTTGCGCTTCACGCCCGTCACGAACTCCGCCACCGGCACGCGCCGCGTCCCGCGCACCGAGGCGCACTCGACCTCGGCGCCCTCGACGACGAGCGGGGGAATCGCGTCGCCGGCCGGCGACGCGGTGCCGAGGTTGCCGCCGATCGTGCCGCGGTTGCGGATCTGCGGCGAGCCGACGGTGCGGGCCGCCTCCGAGAGCGCGCGCAGCTCGTCGCGGAGCGGACCGTGCTCGAGCTCCGTGTAGGTGAGCCCCGCCCCCAGGCGCAGCTCTCCGTCGGCACGCTCGTACCCGCGCAGCTCCGCCACCTCGTTCAGGTTGAGCATCACCGCCGGCCGGGCGCGGTCGAAGTTGAGCGCGACGAGGACGTCGGTGCCGCCCTGGATCGGCCAGGCGTCCCGATGCTCCGCCTTCAGCGCGAGGGCGTCGTCGAGCGTCCTTGGCGTCAGGACATCCACGGTGGCGAAGGGTACGGTTCTGCGGCAGTGGACGCACCCCTCCCGCGTCGGCTCGCCGTCGCCCGCGGCGACGAGCCCGCCGATCTCGTCGTGCGCGGCGGCCGCGTGCTGTCGGTGTTCACCCGCGAGTGGCTCGACGTCGACGTCGCGGTCGCCGACGGCGTGGTGGCGGGGCTCGGCGCCTACGAAGGCCGCGAGACGATCGACGCCTCCGGCCGCTTCGTCGTCCCCGGGCTGATCGACGCGCACATGCATCTCGAGTCGTCGAAGCTGCTCGTGGACGAGTTCGCGCGGCTCGTCCTGCCGTTCGGGACTACGGCGGTGGTCGCCGACCCGCACGAGATCGCAAACGTGCTCGGCACCGACGGCGTGCACTGGCTGCTCGACGCGACCGCCGGCCTGCCGCTCGACGTGTTCTTCATGGCGTCGTCGTGCGTGCCCGCCTCCGGCTTCGAGTCGCCGCGGCGTGCGCTCACGCCCGGCGACCTCGACGCGCTCCTCCGCCGCCGGCGCGTGATCGGGCTCGCCGAGATGATGAACTTCCCCGGCGTCGTCGGCGGCGCTCCCGACGAGCTGGCGAAGCTCGAGCTGGCAGCGCACGTCGACGGGCACGCGCCCGGCGTGCGCGGCCGCGCCCTCAACGCGTACGCCGCCGCGGGCGTCGGCTCCGACCACGAGGCCTACACCGCCGAGGAGGGCCGCGAGCGCCTGCGCGCCGGCATGTGGCTGCTGATCCGGGAGGCGACCGCGGCGCGCAACCTGCAGGCGCTGCTGCCGCTGCTCGCCGAGTACGGCCCCGGCCGCATCGCGTTCTGCACCGACGACCGCGAGCCGGAGCACATCGCCGCCGACGGCCACATCAACTCGATGGTGCGCGACGCGGTCGCGGCGGGCATCCCGCCCGAGGACGCGCTGGTCTGCGCGACGCTCAACCCCGCACTCTGGCACGGCTTGGGCGCACTCGGCGCGGTCGCGCCGGGCCGCGCGGCCGACATCCTGCTGCTACCCGACCTCGAGCGCTTCGTGCCCGACGCGGTGCTGAAGGGAGGACGGCCGGTCGCGGACGTCCCCGCGGCGGAGGTGCCCGACTGGGTGCGGCACACCGTGCGCATCGGCGCGTACGGCCCGGAGATGTTCCGCGTCCCGTGGAACGGCGGCGCCGCGCGCGTGATCGGGATCGTCCCCGGGCAGATCGTCACCGACACGCTCGTCGAGGAGTTGCCCGCGCGCGCCGGCGAGGCGACGGCGGATTCCGAGCGCGACCTCGCCAAGATCGCGGTCGTCGAGCGACACCTCGGCACCGGGCGCGCCGGCCTCGGGTTCGTGCGCGGCTTCGGGCTGCGGCGCGGCGCGCTCGCGTCGAGCGTCGCCCACGACGCGCACAACGTCGTCGTCGTCGGGATGAACGACGCGTCGATGGCGGCCGCGGTGCGCCGGCTCGCAAACCGCGGCGGCGGCATCGTGGTCGTCGACGGGGCAGAGGTGCTCGCGGAGCTCCCCCTGCCGGTAGCCGGGTTGCTCTCGGACGCGCCGCTCCAGCAGGTCGTCGCCGCGTCGAACGCGCTGGTCGCCGCGGCGCGCGGGCTCGGCTGCACGCTCGAGGCGCCGTTCCAGCACCTGTCGTTCCTCGCGCTCTCCGTGATCCCGAGCCTCAAGCTCACCGACCGCGGCCTCGTCGACGTCGACCGCTTCGAGCTCGTGCCGCTGGAGGCCGGATGATCCTCGCGAACTGCCGCGTCGTGACGATGGACGATGCCGGCACCGAGCACGAGCGGGGTTGGGTCCGGATCGAGGACGCGCTCGTCGCGGAGACGGGCGCGGGCGAGCCGCCGGCGGGCGATGCCGAGGATCTCGCCGGTGCGGTCGTCACGCCGGGCCTCGTCAACACGCATCACCACCTGTTTCAAACGCTCACACGAGCACGGGCGCAGCAGGCGGATCTCTTCTCGTGGCTCCGCGAGCTCTACCCGACGTGGGCGCGCCTCGACGCCGAGATGGAGCACGCCGCAGCGCGCGCAGGGCTCGCGGAGCTCGCGTTCTCGGGGTGCTCGACGGTCTTCGACCACCACTACGTCTTTCCGCGGGGCGTCGCCGGGCTGATCGAGGCCGAGCTCGACGCGGCGCGGTCGATCGGGCTGCGGTTCGTCGCTTCGCGCGGCTCGATGGACCTCGGCGAGTCGGACGGCGGGCTCCCGCCCGACTCGCTGGTCGAGGACCTCGACGCGATCCTCGCCGACACCGAGCGCTTGGCCGCGCGGGCCGACGGCGACCTCGTCGGCATCGCGGTCGCGCCGTGCTCGCCGTTCAGCGTGACGACACGCCTGATGGAGGAGTCGGCCGCGCTCGCGCGACGGCTCGGGTTGCAGCTGCACACGCATCTCGCCGAGACGGTCGATGAGGACGCGTACTGTCGCGAGCTCTACGGCTGCACGCCGGTCGAGTACCTCGAGCGAGTCGGCTGGATCGACGGCGACGTATGGTGCGCGCACTGCGTCCACCTTTCCCGCGACGACGTGCGCACGTTCGGCGGCGCCGGTGTCGGCGTCGCGCACTGCCCGACGTCGAATCTGCGGCTCGGCGCCGGCGTCGCTCCCGTGCGTGCGCTGCTCGATGCGGGCGTCCGCGTGGGCCTCGGCGTCGACGGCACAGCGTCGAACGAGCGCGGCGATCTCTTCGGCGAGGTGAAGCAGGCGCTGCTCATCGCACGCGGACGCGACGGCGGCGGCGCACTCACCACACGCGACGCCCTCCGGCTCGCGACGCGCGGCGGCGCGTCCGTGCTGCGGCGCGACGACATCGGCTCGCTTGAGCCCGGCAAGCGTGCCGACATCGCCGTCTGGCGGACCGACACGCTCGAGTTCGGTGGCGCCGACGACCTCGTCGCCAACCTCGTGCTCTCGGGCCCGCACCGCGTCGACCGTCTGCTCGTGGGCGGCCGCGACGTCGTGCGCGGCGGCGCGCTGGTGCACGCCGACGAGCAGGAGATCGCGCTCGAGCACCGCAAACAGGCGCGGAGACTGTGGAGCCGATGACGATCTCGACGCACGTCCTCGACACGGAGCAGGGACGGCCCGCGTCCGGCGTGCGCGTCGAGCTGTACGCGGCGGACGGCTCGCTCGCCGGCGAGGGCGTCACGGATGCGGACGGGCGGATCCGCGAGCTCGCCGACGCCGGCCCGGGGACGTTTCGCCTCGTCTTCCATCCGCCGTCGCCCTTCTTCCGGCGCGTCGAGCTCGAGGTCGAGCTCGGCGACGGCCACCACCACGTGCCGCTGCTGATCTCCTCCTACGCGTGCGCGACCTACCGCGGCAGCTGACCGTCGACGAGCTCGCCGAGCTGTTCGAAGGGCGCACCGTCCTCGTCGAGCGGCTCGCTGCGCTCGACGATCCGCTCGTGCGCGCGCCCGGCGTCGCCCGGGAGCTGTCGCCGGGCGAGCAGAAGGAGGTGCTCGACGCGCACCCGCGCATCGGGGCGCGGCGAGGGCTGTCCGCGCGGTCCGCCGCCGAGCAGGGAACGGACGACGACCCGGAGGTGCTCGCGGAGCTGGCCGAGCTGAACCGGCGCTACGAGGAGCGCTTCGGGTTTCGGTTCGTGGTCTTCGTGAACCGGCGCCCGCGCCGTGAGATCCTCGCGGTGCTGCGGGAGCGGATCGAGCGTTCGCGGGACGAGGAGCTCGCAACCGGCGTCGACGAGCTCGTGCAGATCGCGATCGACCGATGGCGCACCTCGTAGCTCTCTCGGACTACTGGTGGCAGTGGGGCAACCTGCTGTTCCGCTGGCTACACGTGATCGCTGCGATCGCGTGGATCGGCGCGTCGTTCTACTTCATCGCGCTCGACAACCACCTCGAGCCGCCGCGCGATCCGAAGGATCTCGAGCGCGGCATC
>DASRGA010000026.1:0-2387 GCA_035651295.1 Gaiellaceae bacterium | reverse complement strand
ACGAGCAGCGGGCCCTCAGTCGTCAGGACGGCCTCCTGCTGGACCGGGTTCAGGTCGGCGAGGTAGTCCTTCGGCTCGGCGACGGCCATGGCGCCGATGCTAGCGGCGGAGCCCGAGCCTCTTTCCGAGCGCGAGGAAGCCGGCGGCGACGAATACGAGCTCCGCCGCAGCGTTGCGCGGCCCCTCGTTCGTCACCCCGCCGGCGACGAGCGCCGGCGCCGCGGCCGTGGCGGCGGCCAGCGCGAAAAGGAGCCAGGGGCGTCGCGGCAGGGCGATCGGGAGGTCGTCGAAAACGTCGCCGGCCTCGCCGGGAACGGACGACTTGACCCCGGCTGCCCGGCGCGTGGCGATTCCCGCAGCCGCCAGGCAGGCGCCGGCGGCGGCCGCTGCGGCCGGGATTGCCAGCACGTACCACGGGTCGAGCTCGGCGCGGTACTCCAACGCGTACAGCGCGGCCGAGGCGAGCGTTCCGCCGCCGAAGGCGAGCGCGATCCGCGTCCGGCGCAGGAGCAGGGCGACGTCCTGTGCCGCGAGCCGTCGCTCCCGCCGCCGACGAGCGAGCCGGAGCAGGGCTAGCAACCCCGCCGCGAACGAGAGCTGCGGGCAGGCGACCAGCCCCAGCACGGCGAGCACTCCGAGCGGCGGCCACTCGGCCGAGAAGATGTCGCCCGTTCGTCCCGCCGTCGCCGCAAGGAGAAACGCCGGTGCGAACACCGCCGCGGCGGCGGCGAGCGCGGCCAGCGACCGCAGCGTTGCGCGCCGGCTGCGCACCGTCGCGAGGTCGTCGGCGAACTCGCGGGCGAGCTCGGCCGGATCGCCGAAGCTCCGGACGTCGCCTTCGGCGAGATGGTCGGCTGCTTCGGCGAGGATACGGTCGCGGAGGCGGCCGCCGATCCCGACTTCGGCAAGCTCCCGCCGGAGATCGTCGAGGTAGCGGCTCACGCGAGCACCGCCTCGACCGCGCGCGAGAACGTACGCCACTCGAGCCGGCGGACGGCGAGCGCCTCCTCCCCCGCACGCGTCAGCCGGTAGACCCGGCGTCGGCGGCCGCTTGCCGCCGTCCAGCGGCTCTTGACGAGGCCGTCACGCTCGAGGCGATGCAGCGCGGGATAGACCGTTCCCTCCGGAAGGCGGAAGATGTCGTCGCTACGTCGGCGGAGGCGCTGGATGATCGCGTAGCCGTGCGCGGGCTCGTGCTCCAACGCGGCGAGGACCAAGGCGTCGAGGTGTCCCTTGAGGACTTCGGCCTTCATGTCAGGCACCATACCTCGTGAGGCGAGGTATCGGAAGTGCGGCATCCCCTGCAGCCGAGCGCGCGGCGGCTCGTAAAGGGTCTGACCCCTGTATGCCGGTTTCGGACTAGGTGCGGCGAGCCAGAGCGGCCCGCGGGAGGACGAGGAACTGCCGCCCGTACAGCGCGAGGCCGACGAGCGCTGCCGCGGCGGTGACGACGCTCGCCATCACCGGCATCACGAGGCTCGCGGCGACGGCGGCCGAGCCCGCGTGGCCGAGCATCGCGAGCGCGCCGACGGCGGCTCCCTGGTAGACGCCGACGTTGCCGGGGAGAAGCGGCGCCGTGCTCGCGAGGCCCGTGACCGTCATGTAGATCAGCGCCGCACCGAGGCTCGCGTGCACGCCGACAGCGTTCAGGGTCAGCAGGACGCCGACGCAGCGGACGGCCCACGTCGCGACGAGGATCGCCAGTGCCCTCAGCAGCACGACCCGCGGCGCCGCCGCGGACGCGAGGAACCGGCCGGCCCACGACGGCAGCCGCCGGCCGAGCTTTCGATGCAGTGCCGCGGCGACGAGCAGCCCGGCGGCGGCGAGCACCACGGCACCGACGAGCGCGCCCCTCGTCCATCCCGGCACCGGCAGGAACGCCCCGGCGGTGGCGCCGACGAGGCAGAAGGCGATCCCTTCGGTCAGGTGCGTCGCGAGCAGGCTGCCGCCCGCCTTCGGGACGCCCGGCCACCGCTCGGCCGCGGCCGCGCGCAGCACCGCGACCTTCGACGCCTCGCCGAGCCGCCCCGGGAGGACGGTGTCGAGAAACGATCCGACCGCGCTCGCAGCGTAGATCGCGCGGAAGCCAACCTCGCCGAGCGTCTGGCGCCACGCGAGCGCGCGCAGCGGCTGGACGAGCGCGCCGATCCCGAACGCGGCCGCGAGCAGCAGCCAGTCGGGGCTCGCCGCAGCGCTGACCGCACCGCCTGCGGTCTCGCGGGCGACCATCACGAAGCCCGCGACCGTCGCCGCGAGGATCACCGCCGGAATCGCGAGCATGCGCGCGCGCCTGCCACCCATCCCCTCGCACGATCGGCGTGGGCGCGAGAGGAAACGTCCCCCTTAAGGGGTAACTACCTGGTCGCCTCGTCGAGGGCCGCTTCGAT
>DASRGA010000025.1:0-47082 GCA_035651295.1 Gaiellaceae bacterium | reverse complement strand
GATCTTCACGCGCAGCATGAACGTCCCGATCTTCGGCTTGTCGTGGTAGAGGCCCCACCACTTGAGCCGCACGATGTCCTCCTCGGGCATCCGCTCGTACCCGGCCGCGATCAGAGCGGGCAGCTCGTCGAGCATCCCAAGCGGGCTCTTCTCCCGCTTCAGGCGCTCGACCGAGTTCCGCTTCAGGACGAGCTCGAGCGAGGGCGTCTCGGCGTCACGCGACGGCAAGTGCGGAAGACTACCGGTGTTACTTTATTTTGTAAAGCTTCGTTGCTTCAGTTCCTGAAGCGCGGCCGGCATCCCCCGGCCGCGGGCCGGGGGCTCAGGCCCCCGGACCGCTCGCCTGGGCCCACGGGAGCGGCTCGCCCGACTCCCGCAGCGCCACCACCGCGCCTGCCGTCTCGGCAAGCCCCGCGATCAGCGCGATCCACACCCCGTACTTCGAGCCGATCGCCAGCCCGGGCACCGACGGAAAGGTCAGCCAGCGGATGATCACGAGCAGAAGGCCGAGCGCCGAGACGCCGGCGACGATCGCGGCGGGCCCGACCGGCAGGCTCGGCAGCGCCACCTCGAGGCGGCGCAGGAGCAGGAACACGCCGGCGAGCACGAGCAGGAGCGTCCCCGCCCACGCCGAGAAGCCGGCCGACCAGCCGCTGACCGACCCGTACGCCCGCAGGATCGAGTTCGGCCCGGTGTAGCCGTACCACGGCAGGAAGCCTGCGATGAACGCGACCGCCGCACCGCCGAGGACTGCCTGGTCGGCCCGACTCAGACTCTTGGGATCGAACGACGCCATGCCTACCTCCCGAAGCTCGAATGCGACCCCGTGCCGCGTCAGTTTCAGGATCCTCCGCCCGTGTCCTGCCCGCGCCGGCGACGCCGCCGTCACCACTTCGCGTCCGCCCGGCCACAGGTCCGTCACGGCGACCACCCCGCCCGGCGGTAGATTCGCCCGGTGGAGGCAGACCGCCTGAAGACGATTCCGTTCTTCGCCGCCCTGTCCGACGACGACCGCGAGGCGGTCGCCGAGGCGGCGTTCGAGGTCGAGGCCGCCGCCGGCGACACCCTCGCGACCGAGGGCGACTTCGGCTACGCGCTCTACGCGATCGAGAGCGGCGCCGCGGACGTGAGCGTGGACGGCGCCCACCTGCGCACGCTCGGCCCCGGCGACGTCTTCGGCGAGATCGCCGTGCTCGCGTCCGGGCGGCGCACGGCGACGGTCGTCGCCTCCGAGCCGCTGCGGCTGATCGCGCTCTTCAAGCGGGACGTCTGGGCGCTCGAGCAGCGCAACCCGGACGCGGCCGCCAGGCTGCGCGCGCTCGTCGCCGAGCGGCGCACCGCCGCCGGCTGACGGACGTCCGCCGCCGGAAGCTACGGTTCCCCCCGCGATGAAGGCGCGTATCTGGGGCTGCCGCGGCTCGCTCGCCACACCGGGCGAGCAGACCGTCCGCTACGGCGGGAACACGACGTGCGTCGAGCTCCGCTCGGCCTCCGGCGCGGTCGTGGTGCTCGACGCCGGGACCGGCATCCGCGACCTCGGCCGCGCGCTCGCCGGGCAGGTGCGCGAGCTCGACCTGCTGCTGACGCACCTGCACCTCGACCACATCGAGGGGCTCGGGTTCTTCGCGCCGCTCTTCGACCCGGCCTGCACGATCCGCGTGCACGGCCCGCGGCCGGACGGAGGCAGCCTCGCCGAGATGATCGCCGCCTACCTGTCGCCGCCGTACTTCCCGCTGCCGTTCGAGCGCATCGACGCCTCGGTCACGTTCGTCGAGCTCGAGCGCGACACGTTCGAGCTCGACGGGCTGCGCGTCGCCTCCGTGCCGGTCGAGCATCCCGGGCCGACGCTCGCCTACCGGATCAGCGAGAACGGCCGCTCGCTCGCGTTCGTGCCGGACAACGAGCCGGGCCTCGACCCGGCCTCGGGGCTCGAGGTGGCCGGCGGCGCCGACCTGCTCCTGCACGACGCGCAGTACACGGACGAGGAGTACGCGACGCGCGTCGGCTGGGGCCACTGCGCCCTCTCCCACCTGACGGCGTACCTGCGCGAGGCCGCGCCGGCGCGGGCCGTGATGGTGCACCACGACCCGGCGCACGACGACGCGCAGCTCGAGGCGATGCTGGGCCGGGCGCGCGAGGCCTCCGGCCACGAGCGGCTGGAGCTCGGGCACGAGGGTCTCGAGCTCTTCCCGGCTTGAAGGGGGCACCCGGGTTCTCTAGGATCGGCACGTGGCCGTTCCTGTCGACGTGCTCCGGCGCGTCCCGCTCTTCCAGGGGCTGGACGACAAGCAGCTGAAGCGGATCGCCGACAGCTTCACCGAGCGCACGTTCAAAGCCGGCCAGGAGCTCGTCACCGAGGGCAGCGGCGGCGTCGGCTTCTTCGTGATCGAGACCGGCGAGGCGCGCGTGACCGTCGACGGCAACCCGCGCCGCGAGCTCGGGCCCGGCGACTACTTCGGCGAGATCGCGCTGATCGACGGCGGCGTCCGCACGGCGACGATCACCGCCACGAGCGACGGCACGATGCACGGCCTGACGAGCTGGCAGTTCCGGCCGCTCGTCGAAGACAACGCGGCGATCGCCTGGCCCCTGCTCGAGGCGATGGCGAAGCGCACCCGCGAGCTCGACCAGCACTCCCACTGAGCGAGGCGGACTGGTGCTGCTCCGCAAGAACGCGAAGGAGCAGCTGCTCAGAGACGTGCCCCTGTTCTCGCGCTGCTCGAAGCGCGAGCTGTCGGCCCTCGCCGCCGTGGCCGACGAGCTCGACGTCCCGGCCGGGGCGGAGCTGACACGGGAGGGCGAGCTCGGCCGCGAGTTCGTCGTCATCGTCCGGGGCGCGGCGAAGGTGACCCGGAACGGACGCACCCTGAACAGGCTGGGAAGCGGCGACTTCCTGGGGGAGATCGCGCTGCTCGCGGGCGGCACCCGCACCGCCACCGTCACGACCACGGAGCCGACGACGATCCTCGTGCTCACCGACCGGGCCTTCAGGCGCGTGGCCCGCGCGATCCCGACGGTGAATGCCAGCCTGCTCGAGGCGCTCGGCGAGCGTCTCCAGCGGACGGCCCTCTGAGCTCGGCCCGGGAGCTCTCCGACGCGGAGCTGGTCGCCCGCTGCCGGGGCGGCGACGAGGCGGCGTGGCGCGAGCTCGTCGAGCGGTTCGCGCGCTACGTGCACGCCATCTGCGTGACCGCGTTCCGGCTGCCCCCGCACGACGCCGAGGACGTCTTCCAGGACGTCTTCGCCAAGACGTGGGCGGAGCTGCCGAAGCTGCGCGACGACGGCGCGATCCGCCCCTGGCTCGCGCAGCTGACGCGGCGCACGTGCATCGACCGCCTGCGCGCAGCGCGGCCGGCGGCGGAGGGCGAGCCGGCCGAGCTGCCCGATCCCGACGACGTCCTCGGACGGCTCGAGCAGGCGCTCGACGTGCACCGGTGCATGACCGGCCTCGGCGAGTCGTGCAACGAGATCCTCGACCGCTTCTTCGCGCGCGACGAGAGCTACCGGGCGATCGGCGAGGCGCTCGACCTCCCGGCGGGGACGATCGCGAGCCGCATCTCGCGCTGCCTCGACAAGCTCCGCGCGGCCATGGAAGATCCCGCGTCCCGCGACCGTCCTGTAGACGGGTGAATCGATGACACGGTACGAGATCGAAGAGCTCGCACAGCTGATCGCGCTGCTCCCGCCGGCCCCGACCGGGTGGGTGGAGGCGGCGCAGGAGCTGCCGCGGGCCCTGGCGGGGCTGGACGCGCTGGTCGCGCGCGCCGGGGAGGACGCCGAGCTTCGCCGCCGGCTGCTCGCCGATCTCGAAGCGGCGTTCGCCGCGTCGGACGTGAAACCCACGCGGCGCCTCCTCGACGAGGCCCGGCGCCGCCTGCAGGGCTGACATGGAGGGGGGCGACCGGCGCCTCGAGGTCGAGGGGGCTCTCGAGGCGCTCGGGTCGCCTGCCCGCGCGCCGGCGTCGGGCTCGGCGGCGGCGCTCGCCGGCGCGCTCGCGGCCGCCGTCGTCGTGAAGGCGGCGCGCGCGTCGGCCCGGGACGGCGCGGCCGCGCAGGCGCTCGCCCTCCAGCAGCGGCTCGCCCGCTCGGCGGTCGACGACGCGGACGCGCTCGCCGAGGCGCGCCTGCTCCTGGCCGGCCCCGCCGGCGACGACTTCCGGCTCGGCGGGGCCCTCGTGCGCGCGATGGCGATCCCCGCGGCGATCGCCTCCGACTGCGCCGACGTGGCGGCGCTCGCCGCCGCGGAGCGGGAGCACGTCCTCGGCGACTACCGGCCCGACCTCCAGGCCGCCGCGGCGCTCGCCGCCGGCGCCGCCCAGGCGGCGGCCCATCTCGTCGCCGTCAACCTGGCGGCGAGGCCCGACGACGAGCGCGTCGCGTCCTCGCGGGGCGCCGCGGCCGGCGCAGCCGACGTTGTCGCCGGCTTCGGCGCTGTCTAGATTCGGCTCGTGAGCGCGGAGCCGGAACGGCAGGACGAGAACGAGGACCTGCCGGCGTGGTCGCTGACGCGAGCCGCGGCCGAGCGGATCCGGATCGAGAACCCGCTCCCCGAGCGCGTCGACCGCGAGTGGGCGATCGGCGGCGCGACGGGCCGAGGCGTCCGGGTCTGCATCCTCGACAGCGGCGTCGAGTTCGGGCATCCGAAGGTCGGCGAGGTCGCGGGCGCGTTCGTGATCCGGCTCGGCGAGGACGGCGAGACGATCGCGGAGCCCGACGAGGAAGGCGACCTGTGCGGGCACGGGACGGCGTGTGCGGGCGTCGTCCGCTCGCTCGCGCCCGAGGCGGAGCTGTACTCGGTGCGCGTGCTCGGAGCCGGGTTCAAGGGGTCGGGGCGGACGCTGCTCGCGGGGCTCCGCTGGGCCGTCGACCAGGGCTACGACGTCGTCAACATGAGCCTCTCGACGACGAAGCGCGAGTTCGGCGAGCTGCTGCACGAGATCGCCGACAGGGCCTACTTCGCGCGCACGGTGCTCGTCGCCTCCGCGCACAACATGCCGGTCGAGTCGTTTCCGTGGCGCTTCTCGTCGGTGATCTCGGTCGGCAGCCACGAGGAGGACGACCCGTTCGTCTGGTACGCGAACCCCGACCCGCCGGTCGAGTTCTTCGCCCGCGGGCTCGACGTCGACGTCGCCTGGCTCGGCGGCGGGACGATCCGGGCCACCGGCAACAGCTTCGCGACGCCCTGCATCTCGGGGATCGCCGCGCTCGTCCGCAGCAAGCACCCGTCCCTGACCCCGTTCCAGGTGAAGACGGTGCTCCACCTGACCTCGAAGAACGTGGGAGGAACCGATGGCTGAAGACCGGCTGCACGCCGCGGTCGCAACCGGGGTGCTCGCCTCGGAGGAGGAGTTCGGCCGGCTGCTGCGCTCCATCGTGGAAGTCGCCCGGGCGATCTTCGGCGCGAAGGCGTCGTCGATCTTCCTGCTCGACGAGGAGACGGACGAGCTCGTCTTCGCGGCCGTCGCGGGCGAGGAGGAGCAGTTCCTCGTCGGGCGCCGGCTGCCCTCCTCCACCGGGATCGCGGGCTGGGTCGCGTCGTCGCGCACGCCGCTCGTGCTCGAGGACGTGCAGAACGACCCGCGCTTCGCGCGCGACGTCGCCGAGGACACCGGCTACGTGCCGCACGGGCTGATGGCGGTGCCGCTGCTCGAGGAGGAGCGCGTGCTCGGCGTGCTGCAGGTGCTCGACCGCCCGCAGCGCTCACGGTTCTCGCTGCAGGAGATGGAGCTGCTCGGCCTCTTCGCGAACCAGGCGGCGATCGCCCTGTCGCTCCTCTCGACCGCCCGCGCGGCGCGCGCCGCGCTCGCCGGGGACGCGCGGGCGGCCCTCGCGGCCGAGCTGGCCGGTGCGCTCGAACGCCTCGAGGGCGACCGCCGCGACGCCGCGGACGCGCTGCTCTCGAGCCTCGTCGCGCTCCTTCGCCCCTGAAACGCGAAGGGCCCGCCGGAGCGGGCCCTTCCCATGCCGTCCCGGAACCTGGACGGAGCCTGGGCCTGCGCTACTTCTTGTGGACGTGCGCCTCGACGTCGTCGTCGCCGGTGCCCTCGTCGTTGGCGTGATGGCGGTGCGCCTCCACGTCGTCGTCCTCGGCGCCCTCGTCGTTGGCGTGATGGCGGTGCGCCTCCACGTCCTCGTCCTCGATGCCCTCGTCGTTGGCGTGATGGCGGTGCGCCTCGACGTCCTCGTCCTCGTGATGGGTTTCCTGCTCCGACATGGTTGCGACTCCTCCTCCTGAACCTTGCTTGAACCGCTTTCGCGGACGACACCCACTAGACGCGCGCGAGCGCGGAAATCTTCCCTGCCGCTTCCATCTTCCGTCAACCGATGGGATGCTGCGCAGGTGCCGGGCCCCGGGAGCCAGCTCGCAGACTCGGTCCGCGCCGTCCGCGACGTCTTTCGCAACGCCGACCTGAGGCGGCTCGAGCTGGCCTTCGCCGGCGCCGCGATCGGCCGCTACGCCCTCTTCATCGCCGTCTCGCTCTACACCTACCACGCGGGCGGCGTGACCGCCCTCGCGGTCGTCACCGTCGTGCGGCAGGCCTGCGCCGCGGCTGTGGCGCCGTTCGCCGCCGGCCTGTCCGACCGGTTCCGGCGCGAGCGGGTGATGCTCCTCTCCGATCTCGGCCGCGTCGCCTGCTCCGGCGGGATCGCGCTGCTCGTCTGGCGCCACGCCCCGCATCTCGGCGTGTACGCCCTCGCGGTCGCCGGGTCGGTGGCGGGCACGGTGTTCACGCCGGCCGAGTCGGCGCTCATGCCCGAGCTCGCCCGGTCGCCGGAGGAGCTCACCGCGGCGAACGTCTCGACGAGCACGTTCGACAGCATCGGCATCTTCGCCGGGCCCGCGGTCGGCGCCCTGCTCGTCGCCGCCTCGGGCTACACGGCCTCGTTCGCCTTCGTGGCCGCCACGTTCGCCTGGAGCGCGTTCTTCGTCGCACGCCTCGCCCCGCAGCGCCGCGACGGGCGGGGAAGCGAGGACGCCGAGGGCGGAGGCCTCGGCGTCGTCGCCGCCGGCTTCCGGACGGTCGCCGGCGAGCCTCGGCTGCTGCTCCTCTTCGGCCTCTACTTCGCGCAGTGCTTCTGCACCGGGTGCTTCGGCGTGTTCGAGGTGCCGATGGCGCTGCGGCTGCTGCACACGGGCAACGCGGGCGTGGGGCTGCTCGAGTCCGCGTGCGGCCTCGGGGCGGTCGTCGGCGCGGGCGTCTCGCTCGTCCTGCTCGCCCGGGCGCGGCTCGGCGGCAACCTCGCGCTCGGGCTCGCCCTCTGGGGCTCGCCGCTGCTCGCCGTCGCCGCCTATCCGCGCGCCTGGACGGCGGCGCTCGGGCTCGGCGTGCTCGGGGCCGGCAACAGCGTCATCGACGTCGCGGAGATGACGCTCATCCAGCGCACCGCCCCGGCGAGCGTGGCGGCGCGCGTCTTCGGCGTGCTCGAGAGCGGGATCATCGTCTCGATGGCGCTCGGCGCGATCGTGACGCCGGCGCTCGTCCACACCCTCGGGGTGCGCGGGACGATGCTCGCGGTCGGCGCCGTCCTGCCCGCGCTCGCGCTCGCCGCGTGGGCGCCCCTGGCCGCGGTCGACCGCGGCGCGCGCGTCCCCGCCGACCAGATCGAGGCGCTCCGCAGCGTCCCGTTCCTCGCCCCGCTCCCCGCGCAGTCGCTGGAGTTCCTCGCGGCGCGGATGCGGCCGGTCGAGCTGGCCGCGGGGACGGAGCTCTTCGCCCGCGGCGACCACGGCGACTCCTTCTACGTGCTCACGGCCGGCACCCTCGCGATCGCGCTCGACGAGGGCGTGAAGGAGGAGCCGGCGCCGGCGTACGTCGGCGAGATCGCGCTGCTCCGCGACGTGCCGCGGACCGCGTCGGTGCGCGCGGCGACGGACGCCTCCCTGTGGGCGATCGACCGCGACGACTTCCTCGGCGCCGTCACCGGCCATTCGCGCGCCGGCGCGCGTGCGGACGCCGTCGTGCTCTCGCGGCTCGGCCCGGTCCCGGCCTGACGCGCGTCAGGTGTCGCGGCGCAGAAGCAGCGCCGCGGCGAGCGCGATCGACGCGGCGGCGTAGCCGAGGAAGACGGCGAACCCGGCCCACGGGCTGAGCGAGTGCGAGCCCGGCGCGAGCGTGAACATCGACTCGCCCGCGTTCGACGGCAGGTACGGCGAGATCGCGTTGTCCCAGCTGGACGGGAGCAGGAGCAGGAGCGGCGGGATCACGAAGAGGATCCCGGCGAACGTCGCGATCCCGCCGGCGGTGTTGCGGACGATCGCGCCGAGGCCCAGCGCGAAGACGCCGACCAGGGCGAGGTACAGGGCGCCCGCGACCACGGTGCGCGCGACCCCGGGATGCGTGAACGAGATCTCGAGGATGTGGTGGGCGCGGAAGATCGTCTGGCTGAGGTAGAAGGCGAGCAGGACCGCCGGCAGGAGCAGCACGAACGTGACGACGGCGAAGACGGCCGTCTTCGCCCACAGCACGGGCAGCCGGCGGGGCACCGCCGTCATCGAGGCGCGGATCATCCCGGTCGAGTACTCCGCGCTGATCACGAGCACGCCCAGCACCCCGATCGCGAGCTGGGCGATGTGGGTGCCGACGAGCGCCACGTCGAGCGGATGCCGGTCGGCCTGCTCGCGCGGGCTCATGTGGCTCCAGTGCGAGCGCACGACGAACGAGAAGAGAACCGGGAAGCCGACCGTCATCACGAGCGCGGCGAAGAACGACCACAGCGTCGAGCGGACGCTGCGCAGCTTCGTCCACTCCGAGAGGAGGACGCGCGGAAGCGTGACCCGGGCGCGGGGGAGCGAGACGGGCAGCGTGGTCACGCGACGGCCTCCTGGAGCGCCCTGAACTCCACGTCGTCGCGCGTGAGGTCCATGAACGCCTCCTCGAGCGTCGCCTGCTGCGGCGTCAGCTCGTGCAGCGGCACGCGGTGCTCGAAGGCGAGGTCGCCGATGCGCCGGGCGGCGAGCCCCGTCACCTCGAGCGCGCCGTCCTCCGCCGGCTTCGCCTCGATCCCCGCCGCCTGCAGCAGCGAGAGCAGGCGGGCGGCCTCGGGCGAGCGGACGAGCACGACGTCCTTCGAGGCGCGGCGGAGGAACTCCTCGACGCTCGCGTCCGCGATCAGCCGTCCGCGCCCGATCACGACCAGGTGGTCGGCGGTGAGCGACATCTCGCTCATCAGGTGCGAGGAGACGAAGACGGTGCGCCCCTCGGCGGCGAGGCTCTTCAGCAGGTTGCGGATCCAGTGGATCCCTTCCGGGTCGAGTCCGTTGACGGGCTCGTCGAGGAGCAGCGTCTGCGGGTCGCCGAGCAGCGCGGAGGCGATGCCGAGCCGCTGACCCATGCCGAGCGAGAAGGTTCCGGCGCGCTTGCCGGCGACCTCGTGGAGGCCGACGAGGTCGATCAGGTCGTGCACGCGGCGCTTCGGGATGCCGTGCGTCTGCGCGAGCGCGAGCAGGTGGTGGTAGGCGGAGCGCCCGGTGTGGACCGAGCGGGCCTCGAGCAGGGCGCCGACCTCGTGCAGGGGCGCCGCGAGGTCGCGGTAGCCCTTGCCGTTGACCGTCACCGTGCCCGCGGTCGGGCGATCGAGCCCGAGGATCAGCCGCATCGTCGTCGACTTGCCGGAGCCGTTCGGGCCGAGGAAGCCCGTGACGATGCCGGGCCGCACGTCGAAGCTGAGGTCGTCGACAGCGCGCTTCGAGCCGTAGTCCTTCGTCAGGCCGCGCGCCTCGATCACCGGTCCAACGTAATCAGATCAAGATGAAGGTGAGGTTAGGCGTCACGGCGGGGCGCCGGGGCGGCGCCGGGCCGTTCAGGCCAGGTGCGCGACGGTCGCGCCGTCGTCCGCGTCGGCCTCGCTGCCGCCGACGAGCGGGTGTGCGGACAGCTCCTCGCGCACCGCTTTGCGCAGCACGCCCGTGCCGCGCCCGTGGACGATGCGCACGTCGGCGAGCCCCGCCAGCGCCGCGTCGTCGACCGCGCGGCGCACGCGCTCGCGGGCCTCGTACGCCGCGAGGCCGCGCACGTCCACCTGGTCGGACGCGTCGCCGCGCGCGCCCGCGCGGACCGAGACGGCGGGAGCGCGCTCCTCCGGCGGCCGCTCGCGCGACGGCCGCAGCCGCGCGACCGGGATGCGCACGCGCTGGCCGGCGGCGCCCACCACCTCGGCCTCGGCGCCCCGCAGCGCCGCGACGGTGCCGCGCACGCCGACGTCCGGCGCCTCGACGGGATCGCCGACCGCGAGCTCGCCGGCGGGCGGCGCGGGCCCCGAGAGGTCGGCGAACGCGCGCTCGGCCCGGCGCGCGCCCTCGGCGGCGGCTCCGAGCGCCCGGTCCTGCTGCGCCTCCCGGCGGGCGCGCCGCGCGCGGCGAAGCTCGCCGCGCGCATTCTCGAGCTCGGCGCGCACGTCGCGCAGCTCCCGCTCCGCGAGCGCCCGGCCCTCGCTCCGTGCCGCCTCGCGCTGCTCGCGGGCGCGGGCGAGCTCGCGCTCGAGCTCCGCCTCGCGCCGCTCGAGCGCCCGGGCGGCGGCGTCGAGCTCGGCCAGCCGCTCGGCGGCGGCGCGCGCCGCCGCCTCCGCCTCCGCGAGCAGCTCGCCCACCCGGAGCCGCTCGGGCGCGACCCGCCCGCGCGCGTCCGCGACGACGTCGCGGTCGAGCCCGAGCCGCTCGGCGATCCGGAGCGCCTGCGACAGGCCGGGCCGTCCGAGCTCGATGCGGTACAGAGGCTCCTCGGTGTCCGGGTCGAAGCCGGTGGCGGCGTTCGCGACGCCGTCGGTCGCGCTCGCCCACTCCTTCAGCTCCCCGTAGTGGGTCGTGACGACGGTGAGCCGCGCCTGCGCCGCGAGTCGTCCGACGAGCGCGCGGGCGAGCGCGGAGCCCTCCTCCGGGTCGGTGCCCGCGGCGACCTCGTCGAGCAGCACGAGCGAGCGGCGCGTCGCGGACGCGAGGATCGCGACGAGCGTGCGGACGTGGCCCGAGAACGTCGAGAGGCTCATCTCGATCGACTGGCGGTCGCCGATGTCGGCGAGCACGTCGTCGAAGACGGGCAGCGCCGCGCGCTCGGCGGGCGGCCGGATGCCGCACTGGTGGAGGAGCGCGGCGAGCCCGAGCGTCTTCAGGGCGACCGTCTTGCCGCCGGTGTTGGGGCCGCTGATCACGAGCGCCCGCAGGTCGCCGAGGTCGAGGTCGATCGGGACGGCGGCCGCCGGGTCGAGCAGCGGGTGGCGCGCGCCGGCGAGCGACACCTCGTCGGCGATCTCGACCGGCGCGCCGCGGTGGCGTCGCGAGAGGGCGCCGCAGGCGAGGGCCAGGTCGAGCTGCGCCGCCGCCTCGACGAGCACCGTGAGCGCGTGCTCGTGCGCCGCGACGAGGGCGGAGAGCTCGCGCAGGATCCGCTCCGCCTCCTCGCGCGCCTCGGCGGCCGCCTCGGCGAGGCGGTTGCCGAGCTCGACGACCGCGAACGGCTCGACGAACAGCGTCTGGCCGCTCGCCGACGCGTCGTGGACGATCCCCGGCACCTTCGCGCGGCCCGAGGCGCGGACGGCCAGGACGGGCCGGCCGCCGCGCTCGGCGAGGAACGACTCCTGGAGCGCGGCGCGGACGCCGTCCGAGCGCGCGACCCGCTCGAGCTCGGCGTGGATGCGCGCGGCGCCGCTCGCCACCTCCGCGCGCAGGCGGCGCAGGAGCGGCGAGGCGCCGTCGCGCAGGTCGGAGCCGTCCGCCTCGACGGCGTCGTCGATCCGGTCGGCGACCGGCGCGAGCGCCGGGTCGGCCCGCGCCGCGAGCTCCGCGAGGCGGGGCGCACGGGTGCTGCCGGCGAGCGCCGCGCGAGCCGCCAGGGCGACCCGGATCGCCGTCGCGACCGCCCGCAGGGCGGCCGGCTCGAGCAGGCCCTCCCGGGCGGCGCGCGCCGCCGCGGCGCGCACGTCGCGGAGCCCGCGCAGGTCGGGCTCCTCGGCGGCGTCCAGCAGGGCGACCGCCTCGGAGGTCAGCAGGTGGCGGGCGCGCACCTCCGCCTCGTCCGGGCTCGGCTCGAGCCGGCGCGCGAGGTCGCCGCCCGGATCGGTGGAGCAGGACGCGGCGAGCCGCTCGAGGAGCGCCGGGAGCTCGAGGGCCTCGCGCGCCTCGGCGTCCATCGGCGCCGCTACTCGGGGCGGTCGTCGCCCGGCCGGAGCCGGTAGACGATGCGGCCGCGATCGAGGTCGTAGGGCGACAGCTCGATGCGGACCCGGTCGCCCGGGTTCATGCGAATACGGAACCGGCGCATCTTGCCGGCGGTGTAGCCGAGGGTCTCGTGGCCGTTGTCGAGCCGGATCCGGAACATGCCGTTCCGGAGCGCCTCGACGATCTCGCCGGTCATCTCGACCTTGTCTTCCTTCTGCGCTATCTCGTCCTCCTCTCGAGGTGTCGACCCGGGCGACGGGCGCGGCCCGCCGCCCCGGTCGCTAGCCGATCACGGTGACGTTCGCAGCCTGCGGGCCCTTCTCGCCCTGCTGGGCCTCGTACTCCACCTTCGCGCCCTCGTCCAGGCTGCGGTAGCCCGCGCCCTGGATCGCGCTGAAGTGCACGAACAGGTCCTTGCCGCCCTCGTCCGGCGTGATGAAGCCGTATCCCTTGTCGGCGTTGAACCACTTGACAGTTCCGGTTGCCATGTCTTCCTTTCACCTCCTTGCCGACTTCGCTGAACGGGCAAGAAAGGTGCGTACCGGCACCGTCCGTCCTCGCTCAAAAGTGCGATTCGGATTCTACCGCGGCTCAACCCCGGTCGCCCATCCGCCGATAGGGGAGGCGTGGGACGCCGCGTCGCCCGCACAGCCGCGCTCGCCGCCGCCTTCGGGGCGGTGTGCGCCTGCGCGTCCGCGGCCGCGACCCCGAACTGGGCGGCGCCGCAGGTCGCAGCGGTGACGAAGGTGGGGATTCTCGGCTCGTCCCCGAAGTCCTTCCGGCCCTCCGACAAGCTCACGCAGGCGGATCTCGCCGCCGCGGTCGCCCAGGCGGCGGTGGTGCAGCAGCCGGCGGCTCCGCCCGCCCCGCCCCCGCCTCCCGCGGTCGTCCTCACCTCGAGCTTCGGCGACGGGGCCGTCCTCGCCGGCACGGCGCCGCTCGTGATCGACGCGCCGGGCCGGACGCTCGACCACGTCGACTACGCCGTCGACGGGACGGGCGTCGCGACGGCGACCGCGGCGCCGTTCGAGTTCGACCTCGACACGACCAGGCTCGCGAACGGCCCGCACCGGCTCGCCGTGAACGCCTGGTTCTCGGGCGGCGGCGACGCGATCGCGGTCTTCGGCGTGACCGTCGCGAACGACGGCTCGGCCGCGCCCACCGCGCCGGGCGTCGTGTCGCTGGCGATCGCGAAGTCGTCGCTGCCGCCGGACAGCACGGCGCCGTCCGGCGCGCCGGCCGCCTCGGCGGCGGCCGTCCACACGCTCTACCGGGCGCGGACACCGGCCGCCGCGGTGACGATGAAGCAGCTCGACGCGGCGCTCGTCTCCTACGTCGGCCTCGCGCCGGCGGCGCGGGAGATCCAGGCGACGCTCGCGCACGCCGGCCTGCAGCCGCCGCCGAACACCGGCACCGAGGCCGTCGCCCGCATGCTCGGGCTGCGGATCAACCACCCGGCGCAGCAGGACTCGCTCGAGCTGCTGCCGGGGCAGGCGGCCACGCGCGCCGAGGCGGCGTACTCGTTCGCCCGGCTCCTGCAGCTCGACGAGGGAGCGGTCGACTCCGTCCGGCAGGCTGCCGACGCGTTCACGCTGCCGCAGTTCTCGCCGTGGCAGCAGCGCATCCTGACGACGGCGATCCACTACGTCGGCTACCCGTACGTGTGGGGCGGGACGAGCCCGACCACGGAGACCGAGTTCGGCGTCACGTCGGTGGGCGGCTTCGACTGCTCGGGGCTCGTCTGGCGCGTCTACAAGCTGACGCCGTACCCCGGCGAGGGCGACCTGGCGAACGTGCTGCGCGGCCGCACGACGTACGTGATGAGCGGCGAGGTGCCGCGCCGGCTGCGCGTGCCCGCGTCCAAGCTCCAGCCCGCCGACGTGATGTTCTTCGGCGCGAACGGGCCGAGGTCGAGCCCGAACGTCGTCGACCACACCGCGATCTACCTCGGCAACGGCTGGTTCGTGCAGTCGAGCGACGAGGGCGTCACCTTGCTCCCCTTCGCGGGCTGGTACACGAAGAGCTTCGCGTGGGGCAGGCGGCCGCTCAGCGAGGCCGGCCTCACCCCCTGAGCGCGACGGCGGTCAGGCGCCGGCGAGCAGCCCGTCGACCTTGGCGACGAGCTCGGACGGGCTGAACGGCTTCTGGATGAACGGCCCCTCCTCGGCGGCGTTCGCGTAGCCGGACGTGAAGAGCACGCGGATGCCGGGCAGCTCGCGGACGACCAGCTCGGACAGCTCGAACGCGTCCATCTCCGGCATGACGACGTCGGCGACGAGCAGGTCGAGACGGGGCGTCTCGCGGACGATCCCGAGCGCGGCCGACGGCGACTCCGCCTCCAGCACCGTGTAGCCCGCCCCTTCGAGGGCCAGGCGGATCACGTCGCGCGCGAAGGGCTGGTCGTCGACCACGAGGATCGTGGCGTCACGCCGCAGCGCGCCGCCCGGCGCCGGTGCCACCCCTGACACGGGTGCAGTAATACAGCTACTGGTGGACGGATGGAAGGGGAGGCCAGACCGGGTCGATGTCGGGGTCTCCGAGCACGCCGTACGGCGTGCAGCTGCCCGCGAGCAGCTCGCGGTCGGACTGGACGAGCTCCGCCACCCGCCGGTTCAACGGCACCGCCCGCTGCCAGGCGAGCCGGAGCCGCAGCCCCTGCCGGATCAGCGCCCGCGGCGGCAGCGGCGCGCTCCGCACGACGAAGTAGCGGCCGGCGACCGGCGCGACCCCGAGCGCGGCCCGGGCGGCGGCCGCCTCGTCCGGCGACGCGGCGTAGAAGAGCCACACGGCGCGGCGGGGCCGCTGCGGCCCGTGCAGGAACGGAAGCACGCGCTGGCAGGCGTCGTCGTCGACGAGCGTGAGCGCAGGAACGCGAAGCGCGACGAGGTGGTCGAGGACGTTCGCCGGGTGGCCGAAGTCGAACGACGAGAAGATCGCCCCGCTCGTCCCCGTGGAGCCGAAGAGGACGGTGCCGGCCGGCTCGTGCGCCACGGCCGCGACCACGGCGTTCACGTCGATGCGCTCCAGATGCCGGCGGTGGCGGAGCACCGGGTGCAGCGAGACGACGACGAGCCAGGCGACGGCGGCGCCGACGAGCACGAGCTGCAGACGGCGCGCGAGCCGCGCGACCTCGACGATCGCCGCGACCACGAGCACGAGGAAGGCGGGCGTGACCGGGATCATGTAGCGGTCGAAGAAGAGCGCCGAGATCCCGTTCGTGGGGACGACCGAGAAGAAGACGACCGGCGCGAGCACGGTCAGGACGCAGAAGGCGACCACCCGCCACTGCCGGCGAAGCAGGAGCGCCGCCGTGCCCGCGGCGGCGAGCGCGGTGAACCAGTTGAGGTCGGCCTTCCCGGGCGCGACGAAGTGCAGCGCATCGGCCCAGACCGGGCGGCCCGAGAACGTCCGGCCGCCGCGGCCGGCGCCGACGCCGTAGCGGTCGCTCAGCACGTGCAGGGTCGCGAGGTAGTACGGCGCGAACGTGACGAGGAGCGTCGCGATCCCGGGCCACGCCTGCGCGAGCACGACCCGCGGCGGCCGCCACGCGTAGACCATCGCCGCGCCGAAGGCGGTCAGGGCGTACAGCGGGGCGGTCGGGTGCACGAAGACGGTCAGCCCGAGCGCCGCGCCGGCGGCGGCCCAGAGGCGGCGGTCGCCGGCGTCGGCCGCGCGCAGCGCGAGGACGGTCGCCCACATGAGCCATGCGAAGAGGAGGGTGTGCGGCCGGCCGAACGTCGCGTAGAGGACGGGGATCGGCGAGACGGCCACGAGCACGACGACCGCCGCCGCGTCCACGTCGCCGCGCAGGCGGCGCACGGCGAGCGCGACCGCCGGCAGCGCGAGGCAGATGAAGACGAGCGACGTCAGCCGCAGCGACCAGAGGCCCGGCCACCAGGTGAGCAGGACGTGCTCGAGCCAGAAGTGCAGCGGGCCGCCGCCGCGCTGCGTCGAGACGACGTGGAAGATGCGGCCGAACGAGAAGTCGGCCATGCGCAGCGTCAGCTCCTCGTCGACGTTCAGCGGCCCCTGCAGGATCGAGGGCCAGGCGAGGAACGCGAGGACGCCGGCGGCCGCGGCGGTCGCGGCGGGCAGCAGCAGGCGTCGGAGCCGGGCGGTCAGTCCGTTTGCGTCGCCGCGAGCGCCTGCATCTCCGGCGTCTCGGGCGCGGAGCGGTACGGGTGCTCGTCCTCGACGTGCGTCTCGTGGTAGACGCTCTCGGCGTTCACCGCCCAGAGATCGTGCTCCGCGCCGTCGAGCAGGTTGTCGACCGCACGCATCGCGGTGAGCATCGAGTGGTCGGAGTTGTTGTAGCGGTGGAGCCCGTTGCGGCCGACCTGCTGCAGGTTCTCGATCGTCTCCAGCCAGCCGCGGATCACCCGCACGCGCTCCGCGTAGTCCGCGTCGTAGATCGGATACGCCTTCGGCACCCGGATCGCGTAGCCGCGCTCCACCTTTGAGCTCGGCGCGAGCCGCAGGCGCTCGAGCTCGTCGGCGGCGAGCGCGACGAGACCGTCGTCGCTCATCGACCAGAGGTCGTCGCCGGCGAAGCAGAAGTACTCCATCCCGACGCACGCCTTCGACGGGTCGGGGACCATCCACGGAGACCACGAGCGGAAGTTCTGGATGCGCCCGACGCGCACGCTCGGCTCGTGGATGTAGATCCAGTTGTCCGGGAAGAGATCCTCGCCGTCGACGACGAGCGCGACGGTCAGGAAGTCGCGGTAGCGCAGTCCCTCGGCCGCCTCGCGCACGTGGCGCGGCGCGGCGGGGCTCGCCATCCGCACGATCTCGCGCAGCGGGAGCGAGGAGATGACGGACCCCGGCCCGTACTCGATGCCGGCGGCGACGACGCCGGTGACGCGGCCGTCCTCGAGCTCGACCCGCTCGACGGGCGACTCGAGCAGGACGTGCCCCCCGTGCAGACGGATCGCGTCGGCCATCGCGTCCCACATCTGGCCGGGGCCGAAGCGCGGGTAGTTGAACTCGGAGATGAGGCTCTTGATCTTGTCGCCCCTGTTGCCGAAGAAGGCGGCGCGCGCCGCGGCGAAGAAGGACAGCCCCTTGATGCGCTGCGCCGCCCATTCGGCGCGGATCTCGGAAGCCGGCACGCCCCAGACCTTCTCGTTGTAGGTCTTGAAGAAGAGCTCGAAGAGGCGGCGCCCGAAGCGGTTCGTCACCCACTCCTCGAGCGAGTCCTCCGCGCCTTTCGGCTTCGCCGCGGCGACGAGGTAGGAGGCCATGCAGCGCGCGAGCTCGATCGGCCCGAGCTTGCGGATCACGTCGGAGCCGCGCAGCGGATAGTCAAGGTAGCGGTTCGACCAGTAGATCCGCGACATGCGCGGCCGCCGCAGGAACTCGTCGCCCAGCACCTCGTGCCACAGGTCGTCGACCTCCTGCGCCTTCGTGAAGAAGCGGTGGCCGCCGAGGTCGAAGCGGTAGCCGTCCCGCTCGACGGTCTTGGCGAGACCGCCGATCTGGTCGTCGGCCTCGAGCACGACGACGTCGCGGCCCGCCTTGCCGAGCAGGTAGCCCGCGGTCAGCCCGGCCGGGCCGCCGCCGAGGACGAGCGTCGGATCGATCGTGTCGGAGCGCATGAGAAGGCCGCGAGCGGCCCGGCGATGCTATCGGAGTCGGCGATACACGTACGCCTGGAGCAGCTTGAAGTAGTTGTGGTGGACCACCAGCTCGTTCGTCGTCACGTGCCGGACGAGCGCCACGTCGGGGTCGGCCTGCAGGGCGGCCGTGTACGCCGTGGACGTCCGCCAGACGAGCTTCGTCCAGGTCGCGTTCCAGGCGTGGTAGTCGCGGAAGACCGGCGCGACGACGACGAACTCCTGCCCGGGCCGAACCGCGGCGACCGTCTGCGCCACCTGGTCGCCCATCCGCTGCGCGCGCAGCCGGGAGACCGCGTCGCGCCAGTCGAAGACCCGGGCGTCCGGGGCGGGCCCCAGCGTCGTGCGCCAGCGCAGGCCCGGGCCGAGGTAGTAGCGGAGCACCGGAACCTGCTCGGGGTGCGTGGAGACGACGAGCTCCGCCGGGTGCAGGCGGCCGAGCGACGCGGCCAGCAGGTTCGCGTTCTCCTTGTCGTTCTTCGGGTGGTACCCGAGCACGAGCACGAACAGGAGGGCGCCCGCGACGAGCCCCAGCCGGCCGGCGCGCACGAGCACGACCGCGGCGAGGAGGACCATCGGCCCGAGGATCACGCTGAAGTAGCGCGTCGTCCACGCCGGCGACACCTGCGAGGAGAGCCAGGCGCCGGCGACGGTCGCACCGGCGAGCCAGACGAGCGCGCGCTCGACCTGCTGCACGCCCCGCCAGCGGACGGTGGCCGCGGTGAGCGCGAGCAGCGCGAGCGGCGTCACGCCGCCGATCACCTCGCCGGCGCCCCAGAGGAGCGCGGTGATCGTCGGCCGCTTCGCCCACGGCGCGCCGGTGTGCACGACCTGCGAGACGAGCGTCGGCATCCAGGGCAGGTAGAGGAGGACCGTGCCGGCGGCGACCGCGACCAGCAGGCGCCAGCGCTCGCGCGCGACCGCGAACGTCGTCACGGCGACCGCGACGCAGAAGAAGAGCCCCCAGTTGTGCGCGTACACCATCGCCGCGAGCGCGAGCACGAGCACCGCCGCCCAGGCCCGCCGGCCGCGCAGCACGCCGTTCACGAACGCGAGCGTCGCGACGAGCGACAGCATCGCCGCGAGCGCGTACATGCGCGTCTCCTGCGCGTAGTAGGTGAGGAACGGGTCGAGCGAGGCGATCAGCGCCGCGACGACGGCGACGCGCCGGTCGAAGAGGCTGCGCCCGGCGGCGTACGCGAGCGGGATGCACGCGGTCGCGAAGACGAGCGAGAGGGCGTGCGTCGCCGCCTCCGAGTCGCCGAACACGCGGATCCAGAGGCCGAGCAGCAGGTAGTAGAGGGGCGGCGAGCCGTCCTGGCGCAGGACGTGCGGGATCGACGTCCAGTGGTGGTGGGCGATCCCGACCGAGATCCCCTCGTCGATCCAGAAGCCGCCGCCGATCACGCCGGTGCGCAGCCAGAGCGAGTAGGCGGCCGCTGCGGCGAGCAGCGCCGGCACGGCCCACCGGGCCGCGGCCAGGTCGTCGGCGCGGCGCCTCGCAAAGGTCTCGACGCCGGCCGCCACGGACCGGAAGCTTAGAGAGGCGCGGGCCGTGTCGGCTCGAGGCTCACGACGGTGCGCCGGCCGTCCGAGGTGTAGACCAGGTCGACGGAGTCGTGCTTGCGGTAGGTGCCGGCCACGCCGAGCGACATGCTCGCCCAGCGCCAGAAGCCGAGCTTCCCCTCGCGGGCGAGCTCGCGGCGGAAGACGAGCCGCCTCCCGACCTGGTCGAAATCGACGCCCGGTCGCTGCTGCACGCCGTTCACGAACACCTCGAACGCGCCCTGCACGTCGGCAGGCAGGTCAACGTGACTTGCAGTTTCCACGCTCTATACGATGCCATTCTCCGTGCGTCGCAGATCCCTCGCCGCATTTGCAACGAGTGTCGTTGCCCTCACGGTGACCGCCGCGGCGCAGGCGGGAAACGCGGGCTTCCTGCCGGGGGAGGCGCACTCGCCGAACGCCCACCGGATCCACGCCGCGTTCGTGTTCGTCGCCATCTTCACCGGGATCATCTTCGTCGGGGTCGAGGGCGCCCTGATCGCGTTCGTGGTCAAGTACCGGCGCGGCGGCCGGCCGCGCACCGCCGAGGGCCCGCAGATCCACGGCGCGACACGGCTCGAGATCATCTGGACGGTCATACCCGTGCTGATCCTGGCGGCGATCGGCGGCTTCGTCTTCTACAAGCTGCCCGGCATCGCGGACGCGCCGAAGGCGTCGGCCGCGGACGAGACGACGATCACGATCGAGGGGCACCAGTACTACTGGCTGTTCCGGTATCCGGGCGGGGCGGTCTCGATCGACCGGATGGTGGCGCCGGCGGGCCTGGTGGTGCACGAGGACATCGTCGGCCTGAAGTCCGATGTCAACCATTCGTGGTGGGTGCCCGACTTCGGCGGCAAGTACGACGCGATCCCGGGCCGCGTCAACCACACGTGGTTCAAGGCGCCGCCCGGCACGTATGTGGCGCGCTGCGCCGAGCTGTGCGGCGTCCAGCACGCCCAGATGTCGGCCGTCGTCGACGTCGTCCCGCCGGCCCAGTACGAGCAGTTCATCGCGCAGCGGCGCTCGGACGCCGCCGGCGCGGCGCTCGGCAAGGAAGAGTTCACCGGCGTGTGCGAGAAGTGCCACCGGCTCGACCACCGCTACATCGGGCCGGCGCTCGGAGGGAACCCGCTGCTCGGCGACCGCGCCGGCATCGCGACGCTCCTTCGCAGCGGCCGGGGGCAGATGCCGGCCGTCGGCGAGACGTGGAGCGGCGCGCAGATCGACGCGCTAATCGCCTACACGAAGCAGTTTGCGAAGGCGGGCTCGTAGATGGCGGCGATCGACAGCACCCGGCCGTACCGCGCCGACTGGCGGCAGGGCCGCGTCGCCTCGTGGCTGACGACGGTCGACCACAAGCGGATCGGGATTCTCTACATCTGGACGTCGCTCGTCTTCTTCGGGATCGGCGGCGTGCTGGCGCTGCTGATGCGTGCGCAGCTCGCGACCCCGAACGAGAGCTTCCTGACGAAGAACTCCTACAACGAGGTGCTGACGATCCACGGCACGACGATGATCTTCCTCGTCGTCGTCCCGATCCTCGCCGGGTTCGGCAACTACCTGGTGCCGCTCATGATCGGCGCGCGCGACATGGCGTTCCCGCGGCTGAACGCGCTCTCGTACTGGCTCTTCCTGCTCGGCGGCGTCGTGCTGATGCTCAGCTTCTTCGCGAAGGGCGGCGCCGCGCGCGCGGGCTGGACCTCGTACGTGCCGCTCTCGACGCTGCACGAGCCGGGCAACGGCCAGGACCTCTGGATCCTGGGGCTGCACATCCTCTCGATCTCGTCGCTCGTCGGCGCGATCAACTTCGTCACGACGATCCACAACATGCGCGCGCCCGGCATGTCGTGGATGCGCATCCCGCTCTTCTGCTGGGCGATCGTCACCTACGCGTGGCTGCTGATCATCGTGCTCCCGACCCTGTCGGCGGGGCTGACGCTGATGCTGCTCGACCGCCAGGTCGGCACCCACTTCTTCGACCCGGCGCACGGCGGCAGCCCGATCCTCTACCAGCACGTCTTCTGGTTCTTCGGGCACCCCGAGGTCTACATCATGATCCTGCCGGCGATGGGGATGGTCTCGGAGATCCTCCCGGTGTTCTCGCGCAAGCCGATCTTCGGCTACAAGGCGGTCGCGATCTCGACCGCGGGCATCGCGTTCTACTCGCTGCTCGTCTGGGCGCACCACATGTTCGCGGTCGGCATGCCGATCGGGCTCGACATCTTCTTCATGCTCAGCTCGATGATCATCGCCATCCCGACAGGGGTGAAGATCTTCAACTGGCTCGCCACGATCTGGCGCGGCAACATCTCGTTCGACACGCCGATGCTGTGGGCGCTCGGCTTCATCGGCGTGTTCACCGTCGGCGGCCTGTCCGGCATCTTCCTCGCCGCGTTCCCGATCGACTGGGCGGTGACCGACACCTACTTCGTCGTCGCCCACCTGCACTACGTGCTGTTCGGCGGCTCGATCTTCGGAATCTTCGGCGGGATCTACTACTGGTTCCCGAAGATGTTCGGCCGCATCCTCGACGAGCGCCTCGGGAAGCTCCACTTCTGGCTCGTGTTCGTCGGCTTCAACGTGACGTTCTTCCCGCAGCACATGCTGGGCCTGCTCGGGATGCCGCGCCGGGTCTACACCTACCACCAGGGCGGCCTGTGGGAGGTCTACAACATGACCTCGACGGTCGGCTCGGCCGTGATGACGCTCGGCATGCTCGTGTTCGCGGCCAACGTGGTGCAGACGCTGCGCTCGGGGCCGCGCGCCGGCAACGACCCGTGGCAGGCCGACACGCTCGAGTGGTACACGACCTCGCCGCCGCCGGTCTGGAACTTCGACTCCGTGCCCTACGTGACGAGCGCGCGGCCGCTGCGCGACCTGCGCCGGCGCCTGACGGAGATGCGGGCCTCATGAGCCTCTGGACGAGGCTCCTCGGCATCGCCGCCGTCGCGGGCACCGGGCTCGCGGTCGTCTCCGGCGCGGCCGGCTGGGGCACGGCGCACCGCGTGCTGGCGGCGGTCGCGCTGCCGCCGCTCGCCGCGCTCGTCGCCGTCGCGTGGGTGTCGGCGCGGCGGCTGCTCGCGCCGAGCGCGGCGGCGCTTGCCGCGTTCGGCCTCGCCGCGCTTCTCGTCGGGCGCGACGTGCACCTGGCGTTCGCGAGCCTCGCCTTCGCCGCGACGGCGTTCGCGGCCGTGTCGACGTTCCGCGGCGAGACGGAGGCCGGGCCGTGGCGCGACTACGTGACGCTCACGAAGCCGCGCGTCATGTCGCTGCTCTTGCTCACCGGCGTCTGCGGCGCTTTCGTCGGCGCGGGAGGCATGCCGCCGGCGGCGCCGTTCGCGCTGACCGTGGCCGGCCTCGCGCTCGCCTGCGGCGGCGCGTCGGCGCTGAACCACTGGTACGACCGCGACATCGACCGCCTGATGGGCGCACGGACGTCGAGCCGGCCGGTGGCGGCGGGACGCGTGCCCGCCGACAGCGCGTTCGCCTACGGCGTGGCGCTCTCCGCATTCTCGTTCGTGCTGCTCGACTCGCTGGTCAACCTGCCGACGGCGCTGCTCGCGCTCGCGGGAAACCTGTTCTACGTGCTCGTGTACACGCGCTGGCTGAAGCGCTCGACGCCGCAGAACATCGTCATCGGCGGCGCCGCGGGGGCGGTGCCGCCGCTCGTCGGCTACGCGGGCGCGAGCGGCCATCTCGGCTTCGCGGCGCTCGTCATGTTCGTGATCGTGTTCGTCTGGACGCCTCCGCACTTCTGGGCGCTCGCGCTGATGCTCAAGGAGCACTACGCGCGGGCGGGCGTGCCGATGCTGCCCGTCGCGCGCGGCGACCGCGAGACGGCGCGGCAGATCGTCCGCTACACGGTGCTGCTCGTCGCCGTCACGCTGCTCCCGGTCGCGCTCGGCACGTTCGGCGTCGCGTACGGCATCGCAGCGCTCGTGCTCGGCGCGGCGCTGCTCGCGCTCGCGGTCGAGCTGCGGCGCTCGCTGGAGCGGGCGGTCGCGGTGCGGCTCTTCCACTTCTCGCTCCTGTACCTCGCGCTGCTCTTCGCGGCGATGGCGCTCGACACGGTGGTCTAGGTGGAAGACGTCGAGCTCGCACGCAAGAACATGCGCTGGGGGTGGGCGCTCTTCGGGCTCTTCTGGGTCCTGTTCGGCGGCACGGTCCTCGTGGCGCTCGTCTACCTCTGGCTGTCGTAGACGGGATCTGGATCACGCGCCTCGCCGACGCCCCTGCCGGGCGGCGGCTCGCGGTGAAGGACCTCTTCGACACGGCCGGTGTGCGCACGACGTACGGCTCGGCGGTGTTCGCCGAGCATGTCCCGGACGAGTCGGCGTCGTGGGTGGTCGAGCTGGAGGAGCGCGGGTGGGTGAACGTCGGCAAGGCGAACCTGTACGAGTTCGCGTTCGGCGTCACGTCGCTGAACGCGCACTACGGGCGCATCCCGAACCCGCGCTTTCCCTCGCTGACCTCGGGCGGCTCGTCGGGCGGGTCGGCTGCGGCGCTGGCGGCGGGCGAGGCCGACGCGGCGCTCGGCACGGACACGGGCGGGTCGATCCGGATCCCGGCGGCGTGCTGCGGGGTCGTCGGCTTCAAGCCGACGTTCGGGCTCGTGCCGGTCGACGGGGTGTTCCCGTGCTGCCCGAGCTTCGATCACGCGGGCCCGCTGGCGCTCGACGTCGCCGGCTGCGTCTCGCTGCTCGGCCTCGCGGCTCCCGAGGTGGCGCTGAGCGAGCTTCGCATCGCGCTCGCGTGGGGCGTGTCGGCGCCCGTGCCGGGCGAGCGCATCTCGTTCCCGACCGCGGAGACGGTCGAGCCGGCGGCCGACCGCGAGGTCGGCGACGTGCACCGCGAGCTGTATGCGGAGCACGCCGACCTGTACGGCGAGAACGTGCGGCCGATGCTCGAGCGGTGGCTGGCGGTGTCGGACGCGGAGTACGAGGCGGCCGTCCGCGCGCGGGCGGAGCTCCGCGAGCGCGCGGAGGAGGCGCTGGACGGGTTCGACCTGCTGCTCACGCCGACGCTCGCGTGCCCGGTGCCGGCGGCGGGGGCCGCGGAGGAGGACGTGTACGACCTGATGACGCGTTACACGTTCCCGTTCAACGCGCTCGGCTGGCCGGCGCTCGCGATCGGCGGCCTGCAGGTGGTGGGCCGGGCCGGGGCGGACGCGCTCGTCCTGGGCGCGGGTCTCGCGCTGGAACGGGAGCTGCGCGCGTGAACGACGATCTGGCCTTCGGGCTCGCGCTCGCGGACGCGGCGGACGCGCGCACGCTGCCGCGGTTCCGGGCGGCCGACCTCCGGGTCGAGACGAAGCCCGACCTGACGCCGGTGTCGGAAGCCGACCGCGCCGCGGAGGAGGCGATCCGCGCGCTCGTCGCCGCGTCCGGCCGCGGCGAAGGGGTGCTCGGCGAGGAGCTCGGCGACGACGGCGCCGACGCGACGTGGATCGTCGACCCGATCGACGGCACGAAGAACTACGTGCGCGGCGTCCCGGTGTGGGCGACGCTGCTGGCGCTGCGACGCGGCGGGGCGACGCGGGTGGCGGTCGTGTCGGCGCCCGCGCTCGGGCGCCGCTGGTGGGCGGTCCGCGGCGAGGGGGCGTTCGCCGACGGCGCGCCCTGCCGGGTCTCGGCGGTGGCGCGGGTCGAGGACGCGTTCGTGTCGGCGACGAGCACGCGCGAGCTCGCCGGCTGGCCGGCGCTCGCGGAGCGGGCCTACGCGGCGCGGGGGTTCAGCGACTTCTGGCAGTACTGCCTGGTCGCCGAGGGCGCGATCGACGCAGCGTGCGACGCGACGCTCGCGCTGTGGGACTACGCCGCCGTACAGCTCCTGGTGGAGGAGGCCGGCGGCCGCTGCACGACCTTCGCCGGCGCCCCGCCGGCTCCCGGGGAGAGCTTTCTCGCCTCGAACGGCGCCGTCCACGACGCGGTGATCTCAGTCCTCGGCGTCTGACGCGCGTCTGAGACGTATCTGACGCCGTCGCTCCCGCGGATCGCGCTCCTCGACGAACGCGCGAAGCTTCCGGCGCGCGTCGCGCCGGCTCGATCCGAAGAAGGCGAGCAGCTCGCCCGTCTCGACCAGGAAGTCGGGCTCGTGCACGCCGATCGACGCGCCGTAGCTCGACCAGGGCCACTCCTCCGCCTTCGCACACATGTTCGCGCGTGGAGGGTTCAACGCGATGTAGCGAATGCACTCGAGAAGATGCGGATCCGACTCGATGAGCTCGTCGTGGAAGCGACGCTGCCACACGACTCCCCTGCGTGCGTGGCGTCGGTTGTAGTAGCGCGCATAGAGACTGTGAAGGTGCTGAAAACCGCTGCTCAGAGTCGGCTTGTTGAGCTTGAGCAACAGGTGGTAGTGGGTCGTCATGAGGGTGTACTCGAGGAGGGTCCACTCACTGCGGCCGATCTCTTTCCCGAGAAGCTCGAGGAACTGGAGGCGGTCGACGTCGTCGCGGAACAACGACATGCCGTCGAGGGCGTTCGAGTTGATGTGGTAGTAGGCACCGACGATCTCGATGCGAATCGGGTTGGACATGCAGACGAGGGTGCCGCGACGCTTCCCGCGCCGCCAGTGTCCTTTTCACTCTTGGCGCACACTCGTTGCACTTCGGAGGTGAGCCGTCTCTGAGACGTCTCTGAGCCGCGTCAGACGCCGGGGTTAGCGAAACGCGGCGCGCACGGCGTCCTCGTACACGCGGTCGCGGCTGAAGCGGTCGAGCTGCGACGAGAGCACGTCGCTCGCGTTCGGCGGGTCGCCCGGCGGGAACGGCGCCGGCTTCCCGTCGAGATCGATGCCCTCGAGGGTCGGATGCTCGTCGAGCTCGAGCGCCACGTCGTGGCCGAGGCGCGAGCGCAGCCACCCCGCGAGCAGGTGCCCCTGCGCGGCCGTGCCGTGGACGCCGATCGTGCGCACGCCGCCGACCTCCGGCCAGAGCGAGGCGAGCAGGGAGCGCCAGCGCTCCGTCCGCTCCCACGCGATATCCGACGCGACCACGCGGTCGAAAAGCTCCGCCAGGCCGGCGTACGCGCCCGGCAGGTCGAGCCACTCGGTCGAATCGACGATCAGGCGGTCGGCGATCCCGACGAGCTGCTCGAGCGGAGCCGACCCCCACGCCGGACGGCCGCGCCAGCGCAGGAACACCGGCAGATCCGAGATCAGGAGCGGCAGCGCGAGCGACGCCGGCGCCTCGGCGCGGTCGCCGCGCAGGAAGAGCTCGATCACCTCGCCGCAGATCGCCCGGTCGCCCACCGGGAAGCAGCGGATCGAGACCTGCGCGTCGAGCCCACCGGGCTCGCCGGGCTTCGGCACGAGCAGCAGGGTTCGCGACGGATGCCGCTCCGCCATGCCGGCGAGCGTCTCCTCGGCGGCGACCTGCCACTCGGGCGGCACCCACGCGATGTGCGTCATCACCGACGTGCGCAGATTCGGCTGCGCACCCTCCTCCGAGGATGCGTCGCGCAGCCGGGCGAGCTCGCGCTCGATCTCCGCGATCGACGTGTCCTCGCCGGTCCAGGAGTCCTCGAACGGCGTCAGTGACGTCGCCACGAACGACCGTCCCGGTGCAGGAGCTCGTCGGCCGCCGCCGGCCCCCACGTGCCCGCGGCATAGTTCGGGAACGACGGGCGGTCGCGCTGCCAGAACGCGACGATCGCGTCGACGAGCGCCCACTGCTCCTCGATCTCGTCCGACCGCGTGAAGAGCGTCGCGTCGCCGAGCATCGCGTCGAGGATCAGCCGCTCGTACGCGTCCGGCAGCCCCTCCCGGAACGCGCCGCCGTACAGAAAGTCCATGTGCACGGTGCGGATCGTCATCCCCTGCCCCGGCACCTTGGCGCCGATGGCGAGCGAGACGCCCTCGTTCGGCTGCACGTGGACGAGCAGCACGTTCGGCCGCAGCCCCTCGCCGCCGTCGTCGAACGGAGGATGCGGCGCACGCTTGAACTGGATGGCGATCGTCGTCTCGCGCCGCGCGAGGCGCTTGCCCATGCGCACGTAGAACGGCGTGTCCGCCCAGCGCCAGTTGTCGACGAAGAGCTTCGCCGCGACGAACGTCTCCGTCAGCGAGCCGTGGGCGACGCCGTCCTCCTCGCGGTAGCCGCGCACCTCCTCGCCCTCGACGAACCCCGGGCCGTACTGGCCGCGCACGACGTGCTTCGGCCCGGGCGTGTGCATCGCCTTCAGCACCTTCACCTTCTCGTTGCGCACGGAGTCCGCGGTGAAGTCGATCGGCGGCTCCATCGCCGTCAGCGCGACGAGCTGCAGCAGATGGTTCTGGAAGATGTCGCGGATCGCGCCCGCCTGCTCGTAGTAGCCGGCGCGGCCCTCGATCCCGATCGACTCGGCGACGGTGATCTGGACGTGGTCGATGAACTGCCGGTTCCAGATCGGCTCGAAGATGCCGTTCGCGAAACGCAGCGCCAGCATGTTCTGCACCGTCTCCTTGCCGAGGTAGTGGTCGATGCGGAACACCTCGTGCTCGCCGAAGTGCTGCTGGATCTCCGCGTTCAACGACTGCGCCGACGCGAGGTCGTGGCCGAACGGCTTCTCGATGATCAGCCTGATCCAGCCGCCGGCGCCGCGCCGCTCCGCGATCTCCGCGACGAGCGTGCCGATCGCCGACGGCGGCACGGCGAAGTAGTAGACGCGGTTCCCCTGCGTGCCGAGCTCGCCGTCGAGCGCCGTCAGCGTGTCGCGCAGCTCGTCCTCGCCGTGGTCGTCGGCGAAGTCGAGCGTCGTGTACCGCATCCCTCCGGCGAGCGACGACCAGACCTCCTCGTCGAACGGGTCGCGCGCGTGATCCTTCACCGCCTGCTTCATCCGCTCGCGGAATCCGTCGTGCGACTCCTCCGTACGCGCGGCGCCGACGATCCCGAACCGGTCCGGCAGCAGATGGCGATACGCGAGCGAGTAGAGCGCAGGCATCAGCTTCTTCGCGGTCAGGTCGCCGGACGCGCCGAAGATGACGAGGATGCACGGGTCGGGCCGTCGGCGGAGCCGCAGCCCTTCGAGCAGCGGGTTTGCCGCGACGGCCGTCACGTCGCGTCGGTCGCCGCCTTGACGGCGTGCCCGCCGAACTGGTTGCGAAGCGCCGCATTCACCTTCGCCGCGAACGACTCGTCCTGACGCGACGCGAACCGCGCGAAGAGCGCCGCGGTGATGACGGGGACCGGCACGTCCTCGCTGATCGCCTCCGCGATCGTCCAGCGCCCCTCGCCCGAGTCCTCGACGTAGCCGCGGATCTTCTCCAGGTGCGGCCCCTCCGCCTCGAACGCGGCGTGCAGCAGCTCGAGCAGCCACGAGCGGACGACCGAGCCGTATCGCCAGATCCCCGCGATCTCGTGCAGGTCGAGGTCGAACCCGGAGCGCTCCATCACCTCGAACCCTTCGGCGTAGGCCTGCATCAGCCCGTACTCGATGCCGTTGTGCACCATCTTCACGAAATGGCCGGCGCCGGCCCCGCCGACGTGCGCGTAGCCGTTCTCGGGCGCCAGGTCGCGCAGCACCGGCTCGACCTGCGCGACGGCGTCGTCGTCTCCGCCGACCATCAGGCAGTAGCCGGCCTGCAGCCCCCAGACGCCGCCCGACACGCCCGCGTCGACGAACCCGAGCCCCTTCTCCTTCGCGGCGGCGTAGCGCCGCTGCGAGTCGTGGAAGTTCGAGTTGCCGCCGTCGACGATCACGTCGCCGGACTCGGCGACGCGCAGCAGCTCCTCGAACGTCTCCTCGGTGATCTTCCCGGCGGGCACCATCATCCAGAACGACCGCGGCGCGGCGAGCTGGTCACGCAGCTCCTCGATCGTCGACGCGGTCGACGCCACGCCCGGGTCGTACGTCTTCAGCTCGTGGCCCCGTTCCTCGAGGCGCTTCGTCATGTTGCCGCCCATGCGGCCGAGGCCGATCATCCCGAGCTGCACCTGCGCTACACCTCCTCGAGTCGAAGCCGGATCACGCGACGCCCGCGCTCCTCGAGCGAGGCGAAGTCGCCCGCGGCCTGCGCGCGGATCAGCCTGCCGAACCCGAACGGCCGCCCCGGAATCGGCAGCTCGGCGCCGGTCTCGTCGACGAGCTGGACGAAGAGCCCCGTCGGCGGGCCGCCCTTGTGCAGCTGCCCCGTCGAGTGCAGGTAGCGGGGGCCGAACCCGTGCGTGACGACGCAGCCGGTAGCCGCGCGGGCGCGCGAGACGAGCGAGAGGATGCGCTGCTCGTTCTCGGGCGTCGGGTCGACGAACGCCTGGATGCAGACGTAGTCGCCTTCCTGCGCGGAGGCGAAGAGCTCGTCGAGCGAGCCGCGCGGCGCGACGTCGGGCTCGCCGCCGGCGGCGAGCACCTCGTTCGTCCTGTCCTTCGCCGACTGCACGTCCGGCTGGTCGAACGGGTCGATGCCGAGCACGTGGCCGGCGACGGCGGTCGCGAACTCCCAGCGGAAGAACTCCTGCCCGAGCTCGTAGGGGGCGGACAGGCGCACCTCCTGGAGCTGGCGGTCGCGGCCGTCCGGCGGCTCGCCGGGCGCGGGGACGAGCCCCTTGCCCTGCTTGCCGGTGGACTCGGCGAGGAGCTGCTCCGCCCACAGCCCGAACCCGGCGGCGCTCTCGGGCAGGCAGACCTTGTCGCGCCCACCGCGCCAGTTCTCGCCGAGCGACAGGCCGAGCTCGAGCCCCGGGTTGCCGTCGGCGAGCCGGCAGGCCTCGAGCATCTCCGCCGTGCGCTCGAGCAGCCGGGCGACGTCGACGCCCATCAGCGCCGCCGGAACGAGGCCGAACGGCGAGAGCGCCGAATAGCGGCCGCCGATCGTCGGCTCGCCGGGGAAGATCGCGGCGAACCCGCGCTCGCGGGCGAGCTGCTCGAGGGGCGAGCCGGGGTCGGTGATCGCGGCGAACAGGTCGCCCCTGCGGCCCGTGCGCTCCCAGAAGTAGTCGGCGTGGGAGCGCGTCTCGAGCGTCGAGCCCGACTTCGACGCGGCGAGGAACAGCGTCCGGTCGAGGTCGAGCTTCGCCTCGAGCGCCCTGATCGCCGCGGGGTGGGTCGTGTCGAGGACGTGCAGCGTCTCCACCCCGAACGTGCGCCGGATCACCTCCGGCGCGAGCGACGAGCCGCCCATGCCGAGGAGGACGACCGCGTCGGCGCGCCCGGAGACCGAGTCGGCGAACTGCAGCAGGAGGTCGACGTCCTCGGCCATCCGCGTCGGCTCGTCGAGCCAGCCGAGCCAGCGGTTCTCGCCCGAGCTCGTCCAGACGGACTGGTCGCGCTCCCAGATCCGCTCGACGAGCTGCGCGGGCGTCGAGGTCATGCGGCAGCCAGCTCGCCGCGCTTCGCCTGGATCGACCGGGCGATCTCGTCGAACGAGTCGGCGAACTTCTGCACGCCCTCCGCCTCGAGCGTGTCGACGACGTCGTCGTAGGAGACGCCCGCCGCGGCGAGCTGCTCGAGCAGCGCATACGCCTCGTCGACGCCGTCGAGCACCGTGTCGCCGCGCACCTCGCCGTGGTCCTGGAAGGCGCGGATCGTCTCGAGCGGCATCGTGTTCACGGTGTCGGGCCCGACGAGCTCCTCGACGTACATCACGTCGCTGTAGCTCGGGTTCTTCGTCGAGGTCGACGCCCACAGGCAGCGCTGCGTGCGTGCGCCCTTGCCCTCGAGGTACTCCCAGCGCGGCCCGGCGAACGCCTGCAGGTAGTGCTGGTAGGCGAGCTTCGCGTTCGCGATCGCCAGCTTGCCCTGCAGCTCGGGGTGCCCCTCGAGGCGCCTGTCCGCCTCGGTGTCGACACGCGAGACGAAGAACGACGCGACCGACACGACGCCGGCCGGGTTGCCGCCGCCGGCGACGAGCCGTTCCAGGCCGCGGATGTACGCCTCGACGACCGCCTCGTAGCGGGCGAGCGAGAAGATGAGCGTGATGTTGATCGAGGTGCCGTGCGCGATGCAGTCCTCGATCGCAGGCAGCCCGGCCGCCGTCGCCGGGATCTTCACGTAGACGTTGGGGCGGCCGACCTCCCTGGCGATCCAGCGCGCCTGGGCGAACGTCGCCTCCGTGTCGTAGGCGAGGCTCGGGAGCACCTCCATCGACACGAAGCCGTCGACGCCGTTGGAGGCGTCGTACGCGGGCCGGAGCACGTCGCAGGCGTCGCGGATGTCCTGCAGCGCGAGCGAGAAGAAGATCTCCTCCGGATCGTCGGTCTCGGCGAGGAGCTTGCGCATGTCGTCGTCGTACGCGCTGCCGCTGGAGAGCGCCTTCTGGAAGATCGTCGGGTTCGAGGTGACGCCGGTGACGGCGTCCTCGTCCATCATCCGCGCGAGCTCGCCCGTCTGGACGAGGTCGCGCGAGAGCGTGTCGAACCAGACCGACTGCCCCCGGCCTGCGAGCTCGTGGAGCCGTGACTTCGCCATCGTGCATCACCCTTTCCGTGGTTCACAGGACCTCGACGCGCGCGATCCTGCCCTCGTCGAAGGTGAAGCGGAGCGGCAGCGTCCGGCCGTTCGCCTGCACCATCGCGACGGCGTGGCCGTCCTTGCGCACCTCGATCCCCTCGAGCTTCACCGCCGGCAGCTCGCCCTCCATGCAGAAGCCCGGGGAGACCAGCGAGAGGAACGTCTTGACCGCGTCGGCCTCCATCATGCGACACGCTCCAGCAGCGCGGTCGCGCGCGCGATCACGTTGTCCAGGTTGTAGCCGAAGCGCTCCAGGACCGTTGCGCCCGGAGCCGAGGCGCCGAAGTGCTCGATCGAGATCGCCTCGCCGTGGTCGCCGACCCACTTGTGCCAGCCGAGCGCGACGCCGGGCTCCACCGAGAGCCGCGCCCGGACGTCGGGCGGCAGCACCTCCTCGCGGTAGTCGGACGGCTGGAGCTCGAAGAGCTCCCAGCACGGCATCGAGACGACGCGCACCGCCGTCCCGTCTGCGGCGAGCCTCCGGCCGGCCTCGAGCGTGAGGCCGACCTCGGCGCCCGTCGAGAGCAGGAGCAGGTCCGGCGACGGGTCGGACTCCCAGAGCGTGTACGCCCCGCGCTCGACGCCAGACGCGGGGGCGAGCTCGGACCGGTCGAGCGTCGCGACCTTCTGGCGGGAGAGGGACAGCGCGACCGGCCCGTCGGCGCGCTCGAGCGCGACCTTCCACGCCCACGCGGTCTCGTTGGCGTCGGCGGGCCGCATGAACCAGAGGTTCGGGATCGCCCGCAGCGCCGCGTAGGTCTCGACCGGCTGGTGGGTCGGTCCGTCCTCGCCGAGCCCGACGGAGTCGTGGGTCCACGCCCACACGACGGGCAGCGCCATCAGCGCCGACAGGCGCACGGCCGGCCGCATGTAGTCGCTGAAGATGAGGAACGTCGACCCGTACGGCTTCACGCAGCCGCCGTGCACGCCGATGCCGTTCACGATCGCCCCCATCGCGTGCTCGCGGATGCCGAACGCGATGTTGCGGCCGGCCCACCGGTCGGAGAAGAGGCCGCCGCCGACGAACTCGGTCTTCGTCGACTCGACGAGGTCGGCGGCGCCGCCGATCATCGTCGGCACGGCGTGCTCGAACGCCTGCATCACCGCCTTGCCGGCGTCGCGCGTCGCGATGTCCTCGCCGGCCTCCCACTGCGGCAGCGTCCACGACCCGATGCGCCCCGCCCACGCGGCGTCCCACTCCTCGCGCGCCTTCGGGAACGCCTGCGACCAGCGGTCGAAGCGCTCCTGCCACGCGGACTCGAGCTCGTTGCCCCGGTCGACGCCGTTCATGTGCGCGTAGACCTCGTCGGGAACGTAGAAGCGCCGGTCCGGGTCCCACCCGAGCGCCCGCTTCGCCGCCGCGACCTCCTCTGCCCCGAGCGGCGAGCCGTGCGACTTCGCGGTGTCGACCGCGTGCGGCGCGCCGTAGGCGATGTGCGAGCGCACGACGATCAGCGAGGGCCGCTCGGTCTCGGCCTGCGCGTTCCGGATGGCGTCGCGCAGCGCGTCCAGGTCGTTCACGTCCGCGACCGACTGCACGTGCCAGCCGAGCGCCTCGAAGCGGGCGGCGCGATCCTCGGTGAACGAGATCGCCGTCGTGCCGTCGATCGTGATGCGGTTGTCGTCGTAGAAGTAGACGAGCTTGCCGAGGCCGTTCGTCCCGGCGAGCGAGCCCGCCTCGTAGGAGAGGCCCTCCATCAGGTCGCCGTCCGAGCAGATGGCGTAGACGCGGTGGTCGACGATCTCGTGGTGGGGGCGGTTGAACGTCTGCGCGAGGAAGCGCTCGGCGAACGCCATGCCGACGCCGTTCGCGAAGCCCTGGCCGAGCGGGCCGGTGGTCACCTCGACGCCCTCCGTGTGCCGGAGCTCGGGATGGCCGGGCGTCGCGGACTGCCACTGCCGGAACCGCTTCAGCTCCTCGAGCGAGAGGTTGTAGCCGGTCAGGTGCAGCGCCGAGTACTGCAGGACGCACGCGTGGCCGGCGCTGAGGATGAACCGGTCGCGGTTCGGCCAGTGCGGGCTCGCCGGGTTGTGGTTCAGCACCTCCGTGTAGAGGAGGTACGCGAGCGGCGCGAGCGCCATCGCCGTGCCGGGATGGCCGGCGTTCGCCTGCTGCACCGCGTCCATCGACAGCGTCCTGATCGTGTCGATGGAGAGCTGTTCGATCTCCGAGTTCGGCAACGCTCCTCCGGGGGGTCGCTTCCCCGCGAGGTTAACGACTAACCGGCAGCCGCCGCGCCCGCTCGGATCTCCTCCTTGAGCTCGTCGAGCTCGTCGTCGGAGAGCCCCTGGCAGGCGGCCGCGACGGTGCGGCCGGCCCGCAGGAAGCGGTAGACGGCCCGGTCGCCGCGGAAGTCGCCGTCGAGCCGCGTGCCGTCGTGGCCCGCCGCGGCGCCGAGGTAGCGGAACGTCTGCCCGAACTCCTCCGAGAAGAACGCGGAGACGATGTCGAAGCGCGCCTCCTCGTCGCCGGCGAGGAACCGGCCCAGGGTCGTCCCGTGGTAGGCGGCGTTCGACCAGTGCTCGATGCGGCGGTGGGTGCGGTAGACCGGGTCGAAGAACTCGGCGACGTCGCCGATCGCGTAGACGCCGTCGCGGGCGGTGCGGAAGCGCTCGTCGACGACGATCCCGTCGCGCACCTCGAGGCCGGCCTCGCGGGCGAGCTCGACGTTCGGGGCGACGCCGACGCCGGCGACGACGAGGTCCGCAGGCGGGATCTCGCTCGCGCCGAGACGCAGGTCGACGCCGTGCTCGCGGTAGCGCTCGTGCAGCGCGTCCGAGAGCGGCGGCGCCTCGAGCGCCGCGAACAGCGCCGGCTCGCGCACCACCTGGGTGACCTGCAGGCCGCCCATCGTCAGCGACGCCGTGACCTCGCAGCCGATGAAGCCGCCGCCGACCACGGTCGCCGTGCGCGCTCCCTCCGCGAGCCGGCGCAGCTCCAGCGAGTCGTCGAGCGTGCGCAGCGGGTGCGCATCCCGGAACGGCCTCGGCCGCGCGCCGGTGGCGAGCACGATCGTGTCCGCCTGCACGTCGTCGAGCGAGTCGATCGTCTGGCCGACGAGCAGCTCGACGTTCTGCTCCGCGTACCACTCCACGGGGTGCACGAGCGCGTCGGCCGCCTCGGACTCGCCGCGCAGGAGCCGCTTCGAGAGCGGCGGGCGGTGGTAGGGGCCGTGCGGGTCCTGCGACCAGATGCGGACGGGATCGCTGCCGCCCGCCTCCCGGTAGCCCTCCACGAGCTTGGCCGCGGCGAGCCCGCCGCCGATCACCGCGATCATGTCCGCTCCTCCAGGCGCATCGTCTCTTCCTGTTCCTTCCTGGCCGCGAGATGGATTGCCGTCCTGCCCTCGCGCGGCTCGACGACCCGGGCGGCGCGAGGGGCAGCCACGATCATGCCGGTCCGCTCGAGGGCGGCGACGGCGGCGCCGCGCGCCGAAGCCTCCACGGCGCCCGACACCTCGACCGGCCGGCCGAGGACGTCGGCGAGGATCTGCACCCAGTCGGGGCTCGCACGCAGCGCGCCGCCCGTCGCGACGACCGTCTCGACGCCGCCGAGCGCGTCCAGCACGGCGGCGAACCGGTAGCAGACAGCCTCGAGCGCAGCCTGCACGAGGTCGGCGGCGGTCGTCGCGAACGAGAGGCCCCGCACGAGCCCCCGCCGCGACGCGTCCCAGCCGAGCGAGCGCTCGCCGCCGAGGAACGGCAGGAAGACGAGCCCGTGGGCGGCCGGCTCACGGTCGGCGAGACCGGCCGTGTCGACGTCCCGCAGCGTCGCGCGCAGCCACGCGGCCAGGTTGCCGCCGTCGGACAGCGACCCGCCCTCGCAGAACCGTGCGCCGTCCAGCCGGTAGAGGAAGAGACCGGGCCGCGGCTCGGCCGCCGCGGCCGCGTAGACGACGCGGGCCGCGCCGGACGTCCCGATCATCACCGCCGCGCGGTCGCGCTGCACGCAGCCGGCGCCGAGGTTCGAGCAGGCGCCGTCGCCGAGCGCCGGCAGGACGCCCGCCACCGGGTCGTCCGCCACGGGCGGCAGCTGGGCGCGCTCGACGCCGACGGCGGCGAGCGTCTCGTCGTCCCAGTCGAGCCGGTTCGGGTCGTACAGGCCGGTGGCGCTCGCCATCGAGATGCTCGTGCGCAGCTCGCCGGCGAGGCGAAGCAGCAGGTAGTCGGCGAACGAGACGAACCGGGCCGCGGCGACCCCGTCCTCGCGCAGGCGGCGGAGCTTCGCCGGCCAGAAGGACGGGTGCAGGAAGCAGCCGGTGCGCCGGTGGTAGGCGGCGGCGTCGAGCGGCGGCGGGTCGGCGGCGAGGTCACGCCAGGTGAGCAGCGGCGTGAGCGGACGGTCGCGCTCGTCGAGCGGCAGGAGGGAGTGCCAGAAGCACGAGAGCGCGACCTGGTCGCCCGGGCCGACGTGGTCGAGCACCGCCCGGCAGCGCGCGACGAGCTCGTCGGCGTCGAGGGAGTCGTAGGCGATGCGCGCGCCGCCCGGCTCGGGGGTGCCGGTCTCGTCGTAGGCGACGGCCCGCACGGACGACGAGCCGACGTCGAGCGAGACGATCCGGGTCACGCCGCGGCGGCGGCTTCGACCGGACGCGCGAGCGGCAGCTCCACCCGGAAGCACGTCCCGCGGCCGGCCTGCGAGCGCACCGTGATCGTGCCGCCGTGCGCTTCGGCGATCGCCTTCGAGATAACGAGGCCGAGCCCCGTGCCGGGGATCGCCTGCTCGGTCGCCGTCGAGGAGCGGAAGAACCGCTCGAACACCCGCGGCAGCTCCGCGGCGGGGATGCCGATGCCGGTGTCCTCGACCTCGATCACCGCACGGTCCGCCTCGACGAACGTGCGGGCGCGCACCCGGCCGCCCGGCTGCGTGAACTTGACGGCGTTCGAGACGAGGTTGCCGAGCAGCTGGGCGAGCCGCTCGGGATCGCCCTGCAGCGCGGGGACCGGCTCGAGGTCGGCCTCCAGCTCGAGCTCGCGGGAGCGGGCGAGCGCCGCGTGCGACTCGACCGCCTCGCGCACGATCTCGTCGACGCCGACGGGCTCGACCTGCAGCTGCAGGCCGTTCGCGTCGAGCCGTCCGATGAAGAGCAGGTCGCCGACGAGCCGCTGCAGCCGCTCCGAGCTGCGGTAGACGATCGCGAGGAAGCGCTGCTGCTCCTCGCCGAGCTCGCCGGCCGCGCCCTCGCGCAGCATCTCCAGGAACCCCATCATCGACGTGAGCGGCGTTCGCAGCTCGTGCGAGACCGTGGCGATGAACTCGTCCTTCAGCCGGTCGAGCTCGCGCTGGCGGGTGACGTCGCGCAACGTCCACAGCCGGCCGATCGGCGTGCCCGTGTCGTCGATCACGGGCGAGGTGAACTCCTGGAAGTACCGGGCCGTCTCAACGTCCTCGAACTCGTCGAACGTCGCTTCCTGCGGGCTTGTCCGCAGCCGCTCCATCGCCTCCCGGAAGCGCGCGGGCTCCCGCATCCGCTCCGACGCCGCGAGGAGCCGCTCGACGACCGTCCCCTCCTGCGGCAGCCCGAGCTCGTCGGCGAGCTGCAGCATCGGCCGGTTCGCGAGGCGCACGTTGCCCGCGACGTCGGAAAGCAGGATCCCGTCCACGGTCGAGTCGAGCACCGCGCGGAGCACGGTCGCCCCGCGTTCGAGCCGGAGGTTCTGCTCGCCGAGGGCGCTCTGCGAGGACGCGAGCGACCTCGACATCTCGTTGAAGGACCGCGCGAGCTCGCCGACCTCGCCGGCGCCGTGCTCGGCCACCTCGACGCCCATCGAGCCGGCGGTCACCTCGCGCGTGCCGGCGGCGATCCGCCGCAGCGGGACGACGATCGCGCGCAGCAGGTACGCGATGATCGCGAGGAAGACGAGCGCGCGGACGACGATGCCGATGCCGCCGATCCGCAGGCCCGTGTTCTCGGCGTGGGCGGCGACGCTCCGGTCGTGGGCGAGCACGGCCTGCTGCTGCGCGACGAAGCCGTCGATGCGCCGCTGGATCGCCCTCGTGTAGCGCCCGTTCGTCGCGCCGACGCGGGCGCGCGCCTGCGGCAGCGACCTGGACGCGAGCCGCACCAGCGCCTCCGACCGCGCCAGGTTCGCCTCGATCTGCCGGGAGATCGCCCGGGCGAACGCCGGGTTGCCGTACGCGGCGAGCGCCCTCGTGCGTCCCGGCAGCGCGTCGCGGGCCTCCCGCCACGGGCGGAGGAAGCTCGGACGGCCCGTGATCGCGTAGCCCCGCGCGCCGCTCTGCAGCTGGAGGACGAGCTTCTCGACGTCGAGGGCGACGACGACCGACGTCGCTGCACGCTGCTCCTCCGTCGTCTCGTGCCGGATCGTCCGGAACGCACCGTAGGTGATCACGACCTGCGCCAGGAAGAAGGCCGCCAGGAGCAGGCCGCCGATCAGGATCCGTCCGGTCAGGCCGAGCCGCATGCCGGTAGCTTCACGCTCGTGGCGGTCGTCATCGCTTCGGCGCTCCGGAAGGAGCTCTCCGGCTCCGTGCTCTTCGACGGGGTCTCGTTCAAGGTCGAGCGCGGCGACCGCCTGGCGCTCGCCGGCCCGAACGGGGCGGGCAAGACGACGCTGCTGCGCGCGCTCGTCGGAGAGGTGTCGCTGGAGGGGGGCGAGCTGGCGTGGGAGAAGGGGGCGCGGGTCGCGCTGCACGACCAGCGGCCCCCGGCCCAGAGCGGCCGGCCGCTGCGCGAGTACGTGCTCGCGGGCACCGCCGACCTGGTCGCGCTGGAGGGCGAGCTGCGCCGGCTCGAGCAGGCGATGGCGGCGGGCGACCATGCGGCGGCGACGCTGCGCCGCTACGCCGAGGCGCAGGCGCGGCTCGAGCACGCAGGAGGCTACGACTGGCGCGACCGGGCCGCGCAGACGCTGCGCGGGCTCGGCTTCGGGGACGCCGACCTCGACCGGCCGCTCGCGAGCTTCTCCGGCGGGGAGCTGACCCGCGCCTCGCTGGCGCGCGCGCTCGCGTCGCAGCCCGACCTGCTGCTGCTCGACGAGCCGACGAACCACCTCGACATCGAGTCGCTCGAGTGGCTCGAGCAGCTGCTGCGAACGCTCGACGCGGCCGTGATCCTCGTCGCCCACGACCGCTGGTTCCTGGAGGCCGTGACGACGGCCGTGCTCGAGCTGGAGGGCGGCAAGTCCGTGTACTTCCCCGGCGCCTGGCATGTGTGGCGGCGCGAGCAGGCGGCGCGCGACGTCCATCTCGCCCGGACGGCCGCCCGCCAGGCGGAGCAGATCGCACGGCTCGAGCGGTTCGTCGAGCGGTTCCGCTACAAGGCGACGAAGGCCCGGCAGGCGCAGTCGAAGCTCAAGCAGATCGAACGGCTGCAGGCGCGGCGGGTGACCGTGCCGGACGCGTCGCGGCGCACGCTCGGCTTCGAGTTCCTCCGGCCGGCCCGTTCCGGCCGCGACGTGGTCGTCGCCGAGGGGCTCGTCGTGCGCGCCGGCTCGAAGGCGCTGCTCGACGACGCGACGTTCGCGATCGAGCGCGGCGAGCACGTGGCGCTCGTCGGCCCGAACGGCTCCGGGAAGACGACGCTGCTCGAGACGATCCTCGGGCGCCGGAGCGCCGCCGGCGGGCGCGTCCGGCTCGGCCACGGCGTCGTGCCCGCGTACTTCTCGCAGCACGAGGCGGAGCTCGACGAGCGCGGCTCGGTGCTCGACGCGGCGATGGCCGGCACCGGGCTGAAGCGGCCGGAGGCGCAGTCGCTGCTCGGCCGCTTCCTCTTCTCGGGCTGGGACGAGCACGAGAAGCCGGTCGCGGCGCTCTCGGGCGGCGAGCGGCGGCGGCTCGCGCTCGCGATCGTCGTCGCGTCGGGCGCGAACCTGCTCGTGCTCGACGAGCCGACGAACCACCTCGACCTGGAGTCGCGCGAGTCGCTCGAGGCGGCGCTGGAGGCGTTCCCGGGCACGGTGCTGCTCGTCTCGCACGACCGTGCGCTCCTCGACGCGGTCGCGGGACGGCTGCTCGCGATCGAGGGGCGGGAGCTGCGCTCGTATCCCGGCGGCTGGGCCGACTACGTGCGGGCGCAGGAGGCGGAGGCGGCCCCGGCCGCCGCGGCCCCGGCGCCGAAGCCGAGGCGCGGGCGCCCCGCGAAGCCGGCGCGGCCCGCGCCCTCGCCGCTCGAGCTGGTCGAGCGCGACGTCGAGCGCGCGGAGGCGCGCCTCGCGGAGCTCGAGCGGCGGCTCGCCGAGGACTGGGCGGACACGCAGCTGATCGCCGAGCACGGCGCGGCGCGCGCCGAGCTCGCCGGCCTCATCGCCCGCTGGGAAGCGCTGGTCGCAGCCGGCGAACCGCAGCCTCGGTGATCGGGTCGGCGACGAGGATCGCCTCGTCGGCTCCCGCCGCCGCGAGGGCGTCCAGATGCTCCGCCAGGCGGTCGGCGCCGACGGGCTCGGCGCCGACGGCGTTCGTGCGCTCGCCGCCGGCGCCGACGCGGACGTAGACGCAGGCGCTCCTGCGGAGCGTGCCCGGATCCCGGCCGGCCCGCTCCGCCGCCTCGCTGATCTCCCGGTTGTGGGCGGCGAACCCCTCCGGCGTGTTGCCGTAGTGGGTGAACCACGTGTTCCACGCGTCGACGTGCGGGAGCGCGATCGAGAGCATGCGCGGCCGGTTGGCTCCCACCATCAGCTTCGGCGGACGCGCCGGCGCCGGCAGCAGCACGGCGTCCTCGACGGCATGGAAGCGGCCGGCGAAGGTGACGCGCTCGCCGGCGAGGAGCCGCCGCACGATCGCGAACGCCTCCTCGAACCTCGAGACATGGCGGTCGAACGGGACGCCGAAGGCGCGGAACTCCTCGACGTTCCAGCCGGCGCCGAGGCCGAGCACGAAGCGTCCGCCGGAGAGCTCCTGCAGCGCGGCCGCCTGCCGGGCGAGGACGCCGGGCGGGTGGAACGCCGTGCAGGCGACGAGCGGCCCGAGCTCGACGCGCTCGGTGATCCCGGCGAGCCACGCGAGCGTCGTCCAGCAGTCCCACGGGCCGCGCTCGGGACGGCCGTCGCCGCGGTAGAGCAGGTGGTCGCCGACCCAGAGCGAGTCGAAGCCCTCCTGCTCGGCCGCGCGGGCGATCGCCGCCAGCTCGTCGCGGCGGACGACGCGCTCGACCTCCGGCAGCTGGAGCCCGACCTTCACGCCCAGAACGTCTCGAAGGCGGGCGGGTCGGACGGGACCGCGACGATCCGCCGCCAGATCCCGTCGGCGTGGTCGATCAGGAGCACCTGGTCGATGTCGAGCTCCCGGCCGAGCCGCCGCCCCTGCGCCCGGTAGACCGCGACGGCGTGCTCGTCGTCGGCGAGCGACCAGCGGAGGGTCGAGAGGTACGTGCCGTCCGTGAGGCGGCGCGTCTCGCGGAAGAGCTCGAAGATCCGCGGCCGGCCGGCGTACACCTGCGCGACGGGGACCGTCCCGTTGACGATCCAGGTCGCGTCCTCGGCGATCACCTCGAACAGCGCGCGCGGGTCGCCGCCGCGGAACGCGTCGAAGACGCGGCGGATGCCGTCCTCAGCGTTCAAGCGGCGCCATCGTCAGGCCGTGGCTCTCGAGCTGGGCGTGGTACAGCTCGGCCGTCTCCCGGTGACCCGACCACACGATCGCCTGCCCCGTGGTGTGGATCGCGTTCGCGAGCTGCAGCCCGCGCGCGTAGTCGACGCCGGGGATCGTCTGGGCGAGCGCGGCGGCGACGCCCTCAAACGTGTTGTGGTCGTCATTCAGGACGATCACGCGCCACGCGTCTCCGGTGCCGGAGCCGGCGCGGCGGCGGACGCGCTCGCGCGGCGGTGTCAGCGTGCGGGTCACGACGGGTCGAGCGTCGCGAGCACGGCCTCGGCGATCACCTTCAGCGGCCGGCCCGACACCTGGCTCGCGCGGCGGAGCCGGTCGAACGCGTCCGCCTCGCTGAGCCCCTCCTTCGCCATCAGCAGGCCCTTGGCGCGCTCGATCACCTTCCGCGCGGCGAGCGCCTCCGCGAGCGACTCGGCCTCGCCGCGGACGGCCGCGAGCTCGTCGTGGCGGGCGCGCGCGGTCGCGATCGCGGGCACGAGGTCCTGCTCGCGGAACGGCTTGACCAGGTAGCCGAAGACGCCCGCTTCGACGGCGCGGCCGACGAGCTCCTCCTGGCCGTAGGCGGTCAGCATGACGATCGGGATCGGCCGCTCGTCCAGGATCCTGCGGGCGGCGTCGATCCCGTCGAGCCGGGGCATCTTCACGTCCATGATCGCGAGTTCCGGCTCGTGCTCGCGTGCGAGCGAGACCGCCTCCTCGCCGTCGCGGGCCTCGGCGACGATCTCGTGGCCGGCGCGCTCGAGGAGGTCGCGCAGGTCGAGGCGGATGATGGTCTCGTCTTCGGCGATCAGGATGCGCATCGTCAATAGACTCGCACGATGCTGCAGATCGGTGACGAGGCACTGGCGGTGTTGACCGAGATCGGGCCGCTCCGGATCTCCGCCGAGGAGGCGGACGGCGAGGTCGAGGTGCGGGTCGAGGACGCGACCGCGCCGGTCGAGGGCGACGAGGTGGTGGAGCGCGACGGCGCGCGCGTCTTCCTGGACGCCGTCGCCGCGGAGGTGCTCGCCGACCAGATTCTGGGCGTCCACGCCCACGGCGACCACTTCCACTTCACCTTCGACGACCAGGCCGCCTGACCGCTCGTCGAGCTAGGAGGCCGGGAAGACGACCTCGGCGCGCGTGCCGGCGCCGGACGAGAGCTCGAGGGTGCCGCGCAGCTCGTCCCGGACGAGCGCGCGCACGATCGAGAGGCCCGTGCCCTGCGGGGCGCCGTCGGCGAGGCCGGGACCGTCGTCCGAGATCGCAAGCGAGACGTCGTCGTCGCGGCGCTCGAGCTCGACGCGGATGCGCTCGCCGCCGTGCTCGAGCGCGTTCTGCAGCAGCTCCGCGAACACGAGCGCAAGCGCGGTCGCACGCGCGCCCGGGAGCGACACCGGCTCGAGCGCGGCGGTCACCTCCTTGCCGGCGCCGACGCCCTGCACGAGCATCGCGTGCAGGCGGTCGATCAGGTCGGCGAGGTCGACGTCCTCGTCCCGCCGCTCGGTCAGCAGCTCGTGCACGGCGGCGATCGCGAGGATCCGGTTGACCGAGTGCTCGAGCGCCTCGCGCGGGTCGACCGACTCGGCCGAGCGCGCCTGCAGGCGAAGGAGCGACGCGACCGTCTGCAGGTTGTTCTTGACCCGGTGGTGGATCTCCTGTGCGAGCACGCCGCGCAGGACGGCGCGCCCGTGCTCGAGCGCGACCGCCGCGTGCGTCGCGATCGACGCGAGCAGCTCCCGGTCGGCGTCGGTGAACGGCGTCTCGCGGTCGGCGACGAGCTCGCCGATCTGCCGGCCGCGCCAGCGCAGCGGCTGACGGATCGCGTGCGTCGACGCGACGCCCTCGGGCCAGGCGATCCGGCCGTCGTCGAGGACGAGCGCGGCGCCGGTCGCGGCGAGCGCGTCCATCGTGGTCTTGACGATCGCCTCGAGGGACTCCTCGAGATACAGCGACTCCGAGACGGCCTCGGAGATGCGCGCGAGCGCCTCGAGCTCGTGGACGCGCCGCTGCGCCTCCGCGTACAGCTTCGCGTGCTCGATCGACTGCGCCACCTGCGCGGCGATCGTCAGCAGCAGCTCGACCTCGTCCTCGGTGAACGTCCGCGGCCGGCGGGTGCGGACGTTGAGCGCGCCTTCGAGCGTGCCGTCGCGCGTCAGGATCGGCACGGCGAGGATCGACTCGTACTCGTCCTCCGGCAGGTTCGGGAAGTGCTTGAAGCGCGGGTCGAGGTGCGCCTGCGACGCGAGCATCACAGGCGCCCGCGCCGCCGCCGCCGAGCCGGTGATCCCCTCGCCGGGCCGCATTCGCGGCCGGCGGGTCAGCTCGTCCAGACGCGTCCCGTGCGTCGCGCGCAGCACGAGCTCGTCGCTCCGCTCGTCGTACAGGTAGACGAAGCAGGCCTCCGTCTCGAGCGCGTCCGCGACCTTGTCGGCGACGAGGCCGAGCACCTCCTGCAGGTCGAGCGTCGAGTTGACCGCCTCGACGGTGTCGCTCAGCAGGCGCAGGTGACGTTCGGCGGTTTCCATCCGCGAGCAAGGGTACGCTCGAACCCCTTGAGCACCACCCAGTGGCTGCTGATGCTGCACGTGACGGCGGGCTTCTTCTTCGTGGGCGGCTCGGTCGCCGCCGCGACCCTCAACTTCCTCGCCGTGCGCTCCGAGCGGCCGAGCGAGACGGCGGCGCTCTTGAAGCTGATCCGGCTGACCCTGCCCGTGATCGGCGTCGGCGTCGCCGGGACGCTCGTCTTCGGCCTCTGGCTCTGGCACGAGCGCGGCTACTCGTTCGGCGCCGCGTGGATCTGGCTCGCCCTCGTCCTGTGGGTCGTCGCGAACGCGCTCGGCGGCATCGGCGGCCGCCACCAGGAGCGCTCGCGCGAGCTCGCCGAGCGGCTCGCCGCCGAAGACGACGCCTCGACCGACGAGCTCCGCTCGCTGCTCCGTGACCCCCGCGGCACCGCCGTCTCCTACGCGGCCGGCGCCGCGACCCTCGCCATCCTCGTCGTCATGATCTGGAAGCCCGGCTCGTGATCGGCTACTCGCGCCCGTTCTGGCCGCTCTTCCTGCACGTGCTCGGGGCGATGGCGCTCTTCGGCGGCATCCTCACGGTGCTGATCGTGTCGCTCGCCGCACGGGGGGGCCCGGGCACAGCGTTCCTGCGGCGCGCCGCGCTGCTGGCGGCCCTCGCCGGCATCCCCGACTACATCCTCATGCGTGCGGGCGCCGAGTGGATCTACTCGACGGAAGGCTGGAGCGGGCACGGCGACCCGGCCTGGCTCGGGATCGGGTTCGCGATCGCCGACGGCGGCCTCCTCCTGCTGCTGCTCCTGATCGGAGCGGCGTACTGGTGGCACCGCTCCGGCACGGCGCTCGCCGGCCGGCTCGCCGCGGGGCTCTCCGCCGTCTACCTCGCCGCGCTGGGCGTCGCGTGGCTCGCCATGTCGGGCAAGTGGGGCTCGTGACGCGCGGTTTCACAAAAGGTTTACCGGGGGCGAGGGTTTTCCTCGTAGAGCGGGAATAGGTTCCGAACCGTGAGCGCCCTCGCCGTCGACCTCCGCCGCACTCAAGGCTTCCTGGTCGCCGACGCCCGGGGCCGCGTCGTCGGGACGGTCGAGTGCCCGATGTACGGCACCTCGCCCGAGAGCCCGGACGCGCTGTCCGTCCGCTCCGGCTTCTTCCCGCGGCGCCGCCGGCTCGTCCCCGCGGACTCGATCGAGCAGATCGACGACGGCGCGAAGGTGATCGGCCTCCGCGTCGACCGCGAGTCGATCCGCACCTTCCTCTAGTCCGGCCGGCTACAGCACCCCGAGGTAGCGGTCGAGCTCCCACTGCGTGAGCTGCACGCGGTACTCGTCCCACTCCGACCGCTTCAGCCTCACGTAGTTCGAGAAGATGTGGTCGCCGAACGCGCGGCGCATGAGCTCCGACGCCGCGAACTCGTCGATCGCCTCGCCGAGCGTCTCCGGCAGCGAGACGATGCCGCGCTCGCGGCGCTCCTCGGCCGTCAGGTGGTAGAGGTTCGTCTCCATCGGATCCGGCAGCTCGTAGCCGTTCTCGATCCCCTCGAGCCCCGCGTGCAGGAGCGCCGCGAAGGTGAGGTACGGGTTGCAGGCGGGGTCGGGGCAGCGGATCTCGGCCCGGGTCGCCTGCTCCGAGCCCGGCTTGTAGAGCGGGATGCGGATCAGCGCCGAGCGGTTGCGCTGCGACCAGGCGACGTACACGGGCGCCTCGTAGCCGGGCACGAGCCGCTTGTAGGAGTTCACCCACTGCGCGAAGACGGCGGAGATCTCGCGCGCGTGCCGCAGGAGGCCGGCGATGAACTGCTTGCCGGCCGGCGAGAGGTGGTGTGCGTCCGATTCGTCGAAGAACTGGTTGCGGCCGTCCTTGAAGAGCGACATGTGCGTGTGCATGCCCGAGCCGTTCTCGCCGAAGAGCGGCTTCGGCATGAACGTCGCGTAGACGCCCTGCTTCGCAGCGATCTCCTTCACGACGAGCCGGTAGGTGATGGTCGCGTCGGCCATGTCGAGCGCCGAGGCGTAGCGCATGTCGATCTCGTGCTGCGACGGAGCCACCTCGTGATGGTGGTACTCGATCGCGATTCCCATCTTCTCGAGCGCCCGGATCGTCTCGTTGCGCAGCTCGGTGGCGGCGTCGAGGGCGGTCATGGCGAAGTAGCCGCCCTCGTCGAGCGTCTCCGGCGACTCCTTGCTCTTGAAGAGGAAGTACTCGAGCTCAGGGCCGACGTTGAACGTGTCGAAGCCGAGCGACTCCATGCGGGCGAGCGCGCGCCGCAGGACGTAGCGCGGATCGCCCTCGTACGGCTCCCCGTCGGGCTTGACGATGTCGCAGATCATCCGCGCGACCTTCGCCTCGCCGTCGCTCGTCGGCATGACGCGATAGGTGGTCGGGTCGGGGATCGCCACCATGTCGGACTCCTCGATCGCGTTGAAGCCGGTGATCGACGAGCCGTCGAAGCCCATGCCGTCGTCGAGCGCCCCCTCGAGCTCCGACGGCGTGATCGCGAAGCTCTTCAGGTGGCCCTCGATGTCGGTGAACCAGAAGAGGACGTACTCGATCTCGTCCGCCACCAGCCGCTCGAGGACGTCCCGCCGCGCCGCGGGGTCGGAGGTGGCCCGGTCCTTGCTCTCGATCATCGCCATGGTGCTCAGCTCCTCGTCGGGGTCGGGTCGAGCTTAACCCGACCGCTTCAACTTGCCTCGCTTCTTGGCGAACCGCTCGCCCGCCTTGAACACGGCGAGGCCGATCGGGATCGAGAACGCGCCGATCACGAGCAGCGGCCAGACGTCGGCCCAGGCGAGGCCGGAGCCGTGGAGGATCTGCTCGCGGTTGCCGCGCAGGGCGTAGGTCGCCGGCGAGATCTTCGCCACCCACTGCATCCAGCCCGGCAGCACGGACACCGGGTAGTAGACGCCGGAGACGACGAGCATCAGCCCCTGCGCGACGAACCCGAGCTGGGTGCCCTTCTCCGGGGAGACGAGCGGCAGCACCGCGGTCATCATCCCGACGCCGATGAACGAGACGGAGGCGATCCCGAGCAGCGCGACGGCGGCCCCGTAGTTCGGGTGCGCGAGATGGATGCCGATGAACGCCACCACGGCCGCGAACACGAGCGCGGCACGGACGAGGCCGTAGATGACGGCGTACACGCCCATGCCGATCAGGTGCACCGGCCGCGAGACCGGCGCCATGAACGTGTACTCGATCGTCCCCTCCCAGCGCTCCCACGCGACCGTCTCCGTGACGATCTCGAAGATGATCCCGAGGAACGCCCAGA
>DASRGA010000024.1:0-128193 GCA_035651295.1 Gaiellaceae bacterium | reverse complement strand
ATCTTGATCGCCACGAGCCACGGGTCACGCACGGCGATACCCGCGCGTCTGTGACCGACGACGCCGCTGAGCGTGCCAGCGGCGTAGAAGGCGGTGATCCCTGCGGCGATCAGCCAGCCGGCGAGGCGGGAGAAGTAGTAGCTCCCCATGTAGTTGATCCAGCGGTCCTGGATGATGATCGAACCGGGGACGGCGAGCCGGTACACGATCACGCCCTGCCAGATCAGGAACCCCGCGAGCGTGACGACGAACGACGGGACTCCGATCCTCGCGACGATTGAACCCTGTGCAGCGCCGATGATCGTGCAGATCAGGATCGCGATCGGGATCGCGATCAGTCCCGACAGCGCCGGGCCGCTCCCCGGCCTCTGGAGCTCGGCGACGGCGAGGGCGCCGATTCCGGCGACATAGCTGATCGACAGGTCGATCTCGCCGAGGAGAAGGACGAACACGACGCCGTAGGCGAGCATCGTCGTGCCCGCCATCTGGATGATGATGTTGCCGAAGTTCTCTGCCGTGAAGAAGTTCGTCGCCCGGTAGCTGAAGAAGACCACGATGAATACGAGCGCGAGCACGATCGGCAGCACGCCGAGGTTGCCGCTCCTGAGGTTGTCGAGTCCGCGGCGAAGCACCGAGGCGGCGCCGTCATGAGCGGCCTCCTCGGGCGGAGGACCCGCATCCTGCCCCACGACGTGAGTATCGGTACTCACGGATCGGCGTCCGTCGCGGTGGTAGGGATGCCGGCGACCTTCGTCGGGGCGCCCGCCGTGATCGCCGCCACGACTTCCTGCTGCGTCGTCTGCGCGCGCTCGTAGACACCGACGTTCCGGCCGAGTCGCAGCACCGTGATGCGGTGTGCGGTCTCGAAGACGTCGTGCAGGTTGTGCGAGATGATGACGACAGCCAGCCCCTGCTGCGCGAGACGGCGCACGAGCTCGAGCACCTGCTCGGTCTGCGCGACCCCGAGCGCCGCGGTCGGCTCGTCGAGAATGACGAGCTTCGAGTTCCACATGACTGCGCGCGCCACCGCAACCGACTGGCGCTGACCGCCTGAGAGGGTCGCGACGGGCTGGCGGATCGAACGGATCGTCGTAACCGCCAAGGATTTCATCGTCTCGGCAGTGCGCTGCTCCATGATCGGCTCTTTGAGCCGCTGGAGACGATCGTGCGCTTCCCGGCCGAGGTACATGTTCTGAACGACGTCGAGGTTGTCGCAGAGCGCCAAGTCCTGGTAGACCACCTCGATCCCGAGCCGCGCCGCGTCCTTCGGTCCGTGGATGTGCACCTCGTCGCCTTCGAACAGCACCTGGCCGCTGTCTGCCATGTGCGTGCCGGCGATGCACTTGATCAGTGTCGACTTGCCGGCGCCGTTGTCGCCGACGAGCGCCATCACCTCGCCCGGCCGTACCTCGAAATCGACGTCGGAGAGCGCTTGCACCGACCCGAATGACTTCGTGATCCCACGGAGTTCGAGGAGGGGCGTATCGCTCACGTGTCGAGGTTCTTACCAGAAAGACGGTGGGGTGCCCAGCCGGGCACCCCACCGTTCATCCGCCACTAGCAGTACTTCTTGAACTCGCCGACGCAGACGTCGCTCTTCTTGATGAACTTGTCTGTGTACAGCCGGTTGATGTTCTTCTTCGTGATCAACGTGACCGGAAGTGCGAGGGTCGGTTCCTTCTTCGACCCGTTCATCCGGAACGTGTTCGTCTTCGGCTTCTGGCCCTTCACGAGGGCGATGGCAGCGGCTGCCGCTGCGTTCGCCTCGAGCGGGACCGGCTTGTAGACCGTTCCCGTCTGCCAGCCGGAGATGATGTACTGCGCGCCCTGCACCGTGGCGTCCTGCCCCGAGAGCGGAATCGGCTTCAAGTGCTTCGCCTTCAGCGTCGCGACGACGGCGCCGGCGATGTTGTCGTTCGCAGCGACCGCGGCGTCGATCTTGCTGTTCGTCTTGACGAGCATCTGGGCGAAGATCGGCCCGGCGTTCGTGGCGAGCCAGCCCGGCACGAACTGCTGCGGGCCTTTCGTAAGCGTCCCGGCCTTGAAGAGCGGGTTCAGGACGTCGTCGTTCCCGGACTTGAACCAGAAGGCGTTCTCGTCGGTCTGACCGCCCCAGAGTTCGGCGACGACCGGCTTGCTGTTGTACTTGCCTTCTGCCTTCAGACCGTCGATGACGATCTTCGCCTGCGCCCTGCCGACGGCGTTGCCGTCGAACGTGACGTAGACAGACGCGGTACCACCCTTCACCTGGCGGTCGTAGTCGATCGCGTAGCCGCCCTTCGACGTGAACGACTTCTCGATTGCCGAGGCCGAGCCGTTGTCGAGCGCCGTCTCGATGACCACCTTGGCGCCGGCCGCCAGGCATGCCTGCGCCTGCGCCTTCTGCTTCTGCGGGTCGTTCAGGGCGTTCGTGATCGACGCCGTAACCCCGGCCTTCGCGAACGCCGCCTTGAGCAGAGGCGCGTCGAACTGCACCCACCGCACGGACGACTTCGTGTCGGGCAGGAGAACGCACACCTGGACGCTCGCGCTCTTGTGCCTGGTGCTCGCGGTCGCGGACGTGGCGACGAAGATGCCGACGCCGACGCCGACGAGCGAAAGCAGGATCAGCGACCTGCTTGCAACCTTCCTCAAGTTCGTCTCCTTCTCTCGCTGACGGGGGGCCAGTGAGTGATCAAGTTCTCCCATTTCCGCGCGTGAGTCAAGTTGCGCCTTCATGAAGAAGGGGGGAGCGGATAGGCTCGCACCCATGAAGACGTCGCTCGGGATCTGGGCGTTCGGCGGGATGGCCACGCGCTTCAACCCCGGCGGCTACAAGCCCGAGCTGGCCGGGATCTCGACCGCCGCGAAGGTGCGCACCGCCGTCGAGGGGCTCGGCGAGCTGATCGACGACTACGAGTTCCACTACCCGCAGGAGCTCTCCCCGGCCAACCTGGACGAGGTTCGGGAGGCGCTCGCGGGGCACGGGATCTACTGCGTCGCGAGCGGCCTCCACCTCGACCCGCGCTTCGGCAAGGGGGCGTTCTGCTCGCCCGACGACGGCGTGCGCGCGGAGGCGCTGCGGCTGACCTTCGAGGCGATCGACCTCGCCGCCGAGGTCGGCGCCCAGATGATCATCTGGCCGGGGATCGAGGGCTACAACTACCCCTTCCAGACGCCCTACAAGGAGTCGTGGGCCCGCTTCGTGGACGGGGTCGGCCAGTCGGCCGAGCACGCCAAGGGCAAGGGAGTGACGGTGTTCCTCGAGCACAAGAACTCCGAGCCGGCGATGAAGATCCTGATGCGCAACATCGGCATGACGCTGCACGTGATCCACAAGCTGCGCGCCCAGGGGATCGACAACCTGAGCGTCAACATGGACTGGCAGCACCTGATCATGAACGGCGAGAACCTCGCCGAGTACGCGGCCATGCTCGCGGCCGAGGGCCTGCTCGGCCACCAGCACGCGAACTCCGGCTGGGGCACCTTCGACGACGACAACATGGTCGGCGCGACGGCGTTCATGGAGACGCTCGAGCTCGCGGTCGAGCTGCGCCGCGCCGGCTACGGCGAGCACGGCGAGCGGCTCGGCTTCGACCTCTACCCCTACACCGAGGACGCCGTCGGCGCCGTCAGGCGGTCGGTGCTCCAGTGGAACTTCATCGACGGGGTCGCAGCCCGGATCGACGACGCCGCGCTGCGCGCGGCGCAGCAGGCGAAGGACGCGGTCCGCGCCTACGAGCTCGTGTACGCCGCCCTCGGGGCGTGACCGTCCTCCGCGGGCTCGACGTCGGCACGACCGGCGTCAAGGGCGTCGCGATCGACGGCCACGGGCGCGTCCTCGCGACCGCCTCCGCCGAGTACCCGCTCTCGACGCCGCAGCCCGGCTGGGCCGAGCAGGACCCCGAGGACTGGTGGCGGGCCGCGCAGCAGGTGCTCGCGGCGCTGCCGGACGGGCCGCTCGGCCTCTCCGGCCAGATGCACGGCCTCGTCACGCTCGGCGAGGACGGCCGCGTGCTGCGGCCGGCGATCCTCTGGAACGACCAGCGCACCGCCGCCGAGTGCGCGGAGATCGAGGAGCGCGTCGGCCGCGAGCGCCTCGTCGAGCTCACCGGCAACCGCGCCCTCACCGGCTTCACGGCGCCGAAGCTCCTCTGGCTGCGTAACAACGAGCCGCAGACGTTCGGGCGGATCGAGCACGTGCTGCTGCCGAAGGACTACGTGCGCTACCGGCTCACCGGCGAGCGGGCGATCGACGCGGCCGACGCCTCGGGGACGCTGCTCCTCGACGTCGGCCGGCGCGCGTGGTCGGAGGAGGTCTGCGAGGCGCTCGAGCTGCCGCTCGAGTGGCTGCCGCCCGTGGGCGAGTCGACCGAGGTCGCGGGCGCCGGCGACCAGGCCGCGGCGGCGCTCGGCGTCGGCGTCGCGCGGCCCGGCCGCGCGTCGGTCGTGCTCGGCACCTCCGGCGTCGTCTTCACCGCGCTGCCCGCGTACGCGCCCGACCCGGAGGCGCGCGTCCACGTGTTCTGCCACGCCCTGCCGGGGACGTGGCACGCCATGGGCGTCATGCTCGCGGCGGCAGGCTCGGCGGCCTGGCTCCGGCGTGCGCTGCAGGCCGACTTCCGCGAGCTCGACGAGGAGGCGGCGCGCTGGCAGCCGGGGAGCGAGGGGCTGCTGTTCGCCCCGTACCTCGCCGGCGAGCGGACGCCGTACCCCGACCCGGACGCGCGCGGCGCGTTCGTCGGGCTGCAGCTGCGCCACGACCGCGGAGCGCTGTGGCGGGCGATGCTCGAGGGCGTCGCCTTCGGCCTGCGCGACTCGCTCCAGCTGCTGCGCGACCTCGGCGCCGAGCCGTCGGCCGGGCGTGTCTCGGGCGGCGGCGCGCGCAGCCCGCTCTGGCTCGCGATCGTCGCCTCGGCGCTCGGGCTGCCGCTCGAGCTGACCGAGTCCGAGGAGGGCTCCGCGTTCGGCGCGGCGCTCCTCGCCGGCGTCCGGGCCGGGACGTTCGCCGACGCCGAGGAGGCGGTCGCGCGCTGCGTCCGGGTGCGGGAGACGGTCGAGCCGGTCTGGGACTACGACGAGGCCTACGCGCGCTACCGGCGGCTGTACCCGACCCTGCGACCACTGGAGGGAGCATGAGCACGCTGGCAGGAAAGACCGCAGTGATCACGGGCGCGAGCCGCGGCATCGGCGCGGCGGTGGCGCGCCTCCTGCACGACCGCGGCGCGAACCTGGGACTCGCCTCGCGCAGCGGCGACGACCTCGGGCTGGAGCGGGCCGTCGCCCGCGCGTGCGACGTGCGCGACCTCGACGCGCTCGTCTCGCTCTGCGACGCGACCGCGGAACGGTTCGGCGGCATCGACGTCCTCGTCGCCAACGCCGGGGTCGGCGCGTACGGCCCGTTCCTCGAGCTGTCGCGGGAGCACCTCGACGAGATGCTCGACGTGAACCTGAAGGGCACCGTCTACGCGATCCGGGCGGCGCTGCCCCACATGCTCGGCCGCGAGGGCGACGTGATCACGCTCGCCTCGGAGGCCGGCCGGCGCGGGCTGCCGAACGAGGCCGTCTACTGCGCGTCGAAGTTCGGACAGGTCGGGCTGACGCGCGCGCTCGACCACGAGCTGCGGGAGCACGGGATCCGCTGCACGAACGTCTGCCCGGGCGGCGTCGCGACCGACTTCGCGCTCGAGGAGGGCCGCGGCCGCACCCCCGACGTCCTGCCCGGGATGATGACGGCCGGCGACGTCGCCGAGGTGGTCGTGTTCTGCCTCGAGCGCCCGCGCCGCTTCCGGATGCTCGAGACGGCGCTGCGCCCGATGACGGAGGCGTCCTGGGGGTAGACCCTCGCGGTCTCGCCGCGGTGCTCGCGCCGGTCTTCCGCGACGCGGCCGGCCGGCTGCGGCTCGTCCTGATCGTCCGCACCGACCGCGGCGGCCACCACGGCGGGCAGCTCGCGTTCCCGGGCGGCCGCCACGAGGCCGCCGACGGAAGCCTGCTCGCGACCGCGCTCCGCGAGGCCCGGGAGGAGGTTGGCCTCGACCCCGCGGAGGTCGAGGTGCTCGGCGAGCTCGCCCCGGTACGGAGCGGCCCGACGAACCTCGAGGTGCACGCGTTCGTGGCGCGCATCCCCCGGACCGTGAAGTGGGACATCAGCGCCGAGGAGGTGGTGGAGGTGCTGACGCCGGCCGTCGACGAGCTGTGGGATCCGGCCGTCCGCCGCGAGCATCTCTTCACGAACGCGCGCTGGCCGGAGGGCCTGCTCGTCGACGGCATCCCGGTCGGCGACCGGGTGCTCTGGGGGATGACGCTGCGCCTGCTCGACGACCTCGTGCCGCGCCTGGTCGCCGGCGAGTGGGAGCTCTAGCGCCGCCGCATCGCGGCGAACGAGTAGCCCCCGTCGTGCATCGCCTGGGCGCGGCCGAGCAGCCGCTCCCATTCGGGCACGTCCCAGCCGAACGAGTCGGCGAGCCGGACGATCATGCTGAACATGCCGCACACCGCGGCGGCGTCGCGGAGCGCCTGCCGCGACACGCCGGCCGCGTAGACCGCCTCGGCGTCGGCGGGCTCGAGCTCGTCGGGGCGCAGCGTCAGCTTCTCGAGGAACACGAGGGTCGCCGCGATCTCCGGCCTGACGGGCGCGGTGCGCCAGTCGGCGGCCACCGCCTGCCACAGATCCTCGCCGAGGGCGTACGACGCGACCGCGCCGTGGGAGCCCGCTCAGAACGGGCACTGGTTGAGCAACGACGTGAAGCCGGCGAAGAGCTCGCGCTCGCCCGGCGTCCAGTCGGACGGCCCGCGCATGACGGCGTCGAGCTCCTCCGAGAACGGCTCGCCGAAGAGCTCGGGCCGGTAGAGCAGCGTCTTGATCACGCCGAGCGGCTCGCGGCCGGAGCGCTCGCGGATCTCGGCGAGCATCGCCGCCGCCTCGCCGGTGTGGCCGTGGTCGACGCAGTCGAGCCTGATCACCCGATCACCCGCTCCGCCGCCTCGAGGCGCCGCAGCCCCTCGCGGATCGCGGCGCCGACGGTCTGCTCGAAGATGACGTCCTCCTCGATCCCGGCCGCCTTCAGCGCGGCGACGTCCTCGTCGGTCACCGTCCGCGCGAGCGTCCGCACCTTCGCCAGGTACGGCTCCATCGCGGCGGGCGGCGGCGGCAGGGCGTCCGCGTTCGCGCGCAGCCGGTCGGTGTGCTCCGACATACGCCGCCACTCTATCCTTGCCGGGAAACCACATACGGAGGAGATTCGAGATGGCACTGGCGCTCGGTGACACTGCCCCCGATTTCGAGGCTCAGACGACGGAGGGGCCGATTCGGTTCCATGACTGGCTGGGCGATTCGTGGGGTGTGTTGTTCTCGCATCCGAAGGATTTCACCCCGGTGTGCACGACTGAGCTCGGCTATATGGCGAGCATCAAGCCGGAGTTCGACCGGCGGGGCGTGAAGATCATCGGTTTGTCGGTCGACCCGGTCGACAAGCACGAGAAGTGGGCTGACGACATCGAGCAGACGCAGGGGTCGCGGCCGAACTATCCGATCATCGGCGATTCGGATTTCGCGGTGGCGAAGGCGTACGGGATGCTGGGTGCGGATGTGTCGGGCGATCCGGCCGACCGGACGGCGGCGGACAACCAGACGGTGCGGAATGTGTTCGTGATCGGCCCGGACAAGAAGGTGAAGCTGATCCTGGTCTATCCGATGACGACGGGCCGCAACTTCGACGAGGTGCTGCGGGTGATCGACTCGCTGCAGCTGACGGCGGCGCACAAGGTGGCGACGCCGGCGCAGTGGAAGCAGGGCGACAAGGTGATCATCTCCGGCTCGGTCTCGAACGACGAGGCGAAGGAGCTGTTCGGCGAGTGGGAGGAGCCGAAGCCCTACATCCGCATCGTCCCGCAGCCGGCCTGACCGCACGGCCGGCCGCCGGGGCGGGCGCAGCAGGCAGAACGGGAGCGCGCCGCGGCAGCGGCCGCTCCCCGGCTGCCTGACCCGGCAGCACCTACGATGGCGGCGTGTCCAAGCGTCGCGAGATCCGCTCCTGGCTGATGGACATGGACGGCGTGCTCGTGCACGAGGAGCACGCGATCCCGGGCGCCGACCGCTTCCTCGCGCGCCTGCGCGAGCGCGGGCTCCCCTTCCTCGTCCTCACGAACAACTCGGTCTACACGCGCCGCGACCTGTCGGCCCGGCTCGCGGCGAGCGGCCTCGACGTTCCCGAAGAGGCGATCTGGACGTCGGCGCTCGCGACGGCGAGCTTCCTCGAAGCGCAGCGGCCGGGCGGCACCGCGTTCGCGATCGGGGAGGCGGGGCTCACGACCGCGCTGCACGCCGCGGGCTACACGCTCACCGAGCGCAGCCCCGACTACGTCGTGCTCGGCGAGACGCGCACCTACAGCTTCGAGCGGATCGCCCAGGCGATCCGGCTGATCGTCGGCGGCGCCCGCTTCATCGCCACCAACCCCGACCCGACGGGGCCGACGCCGGACGGGCCGCTGCCGGCGACGGGGTCGGTGGCGGCGCTCGTCAGCCGTGCGACCGGCGTCGAGCCGTACTTCGTCGGCAAGCCGAACCCGCTGATGATGCGCTCGGCGCTGAACGCGATCGACGCGCACTCCGAGACGACGGCGATGGTCGGCGACCGGATGGACACGGACGTCGTCTCCGGGCTCGAGGCCGGCATGCACACCGTGCTCGTCCTCACCGGCTCGACGACCCGCGACGAGGCGGAGCGGTTTCCCTACCGGCCGTCGCGCATCGTCGAGTCGATCGCCGACCTCGTCGACGAGCTGTAGCGGCGGCTGCAGTCCCGGAACGTCGCGCCGCCCATCCAGCTCGCCCTGACGACGCGCGCGCAGCCGTCGGCCGGCGGGGCGTGGCCGCGGACGGCGACCAGCCCCGCCGGGGCGCAGCCGGCGGCGAGCAGGACGGGGAGGGCGAGCCTCCGGATCACGGCGCCCCGCCGAAGTCGAGCGCGACGCCGCGCGCCAGCACGAGCACCGGGCACGTGGCCAGCTCGATCACGTACTCGGCGGCCGCTCCGACGGTCACCCGGCCCGAAGGCGCGCCGGGCTTCGACGCGACGACGAGGAGGTCGGCGTCGCGGTTCGCGTGCCGGGCGATCGACGCGTCGAACCGGCGGGCGAGCGACTCGGCCGTGCGCAGCGCGGCGTCGTCGCCCTCCTCGCCGACCGCGGCGACCTGGACGAGCCGGTCCGGCGGGTCGAGGGCGAAGCCCGCAGGCGCGAGCCCGACCGCGACGGGTCCGCCGTCGATCAGCCGCCGCGCCGAGGCCTGCGGGTCGACGTGCCGGCGCGCCGTGCGGTACTCGGAGCCGAACAGGACCAGGTCGGCGCCGCGCCCGAGCGCGAGCTCGCGGAGCCCCTCGCTCGTCGAGCCGGACAGCACGACGTGGCGGGGAAGCTCGGGATCGCCGAGCGCGGCGGCGCCCGCCGCGAGCAGCTCCTCCGCCTCCGCCTCGGCCAGCCGCTCGCGCCCACGTTCGGCCTCGTGGGCGTGGCGGACGTAGGCGAGCTCGAGCGACGCGCCGGCCCGGGCGAGCAGCCGCCCGAGCTCCAGCGCGTCGCGATCCGCGTCCGAGCCGTCGTAGGAGACGACGACCGTCGTCATCTACGCGGCACCGGTCGCCTCGGGGCCGGGGGCGACGGCGGCCGTGAGGTGCGCGGGGAGCCCCGACGGATAGGCGAGCGACGGGATGTCCGAGGGGTAGACCTCGTGGCCGTGCACCGCGAGGTCGCCCATCTCCATCTCCTTGTCGGTCATGCGCAGCGGCACGAAGACGCCGACCAGCTTGAGCAGCACGAAGGTGGCGACCCCCGAGAAGCCGATCACCCAGACGGCCGTCAGGAACTGCCACTTCAGCAGGTGCAGGCCGCCGACGACCGACACGCCCGGCGTGATCTGCATCGCCGAGTCGGCGAGCAGCCCGGTGAGGAGGCCGCCGAGCAGGCCCGCGAAGCCGTGCGTGTAGACGACGCCGAGCGTGTCGTCGACCGCGCGGAACGGGCGCAGCAGCGCGAGGTAGTTGTAGGCGACGTACACGACGGCGGAGGCGACGACGCCGATCCCGATCGCGCCGTAGCCGTTCACGAACCCGGCCGCCGGCGTGATCGCCACGAGGCCGACGATCATCCCGTTGACACTGCCGAGCAACGACGGCTTCCGTCCGGTGAAGTAGTCGCAGCCGAGCCACACGAGGAACGCGACCGCGGTGCAGATGTTCGTGTTCAGGAGCGCCGCGGACGCGTCCATGCCGGCGTTGTACGGGTCGCCGCCGTTGAAGCCGTTCCAGCCGAGCCACAGGAGCCCCGCGCCGACGGCGACCATGGCGAGGTTGTTCGGCGCGTCGATCTCACGGTCGCGGGCGAGGCGCGGCCCGATCACCCAGGCGGCGACGAAGCCGGAGACGCCGGCGGAGAGGTGGATCACGTAGCCGCCGGAGAAGTCGACCGCGCCCTGCTTCGCGAACCAGCCGCCGCCCCAGATGAGGAACGCGTTGATCGTGTAGACGCAGCTCGCCCACAGGACGACGAACGGGATCCACGCCTTGAAGTTCACGCGACCGAGCACCGACCCGAGCATCAGGATCGGCGTGATCGCGGCGAACACGAGCTGGAAGTAGACGAGCGTCGACTGCGGGAAGTCGACCTTGCCGATGTTCGGGATCGCGCCCTGCCCCTCGAGCGAGGAGTGGTCGAGCACGCCGCCGGGCTTGCCGACGAAGTTCGAGAAGAACCCGTTCTTGCCGCCGAACAGGTGCACGGGCTGCCCGAAGCCCATCTTGAACCCGTACAGGACCCACATCACGAGCACGAGCGCGAACGCGACGAACGCGAGCATCATCGAGTTCACCGACCAGCGCTTCTGCATGACTCCGCCGTAGAGGACGACGAGGCCGGGCACGCTCATCAGCCCGACGAGCGTCGCCGCGGTCATCTGCCAGGCGTTGTCTCCCGGGTTCAGCCACTGGGGATACAGCATCCGTCTTCTCCCTCCCGCTGCCTCAACAGCGTGTTCGCCCACGAAAAAAGGCCCCGGCGCTCCCGAAGGAGCACCGAGGCCTCATAGCCGTCGCCGCGGCGTCGTCGCCGCGTGCGTGGCTCCACCTTAGGCGCGGGCCTGGACGGACGTCAAGGGCGAGACCGTGACAACGGCGAAGGGACCCCCTCGCGCTCCAGCAGGCGACCCCACCGCTCCTCGACGCGGCGCGTCTTCCAGACGGTGACCGACACCGCCCACGTCGCCACGAAGAGGCCGACGACCAGGTAGCCGAGCTTGCTGAGATCGACCTGCGCGTAGGGAGTGGTCACCTGCAGAAGCTCGATGCCGCCGATCACGAGCGCGACGCCGACCGAGAGGCTCGTGACGGTGATGTTGTAGTAGACCTTCCGGATCGGGCTCGAGAACGCCCAGCCGTACGCGTGGCTCATGAACGCTCCGTCGGCGGTGTCCATCAGGCTCATTCCCGCGGCGAAGAGGAGCGGCAGCGAGACGATCGCGAGGAACGGCACGTGGTGGGTGGCGACGCCCGCGGCGATTGCGAGCAGGCCGATCTCGGTGGCGGTGTCGAAGCCGAGCCCGAACAGCAGGCCGAGCGGGTACATCTTCCAGCTCGTGTCGATCCGGTCGCCGACGCGACGCAGGAAGACGCGGCTCAGCAAGCCCTGGTCGAGTAGGCGCTGCTCGAGCTTCTCCTCGTCGTAGCGGCCCGTCTTCAGCTCGCGGAAGACGCGGACGACGTCGGTGAGCACCGCAAGGTTGAGCAGCCCGATCGCGAGCAGGAACGCTCCGGAGACGGAGGCGCCGATCGTTCCACCGTAGTGCCGGAACGAGGGCAGCCGGGAGTCGACCGTGTGCGTTGCGAGCGCGAGGCCGGTCGCCAGCGAGAACACGATCGTCGAGTGCCCGAGCGAGAAGAAGAAGCCCGTGCCGAGCGGCCGTCGGCCGTCCTGGAGGAGCTTCCGCGTCGTGTTGTCGATCGCCGCGATGTGGTCTGCGTCGAACGCGTGGCGCAGGCCGAACGTGTAGGCGAGCGTCCCCAGCCCGGCGAGCGCGGGATTGTGCCGCGAGTAGAAGAGGAACAGGCCCCAGCCGAGCAGGTGCAGCAGCAGCACGGCGCCGCCGAAGCCGGAGAGGCGCAGCCATTCCCCTGTCGTCAACGCCTTCGTCCAGCGGGTCATGCGTGCCTCCTCCGACGATCGTAGAAACCCGGTGCGGTCGCGGCGACCGTGTAAAGCCGCGCGTGATTCGGCGGAGAAGCCGCTTCGGTTCGACCGGGCGCAGCTCGGGGCCCGGAGGATCCCGGCTCCCGGCCGCGAAGCGGTGCTGACGATGCTCAAGGTTGTGCTGGCCGACGACCACCGGCTGATCCTCGACTCGATCAGGCGAGCGCTCGAGGACGACGGCGGCTTTCAGATCGTGGGGGAGGCGCAGAGCGGCGAGCGGGTGCTGCCGCTCGTGAGCCGGCTCGAGCCCGACCTCGTCGTGCTCGACCTGCGCATGCCCGGGATGGACGGGCTGATGGTGCTCGACCAGATCAAGAAGCGCCACTCGCAGGTGAAGGTGGTCGTGCTCTCGGCCTCGACCGACGAGAAGCTGATCGAGAGCGTCCTCAAGCGCGGCGCGAGCGCCTACATCGTCAAGAGCGTCAACCCGGTCGACCTGCCCGCGGCGCTCCGCCAGGCGGTCGACGGCACCGTCTACACGGCGTTCGGCATGCCCGAGGAGTCAGGCGCGACGGCCGCGAAGGCGGCCGGGCTGACCGAGCGCGAGACCGTCATCCTGCAGGCGCTGGCGCGCGGGCTCCCGAACGAGCAGATCGGCAAGGAGCTCTGGATCGCGGAGCAGACGGTCAAGTTCCACCTGACGAACATCTACCGGAAGCTCGGCGTCGCAAACCGCACCGAGGCGGCGCGCTACGCCTACCGGCAGGGGCTCGTCGAGAGCCCGCTGTACGAAGAGCACGAGTAGCCGCTACTCGGCCGCGGCCGCGGGCAGCGCGCCCGCCGGCCGCCACTCGGGCAGCACGACGGTGAGCTCGGTCCCGGCGCCCGGCTCGCTCTGCAGGGAGAACGTGCCGCCGAGCAGCCGCACCCGCTCGTTCATGCCGACGAGGCCGAGCCGGCCGCGCCGGGCCGCCTGCACGACGGTGTGCGCCACGTCGAAGCCGCCGCCGTTGTCGGCGACGCGGAGGCGGGTGCCGTCGGGCAGCCGCTCCAGCGACACGCTGACCTCCGTCGCGTCCGTGTGGTCGCGGACGTTCGAGAGCGCCTCCTGGGCGATCCGGAAGAGCGCGATGCGCTGCGACGCGCTGAGGTCGTCGAAGCGGCCGCGCACCTCGAGCCGCGTCTCGAGCCCCATGCGGCGGTCGAACGCCGCCACCTCGCGGCGCACGATCTCGGGCAGCGAGCGGTCGACGACGCTCGACGACTCGAGCGAGTGCGACAGCTCGCGCAGGGAGTGGTCGATCTCCGCCAGGCGTGCGGCGAGGTCGTCGAAGCGGCCGACGACGATCGAGCGCAGGCCGTCCTCGAGCACGCCGCCCACCTGTTTGCGGGCGAGCTGGAGGTCGGCGGCGAGCGCTGCGATGTCCTGGAGCGGGCCGTCGTGCAGGTCGAAGGCGAGCCTGCGGAGGCGCCGCTCGCTGGCCGCGTGGAGGTCCTGGTCGGCCTGGGCGCTGCGGGCGAGGAGCGCCTCGCGCTCGAGAACCGGCGCGAGCCCGGCGGCGCACTCGGCCACGAACTTCGCCGCCCCGCCCCGCTCGTCCGGCACCGTCCGCACGACGAGCGCGGCGACGGCGCTTCCGAAGCGCAGCACGGGCACGCCCTGGATGCGTGGACGGCCGCCCGCCGGCTCGCCCCGTCCGCCCGGCACGAGGATCGCGAGCGCCCGCGCGCGCACGCGGCGCGTCGGCGCCGCCTCGCCGACCCAGGCGAGCGGCTCGATCGTCCCGGGCGCCGTGTGCACCCAGAGCGAGGCGTCCGAGACGGGGGCCAGGGCGGCGAGCAGCCTCAGGTGGACGTCGACCGCGAGCGCGGGGGGCAGCTGGAGGATCCGCGGCCGGCTGCTCGCCCAGATGTAGGTCGAGAACGCCTCCGCGCTGCCGGGCGTGCCCGCCGGCTCGAGCGCGCGGCCGTCGATCGCGGCCGAGACGAGCGCCTCCGCCGCGATCTCCGCGGTCGCCGTGTCGTTGTCGCCGTCGGGCGTTCGCACGTCGCTCGGTCGCTCCTTGCGGTTCGTGGTCGTTGCTCGTGTCCTGGCCCAGACAGGGGCCGCAAGGCCACTATCGGCACGAGGCGCTTCACGGTAGAGCACAATCGCCGGCGGGGCAAGAAACCCGTGCTATTGGGCGATTGCGCGCAGGGTCGGGCGCGGCGGGAGCTCGGCCCAGACCTGCTCGATCGCCTCGGCGAGCGCCTCGAACGGCGCCCACTTCTCGACGAACCTCGTGCGCTCCGACGCCCGCGGCAGCTCGCGCTCGGCGGCGACGACCACGCCGAGGTCGGCCAGGGTGGCGGCGAGCTCGCCGGCCCTCCGGGCCGCCTGCGCGAAGCCGCGGGAGGCGTCGACGACGACCACGTCGGCGTCGAAGCGCGTCGCCTCCCGCACCAGGCTCGCGGCCGGCGCGGCTCGGCGCGTCTCGTAGCCCCGCATCGTCAGCAGGAAGTCGACGGCGCGCAGCCAGCGGGCGTCGCCGCCCACGAGCAGCAGGCGGATCGGGTGCAGCGGCGCGACGTTCGCGAGTGACCGCAGCGGGCGAACTGCGCTCATGGGGCGATGAAACCACGCTCGCCGCCGTGCGGGACACAGACGAAGGTCGAGGGTTCGTCAGGACGCGGGCCGGGGTGCCTGCGGCGCGAGGAGGTGGAACGCCGCCGCCAGCACGGGCGAGAGCAGCACGGCGGCGACCGCGACGGCGGGGCCGCCGACGAGCAGCGCGGCCAGTCCGACCGCACAAGCGAAGATCCCGCGCATCGGCTTAGATGTCGGCGGATGGGGAGCGTTCCTGAAGGGGCTGGGCGGTGATACGCCAGCATTGGCGTGAGCTCCGCTTCTGGCGGTGGTGGTGGCGCAACCGGGCACCGGTGGGCGTTCGCCTCGCCACGGGCCTCCTCCTGCTCGGCGGGGTGCTCGTCGCCGGCCTGCTCGCGGCCGACCGGCTGTCGGCCGCCAAGGGCGAGCCGGGCCCGAGCGCCGTGCTCACCTACGTCGAGACCGTCCAGCGCATGGTCACGGTGCGCGAGAAGGGGAAGGTCGTCCGCAAGCTCGTGCCCGTCGTGCGGCGCGTGAAGGTGCTGTCGAAGCCGGAGACGGTGCTGCAGACGCGGACGGACTTCAGGACCGTCGAGCTCACGACCGCCGGCACGGTGCACACCGTGGTGCGCAAGGTCGTCCGCCGCGTCCCGGTCGTGCGGACGCATCTCGTGACCGTCTCCGGGGCGACGAGGACCGTCTCCGTCACGCGGGTGCGCCCGACGACCGCGGTCGAGACGCGCACGAGCTCGCAGACGGTGACGAGTCAGCAGACGGTCACGAACACCCATTCGACGACGGTCACCCAGACGCGGACGCAGACCGACACCCAGACCGAGACCCAGACGACGACCGTCGAGGTGGCGACGACGGTCGAAGTCCCGGTGACGACCACCGTCGAGGTGACGGTGGAGGTGCCGACGACCGTCACCGAGACGGTGACGACGACCGGCCCGTAGCCGCCGCTACCTGAGCGTCTTCAGATACGCGGTCAGCGCGCGAAGCCGGGCGCCGGGGATGATCCCTCCCCAGTGCGGCATCGACACGATCGGGGCCTTGCCGATCACCGAACCGCTGCGAATCACCGCGACGATCTTCGCGTCGGTGTTGAACTGGTGCCGGAAGTCGGCGCCCGAGAGCGGCGGGATCGTCTTGTCGGGCGACAGCGGGTTCGGGACGCCGCCGAGGCCGTTCGGGCCGTGGCAGTTGACGCATCCGTACGCGACGTAGAGGACCGAGCCCTCGACCGCGGCCCCCTGCCCGGTCGGGACCACCGGAGGATCCGCGGTCGCCACCTTCGGCAGGCCGGCCCTCAGGTACGCGACGAGGTCGTCGACCTGCGCCGTCGAGATCACCTGCCCCCAGACCGGCATGTAGGGCTTGGTCGGGTTCGCGGACTCGCCGAGGCCGTGGTCGATGATGTCGCGGAGCTTCGCCGGCTGCAGCGACGGGCCGACGGCCGTCAGCGCCGGCACGTCGGGCGAGACGCCGCCGCGCCCCTGCAGGCCGTGGCACTGCGCGCACGCGAACTGCACGAACAGGTGGGCGCCTGCGGCCACGTGCGGGTCGACGGCCGCTCCTGCGGCCGGCGTCGTCGCCGCAGGCGGCGAGGCGCGGCCGGAGTGCCCGATCACCCAGCCGAGGACGCCCGCGGGGATCGACAGCGCGAGGGCGAGGAGGACGATGATCCCCTCGACGAGCGGCGTCGGCAGCTCCCGTCTCGGCATTCCGGGATCCTACGGAGTCCTCCGCGGAGGTCAACTGTGATGTTCCCCCAGCTCGTGCTACCGAACCCGCGCGCCGGCCGGCTCGCGGCGCTCGCCGCAGCCGGTCTGCTCGCGGCGGGCTGCGGCGGGGCGACGAGCCCGCGCGACGCGACGGCGTGGCGGGCGAACGCGTCCGGGGTGCTTCTCCAGCTGCGCGACGACGTCGCCCAGGCGGCCGTCGCCGGGCAGACGGTCGGCGAGGCGCGGCGCGCCCTGCGCGACGAGTCCGACCTGTTCGCGCTCGTGATCGTCTACTCCGACCTCGGCGGCTGCCGGGCGATGGTCCGCAACGCCGGCGCACCGGCCCGTGTCGAGGCCGCGCTCGCACTGCCCTGCCCGGTCCTCGAGCGTGCGGCGGCGACCTTCTCGCACGCCGTCGCCCGCTCGGACGCGGACGCGCTTCTCCGGGCGGGGCGCGAGGCGCGCGACGCGCAGCGGCTGATCGTGCGCGCGCTCGCCGCCCTGCGTGCGGCGTAGCCGGCGGCGCGACGCGTGAGCGGCGCTCGCGTAGAGTGGCGGGCCTGACGATCCCGACCGAGCCCATCGGCAGCATCCCGCGCCCGCAGGCGCTCGTCGACGCCCTGCAGTCGGGCGGCGCCTCCGAGGAGCTTTTCGACGAGGCGGTCCGCGAGACGATCGCGCAGCTCGAGGCGACCGGGTCGCCGGTCGTGACCGACGGCGAGCAGCGCAAGCCGAGCTTCGCCACCTACCCCGTCGCGGGGCTCGACTCGATCGCCGGGGGAGGCGTCGTGATCCCGTTCGCGGACGGTCACACGCGCCAGCTGCCGGTGCTCACCGCCGGGCCGTTCCGCTACGGCGTCTACGCCGGCTCGTATGTCGAGGCGGCGCGCCGGCACGCGACGAGGCCGCTCAAGCAGGCGGTCATCTCCGCGTCCGCGCTCGGCCTGCTCTACCCGGCCGGCGGCATCGACGGCTACTCGCGCGACGAGTTCCTCGCCGACCTCGTCGACGAGGCGGAGCGCGACATCAGGAGCGCCTTCGCCGCCGGCGCCGACAGCGTGCAGATCGACTTCACCGAGGGACGGCTCTCGCTCAAGCTCGACCCGTCGGGCGGCCTGCTGCGCAGCTTCGTCGACCTGAACAACGCCGTCCTCGACCGCTTCTCGGACGACGAGCGCCGCCGCATCGGCGTGCACAGCTGCCCCGGCGGCGACCACGACTCGACGCACAGCGCGGACGTCGGCTACGCGGCGCTGCTGCCGGCGCTGTTCGACCACCACGCCGGCTCCTTCTACCTCGAGCTCGCCGGCGAGGCCGACCCGGAGAGCGTGCTCCGCGCGATCGCCTCGAACCTCGGGCCGGAGCAGCGGGTCTTCGTCGGCGTCACCGACCCGATCTCATCGACGGTCGAGACGCCGGAGGTCGTCCGCGACCGCGTCCTCCTGGCCGCGAGGCACCTGCCGCTCGACCGCCTCGGGACGACCGACGACTGCGGCTTCTCGCCGTTCGCCGACGACACCGGCACCGCACGCGAGACGGCCTTCGCGAAGATCCGCGCGCGCGTCGAGGGGACCGCGCTCGCCGCCGCCGAGCTCGGCGTCTAGTCAGGCCTGCTCGAGCTGCTCGGCGCGGTGGTGCCGCTCGATCTTGACGAGCCGCATCAGCCGGCGGCGCTTGCCGGCGTGCCGCCGCGCCCGTCCGGGCCGTTCCGCCCCGGACGCAGGCCGGAGGAGGGAGGCGCGTTCCGTCACGCTGCGATCCTACAAGACGGCGGTCGCGCTGCGGACCTGTTGCGCTTCGGGGTCGACCCGGTGACGGCCGCCGGAATCGCCGCCCGGACGCAGTACACCGAGGGTGGTGACGACGACCCGCTGCGACCTGCACGTCCATTCGCGCTACTCGACCGACAGCGGCAACTACGCGCTCCGCCGGGCGCGTCTCGGCGAGTCGTACACCGAGCCGGAGCGTGTCTACCGCGCCTGCCGGCGGCGCGGCATGGGCCTCGTCACGATCAGCGACCACAACACGGTCGAGGGGGCGCTTCGCATCGCGCACCTGCCGGGGGCGTTTCTCTCGGTCGAGGTGACGACCAGGTTCGAGGAGGACGACCTGCCCCTGCACGTGCTCGTCTGGGGGCTCAGCGAGGAGGACCACCGCGACCTGCAGCCGTACCGCGCCTCGGTCGTCGAGCTCGCCGCGTTCCTGCGCGAGCGCCGTCTCGCGCACGCGCTCGCGCATCCGCTCTACCGCATGGGGCCGCCGCTCATGCCGCACCACGTCGAGCGTCTGCTGCTCCTCTTCTCCGTCTGGGAGGGCCGGAACGGGGCGCGGCCGGAGGAGACGAACCTGCTCGCGTGCCGGCTCGCCGCCGCCGCCTCGCCCGAGTACCTGGCGAAGCTCTCGGAGCGGCACGGGCTCGCGCCCGCCGGCGACCGCGTCGGGCTCTGCGCCGGCTCGGACGACCACGGCGCCCTCGACATCGCCACCACGTGGACCGAAGCCGAAGGAGCGACGCCGGAGTCGTTCCTCGCGTCGGTGATGGCGGGCCGCGGCGCCGTGCGCGGCGCGCACGGCTCGGTGGTCAAGCTGGCGCACGCGATCGGCGCGCTCGCGCTGAACGCCTACCGCGACGGCGGCCGGGAGCTGCCCGAGCCCGTCGCCCACTTCACGGACTACTTCGACGACGACGCCGACGACGCCGCCCTCCGGCACGACGAGATCCGGGAGGCGTCGCGCCGGCTCTCGCGCGTGCTCGGGTCCCGCGCCCGCGAGGGCGGGGTGGACATCGACCGCCTCGACGGGCTCGGCGCGCGGCTCACCTCCGTCGCCGCCGCCGCGGCGCTGCACCTTCCCTACCTCGGCACGGCGCGGCACCACGCGGACGCCCGCTCGGGCGTCGACGAGATCGAGGCGGCGTTCTTCGGCGAGAGCGAGGACGTGGGCGGGCTCGAGGCGATGGTCTTCACCGACACCTTCGACGAGACGAACGGCGTGGCCCTCACCATGCGCCGCCTCGCGGCGCGATCCGCCCGCGGCGACCTCCCGCTGCGTGTGGCGACCGCGCGCGTGGACGCCTCCGAGCAGCCGGGGCTGACGGTGCTGCCCTACGACTGGACGTTCGCGCTGCCGGCCTACGAGCGCCTCGAGCTGCGCTTCCCGCTCGTCACCGACGCCCTCGAGGCGGTCGAGCGCCACGCACCGCGCGTCGTGCACGTGGCGACGCCGGGCCCGGTCGGCGTCTGCGGCCTCGTCGCCGCGCGGCTCCTGCGCATCCCGGTGGTCGGCTCCTACCACACCGAGCTCGGCCCCTACGCGCTGCACCTCACCCGCGACCTGCTCGTCGCCGAGGCGATGGACGCGTGGGTCGACTGGTTCTACCGGCAGTGCGCCGTCGTCCTCGCTCCGACCCGGGCCGTCGCCGAGGCGCTGCGTGCGCGCGGCCACGAGCGCGTGGCGATCTGGGGGCGCGGCGTCGACTCCGACGCCTTCGCTCCCCGCCGGGGCAACGCGGAGCTCCGGCTGCACCTGCTCGGCGACGGCGACGTCGTCCTGCTGTCGGTGGGCCGGCTGTCGAAGGAGAAGCGCCTCGACGTGCTGCTCGACGCGTTCGCGCGGCTGCGCGAGCGCGTCCCGGGGGCGCGGCTCGCGATCGTCGGCGACGGGCCCGCGCGAGCGGAGCTCGAGGCGGCTGCGCCCGCGGGCGTCACGTTCCTCGGCGAGCTGCGCGGCGACGGCCTCGCGCAGGTGTACGCGAGCTCGGACGTCTTCTGCTTCCCGAGCACGACCGACACCTTCGGCCAGGTGATCCTCGAGGCGTTCGCCTCCGGGCTCCCCGTCGTCGCCGCGGCCGCCGGCGGCGCGCGCGAGCTCGTCGTGCACGAGCGCACCGGACTGGTCGTCCCGCCCGGCGACCCCGGCGCGTTCGCGGCCGCGCTCGAGGAGCTCGTCTCCGACCGTGCGCTGCTCGCCGCGCTCGGAGCGCGGGCGCTCGCCCATGCGCGCGGCCGCTCCTGGGCGGCGGCCGACGCGGAGCTCGCCGCCGCCTACCGGTCGGTCGGCCGCGGCGCGCAGACGGCCGTGCGGCCGGCATGGCCGGCCGAGCTGCTGCTCGCGCGCGGCTGATTCTCAGTCGGCGTCGTCGAGCCAGGGCTCGTCGTCGGGGTCGACCTCGAAGTCGTCCAGCTCGACGCGGTCGAGGTCGTCGTCGTCGGGCTCGCGCTCCCACTCTTCCAGCTCTTCCACGGGATGGAGTGTGGCACCGGCCCCTCCCGGCTCGCAACCGTTCACCGCTTCGACCCCGCCTCGCCCCGTACTCGACCAGGACCTGTGAACTCGACGGCGGCATGGCGGAGCGGCCGCGCGGCGGCGAGAATGGGCCGGTGGAGACTCCGCGCGAGTTCGACGTGTCCCTGAGGAACGTCGCCGTCGCCGTCGCCCCCGAGGGGATCGGCGAATCGGTGTTCGTCGAGGACAGCCCGGCGGAGCTGCTCGAGGCGGCGACGGGCTCGTCCGACGTCGCGCTCGAGTTCCGGCGCACGCTCGGGATGTTCGCGACGGGCGTCACGGTGATCACGACCCGGGTCGGCGAGCAGATCCACGGGATGACCGCGAACGCGTTCATGTCGGTGTCGCTCGCGCCGCCGCTGATCCTGATCTCGATCGACCGGCGGGCGAAGCTGAACGCGCTGCTGCACGAGGGCGCCCGCTACGGCGTCAGCGTGCTCGAGGAGCACCAGAGCTCGCTCTCCGACCGCTTCGCCGGCCGCCTCGACGACGGCCCGGAGCCGGTGTTCGAGATCGTGCACGAGACGCCGCTCGTGGAAGGCGCGCTCGCGCATCTGGTCGCCCGCGTCGTGCGCTCGTACTGGGGCGGCGACCACTCGCTGTTCCTCGGCCGCGTCGAGTACGTGCGCTACGGCGACGGCGCGCCGCTGCTCTTCCACGGCGGCCGCTACGAGCGCGTGTTCAGCGAGCCGCACGTGTTCTCGGCGCTCGCGCCCGAGCTCCTCCAGCCGATTCTCGCCGCCGGCGTCGAGCGGACGTTCGCCGACGGCGAGGCCCTGATGCGCCTCGGCGAGCCGGGCGACTCGCTCTTCCTCGTCGTCGAGGGGCAGGTGCAGGTGCGCAGGCGCGGCCGCACGGTTGCGCTCGGGCCCGGCGAGCTCGTCGGGGAGATCGAGGTGCTCGCGCCCGGCGAGGGGCGGATGGCCGACGTCGTCGCCGACGGCGAGGTGCGCTGCCTGGAGGTGACGCGCGCCGACGTCCTGCACGCCCTCGAGCTCGACCCGCGCGCCGCGATCGGGCTCGTCTCGGTGCTCGCGAGCCGCTTCCGCGAGCACACGTAGGCCCTACAGCGGCGGCAGCTCAGCCAGCCAGGGGGTGCGGTAGCCGCTCTCGTCCCACACGACGGGGAAGAACGACTCGTCGAGCGAGAGGTCGCCGCGGCGGCGGTAGCGCGAGTACACCGGGTCGACGTGCTCGCGGTGGAAGCGCGCGTGCGCCGGTAGCAGGTGCGCGACGAGCGCCATCCGCGTCGTCGAGGCGCTGGTGTTCGGCGGCGAGCCGTGCCAGCACAAGCCGTGATGGAACGAGCCGCCGCCGGCGCGCACGACCACCGGCACGAGCTCCGGGGGGTCCCCGCCGGGCGGCGCCGCCGCCCGCACCGGCGCGAGCCAGTCGTCCGGGGCGTGGAACTGCGACCGCTGCGGCGCGCTGCGCGGCCAGCGATGCGAGCCGCGCACGTACTCGATCGGGCCGGCGTCGGCCGGCAGGTCGTCGAGCGACATCCAGCAGGTGATCATCTCGGGCGGGTCGAGGTACGACGCGTAGGACGAGTCCTGGTGCGCGCCGATCGCCTTCGCCCCGGGCGGCTTCCAGAGCACGTTGTCCTGGAGCAGCCGCACGCCCGGCCAGCCGGCGAGCTGCGCGGCGAGCCGGCCGACGTGCTCTGCGAGCACGAGCGACGCGACGACGGTGTCGGCCTTCCAGCCGTTGCAGATCTGCCTCGTGCGGTCCTCGGGGTCGCGGCCCGGCACCCAGTTCACCTCGTCGGGGCGGATGCCGGTCTCGTACACGCCGTCGAACAGGCGCAGAAACCGCTCGCGCAGCCGCGGCAGCGCCGCCGGCGGGACGAGCCCGTCCTCGAGGATCACGAACCCGTCGCGCTCGAACTGCTCTACGAGCGAGGCCGTCGCTTCTCCGGGTCGTAGAACGGGAAGCGCACCACCGTCGCCGGGATCCGCTTCTGGAAGCCGTCGAGCTTGCCGACCTCGACCTCGGTCCCGGGCTCCGCGTAGCGCACGTTCATCCGGCAGAGCGCGATGTTCTTCTTCAGCACCGGCGAGCGCGTGCCGCTCGTCACGACGCCGACCTGGTGGCGGCCGACGTGGACGCAGTCGCCGTGCCCGGCCGGCTCGTTCCCCTCGAGCTCGAGCCCGACGAGCGTCCGCTGCGGATGCGCGCGCCGCTCGGCGAGCGCCTCGCGGCCGACGAAGTCGTCCTCCTTCGTCTCGGGCACCGTGAACCCGATGCCCGCCTCGAACGGGTCGACCTGGTCGTCGAACTCGTTCCCGGCGAACACGAGCCCCGACTCGATGCGCAGCATGTCGAGCGCGGCGAGGCCGAGCGGCGTCACGTCGCCGGCGCCGACCACCGCGTCCCACAGCTCGGGCGCGTCCTTCGGGTGGCAGAAGAGCTCGTAGCCGAGCTCGCCCGTGTAACCGGTGCGCGAGACGACGAGCGGCAGGCCCTGCGGGCCGCCGACTCGCGCGACGGTGAAGCGGAACCAGCGGAGCTCCGGGAACGGCGTCGCCGCCGGCGCGGTCCAGAGGAGCGGCGCGAGCAGGTCGCGGCTCGCCGGTCCCTGCACGGCGACGTTCGCGAGCTCGTCGGTCGAGTCCTTGATCCAGACGCGCAGGCCGAGCCGCTCGGCCTGCTCGCGCAGCCAGATGCCGTCGTACTCCGACCCGCCGACGAAGCGGAAGTTCGTCGGCGCGATCCGGAAGACGGTGGCGTCGTCGATCATCCCGCCCGTGTCGTTGCACACCGCCGTGTAGACGACGTGCCCGTCGGCGAGGCGGCGGATGTCGCGCGTCACCGTCGACTGCAGCAGCTCCTCCGCATCCGGGCCGAGCACCTCCCACTTGCGAAGCGGCGAGAGGTCCATGATCGCGGCGCGCTCGCGGCAGGCCCAGTACTCCTCGACCGCGCCGAGGTTGTCGTACTCGGTCGGCAGCCAGTAGCCGTTGTACTCGGTGAACCGGTTCGTCAGCGCGCCCGTGCGCGGACGGAACCCGGTGTCGCGCGTCAGCTTCGGCTCCGCATCCGGCGTGACACGATGGGCGATCGCGGCGCTGAACCGCTCCTTCGCCGGGTAGACCCGGACGTGCACCTCGGTCGGGTTCCACGCGTTTGCCGGGTCGATGTCGTCCGGGCACGCGCTCGACAGGCAGATGAGGTCGGTCAGCGCGCGGAACATCACGTAGTCGCCGGGCCGCGACCACGGCTCGTCGGTCACGAGCAGGTTGGCCGAGTCGAACGCCGTGTTGAAGAAGAGGTTGAGCGCCGGCCAGCCCTTGCGCTGCTCGATCGTGTACGGCAGCAGCTCCGCGTTGAAGTTGTCCGTGCAGTTGACGTGGCCGAAGTACCCGAGATCCTCGTAGTACTTCGCGTAGCAGGCGAGCCCGAACGTGTCGTGGCGGCCGACCGTGTCGCGCACCACCTCGACGAGCGCGACCTGGTCCTGGTCGTAGAACTTCCCGTGCAGGCCCGGCGTGGGGTAGGCGTTCCCCATCAGCGAGCGCGTCGTCGTCGCGTCGAGGCCGCGCTCCTTGCCCTGCTGCAGCTTGTCCCAGTGAAACGCGAGGAAGTCGGAGCACTGGCGGCCCCTGACGTCGATCACCTGGATCCACTCGCCGGCCTTCACCTCGTAGGCGCGGGCCGACGCCCGCGGCACCTCGAAGTCGAGGCGCGGCTCGGCGAGCGGCTCGGGCAGCACGGGCTCGGCGTCCGCGCGCGGGGTGGCCCGGTGCAGCTCGAGCACGAGGTCGGTCGCCGGGACGCCGCCCTCGATGACGGGCTCGCCGGCCGGCGCGGCGACCGTCACCGAGCCGGGGCGCGTGGCGACGAACACCTCCTCGCTGCCCGGCGCCGACTCGGGGCCGAACAGGTCGGCGCGGCCGAACTCGTCCGCCTCGAGCAGCGCGCGCTGCGCGCCCTGCACGTCGCGGACCGTCAGCCGGTCGTCCGGCTGCAGGACGACCGTCGTCCGGCCGCCCGGGCGCACCCGGAGGATCTCCCGGCTCGGGTCGGCCGGAAGCAGCCCGGGGACGAGCAGGCGCGGCCGGGTGGTCGCCACTACGCCTTCGCCGGCTCCTTCGCCTCCTGCTCCGCGGCCTCGGCCAGGAGCTGCTCCGCGAGCTCGCGCTTGCCGGCCGAGTCGAGCTTCTTCAGCTCGTTCTCGACCGCACGCCGGTTGTAGGTCTGGTTCCAGTAGTCGAGCGACTCGAAGCCGAGCAGCACCGCCTTGCCGACGAACTGACGCAGAACCTCGTTGGTGGGGCCCATGACCCAGCCGGCCTTGGCGTCGCGCAGGTAGCGCTCGAGCTCCATGTCGCGCTTGTAGCCCGACCCGCCGCACGCGTGCAGCATCTTGTCGACCACGTGCGCGACGTTCTTCGCCGCCTCGAACTTGATCTGCCACGCCCAGTGCAGGAACTCGCCGCGGGCGAGGACGCCGGGCTCGAGGATGCGCGTGTTGTCGTCGGTCGCGTTGTCGAACGCCTGCGCGACCGAGAGCGAGAACAGGCGGCACGCGTTCGTGTCCATCACCGCTTCGCCGACGTAGTCCTGGATCGTCGGGTAGTCGGCGACGCGCATGCCGACGTCGACGTGCCGCTTGCGCGTCGTGTGGCGCTTCGCGATGTCGATCGCGCCGAGCGCGATGCCGTTCCACACCGACGACGACCCGAGCAGGAACCACGGGTCGACGGACTCGTCGTTGGAGGTGGCGCCGTCGCCGAGCGGGCCGACGAGCTGCTCGGCGGGGATCTCGACGTTCGGCACCTCGATCGGGCCGGACTGGTTGCCGCGCAGGCCGAGCGCGTCCCACAGCGACGGCTGCGACTGGATGTGCTCGCCGTCGATCACGAAGACGGACAGGTCGTCGTAGCCGGTGAAGTCCGGGCTCGTCGTCTGGATGACGTAGAAGTCGGCGAAGCCGCCAGAGGTCGTCCAGGACGCCTTCTTGCGCACCTTGTAGCCGCCGTTCGACCGCTCCGCGCCGGAGGAGATCGGGTACCAGAAGTGCGAGCCGGTCTCCGGGTCGGAGTAGGAGAGCGTGCCGATCTTCCCGCTCCCGAGCGGCCGGATGTACTTGTCGATCAGCTCGGGCGTCGGGCGCAGCATGATCGCGTTCACCGCGCCCATGTGCATCACGTAGCACATCGCCGTCGACGCGCATCCGTAGCGCGCGATCGTCTCGCACACCATCGAGTAGGCGACGTGGTTCTCGCCCAGCCCGCCGTACTCCTCCGGCACGGTCAGCGCGAGGAAGCCGTGCTCGCCGAGCAGCTCGAGATTGCGCCTCGGAAAGAGCAGCTCGTCGTCCGAGCGCTTCGCGTTGGCGCGCATCTCCTTCTCGCACAGCTCGATCAGCGTCTCGCGCAGCTCCTTCTGGCGGTCGCTGAACACCCAGTCGGGGTCCCACTCGTAGCCCAGCCCCCAGAACTCCTCGCCGCCCCACGTCTTCGTGGCCATCACACCTCCAGGAGGTCGTCGGAAACCAAGTTCTCGGTCTCGACCACGCGGTCGAGGAATCGTTCGAAGAGCATCCGTCCGAGCTGCAGCATCTCACCCGAGCGCTCCCGGACGGCGTTGACGATCGTCGCCGTGCCGTCGGGGCCGAGCGTCCGCTTCAGCGCGGCGTCGTAGGCCGGCACCTCCGCCCACTCGAGCGCCATCGCCGTCGACACCTCGAGGTGGAACTGCAGCCCGTAGGCGTTGCGGAAGCGGAACGCCTGGTTCGGGTAGGCGGCCGAGCCCGCGAGCAGCACCGCTCCCTCCGGCAGGTCGAACGTGTCGCCGTGCCACTGCAGCGCCGGCAGGCTCGGCGGCAGGCCGGTGAAGATCGGGTCGGCGGCCGCCGCCTCGGTCAGCCGAACCGGCAGCACGCCCACCTCCGGCTCGGGCCCGGCATAGACCCGCGCGCCGAGGCTCGACGCGAGCAGCTGCACGCCCAGGCAGACGCCCCAGAACGGCAGCCCGTCGCGGGCCGCCGCCGAGACGACCGCCTTCTCGTCGCGGAGCCACGGCAGCTCGGCCTCGTCGTTGACGCTCATCGGGCCGCCCATCGCGACGATCGCGTCGAACTCGCGCCAGTCCGGCAGCGGCTCGCCGGCGTCGACCTCGACGCGGACGAGCCTCGCACCCCGCTCACGCAGCACGTCCTCGTACACGCCCGGGGGCTCGCACGCGATGTGCTGCAGGACGAGTGCGCGCATCAGTGCGCCGGTGGCTCCCAGCCTTCGAGCACCGACGGCCGCCAGTCGGCGCCCACCGTCCGCGAGCCGGCCACCCACGGGCCGAGCTCCGGCTGCGGGAACTTCGTGTGCCGCTCCTTGAGCTGGATGCCGTACGAGTTGCCCGACTGCAGGTGCGTGACGAGCACCTTGCGTGCGAGCTCGTCCTCGCGGCCCGCCGGGATCTCGAAGTAGATCTTCAGGAACGAGTTCGAGTAGCGGTCGAACACGGCCGGCATGCCGTCCTCCTCGAGCAGGTGGACGTCCTCGAGCCAGTTCAGGTCCTCGCCCGGCGTCGCGGCGTCGAGGTCGACGTCCTCGACGAGCGAGCGGTCCTCCTGGTAGGGGAACCGGTGCCCCGCCAGGTACTCGGCGTCGAGCGAGGTGATCTTCTCGGGCTCTCCGCGCGCCGCCATCAGTCACCCGCCCCCGCCAGCTCGCCCTCGGCCTCCGGCAGGTAGTCGACCGGATAGGCGAGGTGCTTCTCGAGCAGCCGCTCGATCCGCTGCAGCGCCCGCTCCTCGGTGACGCCGGGGATGTAGTCGGTGCCGGCAAGCGGCACCTTCGCCATCGCCGCCGCCTCGACCGTGAGGGCGCAGAGGTCCTCCGGCTCGAGCGAGTGCACGTTCGTCTTGCCGCAGGCGCGCGCCAGCATCTGCACCTCGAGCGTCAGGGTGTGCAGGAAGTTGTAGACCCTCGTCGCGGCCTCGTCGACGACGAGCCGCTTGCGCAGCTCCGGGTCCTGGGTGGCGACGCCGACGGGGCAGCGGCCGGTGTGGCAGTGGTAGCACTGCCCGGCCGGCACGCCGATCGTCCCCTCGTAGTCGGTGACGCCGGGGATCTCCTTGTTGCAGTTCAGCGCCATCAGCGCCGAATGCCCGATCGCGACCGCCTTCGCGCCGAGCGCGAGGCACTTCGCCACGTCGCCGCCGTTCCGGATCCCGCCCGCGACGACGAGGTCGATCTCGTCGGCGAGGCCGACGTCCTCGAGCGCGCGGCGGGCCTCCGGGATCGCCGCCATCAGCGGGATGCCCGTCTCCTCGGTCGCGATGTGCGGCCCGGCGCCCGTGCCGCCCTCGGCGCCGTCGAGGTAGATGATGTCCGGCCCGCACTTCGCCGCCATGCGCACGTCGTCGTAGACGCGCGCCGCGCCGAGCTTCAGCTGGATCGGGATCTGGTAGTCGGTCGCCTCGCGGATCTCCTGGATCTTCAGCGACAGGTCGTCCGGCCCGAGCCAGTCCGGGTGCCGCGCCGGCGAGCGCTGGTCGATGCCGGGCGGCAGCGACCGCATCTCCGCCACCTGCTCGGTCACCTTCTGCCCCATCAGGTGCCCGCCGAGGCCCACCTTGCAGCCCTGCCCGATGAAGAACTCGCACGCGTCGGCGAGCATCAGATGGTGCGGGTTGAACCCGTACCGGCTCTGGATGCACTGGTAGTACCACTTGGTCGAGAGGTCGCGCTCGGGCGGGATCATCCCGCCCTCGCCCGAGCACGTCGCCGTGCCGGCCATCGACGCGCCCTTCGCCAGCGCCATCTTCGCCTCGAGCGACAGCGCGCCGAAGCTCATGCCGGTGATGTAGACGGGGATGTCGAGCTCGATCGGCTTGCGGGCGAAGCGCGCGCCGAGCACGGTCTTCGTCACGCACTTCTCGCGGTAGCCCTCGATCACGAACCGGGTCAGCGTCCCCGGCATGAACATGAGCTCGTCCCAGTGCGGGATCTTCTTGAACATCGAGAAGCCGCGCATGCGGTAGCGGCCGAGCTCGGCCTTCATGTGGATGTCGTCGATCACGCGCGGCGTGAAGATCGGGCTCTGCCCGAGCACCGTGTGCCGCGACGGGGCGGTTTCGTCGGCCACTAGAGAACCAGCTTTCGCTCGGAGGGCTCGAGGTTGTCGTAGTTGTAGAGCTTCTTGCCGCAGACGAACTTCTGGAAGTCGGGCGGGCTGCCGAGCCCGTAGATCCGGAACTTGCGCTCGACGAACTCGGTGTCGGCGTCGGTCCACTCGCCCGGCACGCAGTCGATGCCGAGCGACTTGACCTTGCCGGCGACGTAGAGCACGCCGTCGTACATCGAGTCGCCGAGCCCGGGGCCGGCGTTGCCGCAGATCACCTGGCGGCCGCGCTGCATCATGAACGCCGTGTTCGCGCCGACGTCGCCGAGCACGATGATCGAGCCGCCCTTCTGGTCGATGCCGGTGCGCGCGCCGACCTTGCCCTTCACGACGAGGTCGCCGCCGCGCAGCGCGGCGCCGGTCAGCGAGCCCGCGTTGCCGTCGACGACGACCACGCCGGACATCATGTTCTCGCAGGCCGACCAGCCGACCCGGCCCGTGATGTGGATCTCCGGCCCGTCGATCAGGCCGCAGCCGAAGTAGCCGAGGCTGCCCTCGAACGTGATCCGGCAGCGGGTCAGGATGCCGACGCCCAGCGAGTGCTTCGCGCCCGGGTTGCGCACCGTGACGTCGGTGACCCCCTCCTCGTAGAGGAGCCGCCGCAGCTCCAGGTTGATCTGGCGCGTCGAGAGGTCGTGCGCGTCGAACGCGGCGCGTGTGCCGTCGATCTCCGCCGTCCTCGGCGCCTCGGCGTGCGGCTCGGCCAGCCCGCGCGCGTCGTAGGTGATCCGTCCCTCGCCTACCGCTGCCACACCATCACCTCGCCCTCGTAGGGGTCGTACGTGTCGATCTCGCGGTCGACGATCGCGCGGATCGCGATCTCCTCGGACGCGAGCGCCACGAGGTCGTCGCTCTCGTACAGGACGAGCGGCTTCGCCGCCATCTCGTCCTTCGCCACGCCGAGCGCGTCCTCGGTGACGGCGATGTAGGTGAAGACGCCGTCGAGCTCCTCGAGGCTGTCGCGCATCGCGTCCTCGAGCGACGCGCCCTCGCTCATCTTCTCGGCGAGGTAGACGGCGATGATCTCCGAGTCGCACTCGGACTGGAAGCGGTGCCCCGAGCGCTCGAGCCGGCGCTTCCACTGGAAGTAGTTCGTCAGCTGGCCGTTGTGCACCACCGCGACGTCGTTGAACGGGTAGGCCCAGTACGGGTGCGCGCCCGAGATGTCGACCTCCGACTCGGTCGCCATGCGCACGTGGCCGATCGCGTGCGTGCCCTGGAAGTGGCCGAGGTCGTACTGCTTCGAGACCGTCTCGGCGTCGCCGAGGTCCTTGACGATCTCGAGCGAGTGCCCGAGCGAGAGCACCTCGGCGCCGCGCACGTCCTCGATCAGGTCGGTCAGCTCCTTGAGCCCGCCGTGGTAGGAGAACGTGACGCGGTAGGCGTACTCCGTCTCCTCCTCGACCTCGTGCACCTGGGCGCCCGCCTTGGCGAGCCGCGTGATCACGAGCGCCTGGTTGCGGCGGATGCGGTCCGAGAACTCGAAGTCGCGCGGGTCGTTCGCGTCCGCGAGCTTGTAGCGCATCACGTAGGAGTGGCTGTGCGGCCCGAACAGCGCGTACCCGGTCGAGTCGGGCCCGCGGTGCTTCATCGACTGCAGCATCCGCGTCATGTCGCGGCCCACGTCGCGCGTTCCGTCCGCGTAGATGATTCCCGCGATCCCGCACATCAGAGGCCCCGCTTCCGGCGCCGGGCGAGCCGGCGCCTCCGCTTCGTGATGAGCTCCGTCGAGCCTCTCATGGCAGCACGTCCAGGTACTCGTTGACGTCCCAGTCGGAGACGGTCGCGCAGTAGCGCTCCCACTCGTCGCGCTTGTAGTGCATGAAGACGTCGTACATCTCGCCCGGCAGGGCGGAGCGGATGACGTCGTCGCCCTCGAGCGCGGTCAGCGCGTCGCCGAACGTCATCGGGATGCGCTTCACCTGCTTGCCGCCCGCCATCGCCTCGTAGATGTTGCGCTCCTCGGGCGGGCCAGGATCGAGCTTGCGGTCGATGCCGTCGCGCATCGCCATGATCAGCGCGGCCATCGACAGGTACGGGTTGACCGCCGAGTCGACGCTCCGGTACTCGAAGCGGCCCGGCGCCGACACGCGCAGCGCGGTCGTCCGGTTCTGGTAGCCCCAGTCGGCGAACACCGGCGCCCAGAAGCCGGTGTCCCACAGCCGCCGGTAGGAGTTGACGGTCGACGCTGTGACGGCGGTGAGCGCGGGCAGGTGCTCGATGATCCCGCCGATCGCCCACAGGCCGATCTGGCTCGGCCTCTGCAGGTCGTCGGTGTCCGGCAGGAACGCGTTCTCGTCGCCGCGCCACAGCGAGATGTTGTGGTGGCAGCCGTTCGCGGACACGCCCATGAACGGCTTCGGCATGAAGCACGGGAAGACGCCGAGCTCGCGGCCCACCTGCTTGCACAGCTGCCGGAACGTCGAGAGGTTGTCGGCCGTCTTCTCGGCGCGGTCGAAGCCGAAGTTCAGCTCGATCTGGCCCGGTGCGTCCTCGTGGTCGCCCTGGATCATGTCGAGCCCGAGCGCCTGCCCGTACTCGACCACCTTGTGGATGATCGGCTGCAGCTCGGAGAACTGGTCGATGTGGTAGCAGTAGGGCTTCGTCACGCCCTGCACGTCGGGCGTCCCGTCCGGCTTCAGCTTCAGCCACATCATCTCCGGCTCGGTGCCGGCCCGGAGGTGCAGCCCGGTCTCGGACTCGAACGCCGCCTGGATCCGCTTCAGGTTCCCGCGGCAGTCGGCCGTGAGGAAGCCGCCGGGGTTCTCCCGCTCCTCGCGGTTGCGGAAGGAGATGCACCAGACGCGCGCGACGCTCCGGTCCCACGGCAGCACCTCGAACGTCTCCGGCTCCGGCAGGCCGACGAGCTCGGCCGCCTCCGGGCCATAGCCGATGTAGTTGCCGTGGCGGTCGATGAAGAGGTTCGCCATCGCGCCGTAGACGAGCTGGAAGCCGCCCGTGGCCATGCGCTCCCAGTGCGGCGCGGGGACGCCCTTGCCCATCACGCGGCCCGTCACCGACGCGAACTGGTAGTAGACGTACTTGACGCCCTCCCGGTCGATGCGCTCGCGCACCCGCGCGATCGCTTCGTCCCGGCCGTCCTCCTGGAGGAACCGGTCGAGGTCGGTGACGGCCGTACCCGTGGCGACTGCCATCCGCGTGACTCCTTTCGGGGGACTAACCTCTGATCCTAGAGGAATGGCGAGCCGGGTCAAAACGGAGCTCGAGCCCCGCGGCGACGCGCTCGCGCTGGCGCGCGAGGTCGTCTTCTCCCCGGTCGCGGACGGCGCCGTCGTCGAGCAGACCGTGCGCCGGCTCGGCGAGGCGATCGGCCTCGGCCTGATCGAGGTGGGGGAGCGGCTGCCGCCCGAGGCGGAGCTCGCGTCGCGGCTCGCGATCGCGCCGATGACGCTGCGCGAGGCGCTCCGCATCCTGCGCGAGGCCGGCTACCTCGAGACGCGGCGCGGCCGCGGCGGCGGCACGTTCGTGCGCCGCTCGCTGCCGCAGCAGCCCGCGCGCGAGGCGCGGCGCAACCTGGCCCGCCTCACGGTCGAGGAGCTCGCCGATCTGATGGACTACCGCGTCGCCGTCTCCGGGGCCGCCGTCGCCCTCGCGGCGGAGCGGCGCACGGACGCCGATCTCGCGGCGCTGCACGGGCTCGTCGAGCGGATGGCGGCGCTCGACTCGTTCCCGCCCTACCGGCGCCTCGACCACCGCTTCCATCTCGCCGTCGCGTCGGCCGCGCGCTCGCCCCGCCTCGTCGCCGCCGAGACGCAGGTGCAGGCCGACCTGGCGAAGCTCCTCCGCCTCATCCCGGAGTCGGCCGAGATGCTGCACGTGTCGAACGAGCAGCACCGCGGGCTGCTGGAGGCGATCCGCGCGCGCGCGCCCGCGCGGGCGCGCGCGGTGATGGAGGCGCACGTCCGCGGGACGGGCGACTTCCTCGTCGGCCTGCGACTCGGGAAGCTCGGTTAGTGGACGATCAGGACGTCCGTGTGCGCGTGCGCGGCGACGGTCTGGCTGACGCTCTGGCCGAGCAGCCGCTGGACGAGGCCGAGCTCGCGTGAGCCGACGACGATCAGGTCGGCGGAGTGCTCCTCCGCGGCGGCGATGATCGTGTCGGCCGGCTCGCCGACCGCGTTCACGTACTCCGCGGCGAGCCCGCGGCCGTCGAGGTACGCGCGCGCGTGCGCGAGCTCCTGCTCGTGCAGCTCGGGCGGGTCGGTGGGGTCGACCGCGCCTGCGCTGCGGCCGGTCGAGAGCAGCACCGGCGCGACGCTGGTCACGACCAGCTTCGAGCCGAACGCCTGGGCGAGCTCCGCCGCACGCTCGAGGGCGCGCTTCGCAGGCTCGGTCTCGTCGTACCCGACGACGATCGTCTTCATCGCTCCTCCTGACGGGGTCGAGTTCGAGCAGATCGTCTGCTTCCGCACATGAAGGTGCAAGTGGCGTCGGATCGAGTGGGCATCGCGGCGTTCCTGCTGGGCGCGTCCGGCATGTTCGCGTCGCTCTACTCCACCCAGGCGATCCTGCCCCAGCTCGGCCGCGACTTCGGGGTCGGCCCGGCGCGCGCCGGGCTGACCGTGTCGACCGTCGTGGTCGCGATCGCGGGCGGCGTCTGGTTCTGGGGGCCGCTCTCGGACCGGCTCGGCCGCCGGCGGACGATGATCGCCGCGAGCTCGCTGCTCGTCCTGCCGACGATCGCCGCCGGGCTCGCGCCGACCTTCCCGCTGCTGCTCGCCGCCCGCGCCGCGCAGGGCCTGTGCATGCCCGGGCTGCTCGCCGTCGGGCTCCCGTACGTGATGGAGGCGTTCGGGTCGTGGCTCGGCGGCCGCGCGATGGGCGTCTACGTCTCCTCGCTCGTCGCGGGCGGCCTCGTCGGCCGGGTCGGCGTCGCCCTCGTCGCCCACGCCGCCGGCTGGCGGTGGGGCGTCGGCGGGCTCGCCGTGCTGCCGGCCGCCGGCGCGCTCCTGATGGCGCGCGCGCTGCCGGAGACCGGCGCGCCGGCGCGGAGCGGGCGCGGACGCCTCGGCGTGCGCGCGCAGCTCGCGAACGCGGCGCTCGTCCGCACCGCGGCCGCGGGCGGCCTGCTCTTCTTCACGTTCGTCGGCTCGTTCACGTACGTCACCTACCGGCTCGAGCGGCCGCCGTTTCGCTTCGCCGACGTCGGCAGCTCGCTGATCTTCCTGCTCTGGCTGCTCGGCGTCGTCGGCCCGTTCGCGGGGCGGCTCGCCGATCGCGTCGGCTGGCGCGCCGCCGCGCTCGCCGCGCTCGCCTGCTCGGCGACGGGGCTCCTCCTGTCGCTGCCCGCGTTCCTGCCGACGCTCGTCCTCGGGCTCGGGCTGATGACGCTCGCCATGTTCGGCGGCGCCACCGCGCTGCAGCTCGGCGTGCTCGACGCCGCAGCCGAGGACCGCGGCGCCGCGAGCGCGCTCTACTTCACCTGCTACTACGGCTGCGCCGCCGCCGGCGCCTACCTGCCGGGGCTGGCGTGGCAGGCATGGCGCTGGGACGGCGTCGCCGCCTGCGGGCTCGCGGCGCTCGCCGCCGGCGCGGCGCTGCTTCAGCTCCAGGGATACGGCGAGTTCGACACCGGGTGGAGGTCGCCGGTCGCGAACCGCTCGAACCGGAACGGGTAGAGGAGGCTCGAGTGCTCGCCGACGAGCACCTTCGCCACCTCGCGGCCGACGCCGATCATCTTGTAGCCGTGGTTCGAGTCGAGGATCGCGTACACGTTCGGCTTCAGGTAGTCGAAGACGGGGAAGTTGTCGGCCGTGAACGCGCCGACGCCGCCCGAGCGCGCGTTCTTGTACAGCGCGCGGCACCCTTCGAAGCGCGACATCGCGTGTGACAGCGCCGCGCACCACATGTCGGCGAAGCTCGGGTCGACGTTCGTCGTCTGCGGGTACGGGTCGAGCTCCACGTCGCCGTCGACGGTGAGCGGCGACGCGCCGCCCTGGACGCCGTGGCGGTCGCGCTTGAAGTAGATCCCCCACAGCTCGTCGGTGACGAGCTCGCCTCCGTCGGTATAGAGCGGCGCGTCCGTGTCGAGGTGGATGACCGGCGGCGGGCCGCCGTCGGCGGTGGCGAACATCGTCGGCTCGACCGCGATCTCGCCCTCCTGCAGGTTCCAGTACGTCCACATCGGCCGGTCGGGCACGAGCTCCCCGGAGGGCGTGCGGACGTCGATCTCCATCGGCAGGCCGAGCATCGCCCAGAAGCGCTTCGCCCACGGGCCGGGGGCGAGGACGAGCTGCTCGCCCACCTCGATCCGGCCCCGGCTCGTGCGGAGCGCCGTGACCGCGTCGCCGGCGCCGGACTCGAGCTCCTGCACCTCGACGCCGGAGAGGATCCGGACGGCCTCCGACTCGCACTTGGCCGCGAGCCCGTTGACGGAGTCCAGGTTGAAGGCGAAGCCGCCCTGGTGCTCGTGCAGGCAGACCGTCACGCCCTGCGCGCGCCAGTCGGGGAAGAGGGATCGCATGTGCGCGTCGACCGCCTCCGCGCCGACGATCAGCTCGGAGCGGTAGCCGATGCGCTGCTGCCGCTCGTAGACGGCTGTCAGGTCCGGCTCCTGCACCGAGGCGCCGAGGGCGATGTAGCCGACCGGGTTGTAGTGGTAGGCGGCCGGATCCGACTCCCAGACCTCGACGCACGCCTGCATCAGCTCGCTCATCGCCGGCTGGAAGTAGTTGTTGCGCACGACGCCGCAGGCGATCCCCGAGGCGCCGGCGCCCGGCGACGACTTCTCGAGCACGACGACGTCCGCGCCCGAGCCGAGGCCGCGGGCGCGCAGCTCCTTCGCGAGGTGATAGGCCGTCGAGAGGCCGTGGATGCCGGCGCCGACGACGACGTAGGGCGACGAGCCCGGAAGTCCCTCTGCCATGATTATTGCCTCCAAGGCAATTGCGTTTCCATTTCGAGTAACGTTAGCAGCGTGCCGCGCACGGGACAACCGGCCGCCCGCCACGTCGCCGCCGTCGAGCGCGCCCTCGCGGTCGTCGACGCGCTCGCCGACGGAGGCGAGGAGCTCGGCACGAACGAGCTCGCCCGCCGCACCGGGATCAACGCGAGCACCGTCTCCCGCCTGCTCGCGACGCTCGCGGCGGCCGGCATCGTCGAGCACGTCGCGGCGACCGGTCGCTACCGGCTCGGCCTGCGTCTCCTGCAGCTCGGCAACACGGTGCTCGCGCGGCTCGACCTGCGCGACCTCGCGCGGCCGCACCTGCAGGCGCTCGTCGACGCGACCGGCGAGACGGCGACGCTCTCCGCGCCCGGCGGCCGGGACGCGGTGACGGTCGACTTCGTGCAGAGCGCGTCGTCGGTGCAGAGCGTCGCGCGCGTCGGCCGTCCGAGCATCGGGCACGCGACGGCCACGGGCAAGGTGCTGCTCGCGTTCGGCTCCGTGAGCCTCCCGCGCGGGCCGCTCGCCGCGCTCACGGATCGCACGATCGTCGACCGCGCGGTGCTGGCCGAGGAGCTCGAGCGGGTCCGGCGCCGCGGCTACGCGTCGGCGCTCGGCGAGCGCGAGCCGGACCTGAACGCGATCGCCGCGCCCGTGCTCGACGGGGCCGGCGAGCTCGCGGCGATCATGGGCGTGCAGGGGCCGTCGTCGCGCTTCGGGGACGAGCGCATGCGCCAGGCGCTGCCGCAGCTCCTGCGGCGCGCCGGAGCGGTTTCACAGGCGCTCGGCTGGCGCGAGCCACACGAGGCAGTCCGCGCGCTCGGCGACCGCCCTGGCGGCGCGCCGGTAGCGCCGGGCTGAGAGCCGCGTGCGGTCGGGCCCGAACACGAGCACCGCGGGCCGGCGGTCGGCGACGACCTGCAGCAGCGCATCGAGCGGATGGGGGCTGCACACGCGCAGCCGCTCGACCCGCACCGCGAGGTCACGCGCGAGCTCGGCCGGCCGCCCGAGCTCGGCCTGGAGGTGCTCCTTCTCCACGTAGCCGTAGCCGACGAGCGTCGCCGGCGTGAGGAGCACCTCGGCGGCGTTGACGACGAGGAGGGGCCGGCCGGTCTCGACGGCCGAGTCGAGCGCGAAGGCGACGGCCTCCTCGTCGAAGGCGACGTCGAGCGTCGCGAGCAGGACGGGCCGCTCGCGCGACCTGTCGGCGGGCGCCGACGCGTTCGCGCGGCCTACTCCGGATGAAGTTGCCAGCGCGGAGCCTCGTACGCGGTCCGCCGGTAGCGCCGTCGCCACATCGGCAGCAGGACGTAGAGCCACACGATCATCACCATCGGCACGAGCAGGATGAAGCTCTCGCTGACGACCACGATCAGCGGGATCATGATCGCCGCCGCGACCGCGACCGCGCCGAGCGCCTCGAGCTTGTGGCGCCTCACCCGGCGGAGGAGCCCCTCGTACTCCTCGGCCGGGATCTGGTTCGTGTTCCAGCAGCGGCCGCACCCCTCGCACGTCCAGCGCTCGCCGTAGGCGACCCGCCTCGTCTCGCCGCAGTCGCAGTTGATCGTGATCGGCGGGCGCAACGAGGCGATTGTATGCGCGCGTTGAATCTGCTCGCAGCAGGTGTTACGTTCGCGCCCCCTGTTGCCGAGCACGAGGAGGGAATGTGGCCGAGGCAGTAGTCGAGGAACGTCAGCTCCTGAAGACGCTTCGCTGGTACGACGGATTCGTCATCTGCCTGGCCAACCCGGGCTTCCTGCTCGGATCGCTCGGCTTCTCCGTCACCGACCTCGGCGGCTGGGGCGCGATGCTCATCTGGGGCGTCACGGCGCTGATCGTCTTCCCCGTCCAGATCATCTACTCCGAGCTCGCGGCGATGTTCCCGGAGAAGTCGGGCGGCGTCTCCGTCTACGCGAACGAGGCGTGGCGCAAGTACACGACGCTGATCGGGCCGATCTCGACATTCGGCTACTGGATCGGCTGGTCGGTCGTGCTCTCGTTCCTCGGGCTCTTCGTCGGCTCGATCGCGCAGGCCGAGTGGTTCCCGCACCAGAAGTACGGGACGAACGCCTTCGGCGGAGCGAAGATCGACAACGGCTACTTCTCGACCGGCAGCGTCCACATCGGGCTGCAGCACCTGATCGCGATCGGCCTCATCCTCGCCGTGTGGGGGTTCAACTACTTCGGCACCCGGATCGCCGTGTCGTTCAACTACGTCACCGGGCTGCTGCTCATGTTCCCGCTCTTCTGCTTCACGCTGCTGCCGTTCCTGGACGGCAAGTTCCACTCGTCGAACCTGACGTTCAACCTCAGCCATCACGGGCTCGCGTGGGGAGGGGTGCAGCTCGCGATCGTCTGGATCTGGATCATGATCTGGTCGACCGCGCCGGAGGCGGCCGCCACCTTCGCGCCCGAGTACAAGGACACGGTTCAGGACACCCGCAAGGCGCTCGTGTCGTCGGCCGCGTTCATCGTCCTCATCAACACGATGGTCCCGTTCGCGCTCACCGGCGCCGTCGGGGCGAAGACGGTCGGCGCCTACGACTACGTCGGCTCGCTGAACACGCTCGTCGGCAAGGGCGCGACCAACTTCTTCGTCGTCGTCATCTGCACGAGCTTCATCCTCTCGATGAACACGGCGACCGCAGACGGCAGCCGCGCCCTCTACGGCATCTCGCGCGACGGCCTGACGATCAAGGAGCTCGGCCGGCTGAACCGCAACAACGTGCCGGGCAACGCGATGTCGCTCGACACGGTCATCAACATCCTGTTCGTCCTCTTCGTCGGCAACCTGTTCGGCATCCTCGTCGCGAGCAACATCGGCTACGTGCTCGCCAACCTGTTCGCGATCTCGGCGTTCATCCTGCTGCGCCGCGACCGGCCGAACTGGCCGCGCCCGATCAGGCTGCCGAACTACTGGGTGCCGGTCGCCGGCTTCCTCAGCGCGTGTTTCGCGCTGTTCACGATCGTCGGCGTCGGCTGGTTCCAGACGGCCGGCGGCGGCGCCGTCTACGGCGGCACGAAGAGCAAGATCATCGGCTTCTCGGTGCTCGCCATCTCGCTGCTGCTCTTCCTGTTCCGCCGCATCGTGCAGGACGGCGAGCGCCCGCACTGGCGCGAGCAGACGCCGACCATGCCGGGCGAGGACGTGGCGCCGCCGGCGGCCACGACCGCCGTCCCGGCCAGCTGATCCGCTACCGCGGGGCGGCGGGCCCGGCCGCGATCGACCGGGCCGCCGCCTCCGCGGTCGCGCACGCCGTCTCCGTGTACCACGTGCCGAGGTAGTCGCCCGCGAGGCGGACGGGGCCGAGGTCGCGGGTCAGGGCCGCCTGCAGGCGGGCGCGGCCGACGGCGGCGTACGGGAGCCCGCGCTCGAGGCGGAGGAGGGCGAGCTCGGCGACGATCCCGCGCGCCTCCGGCCACAGGCTCTCCAGGTCGGCGGTGAAGCGCGCCCGGATCTCGTCGTCGGAGAGGCCGGCGAGCGCCCGCGCCGCGTTCGCGGCCGCGTAGACCATCAGGCTCCCGCCCGGCGCGCGCGGCCCCTCGCCCCGCAGCGCGTTGACCGTGTTGAAGAGCATCCCGAACGAGCGGCCCGGCGTCGCGAGCGCGTACAGCCCGTCCCACGGCATCGGCCCGGTCTCAGCGGTGAGGAAGGCCCCGACCACGTACGGCCCGTAGCGCACGGCGGCGAGCGCGGCGTCGGCGTCGGACGGCAGGCCGCGGACGATCGCGCGCGCGACGTACGCCGGCGTCGCCACCACGGCGGCGCGTGCGCGCAGCTCGCCGGCCGCATGGCGCACGACGACGCCGTCGCCGTCCGCTGCGACCGCCTCGACCGGCGTGCCCGTGCGGATGCGGCCGCCGAGGCCCGCGGCGAGCGCGTCGACGAGCGTCGACGGGCCGCCGAGGATCGTCCGCGACAGGCCCGCGTCGCGGTTCCAGACGAGGTGGAAGTAGCCGATCCCGTAGCCGGCGGCGAGCTCCTCCGGCTCGCCCGACGAGCGGTTCAGCGTGGCGCGGAAGATCGCGTCGACGTCCGGCGGCAGCGGGCCGACGAAGTCGGCGAACGAGCGGTCGTCGAGATGCTGGAGCAGGCGCAGCTGGCGTGCGGCGGGGTCCTCCCCCGGCCGCTCGGCGGCGACCTGCGCGTAGCGGCGCACCGCCAGCCGGACCTTGAGCCCGGCGCGGACGAGCGCGAGCCGCGAGCGCGGCGAGAGCGGCAGGCGGAACGGGTAGGTCTCGACGCGGCCGCGGTCGGCGATCGCGGCGCCGAGCGCGACGGCGGCCAGGCGGCCGCCGACGGGCTTCGCGGCAACCCCGGTCTCGGCGAGCAGCCGGTCGGTCGCCGAGCCCGGGCCGGCGAAGACGTGCGCGCCGAGGTTCAGCCACAGCTCGCCCCGCGGCTCCGAGCGGATGCGCCCGCCGAGCCGGTCGGCTGCTTCGAGCACGACGACGTCGCGGCCGCGCAGGCGCCACGCGGCGGCGAGGCCGGCGATGCCGGCGCCGACGACCACCACGTCCGCCCGCTCCATCCGTGGGAGACTCCCCGCCGAGCCGATGTTCGTCAACCGCATGCCGCGCTTCGAGGTGCTCGACGACGACGCGATCGAGACGCTCGAGCGAGGCTGGAAGCGCATCCTCACCGACGTCGGCGTCGCCTTCGACCATCCCGAGGCGCTCGACCTGCTGCGCCGCGCCGGGCAGCGCGTCGAGGGGGAGGTCGTCTTCCTCGATCCCGAGTTCGTGCTCGAGCAGGTCGCGCTCGCGCCGGCGACGTTCGAGGTGCGGGCCCGCAACCCCGAGCACGACCTGGTGGTCGGCGGCGACGCGATGACGTTCGTCTCCGTCTACGGCTGCCCGTTCGTGCGCGAGGGCGCGGTGCGCCGCGACGCGACGATGGACGACTTCGAGCGGCTCGTGCGGCTGTCGCAGGCGTTCCCGCAGATCGACTCGCCCGGCGGCGTGATCTGCGAGCCGTCCGACCGGCCGCTCGACTCGCGCCACCTGGACATGACGTTCGCGCTGCAGACGCTCTCCGACAAGCCGTACTTCGGTTCGGTCACCTCCGCGGGCAACGCGCGCGACTCGATCCGGATGACGGAGATCCTCTTGGGCGGCTCGATCGAGGAGCGGCCTGCGCTGCTTGCGATCGTGAACGTCAACTCGCCGCTGCGGTACGACGGGCGGATGCTCGACGCGCTGCTCGAGTACGCCCGCGCCGGGCAGGCGCCGATCGTGACGCCGTTCCTGCTGATGGGCGCGATGGCGCCGGTGTCCGTGCCGGCGGCGATCGCGCAGCAGACCGCCGAGGCGTTCGCGGGCATCGCGCTCGCCCAGCTCGTGCGTCCCGGCTGCCCCGTCGTGCTCGGCTCGTTCCTCTCGAACACGGACATGCAGTCCGGCTCGCCGGGATTCGGCGGCCCGGAGTCGGCGCTCGGCCTGTACTGCACCGGCCAGCTCGCCCGGCGCTACGGCCTGCCGTGGCGCGCGGGCGGCGGCGGGCTCACGTCGAGCCAGACGTGCGACGCGCAGGCGGCCTACGACGCGCTGAACACGATGCTGCCGGCGTTCCTCGCCGGCGCGAACGTGATGATGCATGCGGCCGGCTGGCTCGAGTCGGGGCTCGTCTCGTGCTTCGAGAAGTTCGTGGTCGACGTCGAGCTGCTGCGCGTGCTGCGGGAGGAGTTCACGCCGCTCCGGATCGACGAGGAGAGCCTCGCGTTCGGGGCGCACCTGGAGGTCGGCCAGGGCGGCCACTTCCTGGGGGCGGAGCACACGCTCGAGCGCTTCCGCGACTGCTTCTACCGGCCGCTGCTCTCGTCGACCGAGAACTTCGAGCGCTGGCAGCGGAACGGGGCCCGCGACGCTGCGGCCCGCGCGGGCGAGATCGTGCGGCGCACGCTGGACGAGTACGTGCCGCCGCCCCTCGACGATTCGGTGCGGGCCGAGCTGAGCGAATACGTGACGCGCCGGCGCGCCGAGCTGGGCGACTGACGCGGTAGGGTCGCCCCGTGCGGATCGCGTCGTTCCGGACGTTCGTCGTCGGCAACCCGCCGCCGCATTTCGGCGGCCGCTACTTCCTCTTCGTGCAGCTCGAGACGGACGACGGCATCGTCGGCGTCGGCGAGGTGTACGTGGCGACGTTCGGCGCCCACACCGTCGCGCGCATGCTCGAGGACGTGTGCGAGCGGCGCGTCGTCGGCGCCGATCCGTTCCGGATCGAGGCGTTGTGGCGCGACGTGTACGGCAGCGGCTACGGGCTGCGGCCGGATCCGACGCTCGTCGGCGTGTTGAGCGGCATCGAGCTCGCCTGCTGGGACGTCGTCGGCAAGGCGGTCGGGCGGCCGGTGTACGACCTGCTCGGCGGCCGGGTGCGCGAGCGGATCCGCGCCTACACCTACCTCTATCCGGAGGAGGGAGATGCGACGGACGTGTACGTCGATCCGGAGCTCGGCGCGAAGCGCGCCGCCGAGTACGTGGCGCGCGGGTTCACCGCCGTGAAGTTCGATCCGGCCGGGCCGTACACGACGCTCGACCCGCACCAGCCGAGCCTCGACGACCTCGCGCTGTCGGAGGCGTACGTGCGCGCGGTGCGGGAGGCGGTCGGCGACCGTGCGGACATCCTGTTCGGCACGCACGGGCAGTTCACGACGTCGGGTGCGATCCGGCTCGCGCGCCGGCTCGAGGCGTACGACCCGCTGTGGTTCGAGGAGCCCGTGCCGCCCGACCATCCGGAGGAGATGGCGCGGGTCGCGCGGGCCACGACGATCCCGATCGCGACCGGCGAGCGGCTGACGACGAAGCACGAGTTCGCGCGCGTGCTCCGAACCGGCGCCGCGTCGATCCTGCAGATGAACCTGGGACGGGTGGGCGGCCTGCTCGAGGCGAAGAAGATCGCCGGCATGGCGGAGGCGCACTACGCGCAGGTGGCGCCGCATCTCTACTCGGGCCCGGTGCTCGGCGCGGCGAACATCCAGCTCGCCGCGTGCACGCCGAACTTCCTGATCCTGGAGGGGATCCGCGACTGGGGCGGCTTCCACGCCGAGATCCTGCGGACGCCCGTCCGCTTCGAGGACGGCTACGTCGTCCCGTCGGCGGAGCCGGGGCTCGGCGTCGAGCTGAACGAGGAGGTCGCGCGCGCCCACCCGTACGCCGACGACGCGCTGCACCTCTCGCCGAGAAACGTCGCCGACCTCTCGTGACGCTTCGGTCACCGTCCCCAGGGGCGGGTGCGTGCGCGTCGGACACCCTGGTCTGACCAGGGGACGTGGCTCCGCAAGCCCTCGCCGGAAGGCCTAGCCGGGGCTCGGGGAGCGGGCCTGGCGGCGGCTGTGGACGAAACGTTTCAGTCTCGTCACCCTGGTCTGACCAGGGGACGAGGCTCGGCCGCGCGTGTCCGGAAGGCCTAGGCGCCGAGGCGCGGCGGGAAGCCCGGCGCGCGCAGGTCGGCGCCGACCTCGTCCTCGAGGAGCCGCACCACCATCGGCGACCAGGCGCTGCCGCCGTAGCGCTCCCGCGCCTGCGCGAAGAGGCGCGCGACCAGGCCGCCGAGCTCGAGCGGGACGCCGTGCTCGCGGCCGAGCTCGAGCGCGAGGCCGAGATCCTTGCACGCGAGGTCGAGCGTGAAGCCGATGTCGTAGCTGCCGTTCAGGATCACCTGGCTCTCGGTCTCGTGCACGAAGCTCGTGCCGGAGCTCGCCCGGATCACCTCGAACGCCTGCGCCAGGTCGATCCCCGACTGGCGCGCGAGCATCAGCGCCTCGCCCGCGGCGACGAGATGGACGAAGGCGAGCAGGTTCGTGATCACCTTCATCCTCGAGGCGCTGCCGAGCGGCCCGACGTGGAAGACGCGGCGGCCGATCGCCGCGAACGCGTCGGCGTGGTCGGCGTACACGCCGGCGTCGCCGCCGACGATCACGGTGATCTCGCCGGTCGCCGCGAGGTGCACGCCGCCGGTCACGGGCGCCTCCAGGGTGCGCACGCCGTGCTTCGCGAGGACCGCCGCGAGCCGCTGCAGCTCGTGCGCGTCGTTCGTCGACGAGTCGATCCACGTCGCGCCCGGCCGCAGCCCGGCGGCGAGCTGCTCGACGACCTCCGTCACCGCAGCCGGCGACGGCAGGCACGTGAACACGGAGTCCGACGCGTCGGCGACGGCACGCGGCGACGCGGCCTGCGTCGCTCCGAGCGCGACGAGGGGCTCGGCCGCCTCTTCCCGCGCGTCGTGCACCGTCAGCGGGAAGCCGGCGCGCGCCAGGCTCGCGGCAAGGTGGCGGCCGAGGTTGCCGAGGCCGACGAACCCGAGGCGCTTCACCGCCACCGTCCGACTCTAGAGTAGGCGCCGTGAGCGCGCCGCTCCACGTGCGCTTCCTCTCGGCCGGCGACGTCGAGAGGATCCGGCCGGCCGCGGCGGAGGTGCTCGACGTCGTCGAGCAGGTCGTCCGCGCGCAGGGCGAGGGGCAGGTCGTGCTCGAGCCGCGCGTCCACCTCGAGCCCGGCGAGGAGCGCCGCGGCCACTGGAACGTCCTGCGCTCCTACGTCGGCCCGCTCGGCACGGCCGGCGTGAAGGTCGTCGGCGACTTCGTCGACAACCACCGGCGCGGCCTCCCGTCCGAGCTCGGGCTGCTCGCGCTCTTCGATCCGGAGACGGGCGCGCCGACCGCGATCGTCGACGCCGCGCTCCTCACCTCCATGCGCACCGGCGCCCTGACCGCGGTCGGCGCGAAGCACCTCGCGCGCCGCGACGCGCGCGTGCTCGCGCACGTCGGCGCGCGCGGGACCGCGTTCTGGAACGTCGTCCTGCTCTCGGCGCTCTTCGAGTTCGAGGAGATCCGCGTCACGAGCGCGCGCCCCGAGTCCCGCGAGGCGTTCGGCCGCGACCTCGAGCGGGAGCTCGGCCGCGAGGTGCGCGTCGTCGCGACTGTCGCGGCCGCCGTCGACGGCGCCGACGTGGTCGTCGAGGCGACGCGGCTCGTGCGCCCCGAGCCGATCCTGCGCACCGCATGGCTGGCGGACGGAGCGTTCGTCGTGCCGTACGGGACGATGAGCGCCGTCGAGCTCGATCTGCTCGACGCGATCGACAAGGTCGTGGTGGACGACTGGGAACAGTGCAAGCCCGGCGGCCGCTTCGGCGCGCTGCGCGAGCATGTCGACCGCGGTCTCCTCACCCGCGAGACGCTGCACGCCGAGCTGGGCGAGATCGTCGCCGGGCGGAAGCCCGGCCGCGAGAGCGCAGACGAGCGCATCCTCTTCTGGCACCGCGGCCTGGCGAGCACCGACGTCGCGCTGGGCGCGCTGCTGCTCGAACGCGCGGCCGCCGCCGGGGTCGGCACGACGCTCCTGTACCGCGCGTGATCGTCCTCGACCGTCACGACGCGCTCGACCTCGACGCGTACCGCCGGGTCGCCGACCGCGGCGAAGAGGTGCGCGTCGCCGACGCGGCGCTCGCACGCGTCGACGAGCGCCGGGCGGCGATGCTGCGCGCGCTCGAGCAGGGCGCAGCCGCGTACGGCGTGACGACCGGACTCGGCTATCTCGCCTCGCGCCCGATCGCGGAGGAGCACCGGCTGCCGCTGCAGCGCTCGATTCTCCTCGGCCGCGCGGTCGCCGTCGGGCCGCCGCTCCCGCCGGTGGTCGTCCGGGGCGCGATGCTGCTTCGCCTGGCAGGCTTCCTCGAGGGCGGGGCGGCGGTCAGCTCGGAGCTCTGCCGCTTCCTCGCCGCCCGGCTGAACGACGGCTTCACGCCGTGCGTGCCCGCCAGCCCGCACGGCGCCGCAGGCGAGGTCTCGCTGCTCTCACACCTCTTTGCGGCGTTCGTGGGCGAGGGCGAGGTGCTCGAGGACGGTGCGCGCGTGCCGGCCGCCGCGGCGCTCGCGGCGCGCGGGGCGAGCCCCTACGAGCCCGGCCTGAAGGAAGGGATCGCGCTGCTGAACGGTGCGCCGTTCGCCCCGGCGCTCACCGCGCCGCTCGTCTGGCGCGCGCGCGAGCTGCTCGACCAGGCGACGGTCGCGGCGGCGCTCTCGGCCGCGCTCACCGGCGCGTCCGCGCGGCCGTACTCGCGGCGCGTCGGCCGTCTCTCGGGCGATCCCGCGCGCCAGTCGGTGGACGAGCGCCTGCTCGAGCTGCTCGGCGGCGGCCTCTTCGACGACCGCAGCCAATCGCCCGTGTCGCTTCGCGTCGCCCCGCAGGTGCACGGCGCCGTCGCGGCCGTCCTCGACTCGGCTGAGCACAGGCTCGAGCTCGAGCTGCGCGCCGTCTCCGACAGCCCGCTGCACCTGCCCGAGGGGGACGGCGAGCCGGCGGGCTTCTACCCGACCGGCGGCTTCCACGCCCAGGCGCTCGCGTTCGCGCTCGACTCGCTCGCGATCGCCTACGCGCAGCTTGCGAGCCTCGCCGAGAAGCGCCTGCACCGCCTGCTCGACTCGCGCTTCTCCGGGCTGAGCGAGCAGCTCGCGGTCGAGCCGGGCCGGCACACCGGCCTGACGCCCGTGCACAAGGCGGTCGTCGGGATCTGCGCCGAGAACCGGCTGCTCGCCGCGCCCGCGTCGGTCGGCGCCGCCGACACGAGCGCGGGGCAGGAGGACGTCCAGGCCTTCGTGCCGCTCGCCGCCGGGAAGCTCGCCCGGCTCCTCGACAACGTCGAGCTCGCGCTCGCCTACGAGCTGACCGCGCTCGCGCAGGCGCGGCAGCTGGGCGGCAGGCCGCTGCCGCCGCGGCTCGAGCCGATCGCGGCGCGCCTCTGCGAAGCCGTGCCGCTCGTCGTCGAGGACCGGCCGCTCGCGCCGGACGTCGAGCGCGTGCGCGACCTCGTCAGGACGGGCTCGCTGCGGTAGGAACAGCCGGCCGGCGTGCGTCGTAGGCGGGCAGCCACGACACGAGCTCGGAGAGCTGCCGGCCGGCGGCGACGAGGTCGTCGAGCAGGGGGCGGTGGCGTTCCGCGGTCATGCGCGACGTCGGGATGCAGGCGGTCAGCGCCGCGATGATCGCGCCGGCCGAGTTCTGCACGGGCACCGACGCGGCGTAGAGGCCGATCGCGGTCTCGCCGTTGTTCTCGGCGTAGCCGCTGCGGCGCACGCCGTCGAGGATCGAGCGGAGCTCGGCGATCCCGTTCAGGCGCCGCCCGGTCGGCGTGACGAGCGGACGTCCCGCGAACCTCGCGTCGATCACGCTCTGCGAGTTGCCGGAGAGGATGACGCGGCCGCTCGCCGATGCGAACGCCGGCGTGCGGCTGCCGACCCGCGTCACGAGCCGCACCGGGTGGGACGTCTCTTCGATCGCGATATAGACGGACTCGTCGCCGTCGAGCACCGCGAGGCACACCGTCTCGTTGTGCCGCGTGAGCAGCCCGGCGGCGACGGTGCGGAACGCGGTCACGATCGGCAGGTCGCTGCCGCCGACCGACATCGCGAGCGCCCGGATGCCGAGCTGGAACCGTCCCTGCTCGTCGCGCACGGCCCAGCTCCGGTCGACGAGCACCGAGCAGATGCGGTGGATCGTGCTCTTCGGGACGGGCAGCTCCCGTGCGAGCTCGGAGAGCTGCAGCGGCCCGCGTGCGGCCAGCAGGTCGAGGATTCCGAGCGTCGCGTTGACGCCCCGCGACGTCGAGCGGGCCGCGGCGCTCGTGTCCGGCGTGTCGAGCTTCGAGGCGCTCATCGACACGCGACCATATGCCCGTCACGCGCGTTTGTCGAGACGGTGGTCCAGATCGAGAACGATCCACTTGACCCAGGCCCGCTCTCGTGTCATAAACGGCTACCCGATGGGACGCCGATCCACCCCGAGGACGGCCTGCACGAGCCGCCCTGCTTGCGCCTCGGTGCTCCCGCGACGCGATGCCAGAGAGCGAAGGGAGGCGGTGTATGAACCGTAAGAGCATGAGGGAGGCCGACGAGCTTCGTCGCCTTGCGGGGCCGATCGAAGGGAACGTCATCGACGAGCTCGTCGACGGCGAGATGGATCGGTCGACGTTCATCAAGCGCGCCTCCGTGGCGGGGCTGTCGTTCGCCTCGATCGGGACGATCCTCGAGGCGTTCGGCCACCCGGGCATCGCGCACGCGGCCGTCGCGGCGGGGAAGGCGGGCGGCCGGCTTCGCCTCGGCATCATCCCGGGCCCGGCCCGCGACCTGGAGCCGTCGGCGTTCGCCGACCACGGCACGCTCGCGACCGGCAGCATCTGCGGCGAGTTCCTGACGCGTTCGCGCCAGAACCTGACGCTCGCGCCCGAGCTCGCGACGAGCTGGAAGTCGAACGCGGACGGCACGCAGTGGGCGTTCAACATCCGCAAGGGCGTCAAGTTCGCGAACGGCCAGCCGCTGACCGCCGCCGACGTGGTCGCGACCTACAAGCGCCTCACCGACCCGAACGGCGGCTCGTCCGCGCTGTCGGCCTTCAAGGGGCTGCTCGGCCCGGGTGGGATCAAGGCCGTGGGCGACCACACCGTGGTCTTCTACCTCCAGGCCGCGTCGGCGAGCTTCCCGTACCTGACGAGCAACACCACCTACCAGGCGATCATCCTGCCGGCCAACTACCAGATGGGGACGTTCTCGAAGACGCCGCAGACGACCGGGCCGTTCGTGATGACGTCGTACACGCCGGGCGTCGGTGCGAAGTTCGACCGCAACCCGAACTGGTGGAACGGACCGGCGCTGCTCGACGGCGTCGACGTCACGTACTACAGCGACAACGCTGCGGTCGACGCCGCGCTGCTCGGCGGCCAGCTCGACCTGATCAGCCAGGTCAACTACTCGTCCGACCGGCCGCTCTTCCACAACGGCAACGTCGTGATCTTCTCGACGAGCGGTGCGCCGCACCGCCAGATCGCGATGCTCGTGCAGACGGCCGCGGCGAATCCGGCGCTCAAGGACTACCGCGTCCGCCAGGCGATCGCGCTCGCGTTCGACCGCGACACGGCCGTGAAGCAGCTGCTCGGCGGGTACGGCGACGTCGGCAACGACTCCCCGTTCGCGCCGGTGTACCCGTCGACGGACAAGTCGGTGCCGCAGCGCCACCAGGATCTCGCGGCGGCGAAGAAGCTGCTCCAGCAGTCCGGCCACGGCCGCGGCTTCTCGGTCACGCTGACGACCGAGAAGTTCCAGGAGATCCCGCAGCTCGCGCAGCTGCTGGCGGCGAACGCCAAGAAGATCGGCGTGAACATCAAGCTCAACATCATCACCTCGGACGCCTACTACGGCGGCACCTACTCCGGCGGCGCGACCGGACGCGGCACGACGCCGTGGCTGAACAGCCCGATGGACATCACCGACTGGGGTCATCGCTCGGTGCCGAACGTCGTCCTCACCTCCGCCGTCCACTCGGGCGGCGTGTGGAACGAGGCCGACTATTCGAGCAAGGTCGTCGACAAGGCGATCGCCGACTACGAGGCGGCTCTGTCGCTGAAGGACCAGCGCAAGTACGCGAAGATCATCGAGACGCAGATGCTCCACGACTCGCCGTACATCTTCCCGTACTTCTTCAAGTGGACCCAGGCCGGCTCGAAGCGCGTCAAGGGCTTCAAGGCCGACGCGATCGGCACCCAGGCGCTCGGCAAGGTCTCGCTCGGGTAGCACGACGGAGGGCGCCGGGCGCCTCGGCCCGGCGCCCTCCGACTGATCTTCGATGTCAAGGTTCCTGCTCAAGCGGTTCGGCCTCGCAGTCATCACGCTCTTCCTGCTGAGCGTGATCGTGTTCGCGGCGTCGCAGCTCCTGCCGGGGAATCTCGGCCGGAACATCCTCGGTCCGTTTGCGAGCAGGCAGGACGTGGCGCAGTACAACCACGCGCACGGCGTCGACCGTCCGGTGGTCGACCAGTACTGGACGTGGATCAGCCACTTCGTCCGCGGCAACCTCGGGCAGTCGCTGCAGTACAACGTCTCGGTCGGCAGCCTGCTCGGCCCGTCGCTCGTCAACTCGCTCAAGCTGGCGGCGCTCGCGTTCGTGCTGGTCGTCCCGATCTCGATCCTCGGCGGCGTCGTCGCCGCCCTCCGGCGCGGGCGTGCGACCGACCGCGTGATCACCGTCGTCGGCCTCTCGCTCACCTCGATTCCGGAGTTCGTGACGGCGATCGTCTTCATCGTCATCTTCGGCGTCCTGCTCAAGTGGCTTCCCGTCGGCGCCGCGTGGCCCACGGGCGCGGGCTTCTTCACGCAGATCAAGCACCTGCTGCTGCCGAGCTTCGCGCTGGTGGCGGTGCTGTTCGGCTACATCGCCCGCATCACGAGGGCGGGGATGATCGAGGCGCTCGACGCCGACTACGCGCGCACGGCCTACCTGAAGGGGCTGCCGGCCGCGCGCGTCATCTTCCGTCACGTGCTGCGGAACGCGCTGCTGCCGACGATCGCCGTGATCGCGACGCAGACCGGCTACCTGATCGGCGGCCTGCTCGTGATCGAGAAGCTCTTCAACTACAACGGGATCGGCCAGCGCATCTACGTCGCCGCGCAGAACAAGGACTTCACGATGCTGCAGAGCGGCGTGATGATCGTCGGGCTGGTCTACCTGTCGGCGACGCTGGTCGCCGACATCCTCTACTCGGTGCTCAACCCGAGGATCCGCTACGGAGGCGCCGACTAGTGGCGGCGAGCCTGACCGCCGCGCAGCCGTCGCGCTCGGAGGCGAGCCTCGCGCGGCTCGAGACCGTCCTGCAGCTCCTGCGCTCGAAGACGTTCATCGCGGGGAACGTCGTCGTGCTCTGGTGGATCTTCTGGGCGCTGACGGGCTCCCGCTTCACGCCGCACGACCCGCTGGCGCAGAACCCGCTCGAGATCCTCAAGGGCCCCGGCGCCGGCCACTGGTTCGGCACCGACCAGGCGGGCCGCGACGTGCTCTCGCGCGTGCTCGCCGGCGCGCGCGACACGCTCGAGGTGGCGCCGCTCGCGACGCTGATCGGCGTCGTCGGCGGGACGACGATCGGGCTCGTCATGGGCTACTTCGGCGGGCTCGTCGACGAGGGCCTCGGCCGCGTGATCGACGCGTTCCTCGCGCTGCCGCTGATCGTGATCGCGGTGACGGCGCTCGTTGCCGTCGGCCATTCCAAGTGGACGCTGATCGTGGTGATCGGCGCGGTGTTCAGCCCGATCATCGGGCGAACGGTGCGGGCCGCCGTGCTCGGCGAGCGCCAGCTCGAGTACGTCCAGGCGGCGAAGCTGCGCGGGGAGAAGCCGCCGTACATCATGTTCGTCGAGATCCTGCCGAACGTGGTCGGGCCGATCATCGTCGAGGGCACCGTGCGCCTCGGCTACGCGATCTTCGCGGTTGCGGGCCTCACGTTCCTCGGCTTCGGCGTGCAGCCGCCGGCGCCGGACTGGTCGCTGCAGATCTCCGACAACTACGCGCTGCTGAACGCGTCGAACTACGAGTGGACGGTGCTCTTCCCGGGCCTCGCGATCGCGAGCGTCGTCGTCGCCGTCAACCTGATCGCCGACGGCCTGCAGCAGGTGCTCGACAGATGACGCCGTCCGAGGCCGTCCTCACGCACGAGCACAGCGCGGCGCACGCGCTCGAGCTCGAGGACCTCGAGGTCGTCTACCGCGTGCGCGGGCGCGACCGGCAGGTGCTGCGCGGCGTGACGCTGAACGTCCGGCGCGGCGAGGCCTACGGGCTCGTCGGCGAGTCCGGCTGCGGCAAGTCGACGGCCGCGCTCGCGGTCGTGCAGTACCTGCCGCGCAACGGGCGCGTCAGCGGCGGGCGCATCTCGATCGACGGCCGCGACGTCCTCTCGCGCTCGCGCGGCGAGCTGCGCACGCTGCGCGCCAACGACGTGTCGATGGTCTACCAGAACCCCGGCACGGCGCTGAACCCGTCGATCCGCGTCGGCCGCCAGGTGGCCGAGGTGTTCACCGTGCGCGGCGTCGCCCGCGGCGAGGCGGTCGAGCGTGCGATCGACGCGCTCAAGCTCGTCCAGATCGCCGACCCGGGCTCGGTGATGAACCGCTACCCGCACCAGCTCTCCGGCGGCATGCAGCAGCGCGTCGTGATCGCGATGGCGCTCGCCAAGGACCCGGCGCTCTTGATCCTCGACGAGCCGACCACCGGCCTCGACGCGACCGTCGAGGCCGAGGTGCTCGACCTCGTCGCGGGGCTGCAGGCGCAGCTGCAGACCTCGGTGCTCTTCATCAGCCACAACCTCGGCGTGATCGCGAAGATGTGCGCGCGCGTCGGCGTGCTCTACGCGGGGCGGCTCGTCGAGGAGGGCACGGTGGACGCCGTGCTGCAGGATCCGCGCCACCCGTACACCGTCGGCCTCCTCCGCTGCATCCCGCGCGGCGGGCGGCGCAAGGACCACGGCCGCCTCGACACGATCGCCGGCTTCCTGCCCAACCTCGGCGAAGCGCTCCCCGGCTGCGTGTTCGCGGCGCGCTGCGGGCTCGCGCAGGACGTCTGCCACACGGAGGAGCCGCCGCCGCACGTGCTCGGCGGCGGGCACGTCAGCCGCTGCCACTTCCACGAGCGGGCGCAGACCCTGCCGCGCGAGGAGGCGGCGAACCTGGCGCTGCCGGCGATCGACCGCGCGCGCGAGCCGCTCCTGCGCTTCGAGCAGCTCGGCAAGGTCTTCCAGCAGCACGGCCACTCGATCCACGCGCTGACGGATGTGTCCGCTGCAGTGTGGCCGGGCGAGACGCTCGGCCTCGTCGGCGAGTCGGGCAGCGGCAAGACGACCCTCGCCCGCACGCTGCTCGGGATCATCGAGCCGACCACCGGCGGCGTGACGCTCGACGGCCGCGAGCTCCGGCCGCGGCTCGCCCGGCGCACGGCGCAGGAGGTGCGCGACCTCCAGATCGTGTTCCAGAACCCCGACTCGGCGCTCAACCGCCGCCACACCGTGAGCCGCATCCTGCGCCGCGCGCTGCGCAAGCTCTCCGGCCTCTCCGGCGCCGCCGCCGAGGCGCGGATGCTGGAGCTGATGCACTCCGTCCGCCTCGCCGAGCGCTACGTGAGCGCGCGGCCCGGCCAGCTCTCGGGCGGCCTCAAGCAGCGGCTCGCGATCGCGCGGGCGTTCGCCGGCGAGCCGAAGCTCGTCGTCTGCGACGAGCCGACCTCCGCCCTCGACGTCTCCGTGCAGGCCGCGATCCTCAACCTGCTCGTCGAGCTGCAGGCGCAGCGCGGCGTCGCCTACCTCTTCATCTCGCACGACCTCGGCGTCGTCCGCTACGTGTCCGACCGGATCGCCGTGCTGTACCTGGGACGGCTGATGGAGCTCGGCCCGGCGGAGGTCGTGTTCGACGGGCCGCACCATCCGTACACCGAGGCGCTGCTCTCGGCCGTGCCGACGATCGACGGCGGCGGCCGCGACCGCATCAGGCTGAGCGGCGAGATCCCGAGCGCGGCGTCGCCGCCGTCCGGCTGCGTCTTCCACACGCGCTGCCCGCGCAAGGTCGGCCCCGTCTGCGAGGAGACCGAGCCGCCGCTCACCGTCGTCGAGGAGGGGCATCTGATGCGCTGCCACATCCCGCTCGAGGAGCTGCGCGGGCTGCAGCGGGGAAAGGAGGTCGTGCCGGCATGAAGATCGCCGCAGCGGTGCTGGAGCGGACGGGCGGGCCGCACCACGTCGTCGAGCTGGAGCTCGCCGAGCCGCGCGAGCACGAGGTGCTCGTCCGCCTGCACGCGAGCGGCGTCTGCCACTCCGACCTGAACGCGATCGACGGCACCGCCGAGACGCGCTGCCCCGCGGTGCTCGGCCACGAGGGCGCCGGCGTCGTCGAGGCGGTCGGCCCGCGCGTGACGCGCGTCCGGCCCGGCGACCACGTGGCGCTGTCGTGGGCGCCGTCGTGCGGCGAGTGCGAGGAGTGCCTGCGCGGGCTGCGCCACCTGTGCACGACCGCGTGGCCGGCGATGGGGGAGGGCGGGCTGATGGACGGTACGCCGCGGCTGTCGCGCGGCGGCGAGCCCGTCTACCACTACTCGTTCATCTCGTCGTTCGCCGAGGCGACCGTCGTGCCGGAGCGGTCGTGCATCCCGATCCCGCAGGACGTGCCGTTCGACGTCGCGGGCCTCGTCGGCTGCGCGATCTCGACCGGCCTCGGCGCGGTGTGGCGCACCGCGGGCGTGCGGCCGGGCGAGCGTGTGGCGGTCGTCGGCTGCGGCGGCGTCGGCCTGTCGGCGCTGCTGGGCGCGGTCGCCGCGGGCGCGGGCGCGATCGTGGCGGTCGACACCGTGCAGCGCAAGCTCGACGTCGCGCGCGAGCTCGGCGCGACCGCCGGCGTCCTGTGGGCGGGCTCGGCGGAGGCGACGGCCGAGGCCGTGGTCGAGGCGTCGGGCGGTGGCGTCGACTACGCGATCGAGGCGACCGGGCGGCCGGAGGCGATGAACGCCGCGTTCCTCTCGACGCGCAGGCGGGGCGCCGCCGTGCTGATCGGCATCCCGCGCGAGGACGCCGTCGTGACGCTGCCGGCGCTCTCGATCCCGCGTATGGAGCGGCGCGTGCTCGGGTCGCTGTACGGCTCGTCCTACCCGGAGCGCGACTTCCCGCTGACGCTCGAGCTCTACCGGCGCGGCCGCCTGCCGCTCGACCGGCTGATCTCCCACCGGCTGCCGCTCGACCGGATCGACGACGCGTTCGGCCACCTGCACAGCGGGGACGCGGCGCGCGTGGTGCTCCAGCTGGCATGAAGGATCTCGACTACCTGGACGGCAGGATCGGCGAGGGCTTCGGCGGCCGCAGCCCGAACGGCGCGCACCTGAACGTCGTGCTCGCGAAGCGCGGCAGCCCCACCGCGGCCGCGGCGGTCAGCATGTTCGCCCATCCGAGCCCCGGACACGTGCCGGTGCTCGTCGTCACGGGCGCGACCCAGCAGGAGTATGAGCCGGTGCTGCCGCCCACGCTGATGATGAACAAGGCGACCGCGCTCGACGACCACCACCAGACGGTGACGTGGGGGGCGGCGCAGCTCGGGATCGCCCAGGGCGTGCTCGACGCGGTCGCCGAGGGGCTGCTCGAGGCGACGCAGGAGCTGCTCGTGCTCGTCGCGGTCTGGGTCGAAGCCGCCGCCGACGACGAGACCGCGCTGCGCAAGGGTGCGCGCGAGGGGATGCTGAAGGCGATCCGTGTGGCGGTCGACGGGCGCGACCCGGAGTCGGTGCGCGCGCAGGTGGCGGGGCGCGACGCGCTCCGGAGCCCCTTCTACGGCGGCGACTGACGTGCGGATCGCGGCGCTCGAGACGCGGCGCTACCGGTTCCCCTTCGACCCGCCGCTGAAGGCCGCGTGGGACCCGGAGCCCCGCGCCTTCCAGGACGCGACGCTCGTCGTCGTCCGCAGCGACGACGGCGCCGAGGGGTATGCGAGCGGCGACGCGCTCCCCGACGCCGAGCTTCTGCGCGCGAAGCTGGTCGGCCTCGACCCGCGCCGCACCGAGGCCGTCCGCGAGGTGTGCGAGACGGTCGACTTCCACGGCGGGCGGCCGTGGACGCTCGAGGTGGCGGTCTGGGATCTCGTCGGCCGGGCGCTCGGCGCGCCGTGCTGGCAGCTGCTCGGAGGGCGGCAGGAGCGCATCGCCGCCTACGCCTCGGGTGCGGAGCGCGTCCCGCCCGACGAGCGCGTCCGCCGCTCGCTCGCGCTGCGCGACCGCGGCGTGCGCGCGGTGAAGATCCGGCTGGACGCGGCCCGCTGGCGCGAGGACGTGGAGGTGATCGCCGCCGTCCGCGACGCCGCCGGGTCGTCGCTGGAGCTGATGGTCGACGCGAACCAGGGCTGGCGGATGCCGGGCGACCGCACGCCGCGCTGGGACGTCGCGACCGCCGCGCAGTGCGCGCGCCTGCTCGAGCCGTTCGGCGTCTACTGGCTGGAGGAGCCTCTGCGCACCGACGACTACGACGGCTACCGGGCGCTGCGCCGCCGCACCGACCTCCGCATCGCAGCCGGCGAGATGACCCGGGAGGCGCAGCAGGCCCGCGACCTTCTGCTGCGCGGCGAGGTCGACGTGCTGCAGTGCGACTGCGTGCTCGCCGGCGGCATCGGCGGCGTGCGCCGGCTCGCGGCGCTGGCCGACCTGCTCGGCCGCGCCTGGTCGCCGCACACGTGGTCGAACGGCTACGGGCTGCTCGCCAACCTCCACGTCGCGCTCGCCGTCTCGACGGTGCCGTTCCTCGAGGTGCCGTTCGACCCGCCCGCCCTCGAGGCGGCGCGCCGCGACTGGCTGCTGCCGGCCCCGATCGAGATCGGCGCCGACGGCACGATCGCGCCGCCGCCCGGCCCGGGGCTCGGCGTCGTCCCGGACTTCGACGCGCTCGAGGCCTACAGGGTCGGATGATCGTCAACCGCCTGCCGCGCTTCGAGCCGCTCTCCGACGAGGCGCTCGCGCTGATCGAGGCGGGGGTGGAGCGGCTTGCGAGCGAGGTCGGCGTCGAGTTCGACCACCCGCAGGCGCTCGAGCTCTTCCGCGGGGCGGGACAGACGGTGGACGGCTCCTGCGTGCGCTTCGACCCGGGCTTCCTCCGCACGCAGGCCGCGCTCGCGCCGGCGGAGTTCACGCTGCGGGCCCGCAACCCGGAGCGGAACCTCGCCGTCGGCGGCGAGCACATGGTGTTCGCGCCGGCGCAGGGGCCGCCGTTCGTGCACGCCGACGGCGTGCGGCGCGACGGGACGCTCGCCGACCTCGAGGCGTTGCTCGCGCTCACCCAGCTGACCGATGCCCTCGACACGCCGGGCCGCAACATCGTCGAGCCGAACGACGTGCCGCTGGACGTCCGCCACCTCGTGCGCTCGCTCGCGTCGATCCGTCTCACCGACCGCGTCTGGGCGGGCGAGCCGTCGTCGGCGGAGGCGGCGGCCGACTGCCTGCGGCTCGCCGAGATCGTCTTCGGCGGCCGCGAGTCGATCGAGCGGGCGCCGGTCCTGTTCGCGAACTGCAACGTCAACTCGCCGCTTCGCTTCGACAGCCGGATGCTGGCGGGGATCCTGGCGTACGCCGCAGCCGGCCAGGCGGTGATCGTGACGCCGTTCCTGCTGATGGGCGCGATGGCGCCGGTGTCGGTGCCGGCGGCGCTCGTCCAGCAGTGCGTCGAGGCGCTCGCGGGGATCGCGCTCGTCCAGCTGGTGCGGCCCGGCTGCCCGTGCGTGCTCGGCTCGTTCCTCTCCGCGACCGACATGAAGACCGGCTCGCCCGCCTTCGGCGGCCCCGAGTCGGCGCTCGGCCTCTACGCCTCCGGCCAGATCGCGCGGCGGCTCGGCCTGCCGTGGCGCTCGGGCGGCGGGACGCTCACGGCCAGCCCGGCGGTCGACTTCCAGGCGGGCTACGAGGCGATGAACACGCTCGGCGCGGCGTTCCTGGCGGGGGCGAACGTGTGCTGGCAGTCGGCCGGCTGGCTCGAGGGAGGCCTCGTGACGTCGTTCGAGAAGTTCGCCGCCGACTGTGAGCTGCTCGACCTGATGATCCACCAGTTCGCCGGGCTCGAGGTCGACGAGGCGAGCCTTGCCTTCGACGCGCACGTGGAGGTCGGCCACGGCGGGCATTTCTTCGGCGCGCAGCACACCCTCGCCCGCTTCCGCGACTGCTTCTGGCGGCCGACGGTCGCGACGACCGACAACTTCGAGCGCTGGACCCGGAACGGCGCGCCGGACCACGCCGCCCGGGCGCGTGCGCGCTGCCGCGAGCTCCTCGACGCATACGAGCGGCCGCCGCTCGACGACGCCGTCGAGGAGGAGCTGCTCGAGTTCGTCGAGCGGCGCGCCGCCGAGCTCGGCGACGTGGTCGAGGTGCGATCGTGAACGCGACCTACGACCTGCACCGGCATCTCTGGCCGGTCGAGCTGCTCGAGGAGCTCCGCCGGCGGCGCGAGCCGCCGCGGCTCGACGGCTGGACGCTGCGGCTCGCCGACGGCGACTACGACCTGGAGCCGCACGCGTACGGGCTCGAGCGCTGCCTGGCCGAGCTCGACCGCGACGGCATCTCGGTCGCGGTCGTCTCGCTGCCGCCGACGCTCGGCATCGACGAGCTGCCAGCCGAGGAGGCCGAGCCGCTCCGGGCCGCCTACCACGAGGGCGCGCTCGCCGCGGTGGCCGCGTCTGGCGGCCGTCTGCGCGCGCTCGCGCTCGACCGGCCGCGGGACGGCTTCGCCGGCGTCTGCGTCGCCGCGTCGGCGCTCGCCGACCTCGACGCGCTCGCGCCGGTGCTCGACGAGCTCCAGCGCCGCGGCGAGCTCCTGTTCGTCCACCCCGGCCTGTCGCCGGCGGCCGAGGGGGCGCCGCCGTGGTGGCAGGCCGTCGTCGGCTACACGGCGCAGATGCAGGCCGCCTACGCGGCGTGGCTCGCCGCCGGCGTCGACCGCTGGCCCGACCTGCGCGTGCTGTTCGCGATCCTCGCCGGCGGCGGGCCGTTCCAGCTCGAACGGTTCCGCTCGCGCGGCTTCGACGTGCGCCGCGCGCAGCAGCCGACGATCTTCTTCGACGTCGCGTCGTACGGCAACCGGGCGATCGAGCATTGCCTGGCGACGCTCGGCGGGGACGCGCTCGTCTACGGCAGCGACGCGCCGGTTCTCGACCCGCGAATCACCCTTGCCGCCGTCCGCAGCTTTGGCGAAGCTGTGGTGAACGTCTTGTGTCATTCGAACCCGGAGGAACTCCTGAGTGCACGACACGCGTGAATGGATCGCCGGGCACCTTCCCGGCGACCGCGACCTGGAGCGTCCGGAGCTCGCCGAGCTTGCGACGCTGATCGGGCGGGAGCCCGACGTCTGGCGGCGGCACGTCGTCCACGACCCGGGCAAGCGCTACTACACGCAGCTCTACCGCGACGGCCACGTGGACATCTGGCTGATCTGCTGGATGGACGACCAGAAGACCGGCTACCACGACCACGATCTCTCCTCGGGCGGCGTCTACGTCTGCGAGGGCGCGCTCGTCGAGGATCGCTTCCGGATCACGACGACCGGCCTCGAGCACGCGAGCCGCATCCGTGAGGCGGGCGAAAGCTTCGTCTTCGACGCCGCGTACATCCACGGCATGCGCCACGCGGGCGGGCCGCCGGCGTCGTCGATCCACTGCTACTCGCCGCCGCTCTGGCGTATGGGCTACTACGAGGAGGACGGCCAGGGGTCGCTCTCCCGCGTCTCGATGACCTACCTCGACGAGGTGGCCGAGTCGGCGTAGTACCGTCTGGGGCTCGACGTTTCTCACGACGAGGAGGCCCGAATTGAGCTCGACCGTTGACCGTACCGGGGTCGACCTGCGCACGCGGGCGTTCATCGACGGCGCCTACGTCGACGCCGTCTCGGGCGAGACGTTCGACTGCGTCAACCCCGCCACCGGCGAGGTGCTCGCCGCCGTCGCCGCCTGCGACGCGGCCGACGTCGACCGCGCCGTGCGCGGGGCGCGCGCCGCGTTCGAGTCGGGGGTGTGGTCACGCTCGGCGCCGAAGCACCGCAAGCGCGTCCTGCGCCGCCTGGCCGAGCTGGTCGAGGAGCAGCTCGAGGAGCTCGCGCTGATCGAGACGCTCGACACGGGCAAGCCGATCCGCGACTCGCGCAAGGTGGACATCCCGCTCGCCGCCGAGACGATCTCCTACTACGCCGAGGCGGTCGACAAGGTGTACGACGAGATCGCGCCCACCGACCCGTCGGTCGTGACGATGATCGTGCGCGAGCCCGTCGGCGTCGTCGGCGCGGTGGTGCCGTGGAACTTCCCGCTGATGATGGCGTCGTGGAAGGTGGGGCCGGCGCTCGCCGCCGGCAACAGCGTTGTGCTGAAGCCGGCCGAGCAGTCGCCGCTGACGGCGCTCCGGCTGGCCGAGCTCGCGTCCGAGGCGGGCGTGCCCGACGGCGTCCTGCAGGTGCTGCCCGGCTTCGGCGAGACCGCCGGGCGCGCGCTCGGCCTGCACGGCGACGTCGACCTGATCGCGTTCACCGGCTCGACCGAGGTCGGCAAGCTCTTCCTGCGCTACTCGGGCGAGTCGAACATGAAGCGGCTCGCGCTCGAGTGCGGCGGCAAGTCGCCGCACATCGTCATGCCCGACTGCCCGGATCTCGACGCCGCCGCGTCGGCGGTGGCGTGGGGCGTCTTCTACAACCAGGGCGAGGTGTGCAACGCCGGCTCGCGTCTCCTCGTGCACGAGTCGCTGAAGGACGAGCTGCTCGAGCGAGTGGTCAAGGTCTCGGAGCGGATCCAGCCCGGCGATCCCCTCGACCCGAAGACGCGCATGGGCGCGCTCGTCGATAACAAGCAGCTCGACCGGGTGCTCGGCTATATCGAGAGCGGCCGCGAGGAGGGCGCCCGCCTGCATCTCGGCGGCAACCGTGCGCGCGTCGAGACCGGCGGCTACTTCGTCGAGCCGACGATCTTCGACGCCGTTTCCAACGACATGCGGATCGCCCGCGAGGAGATCTTCGGCCCGGTGCTGTCGGCGATCTCGTTCAGCGACGAGCAGGAGGCCGTGCGGATCGCGAACGACACGGTCTACGGCCTCGCCGCCGGCGTCTGGACGAGCGACGTGTCGCGCGCGCACCGGCTGGCGCGCTCGATCCGTGCGGGCGTCGTGTGGGTCAACTGCTTCGACCTGGGCGATCTCTCGTCGCCGTTCGGCGGCTTCAAGCAGTCGGGCTTCGGCCGCGACAAGTCGATGCACGCGCTCGAGAAGTTCTCCGACCTGAAGGCGATCTGGATCAACGTGGGCGAGGGGTGACCGTCGCGCTCACCGGGCGCGACCTCACGCTCGCCGAGGTCCTCCGCGTCGCCCGCGAGGGCGAGGGGGCGGAGGTCGCTCCCGAGGCGCTCGCCCGGATGCGCGAGCGGCGCGCCGCCGTGGAGGCGGCGCTCGCCGAGGGCCGCGAGGTGTACGGCCTGACGACGGGGGTCGGCGCCCGCAAGCGGTTCCGCTCCGGGGGCGACGCGGCCGCGTTCAACCGGCGCCTGCTGCTCGAGCATCGCGTCGGGCAGGGGCCGCTCGCGCCGCCGGAGGTCGTCCGTGCCGCGGCGCTGCTGCACGCGAACCATCTCGCCGCGGGCTGGGCGGGCGTGCGGCCCGAGCTCGCCGAGGCGCTGGCGGCCTCCCTGGCCAGGGAGCCGCCGGCGGTGCGTCTGCTCGGCTCGGTCGGCATGGGCGACGTGGCTCCGCTCGCCGACCTCGCCGCCGGCGCGCTCGGCGACCTGCCGCTCGAGGCGGGCGAAGCGCTGGCGCTGATCAGCTCGAACGCGTTCTCGACGGCGCTCGCCGCGCTCGCGCTCGCCGACGCGTCCCGGCTGCTCGACGCGCTCGACGCGGCGGCGGCGCTCGACCTGGAGGCGTTCGCGGCGAACGTCTCGGTGCTCGACCCGGCGACGGTCGCCGCCAGGCCGGGCGCGGGGCTCGCCGCCGCGACCGAGCGGCTGCGCTCGCTGCTCGACGGGAGCTACCTGTGGCGCGACGGTGCGGCCCGGAACCTGCAGGACCCGTTGAGCTTCCGCTGCGTGGCGCAGGTGCACGGCGCGGCGCGCGACGCGCTCGGCTACGCGCTGGCGCGGCTGGAGCCGGAGCTGAACGCGCACCAGGGCAACCCGCTCGTCACCGCCGACGGCCGGATCGTGCCGACGGGAAGCTTCGACGCGCTCGCGCTCGCGGCGGCGCTCGACCTGGTGCGGATCGCGCTCGCGCCGGTGCTGACCTGCGCGGCCGAGCGGTCGCTGAAGCTCCTGCAGTCCTCGTTCAGCGGCCTGCCCGAGGGGCTCGGCGCGCGGCCGGGGCTGGCCGCGCCGGCGTTCAGCGAGTTCGGCGTCGCCCTGCTGGCGCTCGAGGGCGAGGCGCGGCTGCTCGCCGCACCGGTGTCGGCCGCCGCGGGCAGCTCGACCCATCACGAGGGGATCGAGGATCACGTGACGTTCGCGCCGCTCGCCGCCCGCCGGCTCGCGGAGCAGGTCGAGCTCGGCGAGCGGCTGTGCGCGATCGAGCTCGCGCTCGCCTCCCAGGCGGTCGATCTGCGCGGCGCCTCGCCGCTCGGCGCCGGCACCGGCCGCCTCCACGGCGCGGTGCGCGAGGCCGTCCCGTTCGCGGGCGAGCACGACCTCGCGCCGCACGACCTCGAGCCGCTCGTCGAGCTCGTGCGCGCCGGCCTCTAGGGTCGCCTCCACGAACCGCGCGACTCCGGTCAGACGTTTCGGCAGACCGCACCATCGCGGCTGTCAGCCTGACCGTTGTGAATTGACGGCGCAAGAGCCAGAAGCCCTGGCCGCTCTGACCTGGCCGGGTCGGGCACGCCTCCGCCGGCCATCTTGTCGAGTCCGTTTGCTGTGAGCAGCATTCCGAACACGACCCCGAGGCAGCTCAAGAGGTAGAGCAGGCAGCTGTCCACTGCAGAGATGCCGGTTCGATTCCGGCCCTCGGGGTCGATGGACAACGAAGGCCCGCCGAAAGGCGGGCCTTCGAGTAGCTCAGACGAGCCAGCTGTCCACTGTTGGCTCAATGGTATCGCTCACGGTGTCTTGCGGAACACTCGCGAGGCGCGCCTCCGCGTCATCGAGCTGCCGTCTCATCGGGACTCGAGGCCGGGCGTCCTACGGCGCCCGGGCCAGCAGCGCCACGAGGACGGCGCGCGTGACCTCGCCGCCGTTCGCCTCCAGCCACGTGACGCGCGTCCCGCGCGCGACGACCGCGAGCAGCGTCGGGGCCGCCCGGTGGCAGGCGCAGGCGGCCGCGTCGACGAGCACGCCAGGGCGGCCGCGGCTCGCGAGCCGGGACGACGTCGACCCGGGCCCGTACAGCGCCGCCGCGTGCGCGCCGATGTAGGCGACGTAGGCGCGCGCGCCGCCGCCCGTCGCGAACACGAGCGTGCGGGAGACGGCGCGGTCGATGTGCTTCGACGGCCCCTGGAAGTCGCGTTCGCGGCCGCGCCGGAAGCCCCAGCTCCGCAGCCGGGCTTCGAACGCGGCGCCGCCGGCCAGGTCGGCGGCGAGGTCGCGCGCGCCGACGGCGTGCGTGGTGGCCGCGAGCCCGGGCAGCGCCGTGGCGTCGAGCACCGGCAGCGTGCCGGAGAGCGCAATCGCCGACGCGGCAACGGCGAGCAGGAGAGCCACGGCGCGACACTAGACCCGGGCACGCCGAGGCGCTAGGTTCGGCTCCTCGACCCTCGTCGGAAAGGTGGTTCCGCATGGACTCGATCGACCGGAGGAGGTTCCTCACGGGAGCGGCGGCGCTCGGCGGGGGCGTGCTGCTCGGCGGGCCGGCCGCCCTGGCCAAGTCCGTTCCCGCACGCTCGCTCGTCGTCGACGAGCCGCGGCCCCCGCTCGCCAAGGAGCCGGGGACGCTCGCGATCCTCGAGTGGCCCGGCTACGAGGCCCACGGGACGAAGGCGCAGACCTACGGCATGCTCGCCGGCAAGGACTACACCGACAAGTTCGGCGCCAAGGGGCTCAAGTACACCTACATCGTCAACGACACGCAGGCGATCAACAAGGCCCGCTCCGGCGTCCAGTTCGACCTGATCCACCCGTGCATCGAGAACCTGCCCGACTACGTCAACTCGAAGCTGATCCAGCCGTGGGACACGAGCCTGCTGCCGAGCTTCAAGAACTTGAACAAGACGCTCGTCAAGAAGGGCCAGATCGGCGGCAAGCAGTACATGATCCCGTGGGACTGGGGCTACGCGAGCGTCCTCTACCGGACCGACAAGGTGAGCCCGGCCGACGCGAAAGGCTGGGAGCTCTTCTGGAACGCGAAGTACAAGGGGAAGATCGCGATCTGGGACGGCGCGCAGAGCAACTTCGAGGTCGCCGGCCTCTACCTCGGCTTCCCGAACATGGACACGCAGACGCCGAGCCAGATCCGCCAGTCGAAGGACGCGCTGATCAAGCAGAAGCCGCTCAACAAGTTCTACTGGAAAAGCGAGTACTCGGACATGCAGCCGGCGTTCAAGGCGGGCGACATCTGGATCACCTACAGCTGGCAGGACGCCTACGTCAACATGAAGAACGCCGGCCTGAAGGTCGCGTTCATGGAGCCGCGCCAGGGCAAGCTCGGCTGGATGTGCGGCTTCGTCCTCGGCGCGAACACGAAGAGCTACTACCACGCGCACAAGTACGTGGAGTCGTTCATCAACCACGCCGCGGCCGTGCAGATGGTCAACCTCTTCTACTACGGGAACGCCGACGCGACGATCAAGCCGAGCGAGGTCAAGGACAAGGCCCTCGCGAAGAAGCTCAACATCGGCAACCCGCTCGCGCTCCAGGCGAAGGACATCCACCTGCAGTCGTGGATGCCGCAGGAGAGCCAGGTCGCGCTCGCCTGGCAGGAGGTGCAGGCGGCGTAGTTGGCAGTCGCGTCCGACGCGAGCATCCGTAGCCAGGGCCTTCTCCGCGGCGCGCTGCGCCCCGGGAGGTCCTGGCTCGCCGCCCCGGCGAGCATCTACCTGCTCGCGGTGCTGATCGTCCCGCTCGCGCTGATCGGGCTCTACAGCGTGAACGTGATGACGAACCTGGTCGGCGTGCCGACCGGGTTCTCGGTCGTGAACTGGCAGGACTTCCTGCCGCCCGGCTCCAACCCGTTCTGGGACCGGTTCGTCAGCTCGATCGTCGTCACGCTGATCGTCTCGGTCGCGGCGGTCGTCGCCGCCTACCCGATCGCGTACTGCCTCGCCTTCGTCGCGCGCCGCCGCCGCTACACCCTGCTGCTGCTCGTGCTCGCCCCGTTCTTCACCAGCTACCTGCTGCGCGTCGTCGCGTGGAAGGTGATCCTCGCGAACGACGGCGTCCTCAACTCGGCGCTGTGGCAGCTCGGCCTGCGCCAGCACGGGAACGGCATCAGCTGGCTGATCTACTCCTGGTTCTCGGTCGGGCTCGTCCTCTTCTACTCGTGGGTGCCGTTCGTCGCCCTGCCGATCTACGTCGTGCTCGAGAACATGGACCAGCGGCTGCTCGAGGCCGCGCTCGACCTCGGCGCCGGCCGGCTGCACGTGTTCCGCCGGGTCACGCTGCCGCTCAGCCTGCCGGGCGTGATCGCCGGCTTCGTCTTCGTGCTCATCCCGACGACCGGCGAGTTCATCTCGCCGCTCCTCGTCGGCGGCCCGTCGAGCTACATGTTCGGCAACTCGATCCAGTCGTTCTTCTCCGACACCCCCGACTGGAACTACGGCGCCGTGCTCGCCGTCTGGCTGATCGCGATCGTGCTCGTGCTGATGATCCTCTTCGGCCGCTTCCTGTCGGCCGACCTGCGCGCGGCGCCGGCGGAATGAACATCGCCGCGAGCAAGACGGGCGAGTGGGCGCTGAAGGGCTACTTCGCCGCGCTCGTCGTGTTCCTGTACGTGCCGCTCGTCGTGCTCGTCGTGTTCTCGTTCGACAACTCGACGATCCAGACGCTGCCGTACTCCGGCTTCACGACGAAGTGGTTCCACGCCGCCTTCTCGAACACCGACCTGACCTCGGCCGTGCAGCGCAGCGCCTGGATCGGCGCGCTCTGCGCGTGCGGCGCGACGCTGCTCGGCCTGATCAGCGCGCTCGGCCTGACCGCGAAGCGGATGCGCCTGCGCGGGCTCGTAACGGCGCTCGTGCTGCTGCCGCTCGTGGTGCCGTACGTCGTGCTGGCCGTCGGGATGCTGATCCTGCTCAACTCGCTCGGCCTGCACCAGGCGCTGTGGGCGGTGCTGCTCGGCCACGTCGCGATCGCCGTGCCGTACTCGCTGCTGATCATCATGCCGAGGCTGCAGACGCTCGACGAGAACATCCTCGACGCCGCGCGCGACCTCGGCGCCGGGCCGGTGCACGCGTTCCGCCGGGTGACGCTGCCGCTGATCGTGCCCGCGCTCTTCTCGTCGGCGCTGATCGCCTTCACGATCTCGTTCGACGAGTTCGCGATCGCGTCGTTCCTCGTCCCGGCCGGGCAGGAGACGTTCCCGCTGTTCGTCTACTCGGGCGCGCGCACGCCCGGGCTCGAGCCCGAGGTGATCGCGATCGGCGCGCTCGTCGTCGTCGCCTCGCTCGTCGTCGTCACCGCGGCCGAGCTGCTGCGCGTGCGCGCCGAGCGGCGGCTGACGCGGAGCTAACCCAGCACGGCGCCGTGCTCGGGCGCCCACGTCAGCACGACCGGGTCGCCTTCGCGCAGCCGCGCGGTCGCGTCGTCGTCCATCCGGTAGCTGACGAGGCGGCCCGCGGCGGTGTCGACGTGCAGATGCGTGAGCGGGCCGAGGAACACGATCTCCGCGACCCGTCCCGAGATCCGCGAGCCGCCGACCGGGGCGGCGTCGCCCGCGGCCGCGACGCGGATCCGCTCCGGGCGCACCGCCAGCTTGACGGTCGAGCCCGGCGCCGTCCCCGATCCGGCGAGCACGACGAGCCGCTCGTTCTCGGCCACGCGCATCACCGCGAGCGGCCCGTCGTGCTCGTCGACCCGCAGGTCGACGGCATTGAGCGAGCCGATGAAGTCGGCGACGAACGCCGTCTCGGGCTCGGTGTACACGTCCTTCGGCGCCCCGACCTGCTCGACGCGGCCGCCGTTCATGACGGCGATCCGGTCGGACATGCCGAGCGCCTCCTCCTGGTCGTGCGTGACGTACACGAACGTCGTCCCGAGCTCGGCCTGGACGCGCTTCAGCTCGAGCTGCAGCTGCTTGCGAAGCTTCACGTCGAGCGCCCCGAGCGGCTCGTCGAGCAGCAGGGCGGTCGGCCGGTTGACGAGCGCGCGGGCGAGCGCGACGCGCTGCTGCTGGCCGCCCGAGAGCTGCGCCGGCTTCCGCTGCTCCAGCCCTTCGAGGCCGACGACGGAGAGGATCTCGCGGACGCGCTCCCGCTGCTCGCGCCGCGACAGCTTCTTCAGCCGGAGCCCGAAGCAGATGTTCTCCGACACCGTCATATGCGGGAACAGGGCGTAGTGCTGGAAGACCATGTTGACGTTGCGCCGGTTCGGCGGCACGAGCGTCACGTCGTCGCCGCGCAGCAGGATGCGCCCCTCGTCCGGCTGCTCGAAGCCGGCGATCATCCGCAGCGTCGTCGTCTTGCCGCAGCCCGACGGGCCGAGCATCGTGAAGAACTCGCCGTCCTGGATCTCCAGGTCGACGCCGGCGACCGCGGCGTGCCTGCCGAACTGCTTGCTGACGCTCTCGACGGTGATCGCGGTCGGCATCCGCCCGACTCTACGAGATTCCCAGCCGCCGGCCCAACTCGGCGCGGACGCCGTCGTGGCGGCGCAGGAGCTCCCAGGCGAGCGGGGCGTGGTGGAGGCGCAGCGCGGTCGCGACCAGCATGCGCGGCCGCTTGCCGAAGACGTCGGCGACGTTGACGCAGCGCGGGAAGCTCGTCGCCAGCGAGAAGAGGACGATCGTCCCCTCGGCCGCGACCGCCGCGACGGCGCTCGCCTCGCACCCGGGCGCCGTCGCGACGTGGGCGACGACGTCCGCCTCGACGCCGCCGAGCGCGTCGAGCACGCCGACGGCGTCCTGCGCGTCCGCCTCGACCGGCTCCGCGACCCCGGTCCGCTCGAGGGGGCCGACGTCGAGGTCGACGCCGAGCACGCGCGCGCCGCGGTCGCGGGCGGCTGCGCAGGCGAGCAGGCCGGCGCTGCCGGAGGCGCCGATCACGACCGCGGTGCCGCCGTCCGGCAGCAGGTCGTGCACGAGCCCGGGCGCGCCCGCGACGTCCGCCGCGGCGACGGCGAGCCGGTCGTCGAGGTCGTCCGGCACGCGCGCCGCCGGCAGCGCCGCGGACAGCACGGCGCGCCCTTCCACCTCGATCTCGGCGGCGGCCGCCCGCACGGAGAGCACGCGGCCGAGCGCCAGCGGGATCGCCGACGTCGACGCGAGCGCGACGACCCGGTCGCCCGCCTCGAGCTCGCGGCCGGCCCCGACGCTCGTGACCGTGCCGAGCAGCGTGCCGCCCGAGTCGGTCGCAGGGTTGTGGAGCTTGCCGCGCTCCGCCACGAGCGCGAGCAGCCGCGCCGCGAACGCCTCCTCGTCGCCGTCCCACAGCTGCCGAAAGCTGACCGCGTCGAGCGAGAGGCGCTCGACGTCGACCGCCGTCTCGCTCGGGCGGAGCGGCGCGTGCGGATCGAGCCGGCGGGCGGGCTGCGGCAGCGCGCCGGCCGGCTCGAGGACGCGATGCAGCCCGAGCCGCTCGGCCCGCTCGGTCAGGGCAGGCGCTCCAGCGGCGCGCGCCGCTCCGGCAGCGGCTTGCCGCGCAGCTCGCGGACGAGCTCGACGCACTCCTCGACGGCGGCGCCGAGCAGCGCCTCCCCCTTCGCCGCGGTCGCCTTCGTCGCGTCGCCCTGCACGCCGGTGCGCGAGAACGCCGACCACCACGGCATCAGCTTCAGCGACCCTTCCGACCAGTCCATCCACGCGTGGTCGCCCGCCGGATAGCCCTGCTCGTCGACGGCCTTCTCCATCTGCACCGCGTCCGGCTCGATCGCCAGGTAGATCGACGTCTCGAGCTCGCACGCGTGCGCGATCCCGCCGCGCCCGGAGTCGCGCAGCTCCTCGATGCGCTCGAGCGAGCGGCGGCTCGAGAGGTAGAACGCCGCGCCCGCGAGGACGGTCGGGTGCTCCAGCCCGACGAGACGGGCGGCGATCTCGACCAGGTTCTGGTTCGAGCCGTGGCCGTTCAGGTAGAGGAGCCGCCGGAAGCCATGGCGGGCGAGCGAGCTGCCGACGTCGGTGCAGTAGCGGGCGAACGTGTCCCAGGCGATCGTCACCGTGCCGGGAAAGTCCATGTGGTGGGGCGAGTAGCCGTGCGTGATCGTCGGCAGCAGGACGATCTCGTCCGGCGCCGCCTCGGCCGTCCGCCGGGCGATCTCCGTGACGATCCGCACGTCGGTGTCGATCGGCAGGTGCGGGCCGTGGTCCTCGAGGGTCGCGACCGGGATCAGGCAGACGCGGTCCTCGGCCGCGACGTCCCGCACCTCGGGCCAGGTCAGGCGCTCGTAGAGGAGCGGCTCCGTTCGCACGGCCCGCACTCTACGCCCGCTTAACGCGACGGAGCCGCGAACGTGGGATGCTTGCGCCTCCCCCCGAACTCCCCAGGCTTCGAGCGAAAGGAGACCCATGCGCAAGCAGGTCATCGTCCTCGCCGCCGCCGCGCTGGCGGCCGGTCTGGCCGCCGCCGTCGCCGCGGCCTCGGTGACGCCGCCGCCGGCGATCAAGTCGGCCGGCAAGATCGTGTTCTGCACGGATCCGACCTATCCGCCGGAGGAGTCGCTGCAGGGCTCGACCTACGTCGGCTCCGACATCGACATCGGCAACGCGGTCGCCGCGCAGATGGGCGTCAAGGCGTCGTTCAAGAACACGACGTTCGACTCGATCATCGCCGCCCTGAAGACGAAGAAGTGCGACGCGATCATCAGCGGCATGAACGACACCGCCGCCCGCCGCAAGCAGGTCGACTTCGTCGACTACCTGAAGGTCGGCCAGTCGATCCTCGTCAAGAAGGGCAACCCCGAGCACATCACGAAGCTCGCCGACCTCGCCGGCAAGAGCGTCTCGGTCGAGTCGGGCACGACGAACCGCGACTTCCTCGCCGCCGAGTCGGCGAAGCTGACGAAGGCCGGCAAGAAAGCGATCTCGATCAAGACGTTCCCGAAGGACACCGACGCCGCGGCCGCGCTCAAGGCGGGCCGGGTCGACGCGTACTTCGGCGACTCGCCGGTCGCCGTCTTCTACGCGAACCGCGACAAGTCGTTCCAGGTCGGCGGCGCGCCGATCGCGCCGATCCCGATCGGCATCGCGATCCGCAAGGGCGACCCGCTGACCGCGGCGACGCAGAAGGCGATCGACGCGATCTACGCGAGCGGCCAGATGAAGAAGATCGTCGCCAAGTGGGGCATGACCCATGCGGTGACGCTGCTGAAGTAGCCGGCGATGCTCGCAGCGGTCGACTGGCACGTCGTCTGGCAGCGCCTCCTCCACCCCGATCACGTCTTCTTCCGGGCGATGTACACGACCGTGTACATCGCCGTGATCGCGCAGGTGATGGGGGTGCTGCTCGGGCTCGTCGCCGCCCTGATGCGGTCGTCGCGGCTCTGGCCGCTGCGGTTCCTGTCGGGGCTCTACGTGCTGATCTTCCGCGGCACGCCGCTGCTCGTGCAGATCTTCTTCGTCTACTACGGCGCGAACCTGCTGCTCGGGTTCACGCTGATCCCGAACAGCCTGGACCTCGGGCTGTTCAGCCTCGACGGCGCCGTCGTCGCGGGCATCCTCGCCCTCGGCGTCAACGAGGGCGCGTACATGCGGGAGATCATCCGCGCCGGCATCGACTCGATCGACACGGGTCAGATGGAGGCGGCCAAGTCGCTGGGCATGCGCTACGGCCTCGCGATGCGCCGCGTCATCCTGCCCCAGGCGGCGCGGGTGATCGTCCCGCCCCTCGGCAACGAGTTCAACAACATGCTGAAGACGACGTCGCTCGTGTTCACGATCGGCGTCTACGAGATGTTCGCCGACGCCGAGATCCACTACTCCCAGACGTTCCAGCCCGTCGAGTTCTTCCTCGCGGTCGCGTTCTGGTACCTCGTGCTCACCGGCCTCTGGGGCATCGTCCAGGCGGCGATCGAGCGGCGGCTGGCCGCGAGCGAGCGCGGCGACCAGGAGTCGTTCCGCGAGCGCCTCGCCCAGGCCTGGGCGCCCGCGGGGGCGTTCGTCCGGCGATGAGCGAGCTCGTCATGCAGGCGGAGGACGTCCACAAGCGCTTCGGCAGGCTCGAGGTGCTGAAGGGCGTCTCGCTCTCCGTCGCAAAGGGCGAGACGGTCTGCATCATCGGCGCCTCCGGCTCCGGCAAGACGACGTTCATCCGCTGCATCAACCACCTCGAGAAGATCGACGCCGGCCGGATCACCGTGAACGGGCAGCTGATCGGCTACCGCGAGCAGAACGGGAAGCTGCGCGAGGACTCCGAGAAGAGCATCGCCAGGCAGCGGACGCAGATCGGCATGGTCTTCCAGCGCTTCAACCTGTTCCCGCACAAGACCGCGATCGAGAACGTGATCGAAGCGCCGGTCCACGTGCTCGGGGTGCCAGAGCAGGAGGCGCGGGCCACCGCGCTGAACCTGCTGCGCCGCGTCGGCCTCGAGGACAAGTGCGACGTCTACCCGGGCAAGCTCTCCGGCGGCCAGCAGCAGCGCGTCGCGATCGCCCGTGCGCTGGCGATGAACCCGGCGCTGATCCTCTTCGACGAGCCGACGAGCGCCCTCGACCCCGAGGTGACGGGCGAGGTGCTCTCCGTGATGGAAGAGCTCGCCCACGGCGGCATGACGATGATCGTCGTCACGCACGAGATGGGCTTCGCCAAGGTGGCCGCCGACCGGGTCGTGATGATGGACGGCGGCGTGATCATCGAGGAGGGCACGCCCGAGCACTTCTTCGAGTCGCCCGAGCACGAGCGCACGAAGCAGTTCCTGTCGAAGATCCTCTAGGAGGGTGTTCTCTCGCCGGCCTCGACGCGCAGCGGCAGCCGGTTGGCCGGCGGTGCGAGCGGGCACGCCCACCGGTCCGAGTAGGCGCACGACGGGTTGAACGCGAAGTTGAAGTCGAGCACGAGGCGGCCGTCGGCGCCGCCGAGGTCGGCGCCCTTCACGGTGTCGAGCAGGTAGCGCCCGGCGCCGTAGGTCTCGCCGCCGTTCGAGGCGTCGCCGAACGGCAGGAAGACGCCGCCGCCGTAGCCGTCGAGCCAGTAGAGCTCGAGCTCGCGCGCCTCGCCGCGGAGGGCGAAGTGCGCGCGGGCGAAGCGGGTGAACGCGATCTCGCTCCCCGCGCTGCCGCGGATGCGGAGGCTCGTCGGCTCGGAGGGCGCCACCTCGGCGGTCGTCCGCAGCGACGCGTCGTAGTCGAAGTAGCGGGGCGCCGCGCCGACGCGCGGCGACTGCGGATGCGTCGCATAGAGCTCGCCCCGCACCTCGCACCAGCGGCGCCACCCGGCCGCGGGGTCGGCGGCGGCGCGCACCTCCGCGTACAGCGCGAAGATCCGGCGCTTCCAGTCCAAGAGCTCGAGCAGCTCGTGCATCGTCCGTACCCACTCCTTCCCGTTACCGGCGCTGGCACCAGTACGAACACGCCGGGGCGCCGGATTGTTCCGCGGCGCCGCCGTGGCGGCCTCGAAGGCGCCGCCGGCCCGCCGATCCCCCGCCCGGGGAGAGGATTCCGCATACCCTCTTTCCCATGTCGCGCATCGTCGGGCGCGAAGCCGAGCTGACGGCCGCCGGGGCGTTCGTCTCCTCCGGCGAAGGGGGAGGCGTGCTCGCCGTGGTCGGCGAGCCCGGGATCGGCAAGACGACCGTGTGGCAGGAGGCGGTCTCGCTCGCCGCGGCCGGAGGCGCGCTGCTGCTCGTCGCGCGGCCGGCGGAGTCGGAGGCCAAGCTGTCGTTCGCCGGTCTCGCCGACCTGCTCGCGCCCGTGCCCGGAGACGTGCTCGCGCTCCTGCCGCCGCCGCAGCGGGCCGCCCTCGACGCCGCGCTCCTTCGCGTGTCCGCCTCGCGCGCGCCGGAGCGGCGGCTCGCCGGCGCCGGCCTCCTGTCCGTGCTCCGTGCGCTCGCCGCGCGTGCGCCGGTCGTGCTCGCGGTCGACGACCTGCACTGGCTCGACGCGCCCTCGGCGGCCGCCGTCGAGTTCGCGCTTCGGCGGCTGCACGACGAACGGGTGCTCGCCGTCGTGTCGCTCCGCGCAGGCGAGGTCGGCGCGTCGCTCCTGCCGGCGCTCGAGCGGGACCGGCGTGTCGAGCGGCTGGAGCTCGGCCCGCTGTCGGCGGCTGCGCTGCACCGGGTGCTCGTCGAGGCGCTCGGCCGCAGCTTCCCGAGGCCGACGCTGGTCCGGATCGCGCGGGCCTCCGGCGGCAACCCGCTCTACGCGCTCGAGATCGGGCGCGCCCTCGCCGGCGCCGACCACGTCGGCCCGTTGCAGGTGCCCGTGCCGAAGAGCCTCGAGGCGCTCGTGCGGACACGCGTGCGGCGCCTGCCGTCCGCCACGCGCGCCGCGCTGCTCCAGGCGGCCGCGCTCGCGCGGCCCGACGTCGCGGCGGTGGCCGCGGACGAGCTCGCACCGGCGGAGGAGGCCGGCCTCGTGCGCGTGACGCCCGACGGGCGCATCCACTTCGTGCATCCCCTGTTCGCCTCGGCGGTGTACTCCGCGGCGCCGCTCGCCCGCCGCCGGTCGACGCACCGCCTGCTCGCGGACGCGGTGGACGACGCCGAAGAGCGCGCGCGCCACCTTGCCCTCGCAAGCAGCGGCCCGGACGAGGCGGTCGCCGCGGAGCTCCGGGCGGCGGCCCGGCAGGCGCGGCTGCGCGGCGCGCCCGACAACGCGGCCGAGCTGACCGAGCTCGCCCTGCGGCTCCTCCCGCCCGGCGACGCCACGGCCGGCGAGGTCGGCCTCGAGCTCGCCCAGCACCTGTACCTGGCCAGCGACTTCCAGCGTGCCCGCTCCGTGCTCGACGAGCTGCTCCGCACATCGGCGACCGGCGACCTGCGCTCGCGGGCGCTCCTCACGCTCGCAGAGGTCGACTACTGGCGCAGCGGCGAGTCCGCCGCGCTCGAGCTCGCCGACCAGGCGCTCGCCGCGGCCGAAAGCCGGCTGCAGCTCGCCCGCTGCCACACCGCCGTCGCGATCTACGGCGGCACCGTCGACCTGGCCAGGGCCGAAGCCGCGGCCGACGCGGCCCTCGCCGAGCTCGACGACCTCGCCGACGTCGACCCCGGGCTGGCCGCCGCCGCCCTGGTCGCCCGCGTGCGCGCCCGCCTCTTCCTCGGCGAGGGCTTCGACGCCGCCGCCGCCGAGCGCGCGCTCGAGCTGGAGGCGGCGTCTCCCCCCGCGACGGTCGACTCGCGCGTCGTGTTCCGGCTCGGCCAGTGGCTTCGCTACGTCGACGACCTCGACGGCGCGCGCGACCGGCTCGCCGAGGCCGAGCGGCAGGCGCGCGAGGAAGGGGACGACTCGTCGCTCGGCAACATCCACCTGAACCAGCTGATCGTCGAGACCTGGGCCGGCGACTGGGCCGAGGCGGAGGCGCGCAGCGAGCTGATGAGCGAGGCGTTTGCCCAGCAGGGCGTCGAGCCCGGCGGCATCGCGCCGTGGCGCGCGACGGTGCACGCCTGCGCCGGGCGGCTCGCCGCCGTGCGCGAGGTCGCCGGGCCGCGCCCCGAGGAGCCGGTGATCGGCGCCATCTGGAGCCGCTGCCACGGCCTCGCCGAGCTCGCCGCCGGCGACGTCGAGGCCGCGTTCTCGCACCTCGCCGAGGCGATGGACGCGTTCGACCGCGTCGACTTCCGCGAGCCCGCGATCTGGCGGGTCGACGGCGACGCGATCGAGGCCGCGGTCGCCCACGGCGCGCTCGATCGCGCAGCGGCGTGGCAGGCGCGGTTCGAGGAGCGGGCCGCCCGCTCGCGCATCCCGTGGAGCCTCGCGGTCTCGGCGCGCTGCCGGGCGCTGCTGCTCGCTGCAGACGGCGAGCTCGAGGCGGCGGCCGGCGCCCTCGCGCAGGCGCTGCGCGAGCACGAGCGCTGCCCGAGCCCGTTCGAGCGCGCCCGGACGCAGCTTGTCTACGGCCGGGTGCTGCGCCGGCTCAAGCGCAAACGAGAGTCGCGTGCGGCCCTCGAGGAGGCGCTCGCCTCGTTTCGTGCGCTCGGCGCGGACGCGTGGGCGGAGCGCACCGAGGACGAGCTGCGCCGCGTCGCCGTGCGCCGCGCACCCGACGAGCTGAGCGCGACCGAGCTGCGCATCGCGCGCCTCGCCGCCGAAGGGCTGACGAACGGGGCGATCGCCCGCGAGGTGTTCCTGACGCGCAAGGCGGTCGAGGCGAACCTCGCGCGCGCCTACCGCAAGCTCGGCATCCGCTCTCGCGCGCAGCTCGGCCGCGCGCTCGGCTCCTAGTGGCCCGTGGCCGAGAAGTGCATGTAGTCCTTCGTCGAGCCGGCCCACGAGCCGCCCCAGCCCCAGCCGGCGCTCGCGAACGCGGCGACGACCGCGGGGGTCACCATCCCGGGTCGCAGGCGGCTGCGGTCGAGGTACGAGCGCGCGGTCCTGTCGCGCGTCATCCCGCAGCCGACGTAGGGGTTCTCGACCGGATTGAGGTCGACCGCCTCCCCGTAGGCGTGCTCTGACCAGCTGCCCGTCGTCGAGTTGGCGAGGCCGTTGCAGGGCGACGCCGACGCCTGGCGGCACTCGAACGAGGCGGTGACGTCGCCGTCCGCCGGCCGGCCGCCCGTGGGGCCGTACGTGTCGGCGAAGCGCATGTGGCGGATCGGGAAGCCGAGCGCGTAGAGCTTCCGGAACACCGCACGGAGCGGCGCGGCGGCGGCGCGGTTCACGACCAGCTGGCCGGTGTGCGTTCGGCCGTCGAAGCCGTGGTAGGCGACGGTCAGGACGCGGAGCTCCGAGAGCGCGACCGGGCAGCCGGCATGCCACTCCTTCACGGCGGCCACGGCGGCGCGCTGATGCGCCGACAGCGGCCGCTCGGTCGCGTGGAACCCGGCGGCTGCGGCGGCCGCCGTCACCGCCAGCGCCGCGAGTGCGCGAATCACCTCGCCCCGTGGGTCAGCGGACTTCGGCCTCCGCGGCGCCGAGCCGGCTCAGCATGCCGAGCCGGGCGACGTGCAGGGCGTCGTCGGTGCGTCCGACCTGCTCGAGCAGGTCCGACCATTCGGCGTAGACGCGCACCAGCATCGGGGCCCGCTGCCGGTCGGCGAGCGCCGTCGTCGCGGCCTCGTACAGCTCGAGCGCGCGGTCGGTGTCGCCGCCGGCCGCGAACACCTTCGCGAGCACGGCGAGCGCGCGCGCCGAATCGATCGGCGTCAGCTCCTGCGCGTCCCGCACGAGGCTGCTCGCGATCGGCTCGGCCTCGTCGAAGCGCCCGAGCTCGGCCAGGGCGCGGGCGCGCTCGAGCCGGACGAGGGCGACCGCGGGCCGGTCACCGGCGAGCTCGATCAGCGGCTGCGCCTCGTCGAGGAGCTCGAGCGCGCGCTGCGGGTTCCCGCGCTCGAGCTCGACGAACGCCACGAGCTGGTGCGCGCGCGCGGCGTACTCCGCGTGCTCGGTGCCGTCGAGGATCGCGAGCGCCTGGTTTGCGTAGCGTGCGGCGAGGTCGTTTGCTCCGCGCGCGATCTGCATGCGGCTCTGAGACCAGAGCAGCCGTGCGAGCGAGATCGGCTCGGGGGCGGGGCCGAGCGACGCGAGCGCGTCGGTGATCACCCGCTCCGCACGCGTGAAGTCGCCGCCGTCGATCAGCGCGTTGGCCAGGTAGACCGAGAGTCTGAACGCCGTCATCGGCTGGCCGGCGGCGCGCGCGAGGCGCTCCTCGAGCAGCGCGATCGCCTGCGGCCGGTCGCCGCGCGTCAGGTACGCGTGCACGAGCGCCTCGACGGCCGAGGCGTCGACCGGCTCGTGCGGCGGCAGCGAGTCGTGGCGCTCGAGCAGCTCGACGGCGCGGTCGGGGTCGCCGTCGGCGAGCGCGAGCTGCCCGAGGGCGAGCAGCGCGCCCTTGCGCACGGCGGCGTCGGAGCTGTCCGCGAGGCGCTCGAAGACGGGGCGCGCCTGGCCGGCGTCGCCGAGCCGCTGCGCGAGCTGCGCGTCGGCGAGGTCGAGCGCCTCGCGCGACGGCGCGCCGCCCCGCGCGAGGTACGCGGCGCTGACGCCGAGCCGCTTGCCGATCTCCTCGAGCAGCTGCAGCGAGGGAATGCGGGCGCCCGACTCGAGACGCGAGATGTACGCCGCCGAGCAGCCCTCGAAGGCGAGGTCGCGCTGGCGGAGGCCCGCCTCGACGCGCGCCGCCCGGATGCGCTCTCCGACCGCAACGGGATCGTCGACGTGCTTTGACTTTTGTCTTGCCATCCGAATCCTCCGTTACGGTAGACGGGTCAGGCGCCTGACGCGTAGGTGACCTCCAGACGAAGGAGCATCCATGCGTCATTATCTCTATCGCAGCGCCCCATTCCTAGTGGCGCTCGTCCTGGCGTCCCTCGTCGGCTTCGAAGGCCCGCCCTGGCCGTAGAGACCTCGTAGATCCCCTCAGGGCCGGCGCCCGCCTGCAGGCGCGGCGGCCGCCGGCCCTGCCGGGGCTATCGCCGGGCCCGATGTTGACTAGAGTCACAGGAACGGCCCATGAATCTCGAGCGGTCAGCCCCAGAGCGCTTCCAGGACGAGCTGTCGGCGATCGTCGCCGCCTCCGGCGACGCGATCATCGGCAAGCGCCTCGACGGGACGATCACGAGCTGGAACCCGGCCGCCGAGCGGATCTACGGCTACGCCGCCGACGAGGTGGTCGGCCGCTCGGTCGAGCTGCTCGAGCCCGAGGAGCGGCGCGGCGAGATCCGCGGCTTCCTCGAGCGGCTGCGGCGCGGCGAGCGCATCGCGGACGTCGAGACCCTGCGCGTCCGCAAGGACGGCGCCCGCATCCCGGTCCGTCTCACGCTCTCGCCGATCAGGGATGGGACCGGAGCCGTGGTCGGCGCGTCGACGGTCGCGCACGACCTGAGCACGAGGCGGGCGTCGGAGGCGGCGCTGCGTCAGTCCCAGGACGAGCTGCGCCAGTCCCAGAAGCTCGAGGCGATCGGCCGGCTGGCCGGCGGCATCGCGCACGACTTCAACAACCTGCTTGTCGTCATCCGCGGCTACAGCGAGCTTCTGGCCGCCCGGCTCGAGGGCGCGGACCTGCACGCGGTGCAGCAGATCAGCGCGGCAGCGGACCGCGCGGTCGTGTTCACGCGCCAGCTGCTCGCCTTCAGCAGACGGCAGGCGCTGCGGCCCGAGCCGCTCGACCTGAACGAGATCGTCGCGGGCACGCTCGCGCTCGTCGAGCGCAGCATCGGGGACGACGTGCGGATCGACACCGAGCTCGACCCGTCGATCGGGGCGATCCTCGGCGACCGCTCGGAGCTCACGAACGCGCTCCTGAACCTCGCCATCAACGCGCGCGACGCGATGCCTGCCGGCGGCACGCTCCGCATCAGGACCACGCGGGCGAAGCTCGACGACGGCGCGTACGTCCTGCTGGAGGTCTCCGACACGGGCGTCGGCATGGACGCCGAGACGCGTGCGCGGGTGTTCGAGCCGTTCTTCACGACCAAGGAGGACGGCACGGGTCTCGGCCTCGCCACCGTCTACGGGCTCGTGACGCAGGGCGGGGGCCGCATCGCGGTCGAGAGCGCGCCGGGAGCCGGGACGACGTTCTCGCTCTGGTTCCCGCTTGCGTCGCCGGTCTCCGCCCTCCTCGAGCCGCCGCAGCCCGTCGAGTCGCTTCGCGGCGACGAGGTGATCCTGATCGTCGAGGACGCCGAGCTCGTGCGCGAGCTCGTGGCGGACACGCTCGCCTCGCAGGGCTACCGCATCCTCGCCGCGTCGCACGGCGAAGAGGCGCTGGCGCTTGCCGAGAGCCACGACGGCCCGATCGACGTGCTCGTCACGGACATCGTCATGCCCGGCATGAACGGCCGCGACCTCGCCGACCGGCTCGTCGCACGCCGGCCGTCCCTCAAGGTGCTCTTCACGTCCGGCTATCCCGGCGACGTCATGCGCCGGCAGGCCGGGAGAGACGAGGCGTTCCTGGAGAAGCCGTACCTGCCCGACGAGCTCGGGCGCGCGATCCGCCGGTTGCTGGCCTAGCCCTTGCGCGCTCAAGTATGTTGGCGGGGTGGAGCGCAAGCGAATCGGCTTCCTCTCGTTCGGGCACTGGCACGCGGCCGAGTGGTCGGCGACCCGCACCGCCGCCGACGCGCTCGCGCAGACGGTCGAGCTCGCCGTCGCCGCGGAGGAGCTCGGCGTCGACGGCGCCTTCGTCCGCGTCCACCACTTCGCCCGGCAGCTCTCCTCCCCGTTTCCGCTGCTCGCGGCGATCGGCGTGCGCACGAGCCGCATCGAGATCGGCACCGCCGTCATCGACCTCCGCTACGAGAACCCGCTCTCGATGGCCGAGAACGCCGCGGTCGCCGACCTGCTCGCCGGCGGCCGGCTGCAGCTCGGCGTGAGCCGGGGCTCGCCCGAGCCGGCCTACCGCGGCGCGGAGGCGTTCGGCTACGTCCTCCCCCACGGCTCGAACGACACCGAGCAGGCCCGCGCGAAGGTCGGGCTCTTCCGCGCGGCGATCGCCGGCGCGGGCGTCGTCCACGCCGACGCCGGCGGGCGGCCCGGCCCGGGCCTGCTCCCGGTCCAGCCGCAGGCGCCCGGCCTCTCCGAGCGCATCTGGTGGGGCTCGGGCACCCGCGAGACCGCGCGCTGGGCGGGCGAGCAGGGGCTGAACCTGATGAGCTCGACGCTGCTGCTCGAGGATCGCTCGCTGCCGTTCGACGAGTTGCAGGCCGAGCAGATCGCGGCGTTCCGCGAGGCCTGGGCCGCCGCCGGCCACGAGCGCGCGCCCCGGGTGTCGGTGAGCCGCAGCGTGCTGCCGATCACGACCGACCTCGACCGCAGGCTCTTCGGGAACGACGCGAACCGCGACCAGGTGGGCGTGCTCGACGGCTCTGTCGCCCGGTTCGGCCGCACCTACAGCGGTGAGCCCGACGTGATCGCCGGCGAGCTCGCGCGGGATGCCGCCGTGGCCGCGGCCGACACGCTGCTCCTGACGGTGCCGAACCAGCTCGGCGTCGACTACAACGCGCGGCTGCTCGGGACGATCGCACGCGACGTGGCGCCGGCGATCGGCTGGTCGCCGGCGCCACGCTGATCGCCCGGGGCGCAGCTCCCGGGCGAGGGCGGTCGCGGTCGGCTCACGCCCGCAGGCAGAGCCCGACCTCGATCGCGTTCGAGTTGTGGTAGTCGGGGTGGCTGTAGAGGATCGACCGGTCCGAGACGTCGAGCCGCACGACGTAGCCGCACGGCTTCATCTGCTGCGGGCTCGAGGTGTCCAGCGTCCAGTCGTGCCCGCCGGGCGCCGGCGTCGTCGACGCAAGGAACGGCGACGGCTGCGGCGGGTTCGACGGGAAGGCCACCGTGTTCGGCTCGGTCGAGAGCGACCAGCCGCCGAAGTGCGCGTCGTCTGCGAAGAACTGCCCGGTGATCGTCACCCCGGCCTTGAAGTCCTTGCAGTCGCCGCCCGCGGCGATGTGGATGTCCGCGGTCGGCCCGGTGTTGTCGACGAGGATCGCGTACCACGGGCTCGAGTCGAACACGTCGGCGTCCGAAGGGCCCGTCGCGATGTCGAGCTGCACCTCCCACAGACCGTCGTCGGCGGACGTCGTGCCCCACTCGGCGAGGATCCGGGTGAAGTACTGCGTCGGGTCGGCGTAGCGGAAGAAGCCGCCCACCGAGGTCTGCGTGTCGTAGCCGGGGCTCCACGCCCGCTCGAGCAGGAAGCTCGTGCCGAGCGCCGTGTAGGAGGTCGGCGGATCGCTCGCACGGCGGACCTTCACCCGGTACCAGTAGCCCGGGAAGAAGTTGCCCTCGACCTCGATCGTGCCGCCGAACGGGCACTGCCGCTGCAGGCCCCAGCCGTCCGCCGTGCGCCCGGGGAAGTGGGCGAAGCGGACGTCCGCGGCGAGCGTCATGCCGTTCCCGCCCGTGGCGATGTCCTCGATCGCGATGCCGCCGAGGTTGCGGATGGCGGCGTCGACCTCGCCGGGCGGGATGTGGTCGCCCGGTGCGATCTGGACGTGGGCGTCGAGCCGGTTGCCCCAGTACTCGAGCTTGTCGGGGTCGGTCGTCGACGGCGGCACCGCCCACGACAGCACGGCCCGCACACGCGCGACCTTCGGCTCCTTGCACGGGCGGCGGTGATGGGTGAGATCGACCGGCAGGATCGCCGAGTAGCAGAGGCCGCCGTCGGGCAGCTCGCTGATGTCGTGGACCCCGACCTGCACCGTGCCGAGGTACGTCCACGTGCAGGTGTTGTCCCAGTCGGCCCAGAACGCGACGTACTCCCGGCTGCCGGCCCGGCAGAGATCCCCGGAGTACCCGGTCGGCCGCTTGATCGCGAACGTCGCCACCAGCCGCTCGGGCATCGTCTCGTCGAGGCCGAGGCACTCGAGCTCCTCGTAGCTCACGTCCGCGTTCGTCTTCTCGAGCGCGGCGAGCGCCTGCTGGAGGCTGAGCCCGACCGACTCGAAGCTCGACGTCGCCGCCGTCAGCTTCTCCACGTCGAAGCCGCCCTGTGCGACGAGCGGTGCGATCGTGGCCAGCCCGAAACGATGCGGCTCGACCGCCGTCTGGACGGCGGCCTTCGCCTTCTTGCCCGCCGGAGCCTGGTACAGCTCGGCCAGCTCGCCCAGCTCGAGCGGCGGCGGGTCCGGCAGCGGGATCGGGTGGTACTGCACCTGCTCGAAGAGCGGCGGCACCTCGAGCTTCGTGTGCAGCAGGTCGCCGATCTCCTCGAGCAGGCAGAAGATGCTCCACGGCCGCGGCGCGATCTGGATCGCGCAGTCGAGGACGTTGCCCCAGACGGGCTTCCAGTTGGGCGCGTTCGGCGGCGGCGCCCACTGCCACGACAGGATCACGCGGACGCGCGGCAGCACCGGATGGATGCAGCAGTCGCGGCGCGGGTCGATGCGATGGCCCGCGACGTAGGAGAGCGGCTTCTCCGGGGCGCCGGCGCAGTCGCGCGCGTCCGGCAGGTCGTGCACGCGCACGCCCGTCAGCCCCTGGTCCTCCCAGCCGCTGCCGTAGTCGAGGTAGAAGCGGACGTACTCGGTGGAGCCGGCCGAGCAGAGATCGCCGCCGTAGCCGGTCGCCCGCTTGACGGCGATCGTCGCCTCGAGGTCGTTCGTCTGCGGGTTGAAGCCGACGCACGTCGCCTGCTCGAAGAACGTGTCGCCGACGACCTGCTTGACGGGCTTGAACGTCGACGCCTCGAGGTTCCCGAAGTGGTTCGGGTTCTTCGCGAGCAGCGACGTGAACGCCCCGCGCTCCTTGAGGACGGCAGCCGGGACCTCGCTCGGCGGCCTTCTCGCCTGTGGCATGGGTTCCCTCCGACGGTTGGGTGACGCCACCCTCACGGGGCGGCGTCACCCTGCCGTCGTGCGCGCGTCACCCGGCCGTCACGGCGACGCGGGCTCCCCGCCGCTGTCGTCCGGGCAGCACCGGTACTCCTGCGACTTCTCGAGCAGCGCGATCTGCTTCTTCAGCAGCTCGTTCTCGAGCTGGAGCCGGTCGAGGCCGAGCTTGATCTCGCGGTCGAGCGTCGGCTCGCAGACGTCGCACTCGTCGAGGCAGCCCTTCACGATGATGCCCGCGGTCGGCAGCGCGATCTCGCGCTCCCAGTTGAAGAGCGAGGCCGCCTTCGGCGACACCTCGCCGCTCTCGGTCAGCAGCCCGTCGGCGACGAGGTCCTGGTCGACCGCTGCGAGCGCCTGCCTGCGCAGGTCGACCGCGATCGCCTCCGCCGCCGCGGCGATCCCGGCCGCCGCGCCGGCGACGCTGAAGCGTGCGGCGAGCGGCACGGTCGACGTGGCCGCGACGTCGGCGACGGCGATCTGCTCCACCTCCGCGCGCTGCTTGCTCGTCGCGAGCACGCCCGCCGGGATGACGTTGACGCCGGTGAACGGCGGCGGGTCGTTGAGCGTGACGTTCGTCGGCGCGGCCGGGTCGAGCACCTGCCGCTCGATCCCGACGAGCTCCCAGCGCAGGAGCTGGCACTTGTTCAGCTTGTAGAACAGGAACGAGAGCGCGTGGCAGCGGTTCGGGTTCTTGAACACACGCGACGACGACTCGTACTGGTCCTCCGACTGGCCCTCGGCGTGCGTGCGCGTATTCACCTCGCCGACCTGCGTCGAGCTGGCCGCGCGCGTCGCCACCTCGACGTGGCGGCTCGACGAGTCGGCGTGCTGCGACAGGCTCTGCGCGAGAGAGCTCGTCGAGTGCGCGTCGTAGGAGCTGCCCGACGCGGAGCCGCCGAGCGAGATGAACCCGAGGTCGATGCCGAGGCCGCCGCCTCCTCCGACGGCCGAGCTGTGGAACGACGAGGTCGCGTCGGCGTGCTGGTTGACGTTCACGTTCGAGACGGCGTTCGCCATCCCGGCCATGAAGTACGACTCCTCCGACGTCGTCTGGTTGCGGTAGGCGAGCTGGCTGTCGGTGTCGTAGCTCCAGCGGGTGTGCCGGTCGCTCGTGAAGAGGCGAACCTCCTCGCCCGGCAGCAGCGTGGTGGAGTAGACGATGTCGCCCAGCGAGAGCGCGCCCGAGCAGCGCGTCAGCCGGAAGTGCAGCGTCACCTCCACCGGGATCGGCCGTCGCAGCCCGCCTTCCCCGACCACGGGCCGGAACGGCAGACGGAAACGGAAGTCGAGCACGTCGCAGACCTCGCACGGCTCGAGCGGCGGGCAGCAGTCGACGCGCTCGAGGGCGGCTTGCTCTCCCTTGGCCACCTTTGTCCTCCTTCGCTTCGCTTGTCTACGTGCCGCGGCCGTCTCCTACCGCGCGTACGTCACCCGCGCGTCTCGCCGCGCGTCACCGCGCTGCGGCGGCGGCGCGGCGGGGCGTCTCGGCCCGAGCGGGCTCGCGAGCGTCTGCCGCGCGGTGCTCGTCGCGGCGGCCTTGCGTTTCTTCCCACAGCACATCGGTCGCTCCTTCCGTTCGGTCGGTGAGGCGCTCGAGGAGGCAGGCCGCCCCGGAGAGCGCAAGCCAGGCGAGCGGCGCCTCGCGCCGGCGCGGCGCGACGGCGCCGGCGACGGGCGCCGCCACCCAGATGCTCAGGCAGTAGAAGCAGTCGGCGAGCTGCCCCAGCTGCCCGTCGCCGAGTCGGGCGCGGGTCCGCACGACGGCGTCGAACGGCCCGTCCTCCTCGGCGAGGAGGTGCGTCACCCGCCAGGTTGCAAGCGCGCCGAGCGCGAGCCGGAGGCCGTCCACCGGCCCGTGTCTAGCGCGGCTGCGTCACGGCGCCGTCACCGCCGCGTTGCCGGCGCGATCAGCTCCTCCATGCGCTCGGACGGCTCGAGGCCGAGGTTGTCCGAGAGCAGCCGCCGGTACAGGTCGTACTGCCGCACCGCTTCGGCGACGTTGCCGTGCGCGAGGTGCACCCGCACGAGCGCGCGGTGCGAGCTCTCGCGGAGCGGGTCGCCCGCCACGGCGGCCAGTCCTGCGTCGAGCGCCTCGTGCAGCCGGTTCGCCCCGGCGAGCTGGTCGCAGAGCGCCTCGAGCGCGCTCAGCCGCAGCTGGCGATGGCGCTCGCGCTCGATCAGCAGCCAGTCGTCGTACCAGTCGGGAAGCAGGTCGCGCGCGAGCAGGTCGACGTCGATCGCAACGTCGCCGCCGTCGAGAATGCCGCGCGCCTCCGCCGCCGAGCGCCGCAGGTCGACCTCGACGTCGTCGGCGAGCGCGAGCGCCTGCCCGACCTGGCGGACGAGCTGTTCGCCGGGCCGGCGCAGCCGCCAGAGGGCGGAGCGGAGGCTTGCGAACGCGCGCGTCTCCGGCGAGTCGAGCCAGAGGGAGGCGGCGAGGAACGCCCGCTGCACCGGGCGCTCGTGCAGCGCGAGAAACGCGAGCACGCGCTGCGCGCTCATCGGCAGCGGGATCTCCCCGTCGCCGGTGCGCACGGCGAACTCGCCGAGCAGCGTCAGGCCGACGCGGTTGCCCTGCTGGTGCGACTGCCGCAGTGACGAGTGTTCCTGCCTCGCCACATTTCCCCCGGGTGTGCGGTAGCGCGACGCTACGACTGCGGGAGGCGGGTGTCAACGCTCAGATAGGGGATCCCGCGTGCGGTCCGCCCACCTTGCGCTGCTGCACGTGGTCCTGCTCGCTCTCGCCGGCCCGGGCGATTCACAGGAAACTCTACGGTGCCGCTTAGGCGAAGCCGACGTGACGGCGCTGGACTGAAGCGACGCCCGGCCAGGAAAGGACCACTCGCATGCTCGCCCGACCGCTCCGCCTCGCCGCCGCCGCCGCCGCCGTGCTCGCCGCGGCCGCCGTGCTCGCCGGCCTCGGCGTCGCGCGCGCCCGCGCGGCCGCGATCGGCACGGGCGTCGTCGTCGTCGAGACGGCGCTCGGCTACCAGGACGGCGCCGCCGCCGGAACCGGGATCGTCCTGAGCGCGGACGGCGAGGTGCTGACGAACAACCACGTGATCCGCGGCGCGACCTCGATCCACGTTGCCGTGCCGGGGACGGGGCGCAGGTACGCGGCGCGCGTCGTCGGCTACGACGTGCAGGACGACGTCGCCGTCCTCCGGCTCGCCGGCGCCGCGAACCTCAAGACCGCCGCCCTGGCCCCCGGCGAGGCCCTGCGCGTCGGCCAGCGGGTGAGCGCCACCGGCAACGCCGGCGGCTCCGGCAGCCTCAGCACCGTGCGCGGCTCGATCACCGGGCTCGGGCGCACGATCGTCGCCGGCGACGACGAGGGCGACTCGGAGCAGCTGACCGGGCTGATCGAGACGAACGCCGCCGTCGTCGCCGGCGACTCCGGCGGGCCGCTCGCCGACGCGGCCGGGCGCGTCGTCGGCATGACGACGGCAGCGTCGCCGGCCAACCGGTTCACCTTCGAGCAGGCATCCGCCGCCGACGCGTACGCGATCCCGATCGCGAAGGCTCTGTCGGTCGCGCAGAAGATCGAGTCCGGGACGGGAAGCGCCCGGGTCCATGTCGGCGCGACCGCGTTCCTCGGGGTCGGCATCGCCACCGCGACCGGCTTCTCCGGCACGGCCGGCGTCGTCGTGACGACGGTCGAAGACGGCGGCCCGGCCGGCCGCGCCGGCCTCGTCGCCGGAGACGTGATCGTGGCGGTCGACGGGCGCGCGGTCGCGTCGTCGAGCGCGCTGCGCACCCGCCTGCTCGCGAAGCGTCCCGGGCAGAAGGTGCGCATCACCTACCTCGGCCGTGACGGCTCGACCGCGACCGTGACGGCGACGCTCGCCTCGGGGCCGCCGCAGTGACCGGGCTAGAAGCCGGACTTCAGCGGCTGCAGGTCGGCCTGCGGGATCGAGAGCTGCTCGCCGTTCGTCGTGCGCAGGAGCACCTCCGGCTCCTCGCCGTACCAGCCGACGACGCGGCCGATCAGGCCCGGCTGGTCGCCCGCGACGACGACGGCGAGCGTGCCGAGCTTGAGCTGCGGCTCCATGCGCCCTATCTCCGGCGGGGCCAGCCGAATTCGCGCTCGGCGCACTCGGGGCAGTACAGCCCGACCTGCGGCGGCTCGCCGGTCTCCGGGTCGTCGACCCGTTCGGCGAGCCAGCCGCGCCAGCGGTCGTCGCTGACGCGGCCGCACTCGACGCAGATCGCGTGATGTTGGGCGGTCGACGCCCCCGCGTTCGCCCGGTCTCTCATCACGCACTGATGATGCCCGGCCCGTCGGCGGCGGGCCATCGACCCGAGGCTAGGTCTCCCCGCCCCCGAGGCTTGCCTCGGACGAGGGATAGCCGTACCGTCAGGGCGATGCCCCCGGCCGGGACCGTCAAGCCGCGGTTGCGCGGCGTGTTCCACGAGGTCGGCTTCTACGTCGCCGCCGTCCTCGCGGCGCCGGTCGTCCTCACCGCCGAGCCCGGCCGCGCGCGGGCGGCGGCGCTCGTCTTCACGATCAGCCTCACCGCGTGCTTCGGCGCGAGCGCGCTCTACCACCGGCCGACGTGGAGCCGCTCCGTCCGCCCATGGCTCGCGCGGCTCGACCATGCCGGCATCTACCTGCTGATCGCCGGCACCTACACACCCGTCGGGCTGCTCGTGATGTCGCCGGCCTGGGGCGTCCCCGTGCTGGCCGTGGTGTGGACGGGCGCGGCGGCCGCGATCGTCGCGAAGCTCTTCTGGGTCGGGGCGCCGAAGTGGGTGTCCGCCGTGATCGCGACGGCGCTCGGCTGGGTCGGCGTCGTCGCGTTCGGGCAGCTGCTGAAGCTGCCCGTTGCCGGGCTCGTGCTGCTCGTCGCGGGCGGTCTTCTCTACTCCGCCGGCGCGGTCGTGTACACGCGGAAGCGGCCGGATCCGGCGCCGCTCACGTTCGGCTACCACGAGGTCTTCCATGTCTTCACGCTCGCGGCGGCGGCATGCCAGTACGTCGCGATCGCCTTCTTCGTGCTGCCCCGGGCGTGACTCCGTCCGTCGCAGCCGCTTGAATCGCGCGCGCTGACAACCATGTGGAAGGAGTAGAGCCATGGCACTCACACAGACGCAGCTCGTCGGCGCGATCGCCGAGGAGTCGGGGCTGTCGCGCGCCCAGGCGAAGAGCGCGCTCGACGCGCTCGAGGCGGTCGTCCTGGGCGAGATCGGCAACGCCGAGAAGGTGAAGATCGGCAACCTCGTGCAGCTGACCGTCCGGGTGAAGCCCGCGACGAAGGCGCGCGAAGGGCGCAACCCGGCGACGGGGGAGACGATCACGATCGCGGCGAAGCCGGCGTCGGTCGACGTCCGCGCGCGCGTGCTCGCGAAGACGAAGGCCGCGCTGCCTTCTCTGCAGAAGGCGAGGAAGCGCCTCGCGGCCTGAGCCGGGCGGGCGGGCCGCAGGCTCGTGCCTGCGGCCCGCCCGCGCTCAGCGGGGCCGCGTGCGGAACGCCTCGAAGGCGAGCACCAGCGCGAGCGCCGCGACGACGCCCCCGAACGTCTCGAACGTCCTCGTCAGCCCGAGGTGCGTGACGACGATCCCGGCGAGGACGGCGGGGATCGAGAGCGACGCGTAGGCGATCACGTAGAACGCCGCCATGACGGCGGCGCGGTGCTGCGGCGGGATCGCGGCGACGAGCGACCGCAGGCCTCCGAGGAACGCCATCCCGAAGCCGGCGCCCGAGACGACCGAGCCGGCCAGGTAGAGCGCGCTCGAGCCTGCCGCGGCAGAGGCGACGATCAGCGCGGTCCCGCCGGCGAGCGCGACCGAGCCCCCGCTTGCGCCGAGCCACGGCGCGGCGCGGCCGAAGAGGAGCTGCGTGAGCGCAGCCGACACGCCGAGCACGACGATGCCGCTCCCGGCGACGACGACGTTGCCGGTGCGGAAGAGCTCGGCGCCGAGCTCGGGCCCGAGCGAGAAGAAGAGGCCGCCGATCGACCAGGACGAGATCACCGCCAGCGACGCGAGCAGGAACGGACGGCGGGCGGCCGCCGGGACGCTCGGCCGCTCGAGCCTCAGGCGGAGGCCGCGTCGCTTCTGCGCCGGTTCCGGCATGAGCCAGGCGCCGGCGAACGCCGGCACGAAGAGCCCGAGCAGGAGCACGTACGGCAGCTCCCGCGGCGCGTGGCCGAGCTGGACGAGCGACGACGAGAGCAGCACGCCGAGGGCGATGCCCGTCGCGCTCGCGACGGCGTTCGCGAGGCCGACCGCGGCGGCGTCGCGCCGCGGATGCAGGTCGAGCAGCGCTGCGCCGGCGGTGCTGATCGCCGCTCCGGTCGCGATCCCCTGCACGCCGCGGCCGACGAAGAGCCAGGCAGGCGACCCGGCGAGCAGGAAGATCACGCTGGAGGCGGCGAGCAGCCCGAGCGCGGCGAGCAGGACCGGCCGCCGGCCGACGTCGTCGGAGAGCCGGCCCGCGAGGAGCAGCGAAGCGAGCACGCCGAAGGCGTACGTCGCGTAGATCAGCGTCAGCTCCAGCGGTCCGAAGTGCCAGCGGGCCGCGTAGAGGTGGTAGAGCGGGGACGGCGTCACGGATGCAAACAGCCCGAGCCCGATCACGCCGGCGGACAGCGCGTAGGCGGCGGCGGGCGGCAGGGTCCGGCGCTGCGGCGCCGCCCGCACGCCGGTGAGGGCGCCCAGCCGTTCTGCGATCGATGCGGTGGTCAACTTCGGATCTCCTCCCGAGTAAGTTCTTTGACAAAACTGACCGTAGCAGAATAGAGTTGCGTGATGCAACTGACTGTGCTAGCCTCGAGGCATGCTCAGGCGCGACTACGACGGCCAGAACTGCTCGATCGCCCGCGCCCTGGAGGTCGTCGGCGAGCGCTGGACGCTCCTGATCGTCCGCGACGCCTTCCTCGGCCGACGCCGCTTCGACGAGTTCCAGGCGAGCCTCGGTGTCTCCCGCAATGTGCTGACCGAACGCCTCAACCGCCTCGTCGAGGAGGGGATCCTCGACCGGGTGCTCTACCAGGAGCGCCCCGAGCGCTACGAGTACCGGCTGACGAAGAAGGGCCGCGACCTGCACCTCGCGCTCACCGCCCTGCGTCAGTGGGGCGACGACTACCTGAGCGACAAGCCGCCCAGGCTCCTGCGCTCGAAGGCCGACCGGAAGCCGGTGATCGCCGCGCTGATCCCGAAGGGCCAGCCGCACCTGCGCGTCGAGGAAGTGGAGAGCATCCCCGGCCCCGGCCGCTGACTCTTCTCTAGGATCGCCGCATGGCGACGACGGAGAGGCCGCGGACGTTCGTGCGGCCGGACGGGATCGAGAAGGTGACGGGCACGGGCCGCTACACGGCGGACCTCGTGCTGCCCGGCCAGCTGTACGCGAAGTTCCGCTACGCCGAGCGGTCGCGCGCGCGGATCGTGCGCGTCGACCTGGAGCGGGCGCGGTCGCTTCCGGGCGTGCTCGCAGTCGTCACCCACGAGGACGTGCCCGACGTCCGCTACGGCCACATGGTCCAGGACCGGCGGCTCTTCGCCCGCGACGAGGTCCGGTTCGAGGGCGAGATCGTCGCCGCCGTGGCGGCGACGACGCCCGAGGTCGCCGCCCGGGCGGCGGCGCTGATCGAGGTGGAGTACGAGCCGCTGCCGCCGCTCACCGACATCGAGACCGCGCTCGAGGAAGGCGCACCGCTCGTCCACGAGGAGTGGGAGAGCTACGGCGGCGACGACGAGCTCGGCCGCGACCGCAACGTCCTCGGCCGCTCGGTGATCGTGAAGGGCGACCCGGACGCGGCGATGGCCGAGGCCGACGTCGTCGTGCGCGGCCGCTACGTCGCCGACGCGTCGCAGGGCGCGCCGATCGAGCCGCGGGCGGTCGTCGCGCAGTGGCAGGGCGAGAAGCTCACCGTCTGGTCGTCGACGCAGGTGCCCTACATCGCCCGCAGCGTCATCGCCCGCGTGCTCGAGCTGCCCGAGTCGCACGTGCGCGTGATCGTGCCGCTCCTCGGCGGCGGCTTCGGCTCGAAGTGCGACTTCCACTTCGAGGCGCACGTCGCCGCGCTTGCACGCGCCGCCGGCCGCCCGGTCAAGCTCGTCTTCTCGCGCGCCGAGGAGTTCTTCGCGCCCGACCACCGCCGCGAGGGCATGGTGATCGAGCTGGAGACCGGCGCGCGCAGCGACGGCACGATCGTCGCGCGACGCGGCCGCCTCCTGCTCGACGGCGGCGCCTACTGCGGCGAGGGCGGCTTCTTCGCCCAGATGGCCGCGATGCACGCGTGCGGCCCGTACGAGCTCGAGAACGTCCGCATCGACTCGTCGCTCGTCTACACGAACCGGCAGCCGTCCGGCTCGATCCGCGCGCCGACCGCGCCGCAGACGTGCTGGGCGGTCGAGCAGCACATGGACGAGCTCGCCGAGGCGCTCGGCCTCGACCCGGTCGAGCTGCGCCGGCGCACGCTGATCCGGGAGGGCTCCGAGAGCCCGACCCGGCAGGTGTTCGGCCCGGTGTCGATCCGCCAGACGCTCGACCGCGCCGCCGAGCTGATCGGCTACGGGCGGGAGCTGCCCGAGAACGAGGGGATCGGCATCGCGTCCGCATGGTGGCCGTCGTTCGGCGGCGAGTCGGGCGCCTACCTGAAGCTGAACGCCGACGGCACCGGCACGATCGTCACCGGCGCCCAGGAGAACGGGAGCGGCGCGGTGATGGGGCTGCCGCTGCTCGTCGCGCGCACGCTCGGCATGCGCCCGGACGACTTCTCGCTGCTCTACCAGGACACCGATGCCGCGCCGTGGGACGGCGGCTCGTCGGGGTCGCAGACGACGTTCAACAACGGGCGCGCCGTCGTCGAGGCGGCCGTCGAGGTTCGGCGGCAGCTGCTCGAGCTCGCCGCCGAGGAGCTCGAGGTCGACCCCGGCGACCTGGAGCTCGCGGACGGCGAGGCGCGCGTCAAGGGCGCGCCGGGCCGCGGTGTCGCGATCGCCGAGCTCGCGGGCAGCGGCAAGACGATCATCGGCAAGGGCTCCGGGCGCGTACCGGACGCGCCGGCGACCGCGCCCGACCCGGGCTGCGTCGGCCGGCTCGGCATGGAGTCGTTCCTCGAGCCGCAGCTGATGACGCACGCCGTCCACGTCAGGGTCGACCCGGACACCGGTGTCGTGCGCGTGCTGCGCGTCGTCGCAGTGCACGACTCCGGCACGATCCTCAACCGGGTCGGCGCGGACGGGCAGGTCTACGGCGGCGTCGTGATGGGGATCGGGCAGGCGCTGACCGAGGCGACGCAGTTCGACGACGACGGGCGGCAGCGGAACCCGCACCTGCTCGACTACAAGCTCGTCACCGCGTCCGACGCGCCGGCGATCGACATCGAATGGATCGAGACGCCCGCCGTCGACGGCGGCCCGTTCGGCGCCAAGGGAATCGGCGAGCCGCCGTGCGTGCCGACCCCCGCCGCGGTTGCGAACGCGATCGCGGCGGCGACGGGCCGGCGCGTCCGCCGTTTGCCGATGACGGCCGAGCGCGTGTGGGAGGCGGGGCGGTGAGCAGGTCGCTGCTCGTCGCGGCGTCGGTCGAGGAGGCGCTCGGCGAGCTCGCCGGCGGGGCGCGCGCCGTCGCGGGCGGCACCGACCTGGTCGTCGGCGCGCGGCAGGGCAAGGCGCCGCTGCCGGAGCGGCTCGTCGCGGTCCATCGCCTGGCCGAGCTCGCGACCATGGAGGAGGCGGACGGCGTGCTCCGGCTCGGCGCCGGCGTCACCCACGCCCGCGTGGCCGCCGACCTGCGCGTGCGCGCGCGTCTCGCCGCGCTCGCGGACGCCTCGACGATCGTCGGCTCGCACGCGACCCGCGCCCAGGGGACGATCGGCGGCAACGTGATGAACGCCTCGCCCGCCGCCGACACGGTCGGCCCGCTCATCTGCTTCGGCGCGTCGCTTCGGCTCCGTTCCGCGTCGGCCTCGCGCACCGTGCCGCTCGAGGGGTTCGCAACCGGGCCCGGGACGACCGCCGCCGAGCCCGGCGAGCTGCTCGAGGCGGTCGAGATCCCGCTGCCCGGCGAGGGCGCCGGCAGCGCGTACCTTCGCCTCGACTACCGCCGCCAGATGGAGATCGCGGTCGTCGGCGTCGCCGCGCTCGTCCGTCTCGACGGCGGCCGGGTCGCCGACGCGCGCGTCGCGATCACGGCGCTCGCGCCGACCGTGCGCCGCGTCCCCGACGCGGAGGAGATCCTCGCCGGCACGACCGGCGGCGCCGACACGCTCGAGGCGCTCGGCGAGGCGGTCGCCGCCGCGTCGCGTCCCATCTCGGACGTCCGCGGCTCTGCCGCGTACCGGTCGGCGATGGCGGCCGTGATCGCGCGGCGGGCCGTGCAGGCGGCGCTGGAGCGGGCGCGATGAAGGTCGCCGCCACGCTCACCGTGAACGGCGTCGACTACCCGGTCGAGCTCGATCCGCACACGACGCTCCTCCGTGCGATTCGCGAGCACGTCGGTCTGACGGGGTCGAAGGAGGGCTGCGACGACTCCGAGTGCGGGGCGTGCATGGTCCTGCTCGACGACGAGCCGGTGAACTCGTGCTCGTACCTCGCGCTGCAGGCGGAGGGCCGGCGCATCACGACCGTCGAGGGGCTTGCCGGGGGGAGCGGGCTGAGCCCGCTGCAGCAGGCGTTCCTCGAGCACGGCGGCGTGCAGTGCGGCTTCTGCACCCCGGGCATGCTGATCTCGGCGACCGCGCTCCTGCGCCGCACGCCGTCCCCGAGCGAGGACGACGTGCGGATCGCGTTGAGCGGCAACCTGTGCCGTTGCACGGGCTACGACGGCATCGTCAAGGCCGTGCTCGACGTCGCCGGCCGCTAGCGGTTCGGCTGGACGACGATCAGCGAGTTCCCGTCCGGGTCGCGGAGCCAGAACATCGGCGGCACGGGGTCGCCGAACCGCGTGACCTCGTCGTCGACGTCGACGCCCGCGGCCTTCAGCGCGGCATGGTCGGCGTCGACGTCCGTCGTGTCGAGGCAGATCCCGGTCTCGGCGCCGCCCGCAGGCTGCCCCTGCGGCGGCGGGGCGAGCGCGATCGTTGTCGGCGTGCCCGCGATCGCGACCTCGACCCAGCGCATCTCCGGCCCCATCGGGATGTCGACCACCTTCTCGAAGCCGAGACGGTCGACGTAGAACTCGATCGCACGGTCCGTGTCCGCGACGGTGACGCAGACGCGGCCGACCCGGGTGAGCTTGAGCTGTGATGTCGTGGTCGACATCCGTCGCCTCCTTGTCGTTTGGTGTCGCAGGTTAGACCGTCCCATCGTCGCGAACTCATCGGTGCGCGCCGACAAACCGCACGGGGTCGCAGGGCGTATCAGGCAGTGGATGCGCTTCCGGTTGGCCTGCTGCTGCCTCGTTCTCGCGTGCGCAGGCGGCGCGGTCGCAGGAGCAGGCGCCGCGCCGTCTCGTACGGTCACGGTGACGTTGCGCGAGTACGCGATCCTCCTCCCGGCGAAGCTGCGGCCGGGGCCGACGACGTTCGTGCTGCGGAACCGTGGCCGCTTCCCGCACGACTTCACGGCGATCTACGGGCCGGTCGGCTTTCGGAGCCGGGTCGTGCAGCCGGGCGCGACGGTCCGGCTCCGCGTGACGCTCGTGCCGGGCGCCTACATGGTCGCCTGCACGGTCCTGCACGGCGGCCACCTCGCCCAGGGCATGTTCGCGCTCTTCACCATCGGGTCGAGGTCGCACGGCAGCCCGACCTGGCACTACCCGTAGCGCCCCTCGCTAGGCCTTTCGGACACGGCTTGCCGAGCCTCGGCCCTTGGTCAGACCAGGGTTACGGAAGTGCGACAACTCATCCACAAAGAGGACGAAACCGCCTTTCGACGGGAATCCAGGCTCTTCGGACGCGGCTTGCCGAGCCTCGGCTCCTGGTCAGACCAGGGTTACCGAAGTGCAGCGAACGCTCCACAGGCCGACCGGCGGCATCAGGCGGCGTGCACGAGGTGTGCGACGCAGAGCGACGGCTGCGCGAACGGGCGGAGCGCCGCGACCTGCTCGCCGGACCCGGCGGCGGCGAGGGCGCCGTCGATCACTCCGCGGTGGAGTGCGCAGACGATCTGCGGGCTCGCTTCCGCGAGCGCGTAGAACGGGCAGCGCCGCATCTCGATGCGGTCGTCGAGCCGCTCGGCCGCGAAGCCCTGCCGGTCGAGCAGCTCCGCGATCTCCGTGCCGGGCTCGTCCTCGTGCAGGTGGCGTCCCCAGAGCCGGCCGGTGCCGTACGCGCGCGCCTCGCCGTCCGGGCCGTCTGCGAGCGCCGCGGTGAGCATCGTCGCCAGGAGGCGATAGTCGTCGCGCGCGCGGGTCGCGCCCACGCCGGTGAGCCGGTAGACGATTCTCGGCCGGCCGCGGCTTCCGGCCGGGCGCGGCTCGGGGTGGGCGTCGACGAGGCGCTCGTCGATCAGCCGCCCGAGATGCCAGCGGGCGGTGTTCGGATGGACGCCGAGCAGGGCCGACACCTCCGCGGTGTCGAGGCCCGCGGGTGAGTCCCGCAGCGCCGCCACGATCGCCTCGCGTTGCCGCACGCCGTCCATGCGCCGATCGTCGACCCATTTTTCACGAGCAGCGTCGTGGAAATCACCGATCGACGTTGCGGCCCGCTCACGACGGCAGCCGCGCGCCGGCTTCCTACGGTGCTCGTACCACCACGAGCCCAAGGAGGGACGGCATGAGCACCTATTCGGACGCACACGGCGCAGGGGAGCACGACGTCGGCCTGAAGCTCTTCGCCCTCTTCGCCGGGGTGACGATCCCGATCGTGATGCTGATCGGGCTCTGGCTTGCGGTCTCCGCCTGGAACGCCCGTTCCGACGCGCGCAGCGCGGTCGCCTCCGTGCACCGGCTGACGAGCGGCACGGCGACGGGCGCAGCCTCGAGCTCGATGCCCGGCATGGCGATGCCCGCCGCCGGCGCGAGCGTCAAGGGTGCGGTTGCGACCCCGAGCTTTGCCGGCATCGCGCCCGAGAACGCCGACGCGCTCGCCGCGGCCCACCGGCCGTACCCTGCTGCCCTCCCGGCCGTACCCCCCGGAGCGATCGCGCGCGTCCAGCTCGACATCGGCCACCGCGTCGTGTCGATCGCGCCGGGCATCCGCTACGACGCCTGGACGTTCGGCGGCAGCGTCCCCGGCCCCGTCATCCACGTCCGCCAGGGTCAGCGGGTCGAGGTGACGCTCCGAAACACCTCGCCGATGCCGCACTCGATCGACTTCCACGCCGCGCAGATCGCCCCGAACGTCGCGTTCTCCGACGTGCTCCCGGGCCGGTCGAAGCACTTCTCGTTCGTCGCGAGCGTCCCGGGCGTCTTCATGTACCACTGCGGCACCGCCCCGGCGTTCGTGCACATCGCCAACGGCATGGCCGGAGCGATCATCGTCGAGCCGAAGACGATGCCGCGCGCCGACCGGGAGTACGTCCTCGTCTCGGACGAGTGGTACCTCAACGCTGCCGGGCTCGGCCGGCCGGCGTCGCTCGACCTCGTGAAGGCCGAGCACATGACGCCCGACTGGGTGACCTGGAACGGCTACGCCGGCCAGTACAAGACGCACCCGCTCACCGCGGAGCCCGGCCAGACCGTGCGCTTCTGGGTCGTCGACGCCGGCCCGAGCCTCAACACCGAGTTCCACGTCGTCGGGACGGTGCTCGAGCGTGCCTGGCTGAACGCCGACCTCGTCGACGCGCCGCAGCACGACATCCAGACCGCGGTCGTCGCGGCGGGCGGCGGCGGGGTGTTCGACGTCAAGATCGACAGGCCCGGCATCTACCCGTTCGTGTCGCACAGCTTCGCGAGCGTGCAGCTCGGCGAGGTCGGGCTGCTCAACGTCGGCCACGTCGCCGGAACGATGAGCCACTGAGCCCGGCGCAGAGGCTGCGGCGGCGGGTCGCTTCTGCCGGCGGGTCGACTATGCGGGCGGCTGGTCGATCCGCACGAGGTTGCCGGACGGGTCGCGGACGGCGAAGTCCCTCGTCCCCCAGAACTGCTCGGTCGGCTCCTGCACGATCTCGGCGCCCGAGTCGCGCACCCTCGCGAACGTGCCGTCCAGGTCGTCGCTGCGGAAGTGGACGCCGTTCAGCGCGCCCTTCGCGACGAGCGCGGCCAGCGCGTCGTGGTCGGCGGGGCCGCCGTTCAGGTAGTTCGTGATGACGATGTTCACGCCGGGCTGCGCCGGCGAGCCGACGGTGATCCAGCGGAACTCGTCGCGGGCGACGTCGTTGCGCAGCTCGAGGCCCAGCGTGTCGCGGTAGAAGCCGAGCGCGGCCTCCGGGTCGTGCACCAGCACGAAGCACTGAGAAAGTGTGAGCTCCATGCTCTCGACGCTAGCGGGCGGAGGCGGCGAGCGCTTCTTCGATCCTGCTCGTTCTGCGGATGGGTCGCGTCAGGTCCTTCGCGATGCAGCCGGGCACGCTCGCAAGCGCGCTGTGGTCGGCGGCGCGGTAGGCGGTCGGCGTCGCGCCGACGAGCTGCGTGAAGCGCGCGCTGAACGAGCCGAGCGACGTGCAGCCGACCGCGAGGCAGACCTCGGTGACCGACAGGTCGCCGCGGCGCAGCAGAAGCTTCGCCCGCTCGATCCGGCGGGTCATCAGGTAGGCGTAGGGCGTCTCGCCGTAGGCCTCCTTGAACCGCCGCGAGAAGTGGGCGGTCGACATGAGCGCCCGGCGGGCGAGCGCCGCCACGTCGAGCGGCCGCGCGTACTCACGGTCGATCAGGTCGCGCGCACGGCGCAGGTGCGCGAGGTCCTCCAGCTCGTCCCGTGTCACTCCGCCAGTGTAGGAGCGTTCCGTACACTGGCTGCCATGGAGACGGCGATCCTCGCGGGCGGCTGCTTCTGGGGGATGCAGGACCTGATCCGCAGGCGGCCCGGCGTCGTCTCGACGCGCGTCGGCTACACGGGCGGCGACGTCCCGAACGCGACGTACCGCAACCACGGCACGCACGCCGAGGCGATCGAGATCGTCTTCGACCCGGCGCAGACGTCCTACCGCGATCTGCTCGAGTTCTTCCTCCAGATCCACGACCCGACGACGCCGAACCGCCAGGGGAACGACGTCGGGACGAGCTACCGCTCGGCGATCTTCTACCTGGACGACGAGCAGCGCCGGGTCGCGGAGGACACGATCGCCGACGTCGACGCGTCGGGCCTGTGGCCGGGCAAGGTCGTCACGGAGGTGGCCCCGGCGGGGCCGTTCTGGGAGGCGGAGCCGGAGCATCAGGACTACCTCGAGCGCTACCCGCACGGCTACACGTGCCACTTCCCGCGGCCCGGCTGGGTGCTGCCGCGCCGGAGCGAGTCGGTCAGCGCCCGCTGACGTAGCCCTGCATGCCGCGCGGGTTGGCGGCCGCCTTGAGCGTGCCGTCCGCGTCGCGGCCGGCCGCGCTGACGCGGCCGAGCGACCACGGCGGCGAGACCTCGACGTCGTGGCCGCGCCGCCGCAGGCCGTCCACCGTCTCCCCGCCGATCCGCTCCTCGACGGCGACGTGCCGGGGCCGTGCCTCGCGCGGGTAGAACGAGCTCGGGAACGCCTCGGTGTGGTGGCCGGGCGCGTCGATCGCCGCCTGCAGGTCGAGCCCGAAGTGCACGTGCGCGAGGAAGGCGTGCAGCGTCCACTGGTCCTGCTGGTCGCCGCCGGGCGTCCCGAGGGCGAGATAGGGCTCGCCGCCGCGCGCGACGAGCGTGGGGGAGAGCGTCGTTCTCGGGCGCTTGCCGGGCTCGAGCGAGTTCGGCAGCCCCTCCTCCAGCCAGAACATCTGCGCGCGTGTGCCGAGGCAGAAGCCGAGCTCGGGGATGACGGGGGCGCCGTGCAGCCAGCCGCCGCTCGGCGTCGCCGACACCAGGTTGCCGCGGCGGTCGACGACGTCGACGTGCACCGTGTCGCCCTTGACGTGGGCGCGCGTCGGCTCGCCGACCCCGGCGGCCGCGGCCCGTTCCAGGCCGGCGTCGACCGCCGCGAGCCGCGGCGGGCGGCCGTTGGGCGACCCCGGCCGCAGGTCGGGCGACGACTCGTCGCCGACGAGCGTCCGCCGCTTCTCCGCGTAGCCCGACGAGAGCAGCGTCTGCAGCGGCACGTCCACGAAGTCGGGATCGCCGTACCACGCCTCGCGGTCCGCGAACGCGAGCTTCGCGCACTCGCTGACCACGTGGACGTACGCGGCCGAGCCGAGCCCGAGCCCGGCGAGGTCGAAGCCGTCGAGCAGGCGCAGCTGCTGCAGGAAGACCGGCGCCTGGCTCCACGCGCCCGCCTTGAGCACGGTCAGGCCGCGGTGGTCGACCGCGACCGGCTGCTCGTAGCGCGGTCGCCAGTCGCGCAGGTCGTCCTCGGCGAGCAGGCCGGCGTGGCGTTCGCCCGAGCTGTCGAGCCACGCCTGCTCGGAGAAGCGCGTGAACGCCTCGGCGACCCAGCCGCGGTACCAGATCTCGTGTGCCGCCTCGATCTGCGCCTCGCGGTCCCGCGTGCGGGCCTCGCAGTCGGCGAGCAGGCGCCGGTAGGTCGCCGCGAGCGCACGGTTCCGCGACAGCTCCCCCGGCTTGGGGACCGGCAGGTACGTCGCGGCCGACGTCGTCCACTCGTCGCGGAAGAGCTGCTCGACCTCGCCGATCGCGGCGGCGACGCGCTCGTGGGTCGGGAAGCCGTCGTCGGCGTAGCCGATCGCGAAGCGCAGCACGTCGCGCAGCCGCAGCGTCCCGTGGTCGCGGAGCAGCGCGAGCCAGCCGCCGAACGCGCCGGGCACGACGGCCGCGAGCGGCCCCGTTCCCGGGACGAGGGCCAGGCCGAGCTCGTCGCGGTAGCGCGCGATCGTCGCCGCGCGCGGCGCGGGCCCCTGGGCGCAGAGGACGGCCGGCTCGCCTCCCGCCGGCCAGAGCAGCACCGGCAGGTCGCCGCCGGGCCCGCACATGTCGGGCTCGACGACCTGCAGCGTGAAGCCGGCGGCGACGGCCGCGTCGAAGGCGTTGCCGCCCTGCTCGAGAACCGCCATCCCGGCGGCGGACGCGAGCCAGTGGGTCGTGGCGACCATCCCGAACGTTCCGCGGAGCTCGGGACGCGTCGTGAAGCTCATCGCGCTTCGACGATATCGCCGCGGCCGGGGCGGCCGGTGAGCAGCCGCTCCGGGTCGAAGAGACGCGAGACCACGCGCGCCGCCGCCGTGTCGAGTGCGAGCAGGGCGAGGGCGAGCCCGGCCGCGAGCGGCACGGTCGGCCGGAGAAGCTGGAAGGAGAGGAGGGACGTGAACGCGAGCAGCGGCAGCCCCGCGAGCGTCGCGAGCTGCTGGGCGACGCGCACGTCGCTGACGCGGGTCGAGATGCCGATGCCGACCCAGATCGAGTAGAGCGCGAGCAGCGGCGCGAACAGCAGCTGGGCGACCAGCTGCGGCGGATGGAAGAACACGTCGCGGACGACGGGCGCGGCTCCGACGCGGACGCCGACGAGGACGACGGCGTAGATGGCGTAGGCGAGGCCGACCGCGGGCAGGAACGCCGCCACCGCCTTTCCGACGAGGAGCTCCGAGGCCCGCACGGGCGCGGTGAGCAGGGGCTCGAGCGTGCCCTGCTCCCGTTCGCCGACCACGGAGTACGCGGCGATCACCGGCGGCAGCACGACCGGAACGATCAGGAGCAGCAGCGAGATCGTCCCGACCGCCGCCCGCACCGCCGTCCCCGACGCTGAGGAGGGGATTCTGAAGATCGTCAGCAGCGGCGTGATCAGGAAGACCACCGGCAGCGCTCCCATCGTCCCGATCACGAACCGGTTGCGGCGAAACTCGCGCACCTCCTTGCGGACGACGGCGCGGATCCGGTCGAGGCTAACCGGCGCGCCTCGACGTCCTCGTCGACGAGCTCGAGGTAGACGTCCTCCAGGGAATGCCGGTCCTCCGAGAGCGACAGCAGATCGGCGCCGGCCGCGACGAGCGCCCGCGCGATCTCCGGAGCGGCGACCCGGGCATCGCCGACCGAGAGGACGTAGCGCCCGTCCTCGTCGATGCGCCAGCTCTCGACCCCGGGGGCGGCGAAGACGCGGCCCGGGTCGGGGAGCGGCGCCGCGGTGCGCACGACGAGCGCCTTCGAGAAGAGCCGGTCGCGCAGCTCGTCGGGCCGGCCGACCTGGCGGAGGCTCGTGTCGAGGATCGCGACACGGTCGCACAGCCGCTCGGCCTCCTCGAGGCGGTGCGTGGTGAGGAACACGGTGACGCCGCGGTCGCGCAGGTTGTCGATCAGCCCGTGCACCTCGCGGCGTGCGACCGGGTCGAGGCCGGAGGTCGGCTCGTCGAGGAAGACGATCGCCGGGTCGGCGAGCAGCGCCCGCGCCAGCCCGACCCGCTGCCGCAGGCCCTTTGACAGGCCGGAGCAGAGGTCGTCCGCGCGCTCGGCGAGGTTCACTGCGTGCAGGACGGCGAGGATCCGCGCCTTCACGTCGGCGACCCCGTAGAGGCGCGCGAAGTACTCGAGGTTCTCGGCCACCGTGAGCCGCAGGTACAGGCCGGGGCTCTCCGGCATGACCGCGATCCGCTGACGGATCGCGAGCCGGTTGCCGTCGGCGAGCTCGAGCCCGGCGACGACCGCCGAGCCGGAGGTCGGCGCGATCAGCGTCGCGAGCATGCGGACCGTCGTCGTCTTGCCGGCCCCGTTCGGGCCGAGGAAGCCGAACACCTCGCCGGCGGCGACGCTGAACGACAGGTCGTCGACCGCAACCCGGTCCGCGAACAGCTTCGTGAGCCCGCGCACGACGAGCGCGGGCTCGCCGGCCGGCCTCGCGCCGCCCCGCGAGCTCATCGACGACACCCTAGACGCGGGCGAGCGCAGACCGGTATGACGGTCTTCAAGATTAGAAGTATGTAAGCTTAGGAGATGGCCAACAATGCGCCGCCCGTCTACGAGGTGAAGGCGAGCCTCTTCCGGGTGCTCGGCCATCCGGCGAGGGTGCGGATCCTCGAGCTCCTGCGCGACGGCGAGTGCTCGGTCGGGCAGCTGCAGGCGGAGCTCGGGCTCGACTCGAGCGGCGCCTCGCAGCATCTCGCGGCGCTGCGGCGGATCGGGCTCGTCTCGGTGCGGCGCGAGGGGACGAGCGCGTTCTACTCGATCGAGGACGACCGGGTCTTCGACCTGCTCGCGGCGGGGCGCGCGATCATCACGCGCCGCCTGGCGAGCGAGCAGTCGCTGCTCGCCGAGCTGGAGCACGAGGCGGAGTGACCTCGGCGCTGCTCGTCGCGGCGGTCGCGCTGATCGCCGCCGGCGCCGCGGCCGCGAGCCGCCGCGCCTGGCTCGACGCGGCGAGCGGTCTGCAGGTCGCCGGCGCCGCGCTGCTCTGCGCCGCCGGGTTCTGGGCGCTCCTGTCGGCGGAGAGGGTCGGCAGCTCGTTCACGTCCGCCTTCGAGCCGCGGTTCGGCGTCGACGGCTTGACGGCCTTCTTCCTCGCGACGGTCGGAGCGGTGGCCGCGCCGGCGCTCCTCTACGCCCGCTCGTACCTGGGCGCGGACGCGCCGGGACGGGTCGTCGGCGTGCTCGGAGCGGTATTCGTCCTCGTGCTCGTCGAGGTGCTGTGCGCGCGCGACCCGCTGACGTTCCTCGCCGGCTGGGAGCTGATGACGCTGCTCCCGGCGGCGATGATCCTCGTCGCCCGCCGGGGGGAGGCGGCGCGGCACACGGTGTTCCTGTACGTGGCGGCGACGCACCTGGCCGGCGCCGGGACCTGGGTCGCCGTGCTCCTGCTCGCCCACGCCGGCGCGATCGGCGGCGCGCCCGTCGCCCAGGGCTCCGCGCTCCAGATCGTGATCGCCCTCGCGGCGCTCGTCGGGATGGGGACGAAAGCCGGCCTCGTGCCGTTCCACAGCTGGCTGCCCCGCGCGCATCCGATCGCCCCCGCTCCCGTCTCCGCGCTGATGAGCGGCGTGATGATCAAGGTCGCGATCTACGCGCTCGTGCGCGTCCTCGTCGACTGGCTGGGAGTCCTGCCGCTCTGGCTCGGCGTGCTCGTCCTCGCGCTCGGCGCGTTGTCGTCGGTCGGCGGCGTGGTCTACGCGATCTTCCAGCACGAGCTGAAGCGGCTGCTCGCGTTCCACTCGATCGAGAACGTCGGGATCATCGTGCTCGGTCTCGGCGCCTGCCTGCTCCTGCGCGCGCGCGGGCAGGAGACGTGGGCGGCCTTCGCGCTCGGCGCCGCGCTGCTGCACACCCTGAACCATGCGCTGTTCAAGTCGCTGCTCTTCCTGGGCGCCGGCGCGTTCGAACGGGCGGCGGGTGCGCTCGAGCTCGACCGGCTCGGCGGCCTGCTGCGCCGGATGCCGTGGACGGGAGGGGCGTTCCTGCTCGGGTCGATGGCGATCGCCGGCCTGCCGCCGCTGAACGGCTTCGCCTCCGAGTGGCTGACCCTGCAGGCGCTCCTGCACGTTCCCCGCTACGGCGGCGTAGGCGACGGCGTCGCGGGTGCGCTCGCGCTGGCCGCGCTCGCCGCGACCGCCGCGCTCGCGGTCCTCTGCTTCGTGAAGGTGGTCGGGCTCGTCCTGCTGGGCCCGCCGCGGCGCGACGCGGTCGCCGAGGCGCGCGAGGCGGCCGCCCCGATGCGCGGGGCGATGGCCGCGCTGGCGCTCGGCTGCGTCGCGCTCGGGATCGCGCCCGCGCTCCTCTACCGGCACCTGACGACGCTCGCGCCGTGGCCGGTCGCCGGCCGCGCGACGCTCGGCCTGCACCTTCCCGGCACGGGCTCGCTGCCGACCCTTGGGCTTGCGATCAGCCTCGTCGCGCTCAGCTCCCTCCTCGTCGCGGCGCGCGGCCGCCGGTCGGCCGCGGCCGCGCCGACGTGGGCGTGCGGCCAGCGCGTCGAGCCCGCGCTCCGCTGGACGAGCGCCGGGTTCAGCAAGCCGCTCCGGCTCGTGCTCGAGGCGGTGCTGCGCCCGGAGCGCGACATCGTCGTTACCTCCCGCGGCGGGGTCGTGCAGGAGGTCGCCTACAGCGGCCGGGTCCCGCACCTGCTCGACGAGCGGATCTACCGGCCGGCTGTCGCCGCCGGGCTCGACGTGGCCCGGCACGCGCGGCGGCTGCAGAGCGGGCGGCTCGGCGCCTACGTCGCGTACCTGATCGCCCTCGTCGTCGTGCTGCTCGCGGCCGTCAAGGCCGGGGTGATCGGATGAACGCGCTCTCGATCGCCGTGCAGCTCGCCGGCGGCCTGGTGCTCGCGCCGCTCCTGCCGGGTCTCGTCCAGCACTGGAAGGCCCGCCTGCAGGGTCGCCGCGGGCCGTCGCCCGTGCAGCCGTACCGCGAGCTTCGCCGCCTCTGGGGCAAGAGCGCGGTCACGATCGAGAACGCGAGCGCCGTCTACCGGGCCGCGCCCGCGGTCGCCGCCGCTGCGGTCGCGACGGCGGTGCTCGTCGTCCCGGTGGCGGCTCGGGCGCCGAGCCTCGGTGTCGGGCGCGACGCGCTCGTGCTGCTCGGCCTGCTCGCGCTGGCACGGTTCGCCGTCGCCGCCGCGTGCTGGGACGTCGCGAACGGCTTCGCGCTGATGGGCGCGAGCCGCGACCTGATGATCTCCGTCTCCGTCGAGGCGACGGCCGTGCTGGCGCTCGCCGCGGCGGCGCTGATCGCCGGCACGACCAACCTGGCCGGGATGATCGCCGGCACCGCCGGCGGCGGCGTGTGGTCCGGCCCGGCGCTCGGTCTCGCCGCGGTCGGCTTCGCGCTCGTCGTCGTCGCCGAGACCGGCCGGCAGCCGGTCGACAACCCGGACACGCATCTCGAGCTGACGATGATCCACGAGGGCCCGCTGCTCGAGTACGCCGGGCGCGACCTCGCGATGCTCCAGTGGGCCGCCGCGGCGCGGCACTGGCTCGTGCTCGTCCTCGCGGCGCAGGTCTTCCTTCCCCATCCGCAGTCGGCCTGGGCGCAGCTCGCCCTGCTTCCGCTCGTCGTCGTCGTCCTCTGCGCGGTGCTCGCGCTGGTCGAGACGCTGGTCGTGAAGATGCGCATCCTGCTCGTGCCGAGGCTGGTCCTGGTCGGCGCGGCGGCGGCGCTGCTCGGCATCGTCTCCTGGCTGGTGCAGCTGTGAGCGGGGCGCTCGCCTGGCTGCTCGTCGCGCTCGGCCTCGGCGTGGTCGTCGTCCGCCGCCGCTCGCTCGCGGTCGCACTCGTCACCGCGCAGGCGCTGATCCTCGCCGTCCGCGCGCACGCCGAGGCCGGCGCCGCCGCGGCGCTCGCCGTCCGCGCGCTCGTGCTCGGCGTGCTGCTCTTGCTGGTCGTGTCGCGGACGCGCGAGCCGCGTCCGGTCAGAAGCGGCGTCGCCCCGCTGCTGCGCGGCGGACTCGCGGTCACGCTCGCGCTGGCGCTCACGTGGCTCGTGCCGACGCTCGGGCTCGTCTCGCGCAACGCCGAGCGCGGCGTGCTGGCGCTCGTCTCCTTCGGGCTCGTCGCCGTCGCGACGCGAGCCGCGACGCTGTTCCAGGTGCTCGGGATCGTGCTCGTCGAGAACGGTCTCGCGCTGGCGGCGCTGCAGCTGCACACCGGCTCCTCGGCTGCGATCGAGCTGGGCGTCGCCTGCGACCTGACGCTGATCGCGACCGTCGCCGTCGTGTTCCACGAGCGGATCTTCGCGGAGTTCGGCGCCGGCGACGTCGCCGCCCTGAGGAGCCTGCGTGACTAGCCGCGAGCTGCTCGCCGTCGCCGTCGCGCTGCTGCCCGCGGTCACCGCGGCGGTGGCCGCAGCCGCGCCCCGCCGTGCGATCGGGCCGGTCGCGATCGCCGGCGCGGCCGTCTCGGCGGCCGCGGCCGTCACGCTGGCAGCGGTCACGCTCGCCGCCCCCGGCACGACGTTCGAGACGGCCTGGCTGATCGTCGACCCGGCCGCAGGGATCCTCGTCGGGGTGATCGGCGTCGTGGGCGCGGCGAGCGTGCTCGTCTCGCCGAGCTACCTGCGCACCGTCGACGAGGGCCTCGTGCGGCACGCCGCGCTGCCGCGCCTCTACTACGGCCTGCTCTTCGCGTTCTGGGCGGTGCTGGCCGGGGTGCCGGTGATCGGCAACCTGGGCGGCGCCTGGCTGCTCGTCGAGGCGACGACCGCGGCCTCGGCGCTGCTCGTCGGCTTCAGCGGCAAGGGACGCGCGCTCGAAGCGGGCTGGAAATACCTGATCCTCACCTCGCTCGGCCTCGGCGTCGCCCTGCTCGGGATCGTGCTGCTCGCTGCGACCGCGGGCGGCGGGCTCGACGCGCTCTCCTGGCACCAGCTCGCCCTGATCCCGGCGGGCGGGCGGACCGTTCTCGTCGCCTACCTGCTGCTGCTGGCCGGGCTCGCCGCGAAGATCGGCTGGGCGCCCGTCCACAACTGGCTGCCCGACGCGCACTCGGAGGCGCCGGCGCCGGTGTCGGCGCTGCTCTCCGCGGCGCTGCTTCCCGCGGTGCTGCTGGTCGCCTGGCGCTCGAGCCGGTCGCTCGCCCCCGTGATCGGCGCGCAGACCGCCCGCTCGGTCCTCGTCGGCTTCGGCCTCGTCTCGCTCGCGTTCGCGGTCCCGTTCCTCTGGCGGCCGCTCCCGTGGAAGCGGCTGCTCGCCTACTCGAGCCTCGAGCACATGGGTGTCGTCGCGCTCGGTGTCGGCTTCGGCGGCCCCGTCGCCTTCGCCGGCGTCGCCGTCCACATCGCCGGCCACGCGCTCGCGAAGGCGCTCGGGTTCTACGCGGCGGTGCCGCTGCTCGCCCACGAGCCGCACGCGGGCGGCCACCCGGCGGGCGGCGTCGCCCGGACGCAGCCGGCGCTCGCGGCGACGATGGGCGTCTCGCTGGGCGCGCTCGCCGGCCTGCCGCCCTCGCCGCTCTTTCTCAGCGAGGTGCTGATCGTCGCGGGCGGGTTCGCCGCGGGCCGTCCGTGGGCGGCCGCGGTCGCGGCGGTGCTGCTCTCGCTCGGCTTCCTCGGCCTCGCGCACGCGCTGCTCGACGTGCTCGCCGGCCGTGCCCGCCACGCCTCGCATCGCGGCGACGCGGTCGGGATGCGCCCGGTCGCGGTCCTCACCGTGCTCACGGCGGCGATCCTGCTCGTGCTGACCGCGGCGGCGTTCTTCCTGCCCGGCAGCGAGCTCGCCCACGCGCTCGCCAGGGAGGCGCCGTGAGCGGGTACCTCGAGCTCGTCGAGAGCGCGCTCGCCGCGGGCTCGCGCGTCGGCGCGCTCTACGCATCCGGCGGCTCGGTGCGGACGGTGATCGTCTCGCCGCACGGCGCGACGCAGATCGCCGAGGCGCCGCTTCGCGACGGCCGCGCACCGTCGATCGTCGGCCTGGCGCCGGCGGCTGCCTGGGACGAGCGCGAGGCGGCCGATCTGTACGGCATCCGGTTCGACGGCCACGAGCCGCTGCGTCCGCTCGTCCACCACGACCTCGACCTGGCCGGCTGGACGGTCCCCGTGCACGGCGAGGACGTCTACCAGGTCGCGGTCGGGCCCACCCATGCCGGCGTGATCGAGTCCGGGCACTTCCGGTTCCACGTCGTCGGCGACCGCATCCTCCAGCTCGACGCGCGGCTCTTCTACAAGCATCGCGGCCTCGAACGCGCGGCGGAGGGGCAGAGCGCCGACGGCGGGCTCGCCTACGTCGGGCGCGCGTGCGCCGCGTGCGCCGTCTCGAACAGCGTCGCCTACGCGCACGCCTGGGAGGAGCTGCTCGGCCTCGCTCCGACGGCCGACCTCGCGCGCGGCCGCACGATCCTGCTCGAGCTGGAGCGTCTGTGGAGCCACCTGAACGACATCGGCGCGATCTGCGCCGGCGTCGGCTTCGCCGCCGGGAACAGCGGCTTCGCCGCGCTCACCGAGCGGGCGCGGCGGCTGAACGAGCGGCTCACCGGCCACCGGTTCCTGTTCGGCGCCGTCCAGGTGGGCGGGAGCCGCTTCACGCTGACGCGGGACGACCTCGCGCACGCCCGCACGGAGCTCGAGGAGCTGCGCGCCGAGTCGCGCCGCGCCTGGCGGGAGCTGCTCTTCAACGCGTCGTTCCAGGACCGGCTGCCGGACGTCGGCGTCGTCAGCGCCGAGGACGGGCGTGCGCTCGGGGCGGTCGGCCCGGCGGCCCGCGCGAGCGGCCTGCCGGACGACGCGCGCGCGGCGGGCCGGCGCCTCGCCTACGACGGCTTCGCCGCGGTGGCGCCGAGGCGGACCGCGGGCGACGTCCAGGCGCGGCTCGAGCAGCGCGCCGTCGAGCTGCTGCAGACCTTCGACCTCCTCGACGACCTCCTCGCCGACCCGCTGGACGCGTCCGCGGCCGTGCCCGGCGCCCCCGGCGCGGAGGCGGTCGGCGTCGGCCTCGTCGAGAGCCCCCGCGGCGCGACCGTCTGCGTCGTCGAGCGCGACGGCGCGCTGATCCGCCGGCTCCACCTCCGCACCGGCTCGTACGCGAACTGGCCGGTCGTCGCGCACGCCGCCGCCGGCAACCTGCTTCCGGACTTCCCGCTGATCAACAAGAGCTTCGAGCTCTGCTACGCCTGCGCCGACCGCTGATGCTGACGCTGCTCCGCGATCTCCGCCGCCTTCGCCGCTCGATCGCCCTGCCGGCCCCCGACCGGGGCCGGAGCCTCGCCGTCCGCCACGTCGACGCGGGCTCGTGCAACGGCTGCGAGCACGAGCTCACGCTGCTCGCCGGCCCGCACTACGACCTGCAGCGCTTCGGGCTCGGCGTCGTCGCCTCGCCGCGCCACGCCGACGTCCTGCTCGTGACCGGCCCGGTGACGAGCCGCATGCGCGAGCCGCTGCTCGCCGCCTACCAGGCGATGCCCGAGCCGCGCCGGGTCGCGGCGCTCGGCGACTGCGCGCTCGGCTGCAACGTCCTCGGGCTCGCCTCCGAGCTCGCAGGCCGGGTCGAGGACGTGCTCCCGGTCGACCTGACGATTCCCGGCTGCCCGCCGAAGCCGGCCGAGATCGCCGCCGCGCTGCTGGCGTTCATCGACGGGACCGGCTGACGGCTCAGGGCTTGCGCGCCGCGAGCAGCGCGCGGTTTCCGTACAGGTGCAGGCAGTCGGCCTCCAGCCCGGCGGCGGCGAGCGAGCCGAGCTGGTCGACGAGCCGCAGCGGCGTGTCGCCGGCGGCTGCCAGCTCGTCGAGGTGCTGCGCGTAGGTGGCCGGCACGCGCGAGTCGATGCGCCGCCAGAGGACCGACCAGTCGCGGTAGAGCAGCGGCGCGACCTGGACGCGGTCGACGACGACGACGAGGCCGCCCGGCTCGACGAGCGCCGCCGTCCAGGCGGCCGCGGCCGCCCACTCCTCGGCGGACAGGTGGTGCAGCGTCTGCACCGAGAAGGCCGCGCGGAACGGGCCGCCGGGGAGCTCGAGCGCGTCGAGGCGCCGGAGGTCGCCGCGAACGAGCGTGCCGCGAGGCCCGAAGCGGGCGAGCCGCCGGCGCGCCAGCTCGAGCATCGGCTCCGAGGAGTCCACCCCGACGAGCCGCGCGCGGGGCAGGCGGTCGAGCACGGCCTCCGCGACGAGACCCGAGCCGACGCCGAGGTCGAGGACGGCTCCGTCGCCGACCTCGGCCGCGGCGAGCAGGCCGAGGAGGATCTCCTGCTGCTCGGCGCGCGTCGGCAGCTCCGCGCCGCGCGCGGCATCCCATGCCGCCGCCGCCTCCTCCGCCTGCCAGTGATCCATCGCTCGATGCTACGCGGCCGGGGCGGCGGCGACGACCGTCTCGACGAGCCCGGTCGCCACGTCGTAGACATGCCCGGAGACCGTGATCCGCGACGAGATCGACCGCGCGCCCCGGAGACGGTCGACGTCCGCCCTCACGGTGGCCGCCGGGTCGCGGATCGCGTCGTCGCGCAGGCTGGACTCGTCGGCGCCGATGCGCTCGGCGTACCGGGCGCGGAACGCGTCGTCGGCGAGGCGGGCCGCGCCGCAATCGGTGTGGTGGATGACGGCGATCTCGAACAGCGGCCCTTCGGGCCGGGCGGCTTCGGCCAGCTCGCTGACGTAGGCGAGGTCGTCGATCGTCTGCGGCGTCGCTCGGCCGCCGTTGTTGCGAATGACGAGCGCATCGCCGAGGTCGAGCCCGAGCACGTGCGCGGGATCGACGCGTGCGTCGAGGCACGTGACGACGAGCATGCGCAGCGCGGGGAAGAGGCCCGCGCCTTCGTGCCCGCCGCCGGCGGCGAAGGTCCGGTTGCGCGCGAGCGCGGCGTCGATCCCGGTCGTGGTGGCATCCGTCATGGCAGTCCTCCCTTGTTACTTGCTTGACGCAAGTGACTCTAGCCGAAGTGACTTGCTTCACGCAAGTAAGTAGCGGTAGGCTGTCACCATGCTGAAACGCGCCTACGAGGGACAGGTGTGCTCGATCGCCCGCTCGCTCGAGGTGGTGGGCGACCGCTGGACGCTGCTCGTGGTGCGCGACCTCGTGCTCGGCCACAGCCGCTTCGACGAGCTCCTCGACAGCCTCGGCATCGCGAGCAACGTGCTCGCCGACCGTCTCAGCCGCCTCGTCGACGAGGCGATCGTCGAGCGCGTCCCCTACAGCGAGCGGCCCGAGCGCTTCGAGTACCGGCTGACGCAGAAGGGACGTGAGCTCGGCCTCGTGCTGCTCGCGCTCATGCAGTGGGGTGACCGCCACATCTCGAAGAAGCCGCCGCGCATCGCCCGCCGCCGCAGCGACCGCTCGCGCGTCTCGGTGGTGCTCGTCGCCGCCGACGGCTCGCCCGTCGAGCCCGGCGACCTCGAGCTCGTGCGCGGGCCGGGCGCCGCCGGGAGGTAGCCGGCGCGCCGCGGGCCCGCTCGTTGCAGGGGAGCGCGGCGCCGGCTGGAAGGGGGACGGGTGACCGCTCCGGGCGACGCGGGGATGGAGGCGATCCGCCGGCGGGCCGAAGAGCTCTCTCGCGGCCCCGAGGCCGGGGCGGCGCTCGACGACTGGGTGCGCGCCGAGGTCGAGTACCGGGTCGCGCACCGCTACGACACGCTCGAGCACGACCTCTGGCGGCTCGGGCTCGAGCTCGTCCGCAGCCCGTCCGAGGCCGGGGTCGTATGGCGGCTCCGGCTGCCGCGGGGCGAGCTCGTCGAGGCGTGGGAGCCCGGCACCGAGGGCCTGGCGCCCCCCGCCGAGGTGATGGCCCTGATCGCGGGGATCCTCGCCGGACGGGAGCTGGTGCCCGAGTCGCCGGTGCTGCGAGAGCCGGGCGGCGCGCGCCTGCGGGAGGCGCTGACCGAGCAGCTCTCCGCGCTGCGCGCGCACGAGCCGGGCGTCCGTCTCGGAACGGACAGCGAGAACCTGCACCAGCACCGGGTCGCAGCACGGCGGGCGAGCGCGTTCCTGCGCGCCGCGCGCGCCTACGTCGAGCCGGCCTGGGCCTGCGGCATGAAGGAGCTCCTGCGCGACCATGCCGCCGTGACCGGGCCCGTCCGCGACCTCGACGTCCTGATCGAGCACGCCGCGGGCGAGCTCGCGGACCTCGGCCCCGAGGACCGTGCCGGGGCCGGCTCGCTCCTCGCCGCGCTCGCGTCGGCCCGGACGGCCCGCCGGGCGGCGCTCCTCGAGGCGCTCGACGGCGAGCGGTACCGGCTGCTCCTGACACGGCTCCGCTACCCGCCGCGGCTGCGGCCCGACATCGACGACGTGCCGCTCGGGCGGCTCGCCCGCAAGGAGTTCCGCCGGCTGGCGCGCGCGGTCGAGCGCCTCGGGCCGAACCCCGACGACCGCGCGATCCACGGCCTGCGGATCGCCCTCAAGCGCGCCCGCTACGCCGCCGAGCTCGCGGAGCCCACGCGGAAGGCGACGCGGCGGTTCGTCGTCGCCGCGAAGGCGCTCCAGGATCTCCTGGGGGAGCACCAGGACTCGGTCGTGGCCGAGACCGCGCTGCGAGCGACCACGGTCCACGACGACCCCACCGCGGCCGCGTTCGTCGCCGGACGGCTCGCCGAGCGCCAGCTCGCCCGCCGCCGCCGCGTCGACGCGGAGCTCCGCCCCGCCTGGCGCCGGCTCCGGCGGCGCGCGGCCGATCTCTGAGATGGAGCGCTTGCCGGTGCATGCCGAGAAGCGCTCTCCGGCCGGCGGGAGGAGGAGGAGCGGTGGCGCTCGTCGATGAGCTGCGGGTCGACCCCGGCGCGGCGTTCCGGCTCGCCCGGATCGACACGGGCGCGCGGCTCGGCGCGCCGTCGAAAGCGGCGGGCCTCGAGCGTCTCGGGAAGCTGGTCGAGCGGCTCGCGGTTCTGCACGACAGGCTCTACGCCGAGGCGAGGCACGCGGTCCTCCTCGTCCTGCAGGGGATGGACGCGGCCGGCAAGGACGGAGTCATCCGCAGCGTGTTCACCGGCGTCAACCCGCAGGGCTGCCGCGTCGAGGCGTTCAAGGAGCCGACGCCGGTCGAGCTCGCGCACGACTTCCTCTGGCGCGTCCACGCGCGCGTCCCGGCCCGCGGCGAGCTCGTCATCTTCAATCGCTCGCACTACGAAGACGTCGTCGCGGCGCGCGTCCGCGGGCTCGTGCCCGAGGACGTCTGGTCGAAGCGGTTCGAGCACATCGTCGCGTTCGAGCGGCTGCTCGCCGGCGAAGGCGCGGCGGTGATCAAGGTCTTCCTCCACGAATCGCGTGACGTGCAGCGCGAGCGGCTCCAGGCGCGGCTCGACGATCCCGAGAAGCGGTGGAAGTTCCGCCGCGGCGACCTCGACGACCGCGCGCGCTGGGACGACTTCCAGCGCGCCTACGAGGAGGCGATCGGCAGGACGTCGACGGCCCACGCCCCGTGGTACGTCGTCCCCGCCGACCACAACTGGTCGCGCAACCTGTGCGTGGCGGAGATCCTCGCCGACGCGCTCCAGCGCCTCCATCCCGAGCCGCCGCCGGCCGAAGAGGCCGTCGCAGGCGCGACGATCAGCTAGCGCACGAGCGCTCGACGAGCCCGGCCCGTCCGCCGTCGGCGTTTGGTCACCCGCCCGTTACCGCGCCGTAACCCTGCCCGGGGCGGCTCACCCGTAGCGTCGGGCACGGCAGTCTGGCAACCGACTCGAGGGAGGAGAGACATGCGCAGGAGGCGCGGAGTGGCGTGCGCCCTCGCGGTCGCGGCGCTGTTCGCGACGGCAGGGATCGCGCTGAGCGGGAACGACGCGACGAACACCAAGACGTTCGAGTTCGCCGTCGGGCTGTGGGGAGACCTTCCCTACTCCGACACGCAGGCCCAGACGGGCGTCCCGAACCTGATCGCCGACATGAACCGCTCGGACATCTCGTTCTCGATCCACGACGGCGACCTGAAGGCGGGCAGCGGCACGCCCGGCTCGGCCACCCCGACGACCTGCAGCGACGCGCTCTACACGCAGGCGCTCGGCTTCTTCGACTCGCTGCAGCAGCCGGCGTTCTTCACGCCCGGCGACAACGACTGGACCGACTGCGACCGTCCTTCGAACGGATCCTTCAACGAGCTCGAGCGGCTGCAGCACGAGCGGCAGGTGTTCTTCTCGAGCGACCGGTCGCTCGGCCGGAAGACCATGCAGAGCGAGGTTCAGGCGACGCCGCTGTGCGTGGGAACGTCGAACACGACCGCCGGGTCGACCGCCGGGCCGTACGTGCCGACGGCGTGCGTCGAGAACCGCCGCTGGACGTTCCACAAGGTGACGTTCGTCACGCTGAACGTCCAGGGCACCTGCAACAACCTCTGCTCGAGCGGCAGCGGCGCTCCCGACGCCGGCGGCGACCCGACCGAGTACGCCGCGCGGAACGCCGCCGACATCCGTTGGCTGCACGACAGCTTCGCCGAGGCGAAGGCGGACGGCTCGGCCGGGATCATGATCGTCTGGCAGGCCGACCCCGGGTTCGACACCTCCGGCTACCAGGGCGCGCCGAAGCGCGATCCGCAGACGCTCGCCGAGACCGACGGCAACCCGGACGGGTTTCACGACGTGCTGACCGAGCTTCGCAACGACACGATCGACTTCGGGAAGCCCGTCGTGCTCGTCCACGGCGACTCGCACTACTTCATGGTCGACAAGCCGCTCGTCGACTCTCAGGGGCGGATGCTGGAGAACTTCACCCGCGTCGAGACGTTCGGCGACAACCAGGGATTCGGCGACAACCGCGTCCACTGGGTCAAGGCGCTGATCGACCCGCACTCGCGTGACGTCTTCGCGTTCCAGCCGCAGATCGTGCCGGCGAACCGCGTCGCGGTTCCGGCGCCCTGACGCCCGGCGGAGGGAAGGCGCCGCCCGGCGCCTTCCCTCTCCGCTCACGATGCGCCGTCGAGCGCCGGCAGGCCCAGCGCTGCGATGCGCTCGGGGTCGGCGAGAAAGTCGAGCTCGGCCAGCCTGCCGTTCTTGACCGTGACGGCGCAGATCGAGAACGGCCGGCCGTGCAGGTACGTGACGATGCCGGCGGCCCCGTTGACGAGCGCGCGCCGCAGGGTCAGGTCGACCCGCCGCCAGATCAGCGCCCGGCCGGCGACCGCCTCGGCGCCGCGAACGTGCTGCGAGAGGCCGGCCGCCGCGCCGCCGTCGGAGCGGAGCACGACGTCGGGGTCGAGCACGGCGACGAGCGCGTCGAAGTCTCCGCTGCGGGCCGCGGCGATGAACGCCTCGACCACCTCCCACTGGGCGGCGAGGTCGGCGTCCGGGACCGGGTCGGCCCCGCGCACCCGCCGGCGCGCCCGGCTGGCGAGCTGCCGCGTCGCCTCCGGCGAGCGCTCCACGATCGGCGCGATCTCCTCGAACGGCACGGCGAACATGTCGTGCAGGACGAACGCGAGCCGCTCGGGCGGGCTGAGCGTCTCGAGCACGATCAGCAGGGCGAGCCCGACGGAATCCGCGAGCAGCGCCTCGTGCTCCGGGTCGGTGCCGTCGGCGGGGTCGACGACCGGATCGGGGAGGCGCACGTCGAGCGGCTGCTCGCGGCGCGTGCGGCGGGTGCGCAGCATGTTGAGCGCGACCCGCGCGACGATCGTCGTCAGCCAGGCGCGGAGGTTCTCGACCTCGCTCGTGTCGGCGCGGCTCAGCCGCAGCCACGCATCCTGCACCGCGTCCTCGGCCTCGCTGAGCGAGCCGAGCATCCGGTAGGCGACGGCTCGCAGGTGCGGCCGCTCCTCCTCGAACCGCCGGGCGAGCCACTCCTGCTCGTCCATGTCACATCGCTCCTTCCCCGCGTGTCAGCAAACCAGACCCGCGAGGTCCGCGGGATGTGACCGAGCAACGAAAGGAACGACACGATGCGCGTTTTCGTCGCCGGGGCGAGCGGGGCGCTGGGCCGCCGCCTCGTCCCCCAGCTGGTCGACGCAGGCCACGACGTGGTCGGCACCCACAACTCGCCGCAGAATGCGGCGCTCCTGCGCGGGCTCGGAGCGGAGCCGGTCGAGCTCGACCTGCGCGATCCGGCCGCGGTCCGCAGGGCGGTCCTCGAAGCGGCGCCCGACGCGATCGTGCACCAGGCGACCGCGCTCGCAGACGCGACCTGGGGCCGCAACTTCGACAAGGCCTTCGCCGCGACGAACGAGCTGCGCACGAGAGGCACCGACGCGCTGCTCGCAGCGGCCGGGGAGGCGAACGCGCGGCGGTTCGTCGCCCAGAGCTTCGCCTCCTACCGGTGCGTGCGCGAGGGCGCCTGGGTCAAGACCGAGGACGACCCGCTCGACCCGAGCCCGCCCGCGAACGCGCGGCGGTCGTTCGACGCGATGAGCCACCTCGACCGGGCCGTGACGGACTTCGGAGGGATCGTGCTTCGCTACGGCCTCTTCTACGGCGCCGCCAACGACGGGCTGATCGAGCCCGTGCGCAAGCGGCAGTACCCGATCATCGGCAGCGGCGGCGGCTTCGCCTCGTGGATCCACCTCGACGACGCGGCCGCGGCGACCGTCCTCGCGCTCGAGCACGACGGGCCGGCGATCTACAACATCGTCGACGACGACCCGGCGCCGGTGCGCGACTGGCTGCCGGTCCTGGCGGCGGCGCTCGGCGCCGAGCCGCCCCGGCGTCTTCCGGCATGGCTTGCACGGCTCGCGGCGGGCGAGGCGGCGGTCGTGATCGGAACCGACGCCCGCGGCGCGTCCAACGCCAAGGCCCGGCGCGAGCTCTCCTGGACGCCGCGCCACCCGAGCTGGCGCTCCGGGTTCGCGGCCGCCTACTCGGCCCTGCGGGCGGCCGAGGAGCCGGCGGCGCGGCCGGCGGCGCGCGAGGCCGCCTGAGCGGCGAGGCGAGGCATACGGGCCGCGCGCGAAGCGCGAAGCTCCCTACAGCCCGAACCGCTCGAGGACGGCCGCGGCGAACGCGGCGTCGAGCGCGCCGACTCCGAGGTTCGTACAGCAGACGCGGGCCGCCGGGCGGACGTCGTCGAGCGCGACGCCGACCGAACGGTCCGGCCGGGGCCAGCGCTCGAAGTGCCCCTGCGTCCGGTAGGAGTCGTACTGGGCGACGTCGTCGGTCGCGTGCACCTCGCAGGCGGCGACCGCGTCCGCCGTCACGGAGGCGTCGAAGTCGAGCGGCAGAAGCAGGCACCGGGGGGCGAGCCAGTCCGCCTCGACCGCCGGCCGCGGGTCGCGGACGATCGGCGCGGCGGTCACGACGACCTCCGCGCCCTCGACGGCGTCCCGCGGCGTGGCGGCGGCGACGGCGCCGTCGCCGGCGTTCGCGGCGCGCTCCGTGACCGGGTCGAACACGGCGATCTCGCACTCGGGCGCGATCGCCCGGAGGAGCCGGACGTGGTAGCGGCCCTGCTCGCCTGCGCCGAGAACGGCCGCGCGCCGCCAGCCGGCGGGAGCGAACGCCTCGATGCACGCGCCCGAAGCCGCCGCGGTGCGAGCGGCGGTGATCTCGGCGGCGTCGAGGATCGCCGTCGGGATCCCGGTCGCGGCGTCGTTGACCACGATCACGCCGCTGATGTAGGGGAGCCCGCGCGAGGGGTTGTCGGGATAGCCGGACACCCACTTGATCGCGACGACGTCCTCCTCCTCCAGGTAGGCCGGCATCGCGTGCAGAAACGCGTCGGCCCGCGGGTGGACGCCGATCTTCGGCGGCAGCTCGACCCGGCCGCCCGCCAGCGCCCGGTAGACGCGCTCGACGATCTCGATCTGCTCGGCGATCGGCGGCAGGAGCCGGCGGATCTCGTCCCGGTCGAGGAGCGTGAGCATTCAGATCACGTTCAGCTCGGCGCGTGCGGCGCCGTGCGCGAAACGCGCGACGTCGAGGTGTGAGAGCTCGAACGTCGGCTCGAGCCCGAGCGCGAGCTCGGCGAGATGCTCGCCGACGACGAGCCCCTGCTGGAAGCCGTGGCCGGAGAAGCCCGTCGCGTAGACGAGGCCGGCCGGCTCGGCCGCCGCGCCGACGAGCGCGTTTCGATCCGGGCTCATCTCGTAGAAGCCCGAGACCGTGTGCCGCACCTCGAGATCCGCGAGGGCCGGCACCCTGCGCGCCGCGTGCGGCGCGACCTCTTCGAGCGACGGCTCGCGGCCGCCGAACAGGATCGCCGGGCCTTCGCGGTGCAGGTAGAACGAGGTGCTGAAGTCGATCGTGAGCGGGAGCTCCTCGGGGAAGCCGGGCGCCGGCTCGGTGACGAACATGAACCGGCGTTCGGGCTGGACGGGCAGATCGAAGCCGGCGGTCGCGGCCAGCTCCCGCGACCAGACGCCCGCCGTCAGCACGACGCGCTCCGTCTCGATCGGCCCGCGCGCCGTCCGGACGCCGGCGACGCGTCCGTTGCGCACGACGATCTGCTCGGCGGCGCACGACTGCCGGACCTGCGCGCCGAGTCGCACCGCGCGGCGGGCGCACCCCTGCACGACGAGGTCGGGCGTGACGACGCCGGCGACGGGGTTGAAGACGGCGGCGCAGAGATCGTCCACCGCGAGCTGCGGCACGATCTGCCGCGCCTCCGCCGGGGTCAGAAGCCGCGTGTCGATGCCGTGCGCGGCCTGGTGCAGGAGGTCGCCGGCGAAACGGCCGGCGTCGTCCTCGTTGTCGAGCAGGAAGAGGTAGCCGGTGAGGCGGAGGTCGAGCGGCTCGCCGACCTCGTCCTCGAAGCGCTGCAGCCGGCGGATCGACTCGAGCCCGACGCGGACGTTTAGCTCGTCCGAGAACAGCGTGCGGACGCCGCCGGCGCAGTGGCCGGTCGAGCCGCAGGCGAGCGTCTCGCGTTCGAGGAGGAGCGGCCGGGGGCAGCCGAGCTCCGCGAGGTAGCGGAGCGCCGCGGCGCCCATGACGCCTCCGCCGATCACGACCACGTCGGCGCGCTCGCTCACCTCGGGGGCGCCTCTCGCCGCTCGGCTTGCCTCTCGTCCATCGAGTCGACCGATCTTACGGTCTGCCGACGGGCGTAGGATCGAGCGGTGTACAACGAGTACCGCTTCGTCGACCGCTGGTTCGTCCGCGCCTCCGTCGAGGAGACGTACGAGCTGATCGGCGACACGCTCGGCTATCCGCGCTGGTGGGGAGACGTGTTCGTCGCGGTCGAGGGCGACGGCGGGCCGCCGCGAACGGGCCGCCGCGTCCGGATCGTCAGCCGGGGCTTCCTGCCGTACCTCCTACGCTGGGAAGCCGAGATCGTCGAGGCAGACGCGCCGCGGCGCTTCGACTTCACGATGACCGGCGACTTCGTCGGCAGCGGCAGCTGGACGTTCACCGCGGGCGACGGCGGCACCGACGCGGTCTTCGAGTTCCGCCCGCGGGTCGAGAAGCCGGGCGTCAAGCAGCTGAGCCCGGTCTTGAAGCCGCTCTTCCGCTGGAACCACGCCTGGGCGATGAAGCGCGGCCAGCGCGGCGCCGACGCGCTCGTCGCGCGCACCGCCGGCTGACGCGCCGCGGGTCGACACGACGAGCTCGCCTATCGGTGCGAGTGCTCGTTCGCCAGTCTGACGGCCAGGTAGACGACTCCGCCCAGGACGGCGATCCAGAGGAGCATCGCCGGGATCATCCAGAACCAGTCGGCGGCGTCCATGTGGTGGTACATGGCGATTCCCTCTGTTTCAGGGTGTGACGACGACGTGTTCGCCGGGGTCGAGGCAGGGCATGTCCATCATCCGGTGGTTGTGGACGACGGTGATCGTCTCGCCGTTCGCGAGTCGCATCCTGTTGAGGCAATGCGACACGCCCATCATGTCGGGGGTGCAGCGGGTGTCGGTCAGGATCGTCGCCCGCATCCGATGGGCGACGATTCCCCTGACGAGCTGCACGTAGGTGACGCGCGCGCCCGTTCCGCGCGCCGGGCGGTCGACCCGGAGGCGGTGGCTCGAACCGGCCTGCGTCGAGCCGGCGGCCGCGAGCGCCGCCGCCGCGAGCGTGGTGACGACGATCAGGAGCGGCTTCATGCCCGGACGATCGCCTTCCGGCGTCGTGTCCGGATCGGGTTACGCGCCGATCCGCGCCGGGTGGAAACCCCGCATCGGCGCTCGACCGATCCAACCGTCGGGGGCCGGTGTCGGCGCGGATGCGCGTCTGCCGCAGCCTGCCTAAGACGAGGTGCAGACCGATCCAGAAGCCGACGAGGAGCGAGCGATGCTGAGGCATTCGATCCACTTTCACGCCGAGAAGCCCGACGAGAACGCGACGGCGACGCGCGTCGAGTGCGCCCTCTGCCGCGAACAGGCGGTCCACGCGGACTCGAAGGGCGTCGGCTACTGCGCAGAGCACTACCGCCAGGTTCACCCCGAGCGTGTCAGGCGGCTCGTGGCGGCTGCGGCGCACAGGGCGCCGGCCAGGCACGCGGCGCTGCGGTAGCCCGCCGGGCAGGACCGGCTACGGCCGGCCGCGGACGACGAGCACGGAGCAGACGGCGTCGTGGGCGACCCGCTCGGACACGCTGCCGAGCGCCTTCACGCCGTGGAGGCCGCGGCTGCCGACGACCAGGAGATCCGCGTCCCGGGCGGCCTCGACCAGGGCGACGACGGGGTGCTGAGCGACGATGTGCCTGTCGTGTCCCGGGAGGTGCGTGGGATCGGCGACCTGTCCCGCCAGCGCCGTGATCACGCTGATGCTGCTCTGGAACCGCCGTGCGAGAGCGTCGGCGACGGCGAGCGCCGCGTCGGACGGCGCCGACCCGTCGTGCCCGACGACGATGCGATGAGGGAACCGCTCGTCGAGGCAGCGGCGGGCGACGAGCACCGACGAGGGGGCCTGGTGCAGGATCTCGCCGGCGACGCCGCCGAAGACGATCTCCGCCAGCCGGCCGTGGCCGTGCGTGCCGAGGACGACGAGCGTGGCCTCGAAGCGGCGGAGCTCCGCCAGGAGAGCCGGAGCGGCGAAGCCGTCGAGGCGGTGCGCGCGGGCATGCCCCCCGAGAATCTGCAGTGCCCGGGCGAGCGCGTCGTCGGGGTCCCAGCCGGCGCCGGCGCCCGGGGCGCGCGCCGGCTCGGGGGCCGACGGCGGCCGGACCAGGACGGCGTCGATCGCCGTGGTCTCCGTCGCCAGGCGCGCAGCCTGCCGGCACGCTTCGAAGCCGGCCTCGCTGCCGTCGACGCCGACGACGACGCGGTCGAAGATCGACTCGTTGGCGTCGCTCATGTGACACCCCCTTCGGACGTCGGGTCGCCTGCGCGGCCCGGGATGAATCGGTCGTCGAGGACGGCGAGCCCGGCGGCCGCGAGGAACGCGCCGGCGAGCGCCGCCGCGGCGACGGCCGGCCCGGGAAGCGCGAGTGCGAAGAACGTGCGCGTGAACGGCACCAGCAGCACGACGACGTAGCCGCAGAACAGCGCGAGGCACAGCGTCGAGACGGCCGCGCCCCGGATGCGTCCCGAGACCTCGAGCGCGAGGATCAGGTAGAGGCCGACGACGACGACGACGGACACGGCGACCGTTCGCGACTCGACGAGCGTCAGGTCGAGGACGTTGAGCGCGAAGCTGTAGCTCGCCAGGACGCCGAGGCCTGCGGCGGTGCCCGCCGGGAGCGCGAACCGCGCCAGCTCGCGCAGGAATCCGCGCGAGCCGAAGCGGCCGGAGCTCGGCGCGAGCGCCAGGAAGAAGCCGGGTATGCCGATGGTGAGCGACGCCGCAAGCGTGAGCTGCCGCGGCAGGAGCGGATAGGCGGTGGGAGTGAGCCCGATCGACAGGACGAGGAAGGCGGCGAACGCGGACTTCGTCACGAACAGCTTCGCGACGCGCTGGACGTTGCGGAGGATCTTGCGTCCCTCGTCGACCATGGCGGGCACGGCGCTGAATTCACTGCGCACGAGCACGACGTCGGCGACCGTCCTCGCCATCTGCGTGCCCGACCCTTGCGCGATCGCGAGCCGCGCGGCCTTGAGGGCGGGGACGTCGTTCACTCCGTCGCCGACCATGGCCACGTAGCGGCCCGCGTCGCGCAGCGACTCGACGACGCGCCGCTTGTCGGCGGGCGAGATCCGGCCGAAGACGGAATGCGCGAGCGCGAGCTGACGCAGCTCGCGCGGATCGGTCGGGAGGGCGGAGGCGTCGACCGGCGGACCGTCGACGCCGGCGTCGCGGGCGATCGATGCGACGGTCTCGGGACGATCGCCGGAGAGGATCTTCAGCTCCACACCCTGCGACCGGAACCACTCGACGGTGGAGCGCGCCTCCGGCCGCAGGCGCTCCGCGAGCAGGACGAGGCCCAGTGCCGGCGGCCGTTCTGCGTCGAGCAGGGGCGACGTTCCGAAGGCGAGCACGCGCCGCCCGTCGGCAGCCGCCTGCGCCGCCCGGCGTTCGAGCTGCCCGAGCTCGAAGTGCTCGGGAGCGCCGAGCACGTAGCCGACGCCGTCGATGCGCTGTGCGCTGAACCGGCGTCGCGACGAGAACGGAAGCTCCTCGTCGACGGGGGCCCGCTCGGCGGGGCAGGCCTCTGCGATCGCCTCGATCGTGGCGTTGCGGACGGCCGAGGAGGCGGCGTACGTGCCGAGCGACGCGGCGAGTGACGGGGGCCCGACGACGTCGACGACGCGGAGCGCCGGCTCCGTGAGCGTCCCCGTCTTGTCGAGGCAGACGACGTCGACGGATGCGAGGGACTCGATCGCGTTCAGCTGCTGAGCCAGCGCGCCCCGTCTCGCCATTCGCAGCGCCGCGACGGCGTAGGTGAGGCTTGCGAGCAGGATCAGGCCTTCGGGCACGAGCGTGACGACGGCCGCGACGGACGTCGGCACCGCGTTGTGGAGCGACGCGTGCCGGTGCCAGAGCGCGTAGCCAAGGGCGACCCCGAGCGGGATCATGACGCCGACGAGCGCGAGCAGCAGGCGGTTGAGCGCGAGCTCGAGCGGCGAGCGCGGGTGCCGGAACGACCTGGCCTCGCCGGTGAGCCGGGCGGCGAAGCTGTCGCCTCCGACGGCCGTGACCGTGTAGACGCCCACCCCCTCGACGACGAACGAGCCGGAGCGCACGTGCTCGCCGGCGGCGCGCTCGACCGGCTCCGCCTCGCCGGTCAGGATCGACTCGTCGACCCTGAGCTCGACGGCCTGGACGAGGGTTCCGTCGGCGACGATCTGGTCTCCCGGGCCGGCACGGATCAGGTCGCCGACGACGACGTTCTCGACCGCGACCGATCGTCCCTCGCCGCCGCGGACGACCGTCGCTCGCGGCGCGACGAGAGCCGTCAAGCGGTCGAGCGCCCGTTTGGCGCGAACCTCCTGCACCGTCCCGATGCACGAGTTGGCGACGAGCACGCCGAGGAACAGGGAGTCCTGCCACTCGCCGAACACGAGCGTCGCCGCGCCGGCGACCGCGAGGATCAGGTTGAAGACGGTGAGGACGTTGGCGCGGACGATGCTCGCGTACGAGCGGCTCGTGCGCGCGCGCGGCGCCGCCGGACGCGCCGCGAGCCGCCTCGCCGCTTCGGCCTCGCTCAGCCCGCCGAGAGCGGGGGCTGCGCGGTCCGGAACCGTGGCGGCCGTCTGCGTCATCGGCGGCGGTCGCTCGCCTCGACCACGACGTGCTCGACCGGGAGGTCGAAGCTTCGGCGGACACGGTCGACGAGGTTCGCCTGGAGCCATGTCGACGGGCGCAGGGGGCGGGTGACCACGAGGACCGCGTCGGCGGGGAATTCGCGGAGCGCGTCGCCGACAGCTTGCAGCGGATCGGGGTCGGCCAGCCGTCCGCAGGCGCGGACGCCGCTCGCGGCGAGGCAGGCGATGCATTCGCGGAGCCGCTGCGTCGCGTCGGCTCGCGCGGCCTCCTCGTCGGCATACCACTGCGTCGCCGGCGAGTCCCGCGCGGGTGCGACGACGAGAGCCTCGAGCGCGCCGGCCGAGCCGTGGCGAAGCACGGTCGCGCAGAACGCCCGGGACGCACAGGGCTCGTCGACGACGACCAGCACCCGCCGCGGTCGAGCGTCGACGGCCGGGAGGGGTGCGGCGGGAATCACGGTGCGCACTGATCAAGCGCTCCTTTCTGCGTCGGTGCTGCCAACCTGCTTTCTAGCGGCCGAGCTCTCGGTCGACGAGTTGCCAGACGGGCAGGCGGACGACGAGCGTCGAGCACCCGGCCGCATGGGCGGCGCGCTCGGACACCGAGCCGAGCGCGCGGAGGCCGTGGAGGCCCCGGCTGCCGACGACGAGCAGGTCGGCATCTTCTGCCGCGGCTCCGAGCGCCTCGACCGGTGGACGCGCGCTGTCCGCGTGGGCGCCGTCGGTGATGATCGCGGCGAGCCGCGCGTCGGCGCCCTTTCCGCCCCACGCGACGACCGTCTGCAGCGAGGCGTCGAAGCGCTGCGCGAGGTAGCGCGCCGCGGCGTACGCGGCCGCCGACTCCACGGAGCCGTCGACGCCGGCGACGATCCGGCGCGGGAACCCGTTCTCGGCCCGGCGGGCGACCAGCACCGAACACGGCGCCCGGTGGATCAGCTCGGTTGCGACCGAGCCCTCGATGATCCCTCGCAGGCGCCCCGACTCGCCGGCGCCGACGGCCACCATCGTCGCCTGCTCCCGCTCGATCTCGGCGAGCAGACCGGCGACGGGCGTCGCCCGGACGATCTTCGTGAGCGGGCTCGAGTACGGCTCGACGTACTCGCGCGCCGCGCGAACGGCCTCCTCCGCCTCGCCTCGCTGCCGATCCTCGTCGTAGTACCAGGGGACCTCCGAGCCGGTGCCGCCGACGACGGTGGGGGCGGTCTGCCACGCGGAGAACACTGTCAGCTGCCCGGCGACGTCCTCGAGCAGCGCGGCCTGCCGTGCGGCCTCGAGCGCTGCGTCGCCGCCGTCGACTCCGACCAGGATCCGGATGAAGATTCGCCGGCCGGCCTCCAGCCTGGCCGTGTTGGCGGCTGTCGTCATCGCCCAACTCCTTGTCGGAGCCGTCCTCCGCCGCGCCGGGCGCAACGCCTCGGCGGTTTCCCGCACCGTCGGACGTCGCGACTACGGAGGCTCAGGCGGCGTCGAGCTCTGCGGCCAGCTCTCGCAGCGCTTCGTCCTTGAGAACCCGCGCGCGCTCGGGGCTCACACGCAGGTCGCTCGCGATCTGCGCGAGGGTCTCCGGCTCGACGTCGATGCCGAAGTGGCGGCTGACGATCGCGCGTTTCCGCGGCGGGAGGTGCACGAGCGCCCTCCGGAGGGCGAGGCGCTCCTCCAGGGCGACCGCGATCGCGTCCGGCTGGTCGCCGCCGTCGAGGCTCGCTTCACCGGCGCCGGGGACGGCCTCGAGCGGTCCGATCGTCACGGGCGCGAGCGCCTCCAGGACCCCGGCGACCGGGAGCGCCGTCTCCTCGGCGAGGACGGCCGGGCTCGCCGTCGCGCCGGAGGCCGCGAGGCGTCGCCGGGCGCCCGCGATCGCGCGGCGGTGCTCGAGCACCGTGCGAGGAACCCGGATCAGGCTGGCCCGCGCTGTCAGCGCATGGGTGACCGCAGCCCGGACGCGCCAGTAGGCGTATGTCGAGAAGCTGGCGGCACGCGCCGGGTCGAACTCGTCGATCGCGGACAGGAGGCCGATCGCGCCCTCCTGCACGAGATCCTCGACGGGGAGGCCGAGATTGCGGTACCGGAACGCGATCGAGCGGACGAGCCCCATGTGCTCCTCCACCAGCGCCGCACGCGCGCTGCGGTCGCCGCGCCGGGCGCGCACGGCCAGGCGCTCGGCGCGACCGACGGCCTGCGCCCGCTGCGGCGCCGGAACGGACAGCCCCGCGATCAGCGCCGTGACGACTGCTGTGAAGATCAAGCGCACCGTCTTTTCTCCGGCTCGCGGCTCCCATCTAACGGCCGGCGCGGGCACGGCGCGTCAGGGGCGACGCTGCCGGGCCTGTCGGGAACTACGGACTGCCGCGGTGCTCTCGTCGCCGGGCGACGAACTTCCCGAGCTCGAGCACCGGGACGATCGTGAACGCGGCGGCGGCGACGACGAGCCAGCGCCGGGCGGGGAGATCGGTCGTGCCGAGCGCGTGCTCGAGGAACGGGACGTTGACGATCGTGACCAGGAGGCCGATCTCCCAGGCGACCGCAAGGTCGAGCCAGCGGTTCGAGAGCGGCGACTCGAAGGTGGAGCGGCGGTCGGAGCGAAACGCGAACGCCTTGAACAGCTCGATCAGGATCAGCGCCGCGAAGACCGTCGTTCGCGCCCGGTCGAGCCCTTCTCCCGTGCTGAGAGCCCAGGTGAAGAGCGCGACGGTGACCGTGGTCGACCATGCCCCTCCGAGCGTGATCAGGCCGACGACCGGCCGGGTCAGGATCGCGCCGTCGCGTCTGCGGGGGCGGCGCCGCATCAGGTCGCGCTCGGCGGGGTCGACGGCGAGCGCGAGCGCGGGGAGGCCGTCGGTTGCGAGGTTCACGTAGAGGATCTGCACGGCGGTCAGCGGGAGCGGCTTCCCGGCGAGCGCGGCGACCGCGAGCAGGCCGATCTCGCCGAGGTTCGCCGAGAGCAGATACATGAGGTACTTGCGTACGTTTGCGTAGACCCCGCGGCCCTCTTCGACCGCCGCCACGATCGACTGGAAGTTGTCGTCCAGCAGCGTCATGTCGGCGGCCTCGCGCGTGACGTCGGTCCCGTTGAGGCCCATCGCGACCCCGATGTCGGCTCGCTTCAGCGCGGGGGCGTCGTTGACGCCGTCTCCGGTCATCGCGACGGAATGACCGCGAGCCTGCAGAGCCTTCACGACCCGGAGCTTGTGCGCCGGGGACACGCGCGCGTACACGTCGATCGACTCGACGTCGCGTTCGAGCTCCCGGTCCGTCAGGGCGTCCAGATCCGCGCCCGTGACGACCGCGCCGGACTCGAGCAGCCCGATCTCGGAGGCGATCGATCGCGCGGTGAGCGGGTGGTCGCCGGTGATCATCACCGGTCTGATGCCGGCGCGGCGGCAGGTGGCGATCGCCTCCCTCGCCTCCGGTCGCGGCGGGTCGAGCATCGCCACGAGCCCGAGGAGGGTCAGGCCGCTCTCGGTCTCGGCGGCCGGATCGGCACCCTGCCGCCGTGCGACCGCGAGCACGCGCAGCGAGCGGGCTGCGAGCTCGTGCGCGCGCTCGAGCGCGGCGCCGCGGGCGGGGCCGAGCGCCTGCTCCCCGTCCGGCGACAGCCAGCGGGAGCAGAGAGGCAGCACGACCTCCGGCGCTCCCTTCGTGTACGCGACGAAGCCCTCGGGGCCGTCGTGGATCGTCGTCATCCGCTTGCGCTCTGCCGTGAAGGGGATCTCCGCCACGCGGACGTACGCACCTGCGAGCGCCTCCGGGTCGACCCCGAGCTTCGCCGCGGCGACGACGAGGGCGGTCTCGGTCGGATCCCCGCGGACCTCGCGCTCGCCGTCGTCGGCGCGCTCGAGTCGGGCATCCGAGGCGAGGACGGCGCCGGCGAAGAGACGCTCGAGATCGTCGCAGCTGCCGCTCCGCGGCTCGGTCAGGTCGACGGTCCTTCCCGCGACCCAGGCGCACCGCACCGTCATCCGGTTCGCCGTGAGCGTGCCGGTCTTGTCGCTGCCGATCACCGAGACGCCGCCGAGCGTCTCCACCGCGGGCAGCCGGCGGACGAGCGCGTTTCGCCGCGACATCCGGACTGCGGCCAGCGAGAGCGAGATGGTGACGACCGCCGGGAGCGCCTCCGGCACCACGGCGACCGCGACCGCGACGCCGAAGACGAGCATCTCGAGGAACGGCTCGCCCCGCAGGAGCCCGAGCGCGACGATCACGACGACGACCGCAAGCGCCGCGCGGGCCAGGACGACCCCGGTCCGGTCGAGGCTTTGCTGGAGCGGGGTTCGCGGCCGCTCGATCGTCGCCAGCATGTGCGCGATCGCCCCGAACTCGGTCCGGGCGCCCGTCGCGACGACGAGCGCGCGGCCACGGCCGCTCACGACCGTCGTCCCCGCGTAGACCATGTTCGTTCGGTCTCCGAGCATGGCGGGCCCCGGCGACAGGGCGGCGGCCGTCTTCTCGGCCGGCAGCGACTCCCCCGTCAGGGCCGCCTCCTCGAGCGAGAGGTTGAACGCGGCGCACACGCGGGCGTCGGCCGGCACGCGATCGCCGGCGGCGAGCAGCACGAGGTCGCCTCGAACGAGCTCGGCCGCCGGAATGCGCCGCTCCCTGCCGTCGCGCACGACGGTTGCCGTCGGCGAGGCGAGCCTGCGCAGCGCCTCGAGGGCGCGCTCGGCGCGGTACTCCTGGACGAAGCCGAGCACGGCCGCGAAGACGACGATCACCGCGATGACGAGCGACTCCGTCTCGTGGCCCAGCGCGGCGGACAGGGCCGCCCCGACGAGCAGGATCACGATGAGGGCGTTCCTGAACTGGTCGAGCAGGAGCCGCCAGGCGAACGGCCGGCCGCCGGCTTCGAGCTCGTTCGGCCCGTCGGCCGCAAGCCGGCGGCCGGCCTCGGCCTCGCCGAGGCCCTGCTCGCCGGACGAGCCGAGGAGCGCCGCGACGTCCTCGACGTCCCGCGCATGCCAATCCGCCGCCGGCCGGGGCGCTTCGTCGCTGACGCTCGTCGTCGGGTCCACTCCCTTCTCGCCGCGGTCGTCCCACAGCGGGAGCGGGGGCGCGACGCGATGCGCCCGCGTACCGGCTGCGGGTTTCCGCGGACGCCGGAAACGCGGCTAACTGCGGAGTGCCCCGCCCGCCGGTTGACGGACGATTCGATCGTGACCACGATCGTCGCGAAGGCCGCAGCGCACTCCGCCCGCCTCGTCGCGGGTGTGGCGCTCGTGGCGGTGGCGCTCGGCGTCGGCCTGGCCGCCGCGAACCAGCACCTGGCTGCCGACGCGCTCTGGGGGGCGACGACGGCGATGCTGCTCGTGCCGCTGACCGCCTCGGTCGTCCGCTCGCTGCTGCGACGGGACGTCGGAGTCGACGCGATCGCGCTCGTCTCGATGGCCGGCGCCCTCGCCCTCGGGGAATACCTCGCCGGTGCGGTTGTCGCGCTGATGCTCGCCGGAGGAAATGCGCTCGAGGAGTCGGCGAACCGGCGGGCGCGGCGCGAGCTGACCGCGCTGGTCGAGCGCGCTCCCCGCCATGCGCTGCTTCGGCGCGACCACGAGCTCGTCGAAGTGCCGGTCGGCGAGGTCGAGGCCGGCGACGTCGTGCTGGTGCGCGCCGGCGAGGTGGTGCCGGTGGACGGGATGGTGCTCGGCGACGAGGCGATCGTCGACGAGTCGGCGCTCACCGGCGAGCCGCTGCCGGTGACCGTGCATCGAGGGGGGAACGTCCGGAGCGGCACCTCGGCGGCGGGTCATGCGTTCGAGCTGAGGGCGCTCCGTCCCGCGTCCGAGAGCGCCTACGCCGCGCTCGTGCGGCTCGTGGAGCACGCCGAGGAAGAGCGCGCGCCCTTCGTCCGCGTCGCCGACCGCTACGCGATCTTCTTCCTGCCGGCGACGCTGGCCGTCGCCGCGGCCGCCTGGGCGGTCTCCGGCGATCCGGTGCGCGCTCTCGCGGTCTTCGTCGTCGCCACGCCGTGCCCGCTGATCCTGGCGGCCCCGATCGCGCTCATCTCGGGGCTCTCGCGCGCCGCACGCGTCGGTGTCGTGGTCAAGGGCGCGGCGGCGATCGAGCAGCTCGGCCAGGCGCGCTCGGTGCTGCTCGACAAGACGGGCACGGTCACGCTCGGTCAGCCGGAGCTGGATCGTGTCGTCCCGACCGACGGCTTCGAGCCGGACGAGATCCTCCGGCTCGCCGCCTCGCTCGACCGGCTCTCGTCGCACCCGCTGGCAAAGGCGCTCGTCGACGCCGCCGAGAGGCGCAGCCTGCGGCTCACGATTCCCGAGCAGACCGAGGAGGCGTTCGGCAAAGGGGTCCGCGGGATCGTCGACGGCCACAGCGTGCTCGTCGGGAGCGCGGGCTGGCTGCGCCTGCACGGCATCGATCCCGAGCTGCCGGAGCCGCTTGCGGACGGCTCGGCGAAGGTCCTCGTCGGCATCGACGAACGGCTGTCGGGGGTCGCCGTGATCGGCGACCGGCTGCGCAGCGACTCGGTCGACCTCGTCCCGCGTCTCCGGGCCGCGGGCGTGCGGCACGTCGCGATCGTCACCGGGGACAGGGCGGCCGTCGCCGGCCACGTCGGCGAGGTGCTCGGCGTCGACCGCGTCTATGCCGAGCAGACGCCCGAGGAGAAGCTCGACGTGGTGCGAGCGCTTCGCGAGCGCCCCGACCTCCGCAGCGTCGTCATGGTGGGCGACGGCGTCAACGACGCTCCGGCGCTGGCGCTCGCCGACGTCGGCGTCGCCATGGGCTCGGCCGGGGCGACCGTGTCCTCGGAGACGGCGGACGCCGTGATCCTCGTCGACCGCGTCGACCGCGTCGCCGACGCCATCCGGATCGGGCGCCGCGCCCTCTTCGTCGCCCGCCAGAGCGTGCTCGCCGGGATCGCGCTGTCGCTGCTCGCGATGGGTGTCGC